>JBKDXO010000168.1:0-25707 GCA_046306195.1 Planctomycetota bacterium | reverse complement strand
GAGCGGCTAGCGATTCCAATTACCGCCGCGAGTACGTCACTCAGCGACACTTTCGAGTCCTTGGGGTAAGGGGGATTCTGCGCTGATGATGCAAAAATCACAAAGGTCGGGTCCCAAACTCGTACGATCGCCAAAAAACTCAATCAACAACAAGCGTATGAAATATGCGGGCTAGCCGAGTTCGTTCGACGTACAAAAAATCGGCTAGCGCCTCAGGCTCATGGAAATGAAAATCGACTTTCGTTGGCTGTGTCGATACCAGTGTAAACGAAAACGATCACCGAGGACGAGGAATAACGTCACCACGAGCAACCGAGCCTACCGAGTCCTTCGGTGCATCGACTTGGGGTACGCCCGTCATGGGCATTGGTTTGTCGGGTTTAAGTCCCCTGTGCGAGATAGGTATCTCTAGGAAATCAGTATACCAAATGACCACTTCAAGGGAACAAGCACGAGGTGAGGGCAACTGCGGAAGGGTGACCGACCGTGGGAAGGAAGCCTGCGAATGGTTGGGTAAGCGTCGAGTCTGTAGACTGCCATCAGTGCGTCACTCCCTACTCGAATGCATTCTCACCAAATCTGCGAGGTTACGAACAGAAACATTCTACAAGGCCGGATCGGTCAGGCGAGTGAGCCCAACATCACGAATGCCCCAAGAAAGACATCACCGCCTATCGACTGATTTGGTAAAGGGTGAACTTGTGCAGAGGAAATCAATGCTCTTATACGGGGAGATCTGCGCTGCTCCAGGGAGTAAGTCATCTCGAAGACTGAAAGCCAGGAACAGACCTGCGAAAGCGGGAACTGGGCAACACAGAAGTCAGCAGAGGCCGTAGTACTGGACTTCCAATCCCAATGGAATCCAGGAAGGGCTGAACCATGAAGAACAAGGAGGAGCCATCAAGCGGCTTGTCGCGAGGGAACCACCGCACGCCAGGAGATCCGAGTTTACCGGACTCCGGATGCATGAGGACCACAGGTTCAACAGTCCGACCGGACGATGCCGCGATCGCCTCGCAGTTGAAACTGTTCGCACACGCATCCGGAACTTGCTGGCAACGAACGTCCCGCGAAGACAGGCTATCCGGCACGGTAGGAGTCGTAAAGGTCCTTGGCACATGGCCAAGACGATTGCGAGTGGCGTTGGTATGACGAATGCTTGGTTAGCAGAGCAAGGAGTTTTGAGTCTGAAGACTTTATGGGCCGAGCTTGCTCATCTTCGTGGAACCGCCCGGTGCGGACCCGCATGCCGTGGTGGTGTGGGGAGGGTGGTCAGAAATGACCACCCTTACCCGATTTATCCCGAGCCGGAGGTTGCTGGAGTGCGAACCTTCAATTCAATCCTACCAGTGCTGCGATCAATGTTGAACACCGCCTCAGACCGTCCGTAGCCTTTGTCGTTCGCGAGTCCTCCCAACTCGATATTTCGCGGCTGTTCGTACCAACCGACGACTTTGCCATTCTGAACGAAGATGACCAACACGACTGAATCAGAGGACTCAATTTGGGTGTTTCTGAAATCAGGCCACGAAAAGCCCAGCGCATTCTCTACCGACGCGCGGCTGGAATAGCAATCGAAGATGTAGGTTCGGTCCCACGCGAACGAAGTGTCCGCTGCGAAATCGAAGGATGCCGCGCCCGATGTCACAGCCGTTTCGAGTCGTGATTGGGTCGAAGGTGCCACCCCACGGCCACCGTCGCAGCCGGTGAGCGTAAGAAGTATGGCAATGAATGCAATCGAGCGTATTACCATGGCAGGATAACGAAAACGGTCACCGAGGACGAGGGGATCCTGTTCCGCGATGGCTAGAACAAGGAAATCGTGGTACTTCGAGGCTTTAAGAGCTAACAAACGCATCTTCAAAACTCATACGTTGGGTTTCGAGGTTTCCCATCGCCCGCCCGCCAGGAGCAATATCAGCGCCAAGCCGCTGCTGATCGCGCACGCAGCCACCATGTGGAATACCGAGAATTGTTCGATCAACCACCCCCCAACCACCCCACCCACGATCACGGTCAAACCCAAAAACGTGGCATCGACCACCGTCATCGCAAGTGTTTGCACTTCCTCATCGACGACGGAAAAGACATAGCTGCGAAGCGAGGAGAGGAGCAGGCCGAAGGCCAGTCCCTCCAGGCATGCGGTCAGCATCACGATCCATGACGTCTGGAAGTAGATGATCAATCCGTATCGCAGCATGTACAACATTCCCGCGATGGTCATCAGTCTCCGCGCCGACATGCGAGGCAGCAGCCACACCGACAGGAACATCGCTGGCATCTCGCTCATCACGCCGAAAAAGAACGTCCAGCCCAATTCCGCCAATCCACCTCCGGTTCCCTTGATCAGCAAGCCCTGGAAGTTAAAGGTCGTCTGGACTCCTAGATACATCAAGAACACGACCGCCAGAATGTAGAGGTAGGCAGGATTGCCGAACAGATCCACGAGCGAACGTCCCATGGTCAGCGATGTCTTGCCGGATGACTCCAGAGAACTGGTTTCCAAGAAATCGGGAATCGTCAGAGCTACCATACTCAGCAACAGCGCAGCAATGACCGCCACGACGAACAACATGTTCCAAGAGACCGAGAGCATGAGATAGGCGGTGAGGAGGGCTATGGTCGCCCATCCAAGCGAACCGAAACTGCGTATTTGCCCAAAACGGTTGGGCTGCGCATGATGGTGAAGATACTTGAGCGTCCAGGAATCCAGCATCGGTCCGATCGGCTGTTGCAAGAAACCCAACAGCGCCATGGTCGTGCGAATCCCAATCGTCCCGGTCTGCATTGGCATCGATGCCGCTACCGCTGCAAAGAGCAACGCGGCTCCAACCACCGGCGCGCGGATGCTCCGCAGTTTGTCGGAAGCAAAACCAAAAGCGTACTGGCCCGCCATGGCTGCGCTGACGTAGATCGACATCATCCAGCCGATTTCGGATGCGGGGAACCGTCGCTCCCCCTCGAAGTAGACAACCCAATAACCGAGAAACGCCGACGACATCGCCCAGTAAAGATAGTGGGCGGCTCGAAACCTCAGAAAAACTTGGGGCAGTGGCAGCATGAATCGCAATCAAGCTCGGTCGGTCGGATCGAAATCAGAGCGAAGTACATCCATCGCGTAATCGATAAAATCCTCGGTGATTTCGCGTTCATTCAAGATCGAGTAGCTGTACCCTTTCTCGCGAACATATTGATTGCAGCTTCGCAGTGCGGTACGCACATCCTCATAGGTGATCCCCATCGAATCCGGATGGATCGGAACACCCGCAGAATGCAGGATCGACCGGATGGATGCCACGTCGTTATCCTGCAAGAGACTCATCAGCAGGATACCGAGATTGATCACTTTGCCATGCAAGAAATGCTTGCGAGTCTGCGCCTCCAGGCAGTAGTAGAAAAAGTGTTCGGAGCCTTCTTCGTATTGGCAATGGCCGACGCGGTAGTTTTCGACCGCGACGAACCGAAATCCCTCCATCAGCATCCGCAGACCGGTTTCGGTCACGTCGTAGATCTCCTGCAATTGGTCCTTGACCTGCTGCAGGAGATTCGCAGTTTGATCGTAAAGGGCTTGGTCCATTTGGCTCCGGCCGCGCGCCACGGCCAGCTTCCAGTCGAACAACGCGGTGTGGCAACTGAGCAGATCGCAGACTCCCGAGCGGTTCATGACCGGTGGAGCCGATTGAAGGATTGAGAAGTCGCAATAGATCTTCTTGGGAATCATCTCTCCGACATATTGAACCTTGCCGTCGATGCGCAGCGCGATCGGGTAGGAGAACATGGCATCGACGGAAATCGCGGTGGGAACCTGATAGACCGGCTGGCCCGCTTTCCAGGCATGGTACTTGGCGATGTCCATCGCCATCCCTCCACCCAAACCGATTGCCAAGTCAAAGGGTTGCAGCGAGGCATGTTCCTGTTCGAGGATGCTCGACTCCATGGTCCGGGTCATGACCAGTTGGGGTTGCAACGAAGCGAACCTCGGGCCGTACTTGTCCCAAAGCTGGGGATCGGTCACCAGCAGCACGCGCTGATGGGTAGCCACGCTAACCAGTTCGCGGGAACAATCGCGTCCGTAGACGACGTCGTATTGGATGGAGCGTTGTTGGTTCATGCTTGGGAATATACACCAACTCGCAGCGCGACCAAGGTACCAGCGATTGTGGCCCTCGCTCCAGAGCGGGATTTCCTCGCGTTTTTCGAGGATTTTCGATACCTGCGCTCCGAAGCGTGGCGACGCTTCGCGCTACTCAAGCCATGAGAAAGGATAGCTGGGGTCGTCGAGCGCCACGGCTGGGGCAGCCACCTCGAGCGGACGGAACGTATCGACCATGACCGCCAACTCGTCCGTGCGCTGCATCGCCATGCTGGCAAGAATCGTGCCGGGATGCGGACCGTGTGGGATCCCGTGTGGATGGAGCGTGATCGAGCCCAGCTCGACTCCTCGGCGACTCCCGAACTGACCGCGGACGTAATACAAGACTTCGTCCGACTCGACGTTGCTGTGCGCGTACGGGACCTTGATCGCCATCGGGTGCGTATCCAACATCCGAGGCGCGAACGTACACACCACAAAACCTGACGCTTGAAACGTCTGATGGATCGGTGGCGGTTGATGGATCGTTCCCGTGATCGGTTCGAAATCGTCGGCATTGAACGTGAACGGATACACCATCCCGTCCCATCCCACCGCATCGAACGGATGATTCGCGAGGACATAACGCATCCAGCGGTCGCCATCCTTGATCACGATCGGGGTATCTTTGTCTCGGTCGATGGTGCGCAGCGCAGTGGGACCGTGCAAGTCCCGCTCGCAAAATGGCGCTCCGAGCCGAAACTGGCCGTCGGGATTGAGGTACCGAGGCGGGAAACCCAAATCCCCATGCGATTCCACGACGAGCAAATCGAGCGGCACGGATTGGGCATTCGATTCCGGATTCGATTCGATGAGGTAAGTCGTGCACTTGGGAATCACGATGTAGTCCATAGGCCGAAACGGCAACTCGCCAAAGTGCGTGACCAGTTTGCCATGCCCGGCATGCACGAACAGCAATTCGTCCGAACGAGCGTTGCGATACAGCTCCTGCTGCGGTTTGGCCGGTCGGCAGCGACTCATCGTCACGTCGGCGTTGAACAGGAGCGGGATGCGTCCCGTGATGGGATCTCCCGCGGCCTCGAGCTTGCCCGTCTTCAGATGCATGTGCCGAAGCACCTCTTGGGGAGCGGCGTGAATCGGCTGCACACCGATCGGCTCGATATGTTTGACGCGTGTCGGAGGACGCAAGTGGTAGACGATGCTGTACGCGCGACTGAACCCCTGCGTCGTGATCACCTCCTCGTAAAAAATTCCTTCGTTGCGATAGCCAGGAGTGGTTTCGTGGCGCGTGTGACGCTTGGGTGGCAAGCTGCCGAGTTGCACGTAATGAGGCATCGCAATGGCTCCGGATTAGAATCGATCGATCGTTCTTATGTCGCGTTTGGATTGGCGATGATCGGGTTTTCGAGCGTGCCGATCCGCTCGACGATCAGTTGCACCGAATCGCCCGGCTGCAACCAACCCCCTACCACATCCGGTGTCAATTCCAGGATGCAACCGGTCCCCACGGTCCCCGAACCGATCGCATCCCCCGGGAGCAATTTGGTATCGCGGCTGGCGTGCGCCAGGATCTGCGGCCAGGTCCAGTACATGCTGTTGGCATTCCCCGAGGATACCACGCGGCCGTTGATCTTCGCGGTCATCTCCAAATCGAGCTTGCCATCGCGGTACCGATCCTTGAGCTCTTCCCATGGCGCGATGCGAGGACCGAATGCGTTGGCAAAATCCTTTCCTTTGCTTGGACCCAGCCCCACTGCCATCTCTTTGCGCTGCAGATCGCGGGCTGAGAAATCGTTGTAGATCGTAAAACCCTCGATGCACTCCATGGCCGAATCGTCGGCGGGCAGGTTGCTCGCTTCCTTGCCGATAATCGCGGCGATCTCGAGCTCAAAGTCAAGTTCCTGCGAGCCGATCGGAGCCCACACGGAATCTCCGTTGCCGATGACTGCTGCTGGGTTCGAAAAATAAAAAACCGGGATCTGATACCAGGCATCGACCATCGGCAACCCGCGCTGGGCCCGGCACGTGGCGACATGCTGCTCGAATGCGTAAAAGTCTCGGATGCTTCGGATCGCGATCATGACGGCCTCACCTACAGAGTTCCTCGCAGGGCCTGCTCGCGTTCGATGGCTTCGAACAAGGCTTTGAAGTTCCCTTTCCCGAAGCTCTTGGCTCCCTCGCGTTGGATGATTTCAAAGAACAAGGTTGGTCGGTCTTGAACCGGCTTGGTAAAAATCTGCAGCATGTAACCTTCGTCGTCTCGATCGACCAGGATGCCGAGCTCGGCCAGTTCGTTGATATCCTCCTTGATATTCCCGACGCGGTCCTTCAGGTCATCGTAATACGTTCGCGGGACGCGCAGGAAGGAAACGTCGTTGGCTCGGAGGGCTGAGACGGTCTTGATGATGTCGTTGGTGGCCATCGCGATGTGCTGAACCCCAGCTCCGCCATAGAAGTCGATGTACTCTTCGATCTGACTGCGGCGTTTGCCATGGGCCGGCTCGTTGATCGGGAACTTGATACGCCCCCGTCCCCCTTGGACCACCTTGCTCATCAAGGCGGAGTACTCGGTGGAGATGTCCTGATCGTCGAACGAGACCAGTGGCTCAAAACCGAGGACACGGCGATAGAACTCGACCCACTCGTTCATCTTGCCCAACTCCACGTTGCCGACGATGTGGTCGATCGCCAGCAAGCCGGTGGGATGGTACGTCGCCGGGTTGTAGCGCGATGGATCGATCGGATCGAAACCCGGCGCGAACGCACCGTGATACCGGTCGCGGTTGACGAACGTGTGGGTCGTATCACCATACGCGCGGATCGTGGCGTACTCATAAACTCCGAAATCATCTTTCAGCTCGGTCGGGCCGATCACGCCAACCGCACCGCGCTCGATCGCGAGATGGTACGCGCGCCGGACATCGTCGACTTGCAAGGCGATGTCCGACACACCATCCCCGTGCAGGATCAACCTCGATGCATCGGGATGATTGGCTCGGAGCGGCGAAACGAGGACAAAAGTGATGCCGCCTTGGCGAACCACGTATCCGGCCTCGTGCTTGACCTTGGTCTCGAGCCCCGCGTACGCAACCACATCAAACCCATAGGCATTGCGATAGAAGTAAGCCGATTGCCGCGCGTTTCCGACAAAAAATCGAACGTGATCGATTTTGCGAAGGGGCATTTCGTCGGTTGAGGTCATTTGGCATTCTCCAAAAAAGCGATCAAGTCGGCCAGTTCCTGGCGGGTCAATTGCTGCTCTAACCCTGCGGGCATGATCGAGACGGAACTCGGTTCCATGGCTTCGATGTCGTTGCGTTGCACAGTGACTCGACGGTCGGCGGCGACCTGCAATGCGATCGACGATGCGCTCTCCTCGACGATCAAGCCGTTCAGGACTTCCCCGTCGGAGGTCTGGATCTTGGTGCTGCGATAGCTTTGCTCCAGTCGAGCGCTCGGAAAGGCGATGGCTTCGATCAGATCGCGGCGAGAACGGGTGCGACCGATTTGGCTCAGGATGGGCCCCGTGTTCCCTCCTACATATCCGATGCGATGACAGGCGCTGCAGGCTGCCTTGTCCGATCGGAACACGTGATACCCTTGCTTGGGATCACCGGCAGGGAGTTCCGTCACCCAACGATCCACCGCAGCCGCGATATCGGCCGGCGGTTGCTGCAATCGCATCAGGTTTTCCCGCCACGATTCCACCACCTTGGGGTCCCGTTGACGCAACAAGCCGATCGTTCGATCGATATTCAGCGATTTGACTCCGTCGGTCGTCGCCAATTTTTCCAGCACTTCGGCGTCGATTGCCGAGTCGTTCCCGCGAAGCAGCCCATCGAGCGCCTGCGGCAGTTCCAGCGGCCCCAATCGGTCCAACCCGCGGATCAGTTCGCTGGCCGCGCTTCGATCGGTTAGCTCGATCCGCTGCAGTGTCCCCAAAGCCAACTTGCGAACTTCGCTTGGACCGTCGAGGCATTGCGCGACCAAGACTCGTTCGCGGTCGGCCGGAAGGGTGGAGCCGGCTGGCAGGCCGCGCGACCAAACCAGCCATCCTCGCGGCACAGAGGCATCGCTCTTCGCGATCTGCTGCTGGAGTGATTCGGCGATCATCGCGCCATACTCTCCCAACGGTAGCCTGGCCACGACTTCGGCCAGCGGATGATCGCTATCCACCTCGCCGATCCAGCGCGCAAGCGGTTCGGCCCAGGACTCGGGCAAAGGTCGATCGGTGGAGCTCCCGAGCGTCTGCACCAAGCACTGCTGCTGGATCGCCCCGAGGCTCGTTGCCTGACCGAGCCATTTCTGAACAAGTAACTGCACTGAAGTTTGCCCGCTCCAACGCGCTAGGATCGGTGCGAGCGTTTCGATTTCGAAATCGCTTCCATGCAGGAATCGGTCCTCCAGCCAAGGGGCTGCGCGGTCGGCCCACTGGGGATGACGCTGGAGGATATCCATCGCCACATTCGCAGTGCGTGAATCACCGCTCGATGCCAACCGGCAGATCGCTTGCGCATCCTCCTCGCGCAGTGCTTGCCGCTGGTCCAAAGCGATTCCGCACGCCGAACGGACCGGAATGGACGCTTGAGCCAGACCAGCGCGGACGATGTCGAGCTGGTCTCCGGCCATCAACGCCAGAATCACGGCATGTTGAATCGATCGATCCGAAGGGTAGGCATCGATCAATCGAAGCAGATCGCGGTAATCGTCCGTACCCCCGGCAGATGGTCCCTGCAGACCGATTCGCCCAAGGCATTCGGCGGCGAGGCGTGCCGTGCGAGCGTCTCGGTCACGGCCAAACGCATAGCGATCCAAGCATTCTCGAACTGCATCGCGCGAGCCTGGATGGCGATAGAGCGAGATCAAGTTGAGCGCCGACAACCGCACGTCGACCGAATCGGATTTGAGCGAGTCATGAATTTGCTGCCAAACATCTTCGCGGTTGGGGTCTGCGATCAAAGTCCGAGCCCATGCGTCGGTCGAGTGGCTTTCCGCTTGAGACATCGTCGCGCCGCGCAGGCGATAGATCCCTCCCAGGGCTACGCGTTGATCGGTCCCTGAACTCGGGCAGCACAGGTCGTACCATCCACCGGTATCGACGATGATCAACGACCCATCGCGATCGAGGAGCACATCCACGGGATGAAAGTCGATGCGCGGCGAGGCGACCAAGTCGATCGATGCGGAATCGTACCCAGCCGAATCCGGACTGGTGGAGAGCGGATGGACGGAAACCTTGTGCAAATTGAACTGGGCAGCAGCGAGATAGCCGGAAACAGCCTTGCTTGCGGGCGGGTGCGCCTGAGAAGCAAGGCGTTGGGAAATGGTGTTCAAATACAGCAAGCCCGCTGGGGCCGCCGGTCCCATTTCGACCAACGGCTCCATGAGGGGTCCCGTCTTGGCGTGGCCATCGAGAACGGCGTGCGGTTTTCCAAAAACGGAACCGAACATCGCATGGCCGATGCCATCGCGGATCCCGTTTCCTGGGTGGTGCAGGAAGGTCGCGCAGAAGAACCGTTCGCCGCTCGGATGCCAGGCCACATCGACGAGATTGTCCATACCTCCGGTCATTACCGGTTCGATCGGGCCGCCGCTCGGGTGGCGGCGATAGAGATGCGACGCGGTGCTCGTGAATTTCCCGCGGTGCAGGACTTCGTGCGTCTGCTGCGCAAAGGCGCTCTTCGTCCAATAGATCCAACCGTCCGGACCTAGCCAAGGCCCATGAAGATCGTTCGCGCAGCCGGTCAGCGTCTGGCCATCGAACCACACCTCGCGCGATTCGCAAACACCGTCTCCGTCGGCATCGGTCAGCTTCCAGATCTGTGGGGGTGCGGTGACGAGGATGTCGTTGCCCAGACAGAGCACTCCTTCGGGGAAACTAAGGGACTCGGCCACGACTTGCCGGCGATCGAATCGGCCGTCGCCATCGGAATCGATCAATCGAACGATGCGGTGCGGTCGCGTTTCAAGTTGCTTTTGGACCGGCTCGCGGTTCCATACCGACTCGGCGACGACGAGATTTCCGCTGGGGTCCCAGGTCGCTACGATCGGCCACGTGCACAACTTCGGTTCAGCGACTTGTTCAAGCGAGCAGCCTGCGGGAATAACGAAGGGTATTTCGCCTACCCAAACCTGCGATGTTGGGGAGGGATCCTCGGCCACAAGAGAGATGGCGAGGAATGTGTGCACGAGGAAACAAGCCGAGAAGAGAGGAAGAAAGAGCTTTGCCATGATGGACTCTGTCACGCGGGGACTAGTCGAGCAAATCTCCTTCGGTGATCAAGCGAAAGCCTTTGCGGGCCAGGAGTTCGAGGCCGGCTTCGGTGTTATCGACCATGATTGCAATCCCCGGTTGTCCGTGCGGATGGACCAGGAGAGGGTAGGCTTGAACGATATTGATTTCCCCTTGAAGGAGCGTGGTGCAGACCTGCTGCATAGGCTGGCCTCCTTCGGGGAGTTCGACGCCGATCAGGTCGCTTTCGATGATCGACAGCCCAGCCCGCTCGAGGATTTCGCGGCCTCGTTCGGCATGGCTCACGATGAATCGGACGAAGGCGCATTCGGCAGCGTCACTGATGGAAAACGCGGCGATTCGGATTCCAGCGACTTCGAAGCGACGGACCACTTCGAGGAGTTGTCCGACGCGATTTTCCAGGAACAGCGTGAACTGGCGTAGGGTCGGGTAATCCCGTCCACGCATGGTTTCAAAGGAGGTATTGGCCCCTTCGCCCGTACTCATAGGCTCTGGCTCTTTCTAGGAGACGTTGTTGACTTCGTGGATCCAGGCTGGCGGTAGGCTCGTGCAATCTCTGCTGCCGCGCCACTTATTCTACCAGAATTGGGCGATCTGGGTGGCGGGGGATCAGCGTTGTGAGTCGCGACCATGTCCTCTGGACGGCTCCGCGTTGTTTTTGAACCAATTCCTTGGCTCTCGCTTGCAGTTCGCACCGTTCAGCCGATTTTTCGATCATCGCAGCGACCCAGGGTTCGAGTTCCGACGGGTCCTGGAACTGCACGGCCCCTTGGGACTCCATAAGCAACTGAACGACGTCGGCAAAATTGCGCGTGTTGGGGCCAAACGAGGTCGCCACCCCGTAGGCGCACGGCTCGATCATGTTTTGTCCCCCGCGCGAACCAAAGCTCCCGCCGACGAACCCGATGTCGGCCAGCCCCCACCACCAGCGAAGCTCGCCGACCGAATCGGCGAGAAAAATACGCCATTCGGTCCCTGCGGGATCGTCATGGAGTTGGCTTCGCCGAATCCAAGGCAATCCGCTCGACTCAACCAGACGCGCCACCTCGTCGAATCGTTCCGCGTGCCTGGGGACCAGGATCATGCGCAGATGAGGGAACCGAGGCAGCAGGTTCTTCATGGCATGGAGACAGAGCGCTTCCTCGGGAGCCTGCGTGCTGCCGCACAGCCAGACGATCGGTGGGTCGGCGCTCGGTGACTTGGTTAGCGACAGCAGTTGGCGTCGATGCACCACCTCGGGATGTTCACGATCGGGCGTTGCGCCATCGAACTTGATATTGCCGGTCACTTCGATTTGCGTTTCGGGATAACCCAATTTCAAGAAACGATCGCGGTAGGTAGCGCTTTGGGCTCCAATCCACGCAACCTGTTTCAGTGTGGGAACGATCCACCGCGCGGCGCGTTGGTAGCCTCGGAGCGATCGCTCGCTCAACCTCGCATTGATGATGGCGATCGGGATCTTGCGTTGGAAGGTCGCGCGATACCAATTGGGCCATAACTCCATTTCCGTCATGACCACCAAATCGGGCTCGATTCGGTCGAGGGCTTTGTGAACGGCCCACGTGAAGTCCAGGGGAGCAAATCCAACATGGTGCTTTGCGTAGAGCTTCTTCGCCAGTTCGTAACCACTGTCGGTCGAAGTGGTGACGATCACTTGCAGCTCAGGCCATTCGCTTATTGCCAGTTCGATGACGGGTCGGATCACTTGGAGTTCACCAACGCTGACGGCGTGGAACCAGATGCGAGGGGGCCGTTGCTGCGATAAGTCGGTGGCGGATGGTCTCGCGGCCGGTTCGGGGATGAAACCGAGCAATTTCTCGCGCCATCCCCTCCGATACCGTCCCTGAGTGATGCGCCGCCACAGAATCCACGGACTCGCGAGGACGAGCAGCAAGGCGTAGAGAAAGTTCAGCAGGTAAGGCATCATTCGGTGCAATCAGTGAGGAGGTCCGACTCCCCAAGATCGTAGCGATTTCCAGCCATCGCGGCGATTGCGTCGTCAATCTCTACCGATAGCAGTACAACGCGTCCGAAGATCGGAGCAGCAATGCATCCCCTGCGATGGCGGGAGTCGCCCAATAGACTTCGTTTTTGTTCCCGGTTTTCAGCTCCGCGAGGACGTTGTACTCGGGACCGGTCGCAAAAACGAACGTGTCTCCCGCTTCGTTCACCGCATAAATCCGATCCCCTGCGACAACGGGACATCCCGCGATCAGCTTGCCACCCGGAGTTCGTTTGCGATAGATCTCTTTCCCGGTCTGAGTCTCGTAACACGTGATCGTATTGCCGAAGAAATAGATGTACTCGCCGACCACGATCGGGGAGGGCATCCCGGCTCCGCTTTTGGAACCCGACCACAGAACGCCATCGCTTTTGTTTTGACCTTTGGCGGGAGTGAGGTCTCCCAAGTGCCCTGCGCCGACAGCCCCGATGGGTGCGCGGCTGCCGGGGCTCGCGGTTCCGTAATACACCGCTCTTGGGTCAGCCACCAGGGAGCAGGAAAAGGACGTATCGAGGCCACTGACTCGCCATCGTTCTGACCCATCGACCAGATCATAAGCGATCACCGAGCCTGAGCCGCCGGTGACCACCTCGGTGCGATCGATATTCCTCCATAGGATGGGGGTGCTCCAGGCGGACCCTTTGTCGCGAGAGGCTCGCCATATCTCTTGACCGTCGACAGCGCTCAAACATGCAAGAACGGCGGAATCTTCGTTGTACATCTGGATAAGCAATCGATCATCCGCCAAAACAACCGAGGATCCGGTCCCGAAGTCATTGTTGATTTTCTGCGGTTCGAACGATCGAGTCCACTTGGCCTGACCTTGAAAATCGTAGGCCGTTAGGATTCCGGCTGCGCCAAAATACGCGTACACCGTATCGCTCGAGGCTGCGGGGGTTTCCGTTGCAAAAGTATTCGAGGCATGCTTGCCGAACGCAGGTACGGCTTCGGCGACCTTGGATTGCCACAGGACCTTGCCATCGGACAACTGGAGACAGACCAATCGCCATTCGACCGGGTCTTTGGGTTTCGGCGCCCGGCCCATGGTGCTCGGATCCATCACTCCGCCGGTCATCCCTTTGGGTTTTACGGATTTCGAACCCACTGCGGTGGTGACGAACACCAAATCCCCAACCACGATGGGTTGCGACCATCCACTGCCGTCGATTTCCGCTCGCCACGCGGGCACGGGCGTCTCGGGCCATGAATCCGGCAGACGGGCGTCGGTGACGACGCTCATCGCTTTCCCTCCGCGGAACTGCGACCAATCGGCCGATCTCACGTTGCTCGGGATCACGGCGTTCGGGATCATGCCGACGCCTAGCCAGCCGAGGAGGAGGAGGGATCGGATCCCTTGAGATGGACAAAGCAACATGTTCTTGGCTCCACGGTGGATTTCCTGAGATCGGCACTAGGGAAAGTTTAGCGTACCGTCAAATCGGCCTGTTCGTCAGCCGAATCCGAGTCGATTGATGATGCGGGCGGGCAAGGCTAGAATGCCCCTTGAATCCAACCCTTCCGCAATCCTCGGCGACGAGGGAATCCGCTTGCAGAACGATGAACGAGCATGAGTGATTTGTGCGATTTCGGCCTGATCGGCCTGGCTGTCATGGGCGAAAACTTGGCCCTGAACGTGGAAAGCCGCGGATACCGCGTCGCGGTTTTCAACCGGACCACCGAGAAAGTGGACGAATTGGTTCAGGGGCGAGCCAAAGGAAAGAACTTTGTCGGCTGCCACTCGATTCCCGAGATGGTAAAGAGTCTCAAGCGTCCTCGCATCGTGATGATGTTGGTCAAGGCAGGGCCGGCCGTCGACGATTTGATCGAACAACTTCTGCCTCACCTGGAACCGGGAGACATTCTGGTCGACGGCGGCAACACGCACTACATGGATACCGAACGGCGCACTCCGTATGTCGAGAGCAAGGGGCTGCTGTTTGTCGGCTCTGGCGTATCGGGTGGCGAAGAGGGGGCTCTCAAAGGCCCCAGTTTGATGCCCGGTGGCAGCAAGGCTGCGTGGGACACGATCCGCCCCATCTTCCAATCGATCGCAGCCAAGGTCGGGCCCAAACACGACATTCCTTGCTGCGAGTGGGTTGGACCTCGAGGCGCTGGCCATTACGTCAAAATGGTCCACAACGGCATCGAGTATGGCGACATGCAATTGATCTGCGAGGCCTACCTCTTGCTCAAGGAAGCGGCGGGGCTCAGCAATGACGAACTTTACGATGTGTTCTCCGAGTGGAATCGCGGCGAGTTGCAAAGTTATTTGATCGAAATCTCGCGCGATATTTTTAGTGTCAAAGACGACCGAGGAGGGGACGGGTTCCTGGTCGACAAGATTCTCGACGTTGCCGGTGCCAAGGGGACGGGAAAATGGATGAGTCAGTTGGCCCTCGACCTCGGTGTCCCCAGCACACTGGTCACAACGGCGGTGTATGCGCGATGCTTGGCGGCTATGAAGGAGTCGCGCGTGCGAGCCAGCAAAGTTCTCCCCGCTCCGATCGCCTCCCACAATCCGGCCTTTGCCTCAGCGGTGCAGTCGATGATCCAGGATCGCAAGGGCTTCATCGAAGCGGTGCGACGCGCGTTGTATGCGTCCAAAATCTGCTCGTACGCCCAAGGCTTTGTACAGCTTCAAGAAGCCAGTCGCGAGCACAAGTGGGAACTCAACTACGGCGACTGCGCGTTGCTGTGGCGCGGCGGTTGCATCATTCGGGCGCAATTCCTGGATCGCATCAAGGAAGCCTTTGACGCGCAGCCGAACCTCGAGAATTTGCTTTTGTATCCCTACTTCAGCCAGGCGATCCAGCAGGCGCAGGAGTCGTGGCGCGCGGTGGTGATGGCAGCAAGCCACCTGGGGCTGCCTGTGCCAGCGTTCTCCACCGCGTTGGCCTACTACGACAGTTATCGATTGGCGCGATTGCCCTCGAACCTGTTGCAAGCCCAGCGCGATTACTTTGGCGCCCACACCTACCAACGCGTCGATCGGGAAGGCGTATTCCACAGCGAATGGCTTGACTTGCGCCGCCAACCCTCGTAAAGCCTCACGATCCGTGAGTCGCTCTTTCCAACATGGCACGTGAATTAAATACCATTCGCAATATCGGCATCATTGCCCACATCGATGCGGGCAAGACGACCGTCACCGAGCAGATGCTCTACATGAGCGGTACCAAGCACCGGGCCGGCGCCGTGGACTCCGGTACCACGGAAACCGACGATGATCCCGAGGAACAGCAGCGAGGAATCACAATCTTTGCAGCTTGCGTGACGTTCCGCTGGAAGGATTGCACCGTCAACTTGCTCGATACTCCCGGTCACGTCGATTTCACCGCCGAGGTCGAACGCTGCTTGCGCGTCCTCGACGGCGCGGTCGTCGTCTTCAGCGCTCGCGAGGGGGTCGAAGCCCAGAGCGAGACCGTTTGGAGGCAAGCCAACAAGTACGGCGTGCCCCGCATTGTGTTCATCAACAAACTCGATCGCGAAGGGGCTGACTTTTACCGCGTTCTCGACGAAATCGGTCCTCGCCTCAACGCCGACCCGCTCGCGATCCAAATCCCGGTCGGCCAAGGGCCCGGCCACACCAGCGATCCGTTCCGCGGGATCATCGATTTGGTCGACATGAAACTGCTCACCTTCAGCAGCGACGATGCGGGAAGAACGGTTATCCAATCCGATATCCCGCCAGAGCTTCTCGACGATGCCAAGGATTGGCGAAACGTGATGCTCGAGAAACTCTACACGTTCAGCAATCCGATGATGGAGTTGGCGATGGAGGAGAAGCCCATCCCGGCGGAGTTGATCCGCGCGACTCTGCGGGAGGCATGCATCGCCCAGAAGATCCAGCCCGTGTTCTGCGGCTCCGCATTGCATGGCGTCGGAGTTCAACCACTGCTCGACGGCGTCAGCCACTACCTTCCCTGCCCCCTCGATCGACCGCCCGTTCAAGGATGCGATCCCAAGAAGCGCGACAAACTCTTGGCTCGCAAACCGGATCCCAAGGAGCCGTTCTGCGGATTGGTATTCAAAATCCTGCCTGCCAAGACCGGCGACATGTTCTGGATTCGCGTCTATTCGGGTCGTTTAGAATCCAACTCGCGTGTCTACAACCCCAACCGGGACAAAAAGGAGAACGTCGCGCAGTTGTGGCAGATCCACGCGACCAAACGGGAAAAACAAGGTCAGATCGATGCCCTCGAATGCGGCGACATCGCCTGCGCGATCGGGCCGCGCGACTCGATTACCGGAGACACGCTGTGCGATACCCGCGAGATGATCGAACTGCCGTCGATTCAGTTCGCGCAATCCGTGATCTCCATGGCGATTGAGCCCGAGAACACCACCGAGCGAAAGAAACTAGCCGAAGTCCTCGACATGCTCAAACGCCAGGACCCGACGTTCCACGCGGTAGAAAGCAGCGAATCCGGGCAGACGATCATCTCGGGGATGGGCGAGTTGCACCTGGAGGTGATCAAGAATCGATTGGTTCGCGACTTCCACCTGAATGTCAAGTTCTACAAACCGCGGGTCAGTTACCGCGAAACCATCGCGTCCTCCGCAGAGGTTGTCGGCCAATGCAATCGACAAGTCGGATCGCAGCACCTGTTCGCGCGACTGAACGTTCGATTCGAGCCGCTGGAGGATATGTCCGCCAAGGTGATCATCTTCGATCGCACCCCCCCCGAAAAAATGCTCCCCGAGAATCTGCGGCAAGCGGCCTTGGAGGAACTTCGCAATCGAGCCGAGGGAGGCGGTTTGATCGGATCCTTCCCGCTGACCGGTATTCGCATCAGCATCCTCGGAGCGGAAATCGCTGAGGTCGGATCGGACGAAGTCGCGTTTCGCATCGCGGCCAACGACGCATTCGATTCGGGGCTTCGCGAGGGAGGTCCGTCGCTGTTGGAACCGGTCATGAAAATGGAGATCACGACTCCCGCCGATTACCTGGGCGAGATCGTCGGAGATTTGCAGCAGCGCCGCGGTTTGATTGAACGCACCGAAGCCCGAGGTTCGATGACGAGCGTCACGGCGATCGCGCCGCTCAAGGAGTTGTTTGGGTACTCGAGCGCCATTCGATCCTTGAGTCAAGGCCGAGCCGGTTGCTCGATGGAGCCGCATGGATATCAGTTGGCTTCGAAAGAAGATCTCGAATCTTTTGCCATGTAACGCAAGGTGCAGGAGGTACGAATCGTTGTTCGTTGTATTTGACGGAATCGACGGAGCGGGCAAGTCGACGCAGATCGCCATGCTGCGAGATTTTTTGATAGCGCGCGGGAGTTCGGTATTCTGTACCCGGGATCCCGGATCAACCCCTTTGGGGGACGCCATCCGCGAGATCCTGCTCCATCGCGAGGATATCCCCCTGGCTATGACTAGCGAAATGCTTCTCTACATGGCCGCCCGCGCTCAATTGGTCGACGAACAGATTCGACCCGCTCTCGAGCGGAAGGACATCGTGCTGTGCGATCGCTTTCTACTAGCCAACGTGGTTTACCAAGGCTGCGCAGGAGGATTAAGCGTCGAAACACTGTGGCAGGTAGGCCAGGTGGCGACCGGGGGCCTGATGCCCGACGTGACGATCATCTTGGATCTCGACGTGGAGAAAGCGGCCTCGCGGATGCAACGGGGATTGGATCGTCTTGAGAAGCGTGGACGTGACTACTTTCAACGCGTGCGCGATGGGTTTCGAAGTCAGTTGCCCCGATGTACCGGCGCAACCCTTCTCGTCGATGCGGATCGTTCACCAGAAATCATTCATTGCGAAATCCTCAGCAAGATCGAGAATCTGCTCGGTTGAGCCTGCGGATCCGATTTCCGATTTCCGATTCCCCGATTCCCGATTGCCCGATCCTTTCCGCTCCCACTTGGCTGGCCTTCGACTAGACTGGAAGGAGATTCGCTCTTCCGCACGTCCTCGCCTAAGCATTGCCGATGCACATTGTTCTGACCCTGGTTGTTGGTTTGATTTGCCTGTGGGCTCTCGGAGTGGGCGTCCTGTGCTGGATGGGCTGGAGACGCAAAGCCTTGCTGGCCATGGCGAAGCGGATCGCGAAATGGCATGCGGGATTTTTGCTGCTGCTCGCGTTGCTGCTGGTGGATATGCGACCGTGTGTGACAACACCCCTGATGTCGACCGCGGAGAAAGTAGATTTGAGACAGTCGCTGGACCGCGAACGCGACGGGAATCTCAATCGGATTTCGTTCTCGGGCGGGGAGATTGCGGGCAGTCTTCGGTCGGCGGCCAATCTGCTGCGCATCGAATTCCACAGCGAGGTCGTCTTTCCGATGCAGGATCACTTCCAGTGCCGGTTCGCGCTCGGCCATCCCTTGGGATACCTCAATGGCGAATTGGATGGATCGGCTCGCGTCGAAGATGGACGGCTGACGACAACTTG
Organism: Planctomycetota bacterium; assembly: GCA_046306195.1. GTDB lineage: Bacteria > Planctomycetota > Planctomycetia > Pirellulales > Pirellulaceae > JBKCUI01. The sequence goes on along the minus strand of JBKDXO010000168.1, from coordinate 6,961 downwards.
GGATCGGTTTTGGATTGGTCGTATTCCATTGGTCGGTTTTGTGCGGACGATGAGCCAGCGATTGTTTTGCTACATTCTTGACCAAGATAAAGTGACCAGCAAAGCGATGGGCGCCGTCCGCTCGGCCGAGATCCGCGATCATCGCGTTTACTTGCAAGTGGTTCGAGACAAAAAGATGATCGGCGAGATTTCGGTCCTGCTCAAATCGAACGAGATGGTCGAAGACTCTGCCCTCGCGGTATCGATCGTCGAAGCTTGGATCGACTCCTTGGCGAACCCGATGTCCGAGCCACCACAGGGAGATCGGTTCGTGGAGGGGACCCGCTTTATGTTCGCAGAGTCCCAGCGCCGCGCTCCTTCCCGATCCGCGATGAGACAAAATCGAGCCGCGATTCTGGCAGCGGCGATTTGGATGGGACATACCAAATTTCTGCTGGTCACGGGCCGAACCCTAGATCCCAAAACGTACGATCGACTGGTGGAGTCCAGTGACCGCGTGCAGGTACATGGGCGCAATGATCTGGTCCGCCACTTTTGGGTCAGCGCCGCAATCACAGCGCTGGCATCGTCGAGGACGAGCAACTTCATCGGGATCAGCAAGGAGGAGATGGATTCCGGAGAGGGGGGCTCCGGTTTCTCGTTCGCGGATTTGCTTGCGGATCGAGCCGGGGTCCTGTTCGCCGAACTTGCGTTGGGCTCAAAGGCTCAAGCCACAGCCATGCAAAAGAGGATCGCTCGCGATTGGGTCGCTTCCGATGCGATCGCGCCGATCGACGGTTTTCCGGAAGGAATCCGTCAATCCGATTTTCTCGAAACATACGGCGGGGTGGACGGTCCGTTGTACCGCCAATGGTCCGAGACGATCGATCGTCGCAATGCCGCGAGCAGGCTCCTCCAAAAGGGGCGATAACGTCCCATCGCTCCCCCGTGCCAACATTATCCGCGCGCGTGTGCCTCTACGCTTTGATCACTTTGGCGGGATCGGGATTCGGAATTGCATTGCGAGTATCGACGATCAACTGGGACCATGTCGCCAATTCATCGTAGTTGACATTGGCGTGTGCCGTCGCCACCAAAACGGCGTCAAACGATCGTATCGTGGGCTCATCCCAGGAAACGCTCTTGAGCCCTGCCCAATGCGGGTGTTCGCGCGTCGGCCGCACTACGGGAATGTAGGGGTCGTAGTACGCGACCTCCGCTCCCGAATGCTTGAGCAGGTCCATCAGAACGTATCCGGGCGATTCCCGATCGTCATCGACGTTGGCCTTGTAGGCCAAGCCGACCAGGAGAATTCTGCTCCCGTTGAGAGGTTTCCGCCGAGCGTTCAAGCCATCGGATAATTTCCTGATGACATACTCGGGCATTGAGGTATTGATTTCCCCGGCCAGTTCGATAAAGCGGGTGGCCCGACCGTATTCGCGAGCCTTCCAGGTGAGGTAGAACGGATCGATGGGGATGCAGTGTCCACCCAAACCCGGTCCGGGATAGAACGCCATGTATCCAAACGGCTTGGTTCTCGCTGCGTTGATAACTTCCCACACGTCGATCCCCATCGCGTCGTAAACGACCTTCAGCTCATTGACCAGGGCGATGTTGACCGATCGAAAGATGTTTTCGAGGAGCTTGGTTGCTTCCGCGGCGCGGCAACTCGATACCGGCACAACCCGTTCGACCGCTTGCGAATAGAGGGCGACGGCTCGCTCGAGGCAGGCCGGCGTGAAACCTCCGACCACCTTAGGGATCTTGGCGACCTTGCTGTCCGGATTGCCTGGATCCTCTCGCTCCGGAGAGAAGGCGAGAAAAAAATCCCGTCCGGCGCGAAGTCCCGATCCTGCCTCGAGCACACTTCGCAAGTCCTCATCGGTCGTCCCCGGGTAGGTGGTGGATTCGAGGACCACAAGCGTTCCGGGCTGCAGATGGGGTGCGATCGATTTGCCCGTTTCCAAGATGTACGAGATGTCGGGCTCTCGATTTTTGCTCAGCGGGGTCGGAACGCAAATGATCACAGCCTCGCACTCCCGAACCCGGGAGAAGTTCGTGCTGGCCTGCAATCGCCCCGCGTCGACTTGCTCGGCAATGATGCTCGAGGGAATGTGGTGGATATACGAATTGCCGGCGTTGATCGCATCGACCTTCTTGGTGTCGATATCGAGGCCCAGCACCTTGGAATCGCATCGGGCAAACTGGATGCACAGGGGGAGGCCGACGTAGCCCAGGCCGATGATGGAGAGCATAGAAAACACCCGATCTCAGAAGTCACGCATTCGAAAATGCAAACCGATGGGGCTCGCCGGAGGACCGGGGGCGCGGCGCTTGGTTCCAAAGGATTGCCAACTGCATCTTAGATGCACCTTGGAAGATGTCAAACGCCGCGCGAGCTGGAAGGGGTGCTAGGTCCCGAATTCGACTCGGCGGCGCCCGAGCTGGTCTTGCAATCGTTGCACGATGCTTGTGTGCATCTGCGAAACTCGGCTCTCGCTCAAGTCCAGGGTCGCGCCGATCTCCTTCATCGTCAGCTCTTCGTAGTAATACAGAATGATGATCAGCCGCTCATTACGATTCAGGCCTTTGGTGACCAAACGCATCAGATCGCTCTTGCTGATTCGGCGCGTCGGGTCCTCGCTGCGTTTGTCTTCCAGTACGTCGATCTCGCGCACATCCTTGTAGCTGTCGGTCTCGTACCATTTTTTGTTGAGCGAGACCAAACCGACGGCCGACGCATCCGCCTTCATCTTCTCAAGCTCATCGATGGAAATTCCCATGTACTGAGAAAGTTCATGGTTGGTTGGAGCACGACCGTATTTGGTTTCCAGAAGCTTGGTCGCCTCATTGAGCTTGCTCGCCTTGCTTCGGACCAGCCGGGGAACCCAGTCCATGGTGCGAAGCTCGTCGAGCATCGCGCCTCGAATGCGAGGCACGCAGTAGGTTTCAAACTTGACGCCTCGTTCCAGGTCGAAAGCGTCGATCGCGTCCATCAAACCGAAGATGCCGGCGCTGATCAAATCGTCCAACTCAACTCCCTCGGGAAGTTTGGATCGAAGGCGTTCGCCGTTGTAGCGAACCAGAGGTGTGTAACGTTCAATGAGGGTATTCCGCAGCTCGATATTGTTTGGGTCTGCTTTGTACTGTTTCCAGACCTCTGTCATATCGACATTTGATACTGCAGTCGTCGCCATCCGAACCTCCGTGCTTGATTTGGCTTGCCTCTTGGGCTCCGGGGGGACCCGATTCCCAAGACTCACGTCTCCACCACCCCTTCGGCCTGCTGATGGACGAGCCATCCGATCAAAGCTTCGTGCCTCGATAGAACGGCGATGCCGGTGTTGTGGTGTCGAACGATCGGGACTCTACCGAGTTGTAGTTGTCAATTCCACATCAATGCTGCAAGTTTTTCGAAGACGCTTTCGCTCGCTTGTCCAGATTGCCAAATCCGGCTAGGCGGCGCCCGTTTCTCTCGCTTGCTGCAACTTGAGTTGCTCGATTTGTCTACGGTAATGAGCCTCGATATTTTCGCGAACCACCGCATCCGCCATCTGACCGATGATCCAGCCAGGGATGGCCGCAATCATCAGAGCGACAACGCATCGAACCAGAATGGACTCGGTTTCCAAGCCATGCAACAAACCAGACCCGATTTGGGTCAGCATGGCAATGCAACCAAGACACGCTGCGAACAAGCGTCCCATCGCTTTCCTTTGGGGTGCCAGGTAAGTATCCGCAATGCGAGCAAATCATTCGTTGAGCGATTCGCCATCCGATTGATGGACGATGCGACGACAATTCGCCCGCCGGGTGTTTATCGGCGTAGACTGTGATGACTCTGCAGCCATTGCCAAAAAATTTAACGTCGTTTTTGGCGCGTAAGGTTCATTTTTTATCAGCTTTGCCCAGTTCGTCGCGTTGGCCCAGCGCGGAGAACAGCGGTATACTCGGTACCCCGTTGCGCAAGTATTGATTCACCAAGGACCAAAAGCTCGGATACGAAATCATGGCCAAATCGCACTCCCCCGCCTTTGTCCAACTCGTCGACGATGCGCGCTCGCGCATTCGCGAATGCTCCGTCTCGGACCTCCACAAACGCGTTGTCGCGGGTCCGACTCCCATCGTGATCGATGTTCGCGAAGAGAGCGAGTTCGCTGCCGGACACGTCCCCGGCGCTATTCCTATGAGCAAGGGAGTCATCGAGCGAGACATCGAAGAACGCTTTCCGGATCCCAACACGGAGCTTTTTTTGATCTGTGGAGGTGGCTTTCGTTCGGCCCTCGCGGCTGACAACCTGCGCAAGATGGGGTATCTGAACATCGTAAGTGTCGATGGGGGCTGGCGCGGGTGGACCGGGGCCGGTTACCCGATCGAAAAGCCGAACTAAGTACGGCCATGAAAATCGAGCGGGCCCTCTACCATTCGCCAAGCATGCATTCGCCAAACATGGCATCGCACACCGCGTTGACCTGCCATGTTCCCTGCAAGATCAACCTCTTTCTGGAAGTCCTCGGGAAACGCGCTGATGGCTACCATGACCTGGACACCGTCATGCTGGCGGTCGACGTGTGCGACACCCTGAGCATCCAACCGCGCACCGATAGCGACATCCGACTCCAGATCGACTATCCCTCGGATGAGTCAGCGGCCCATGAATACCCCATCCGCTTTGCAATCGATGATCCGGCATGGAATATCCCTGCGGATGAACGCAATCTGGTCGTGCGAGCGTTGCGGCGACTGCAAGTCGAATTGGGAACCACAAACGGATTCGACGCGTTGCTCTCCAAGCGAATCCCAGCCCAAGCCGGACTTGGCGGGGGGAGCGCGGACGCCGCCGCTGCGTTGGTTCTCGGAAGCCTGGCTTGGTCAGGCCGACTCCAGCTACCCCTGCTCAGCAGAATCGCCGCCGAAATGGGAAGCGATTTGAACTTCTTCCTTGAGGGCTGGAGCAATCGCTGCTGGACCGCCCACTGTTCGGGTCGCGGAGAACAGGTTACCCCGGTCGCGAACCCAGCCGATCAGCACGTCGTGATTGTCCATCCCCCGCAAGGTTGTGATACAGGCGAAATCTTCCGAAACCTAACTGACCACCCCCCCCAAACAACCCAACCCCCCAAATCTCCGCCTGGAAATTCCGCCGAATTGCTCCATTGGCTCGCTCGCGGACAAAACGAACAGGTTGGCACTCTGCTATATAATCGACTGGACCAGGTGGCGCGAGCCCGCAATCCGTGGATCGATCGGACGGCGAAGTGGTTTGATCGTTACAAACCGCTTGGCCAGTGCTTGAGCGGTAGCGGATCGGCCCGTTTTTGCTTGTGCTCGAGCCGCCAAGAAGCCGAGAAGATAGGGAGGGAGCTGGCTTTGTTGAACGAATGCCGAGTTTTTGTAGCGTCGACGTGGCGAACGTCCTCGATCCAAGAACAGATCCAACCGTTGGGATTCATCGAGTAAGACAAGGCCTCAGCTCGTCAAGGGAGTGTGTGGGTGGCCATGGAAATCACCGAAGTACGGATCAAGTTGATGGAGGATTCGGAGGATCGCTTGCGAGCCTTCTGCTCGATCACCTTCGACCATTCCTTTGTCGTCCGCGACTTGAAAATCATCGAAGGGGCAAACGGCCCGTTTGTCGCCATGCCCAGCCGCAAAATGTCCGCTCGCTGTGGACGCTGCGGTTGCAAGAACCATCTGCGGAGCCACTACTGCAACCAGTGTGGCTCGCGGCTTCGCGGACCCCAAGATCTGAAAGATGTTGAGGGTGGTCCCAACAAACTGTATGCGGATATCGCACATCCGATCAATCAAGTTTGCCGCGACATGATTCAATCAGCCGTCGTGCGCGAGTACTCCCTGGAACTGGAACGCGCCAAACAGCCCGGTTACGTTTCGCGATACGACGAGGAGTATCTCGATACGACCCCGCATATTCCAGCAATCGTCTCGCCAACGGAATCCGCTCCAGTCAATCGACCACACTTCCTCGATAGCAAACCGCCGAAGGCACCAACCGCAGTCGATCCGCCGAAAGGACCAAAGCGATTCGGTGACGGGGTCTTCGAGTAAACGCACGCTAGGGCTTGGGCTGCATGCGATTCCAGTGGACTCTCGCTACGTCCCCCATGTAGCCGTCGACTTTTAATTCGACGCACTTCTCAATCCACTTCTTGGCCTGCTCTTGGTCACCGATCGCATCGTAGTAAAGACCGACATACAGATACCCATAGAATCGATCGTATGCCGGGCCGCGGACATTGGTGCGCGAAGATTCCGCCGCCTCAATGACGGCTTCTGGAGTCGCCTTGCCTTGAATCAAGTCCTGGACCTGCATCATCGGAACACGGCGGTCCGTGCCGGAAAGCAGGATCGACTTTTGGGCGGCCTCAACACCGCTCAGTTTCGCAGCGCATAGAAAATGCCAGAACGCATTCTCCACATCGTTCGGGTTCACTTCGCGATGCTCCACGAATTGATCCACCCCTTCTTGATATTTGCCTGCGTAGTACAGAGAGATTCCCCGTTGCCACATGTACGGCTTCATGCGCGGATCGAGCGCAATGCATTTGTCGAAATCGATCAGCGACTCTTCAATTTTCCCGCTCCGAAACAGAAGCGACCCGCGAATCAAGTGCATTTGCGGATTGTTCGGAACCTTCTGCATCGCTCGATCCAACTCCGCCAAAGCCTCGCCAGCTCGCCCCTCCCGCAGCGCTTGCTCCACGCGATTGCTCCATCCGTTGATCTCGTCGGGAGGCTGTTGCGGTTGAAGCCAAGGGGATGCGTTCAAGTTGAAAACGTAAATCACTCCCAACACCAAGGCGACCAGCAACAGCAATCGTAGTCGGCGATACGAAGAGCGGTTCCCGACGGTGGTCGAATCAGAAGCTGTTGTTTCCATTGGAAAATTCCCACGAATTGATGGAGGATGGATCTACGGCTAAAACATCGGGAGCAATGATCCGCTAAAAAGGTATCATTG
>JBKDXO010000167.1:0-4432 GCA_046306195.1 Planctomycetota bacterium | reverse complement strand
GGAATCCAAATAAAAAATCCCTTCCTGAACTCCTCCCATCCCATCCTCCTCCTCTCCAATCCTTCTCCCCGACCGCGCACCCTCCGCGTTCCTCTGCGCGTCTGCGTTTAGCGGTCCCCAGGGTCTTCTTTGAAACGCAGAGACGCGGAGAGCGCAGAGATCTGCAATCGCGAGGAATCCAACAAAAAATCCCTTCCTGAACTCCTCCCATCCCATCCTCGTCCTCTCCAATCTTTCTCCCCGACCGCGCACCCTCTGCGTTCCTCTGCGCCTCTGCGTTTACCGGTTTGGAAATCCTTTTTGAAACGCTGAGACGCAGAGAGCGCAGAGATCTGGATGGCACATAGAATGTACCGAATACCGCGAGCTCGATTTTTTCTGCCTCCCCCCGACCGCGCACCCTCCGCGTTCCTCTGCGCCTCCGCGTTCAACGATAACCAACTCATTCACGAGAAGGTCAGTGCGAAACCCACAGTCAAGTTTCACGTCGTCGTAGACTACCGGTATCGGCTTTTGAACTGACCCAAATACAGAATCACCCAAATAGCGAGAACCGCGAGAAGGGTGATCACCGTGCTAACGATTGCGATCGCGGGCCAGCCACCAGGACTCTTTGGGTCAAGGAAAGGATACGGATACCAATCGGTCCAGGCACCGCGGAGCAACGTCAAAAACAAGTAGGCGATCGGATAGATCAGCCACTTGAGCGCACGTCGGAAGGAGATTTTCGACCCCGGTGGTGCGACGAGCCAGTCGATCATGATCCAAAGTGGCATGCCGTAGTGAAGCACCAGGTCGGCCCACGGGTGAACGATCGCCTTGACGATCGGCAAGCGAGCCAACAGGCATGCATAGACAACGCCTGTGATCCCAAGGTAGAGGACCAGCGCTCCGCGGAGGCTGTCCCGCCGACGGTGGCTGAGACCTAGTCCTCCTGCGGCTTCGCAAGCCAGAACAAAGGCAGCCAGCAGATTCGACTGGATCGTGAAAAAGCTCAAATACTGATCAAGAACGAATCGCTGGATCTGAGTCAGGTGCCAAGCTTGCAAGCAGACGGCCCCGACGGCCAGGAAAGCCATGATCCATCGGACTGCATTGAGAGTTTTTCCCGGAGCATGGGAAATCACTGGTTCATTCATTTTTGTTTCCCGATGGATCCCATCACCCTCAAGTGCCACTGCTGCGCGAGTCGATTCCGGTGCACGCCGACCGGATTGTATCTATTTTAAGCGGTAAAGCGATCGATGTTGGCATCGGTTACAATCAGAATCGTGCAGGCGATCCTTACCCGTTCGTTTCCAGGAGAATGTTTCCGTGCCTTACCTCGTTCCACAGACCGTCCCGTTGAAGCAGCTTGCGTGTTTGATTGTGGCCCTCTGGTGCTGCGGATCGCAAGCCGACGAACCCGATCAGTGGAGAAAGCATACCATCAATCATCTCTCCCCCTACGAAGCGGCTGGGGTTGCGGACTTCAATCGCGACGGCAAGCCCGATGTTTTCTGCGGCGATTCGTGGTACGCGGCGCCAGATTGGGTTCAGCATCAAGTCCGCAACATCCCACCCGGCCCCAACCCTCAATATCATGAGGATTTCGCCGACGAACCGCTCGACGTCAACGGCGACGGAAAAGTCGATATCGTCACGTGCGCCTACTTCAGCCGACGAATCGCGTGGGTCGAACAGCCGCAGGACTCAACGCAACCGTGGACGGAACACGATATCGACTTGCCGGGCTCGATGGAGACGAGTTATTTGGTCGACCTTTATGGCGACAAGACCCCTGTCTATTTACCGAACGTGGGTGGCCAGGTGTTGCTATACGAATTGGTATCAAAATCACCGAGTGTGGAATGGAAGAAGCGAGTACTCGCTCCGCAGGGAGCAGGGCATGGGATGGGACATGGAGACATCAATCGCGACGGCCGCGTCGACATCATCACCCCTCAAGGATGGTATGAACAACCTGCCGAACGATCCTCGGAGTGGACGTTCCATCCAGACTTTCAGCTGGGAGCAGCCAGCGTCGAAATCATTGGGCACGATTTCGATGGGGACGGCGATACCGATGTGGTCTGGGGGATGGGCCACGACTTCGGACTGTATTGGCTCAGGCAATCGGTCGACGGTGCTGGCAAGCGGGCGTGGACGAAGGAAGAGATCGACAAGACGTTCTCGCAGGTGCACGCGCTCCATCTAGCGGATTTCGATGGGGATGGCGAGCAAGAGTTTGTGACTGGCAAACGAGTCTATGCCCATGCGGTCGAGCCGGGGGCGACCGACGCGCCATGCATCTACATCTTCCGATTCGATCGCGCAAAGCGAGGTTGGTCAAAAACCACCGTCTATCTCGGAGAACCCGCGCCTGCGGCACCGCTCAAGCCTGAGCAGCGCAATGCCCTCAAGGATTTTCGGCCGGGATCGGCAGGCACCGGGCTTCGATTGGCGCTTCACGACATGGACCGCGACGGCGACGTCGACATCGTCGCACCTGGCAAGTCGGGGCTCTATTGGTTCGAAAACCCGAATCGCTAATTGACATGACGATGCTTTACAATCAGTTGCATACCTACATCTAACTGACTGCGACCATCGGACTGACAGGGTGCCTATATGAATTCCGTGCGACGTCAATTTTTGGTGCGAGCCTCGATCGCGGCTGCGGCTTGGTTTCATCCGCGCGTCGGCATGAGTTTGGTCGAAGCGATCGAGGAATCGGGTGGATGGCAGGATGCGGGGGATGCCGCAGGCACCAGCCGTTTCCTGAGTGGCAACTTCGCACCGGTGCACGAAGAGCGCGACGTCTCGAACCTCCAGGTCGTTGGCACGATTCCCGCTTCGCTCCGCGGGACCTTGGTCCGCAACGGACCCAACCCACGGTTCTCGCCGCAGGGGCGGTACCATTGGTTTGATGGGGACGGCATGTTGCACGCGGTCTCGTTTACCGATGCGGGAGTGCGCTATCAGAATCGGTATGTCGCTACCGAAGGATATCTCAAAGAGAACAAAGCCAGCCGAGCCCTTTATCGCGGTCTGCTCGATCCTCCCGATATCGCGATGGCTTTGGCGGGCTTGAATCCGTACAAGAACAGCGCGAACACGTCCGTGGTCTTCCATGGCAATCGGTTACTGGCATTGTGGGAAGCGGGATTACCCTACGAGTTGCGACTCAAGAACCTCGAGACCGTGGGGAAGTTGGACTATGCCGGCAAGATCACGCATCCTTTCACCGCCCATCCCAAGATCGATCCGAAGACCGGTGAGATGCTCACGTTTGGCTATATCCCCAACGAGCCGGTCTTGATGCTGAGTCAGATCGATGCGTCGGGCACGTGGCTGCGAACGACCAAGATCCCGATCAGCAAACCATCGATGGTCCATGATTTCGCTATGACAGAGCACTATGCCATTTTTCCGATTTGCCCATTGCGATTCGAAGTCCAGCGTTTGCTCAGCGGTCTAGTTCCATGGAGTTTCGATCAATCGGCGCAGATGCAGTTCGCCGTCGTGTCGAGGGACGACCCATCCCAGGTTCGGTACGTCGATGCCAAGACCTGTTTTGTGTTCCACATGCTCAATGCGTTCGAGCATGCTCCGTCCTCAGGAAGCACCAAGCCGTCGAATCGAATCGAACTGGTGGGGTGTCGTTATGAGCAGTTCCCTGGCAGTTTGAATTTTGGCGATGCCGATGATGCCGCGGCCTCGGACCAAGCGTATCCGTATCGTTGGGTAATCGATCTCGATTCGGGACGGGTCGATGAGGGCCCTCTCGATGACGCGGTCGCGGAGTTTCCGAGGATCCATGCAGCGTTTGTGGGACGCGCGAACCGGTTCGGATATTTTGGGCTTGGGGACGACGAGTTCTTTCACGGGTTCGAAAAGTTCGATCTCGCGAGCGGATCGATGTCCAAAATCAAAATGGAGCCGGGGGTCCACTGCGGCGAGGGGATTTTTACACCCGATCCATCGCGCGTCGGAGAGGACGCAGGATGGCTGTTGTCGTTCGTCTATCTCACCCAGGCCAAGCGAAGCGAGTTGTGGATCCTCGATGCCGAAAGTTTCGACTCCCGACCCGTAGCGAAAGTCGTTTTGCCCGGTCGTGTCCCGTACGGGTTTCACGGGACCTGGATCCCCATGGTATAGGGGACGAGCGGACGGCTCTCGCGGCGACGCAATGACGCGGAGGAAATAGGACGCTGTTTTCCATTGCGGTTTGCACAGTGATAGCTATTCCACACTCGGAGACTCCCAAATGGCTTTTGCCAAAGTTGATCGAGTTTGTGGTACGATTTCGTGTCGTTGATCCACGCGACAGGTTCGGGGAAACCATTTCTTGGTTTGAAAGGAGGACTACCTCATGCAGCCGATTGGTATTCGTCCTACCAACGATTTCGCGTTCAAGAAAACCTTTGGCTCCCCCGAGAACAAGGTGGCG
>JBKDXO010000166.1:0-46557 GCA_046306195.1 Planctomycetota bacterium | reverse complement strand
GACGTCGATACTATAGCCGCTAGAGGTGATCGAGGCGGTTCCCGCGTTGCTGGTCGAGGCGGTGGCGATCCAGGCGGCTGCGGCGGTCGCGTTAGCGGTAGCTCCTGCGGAAACCGTAAGGATATCGCTACCATTGCCCAGGTCGGTGATGGTATCTGCACCAGCGTCAATAATGAATGTATCGTTCCCCGCACCTCCAGTGAGGGAATCATTGCCCGCGCCACCCATGAGTGTGTCATCATTTGTTCCACCAGTGATGGTATCTACTCGAGCAGAACCGGTGAGCGTAACCGCGGTCGCGTTGCCGTTGTTGGTTAGCGTCCATCCGGACGTGCCTGTAGCAGCACTAACGTTGATACTGAAGCCACTCGAAGTGACGTTCGCGGTTCCAGAGTTGCTGGTTGATGCCGAGGCGGTCCAAGCTCCGGCAGCAGTTGCGTTGGCCGTCGCTCCTGAGGAGACATTCAGGATGTCGGACCCGTTTCCAAGATCCGTGACGCTATCGGTTCCCAGGTCGACGGTGAACGTATCGTTTCCGGCACCGCCCGTGAGGGAGTCGTTGCCAGCGGCGCCGCGAATCACGTTATCGCCGCTGTCTCCGGTGAGCGTATCGTTGAATGCCGAGCCAATAAGGTTCTCGAATCCTTGCAACTGATCACTGCCAGAGCCAACGGTGTTTTGCGAAGTTGTCGTAGACAGATTTACCGTGACGGCGGATGTTGCATTTTCATAACTGACGGTATCGGTTCCTGTACCTCCAGTGAAGTTGTCGTTGCCGCTCGAAGCGTAGAATAGATCGTTTCCGCCACTGCCGTCGACCGACGACTCCGTGACTCCAGTGTCGGTAAACGTGTCAGCGCCCGCCGTCAGAACCAATGCTTCGGCCACATCCGATACCGAGACGGAGAAGACCTTATCAAAGATGGCTCCAGCCGTATCAGTCACACGGACCGTGATGCTGTGGCTGGTGGAGGACTCGAAATCGAGCAAGCTGCTGTTGGCGACGGTGACTTGCCCCGTCGAGGCATTGATTGCGAATCGCCCGCCGGCGTTGTCGGTGAGGGAATACGTGCGGGTATCGCCGGAATCGACATCGCTCGCAGTCACGGTCCCTGCAGACGTTCCGTTGGCAGAATTTTCAGCGATGGTCAGGGATCCCGTGATGTCGTTGGGGGCATCATTGGCTCCTTGGATTGTCACCGTGATCTGCGTGGTGCTGGTCAGACCCAGCGTGTCTCGCATCGTATAGGTGAACGTATCGGTCAGGGTATCGCTGCTGGTTCGAAGCGCCTGCACCGCAGTGTTGCTATTGTTGACCGTATAGGTGTATGCACCGTTGGCTGCGATACTGATCGTGCCGTAAGTGCCGGTGACCGAGCTGCCTACATTACCGCTGGCGCTGCCGGCGACCCCGGCGGCGACTCCCGTGACCGTCTTGGTATCTCCCGAATCGGCGTCGGTATCGTTGGTCAGCACATTGCCAGTCGGATTCGTCCCGGCTGTTCCGTTGCTGACCCCGCCTGCTTCGATCGCGGTCGCGGTATCCAATACCGCGGTGGGTGCCGTATTGATGTCGTAGGAAATCTGGAAATTGTCAACGTACAAAAAGAATGACCCAGCGGCTGCGGTTCCAACGTCCAAGCGAACCCGCGTTTGGTTGGAAATGTAGGACGTCAGGGAGTAGTTCTTGCTGCCCGCTACGGTATTTTGCGTTTTTGAGAAAGTATCCAGGTTTGTCCAAGTGATACCATCGGTCGAGACATCCAACGTGATGCTCGAGGAGAGCGCGTTGTTATCCAAGGTGTTGTCGTAGGTAAACGTCAGGGTTGCCGAGTGGGCTCCGCTGAGGTTAGCCTGACGAGAGATGAGGTCGGCCGAATTGGTCGCCGACATCTGCAACTGGCCACCAGTGATCAAAATGTTGCCAGTCGTCGCACCGCTCCCTCCCGCATCGGTTTCGCTCCAACTGGCGGACCAGCTGTTGGTGCCGTTGTTGTTGGTGTAGGCAGCGGTGGTGAAATCGTCACGAACGGTGTAGGTCAGCATCTCGTGACCCCACTCGCTCTGGAAGGTATCTGAGAAGGCGATCGATGTCTCTACGTTGCCCCGATGGTACTCGAGATTCCAGTTGGCACCCAGCGATGTATGTCCGGTGGCGTCGATGCTCGCCGCTACGTCGGTCGATGTGTAGATCGCCAGCTGATCGACGAGTCCACGACCGTATTCCGTCTCCGCAATACTGCAACCGTAAAGGATCAAGTCGGCGTCGTCACTCAGATAGTTCGCGATCTGAGCGAGTTGTACTGACTGGGCGGAAAGTGTATCGGCGTTTACCCAATCCGAGCCGAATCGGAACCCAGTTGCGGTACCGTGAGTGACAAAGTGAATCGCATCGAATTGAATATTTCGCTCGACGAGATAATCGTTTAGCTGGTCCCATCCAGAGCTCGAACGATCCACGATATAGACGTCGTACTCCGTGGTTGGATCATGCTTGATCCCGGCCAAAATCATATCGGTGTTTGCAAGACCATCACCGATGAGGATCAGTTCATGCCGCAACGAGTTTTCATCGTCTCGCAATGAAGACACCAACGGAGAGACCTCAGAAACAAATGGGCTCGTCCCGTTCAAGTCTATCGCGCAATCCTCAGAAAGAGACGGCGGTGTATGGACATCCTCAATCGCCAGGGCGATCGTCGCATCATCGACCAGAAGCGTTTCAATATGATGAAAAGTCGCGTCGAGCGATTGGTTCAAAACACTGGCGTCGGAATTCGCCGGATCGGACGATGGATCCATCATCGCCGTGTCGATGCACGTTGCCGACATGAGGATGCGGCGCTCCAGATCCTGGATCTTGAGCGACGGGCGAACAGGTACGCGTTTGGATGGATTCACGATTCGTCGACCTCAAATTGACGACAGCGATAGCGATGGATTTCGACTCCTGGGAAACATACACCTTGGAGGGCACCTGTAACCTTTGTTGAATTTGCGTTTGCTAGGGAAAGTAAAGCACTTGATCGGTTGGTAGGACTCGGGATGGTTTTTCAGGGTTAATGGGGATGAGCAGGCTGTGCCGGTTGTAACGACAGCGCGGTTTCTAAGGGTTGAAAGGGCAGGGCAAATCTGGGGGGAGTCACGGCGGATCGAGTTGGACACCGACGAACGGATCGCGACTCGGATCGATGCCCGCTCCACCAACACGCAGAGGCCTCAAAGCTTCCCTGTTCGGAATAGAAGGACTCGACTTCCTAACGGCCGTCCTGGGGGCAAAAGTTCCCGATCGAGCCGTTACAAACGGAATGCCGATGACAACCAGGTACTCTGCCCCAGCCCGAATGCACTGTGCGTATCGCGTTGCATTACTAAGGCGTAACCCCAGGGCGGCGTGATGCTGCAGCAACTTCACGAGAAAGAGATCATTCGAGGATGACGAGAGCGGTTCGCTCGAAATCAATCCCCACGTATCTACGTGCGTTCCTTGGACTTGCGCTGGTGATGGGATTCATCGGATGCAAGGTCGGGCCGGACTACCGTCGCCCTGCGCTACCGATGCCCACCGATTGGGAAGTCGAGCCGCAAAGCCTATCTCTGGAACAGCAAGAAAACCTCTGTTTTTGGTGGAAAAACCTGAATGATCCCGAGCTCGACGCCATCATCGAGCATGTTGTTTCTGCGAATCTTTCGTTGCAGGAGGCGTTGCAACGAATTGAGGAAGCGCGAGCCATCGAACGAGCCACGGCCGCCCTCGCCAGACCCGACGCCTTCGCGACGGGTTCCAGCCAGTACCGGCAATTCAGCAAGACGGGGAACGCGTTCATCCCTCAGGGAACGGCATTTCAACTCCATTCCGTGGGATTCGACACCTCCTGGGAAATCGATTTGTGGGGCAAATTGAAACGCCTCAGGAGCGCCGCGATCGCTGACCGAGAAGCGATTACCGAGGCCTACCACGACTTGCAAATCTCCCTCTGCGCGGAGACGGCCAAGACCTTTGTGGAGGTTCGAATCCTGCAAGCCCGATTGGCGATCGCCGAACGCAACATGACGATTCAGGGGGAAACCGTCAAGCTTGCGGAATCGCGACAACAATCGGGCTTGGTCACCTATCTGGATGTCGCCCAAGGGATGTCCGAGTTCCATACGACCGAAGCGTTGGTGCCAGTCCTGCGACAGCAATTGCAACAAGCGGCCCTTCGCCTCTGCGTGCTCCAAGGCATCATGCCGACGCTGCAGCAAATGGAGCAACTGGGGGCAGGTCCCATTCCGGGCATTCCGGAGTCTTTGAATTTCGGCATGCCACAGGATCTGCTGCGTCGCCGTCCGGACATTCGGAAAGCCGAACAGGACATGATCCGCGAATGCGAACGGATCGGCGTAGCCACTGCGGATCTCTATCCTCAGTTGACATTGACCGGCATCGTTTCGGTCGACTCCCGCCAACTCAACACGCTTTTCAACCCGGACAGTATCGCGCATACCGTCGGCCCAGCCGTGCGCTGGAACATCCTGAGCCTGGGAAGGGTTCGCAACAAGATCGCTGCCCAGGATGCGAAATTCAAACAGTCGATCTCCAACTATCAGGAAACCGTGTTGGCTGCGACGGAAGAAGCGCTAGGGTCCATGGTTGCCATCCACGAGGAGCGCGAGCGTGCTTATGCATTGAGTCGAGCGACGCTGGCCAGCCAACAAGCGGTCGATCTCGCGCTCGAACAATACCGAACTGGCCTGGTGAATTTCCAATCGGTCCTCGAATCCCAACGCCAACTGCTCCTCTCCGAGGAGACCTTGGCGTCGAGCCAGGGGCAGGTCATTCTCAATGTCATCCGAACCTACAAAGCCGTCGGGGGGGGCTGGGAGTGTCCGGTGGAATACCGCGTCGCGCAGGAGAATGCCATCATGGATACCATTGCACGATGACGCCCAGCGGTCGATGAACCACTAGCTTTCGCCGTCGGGGGATTTCATCCCGAGTTGTTTCATCTTCCGATAAAGATTGGATCGTTGCAGCCCCATGCGTTCGGCGGCTTGGGTGATATTGCGCTGGGCCGCCTTGATTTGTTGCTCGATGTAGCGAATCTGGAATCCCGCAGTCGCGTCCGCCAAGGTTTGAGAGAGATCGATTGAATCGTCGGACCTGGCGGTATCACCGCGCGGAGAACGGACGAAGTCGATCTGCGATTCCTCGATCGTCTCCTCCGTAGTCAAGTACGCGATACGTTCGATGACATTGCGAAGCTCCCGAACATTCCCCGGCCAGTCATGGGTCACAAGTCGGCGTTTCGCAGACAGAGACAGATTCGGTTTGGCGCGCCCGATCTTGTTGCAAAAGCTGGTCAAGAAAAAATCCGCGAGCGCGATCACATCTTCACCCCGCTGTCTCAACGGTGGGAGTTGGATGGCGACCACGGTGAGGCGGAAATAAAGATCCTCGAGGAATTTTTTCAACCGCACCAGCTCGACCAGATTTTGATTGGTCGCGGCGATGACACGGACGTTCACAGGAATCGGCGATGAGCCTCCCACGCGGACCACGATCTTCTCTTCGAGGACGCGTAGCAATTTCGCTTGGCCCGCTAGACTCATGTCTCAGATTTCATCGAGAAACAACGTACCCCCCGAGGCCAATTCAAATTTGCCGGTCCGAGTTTCATGCGCATCCGTGAAAGCCCCTTTCTCATGCCCGAACAATTCGCTTTCGAGCAGAGTCTCCGTGATCGCGGCGCAATTGACGGCGATGAACGGTTCGTAGCGGCGACGACTTTGGTAATGGATCTGACGCGATACCACCTCTTTGCCGGTCCCGTTTTCGCCGAGAATCAAGACCGCCAAGTCGGTATCTCCAACGCGCGCAATGGTCGCTTTGAGATTCCTCATTTCGGGGGAATCGCCGATCAATTGGATCTGCTGCAGAGCATCGGCAGTCAAACGATCGCGAGTTTCGACCAGCCGCTGCATGGTCTGTGTGTTGGTCAGCGCGGCGGACGCGTGACGAGCCAACTCGATCAGATCGCGCTCGTCCTGCTGATCGAATCGACCGTCGACATGGTTGATGACTTCAAAGACTCCCATCGCTTTGCCGCGAGCGTCATTCATCGGGACGGCCAGAAGGGAATCGGTTCGATACCCACTTCGCGTATCGACTCGCCGGTCCACTTCGTCGTGAGGATCGGAACGATCCCATCGACGAGGCTGCTGAGTTTTGAGCACCTTGCCGGCAACTCCTTTGTCGTCGGCGATACGCAGCGGTTTGCCTTCCATCCCTAGGGCCGGGTGCCCCACCAACTCGCGGGCGTTTTTATCCCACAAAAAAATGCTCGCGCGATCGCATCGCAACAGTTGGGTCGCCGCCCGCGCCATCTCCTCCAATAGTTGCTCCAGGTCTTGATGCACATGCCAGTTGGCAACGACATCCAAGATTTGATTCAAGCGATCCAATTCCCGAGTCTTTTCGTTATGGCGATGCCACGCATCGACCGCTTGTCCGAGGAGTTGAATCGGCTCGAGCAGCGTATCGGACGCCCAATGAGACGACACACCATGGCAACACAGAACCAGGTCCTCGTGCGTCTTGGAAGGAACCGGAAAGTAATACCAGGGAGGAAGGTGGCGAGCTAACCGAGCATCCAAACTCTCGCTCGCGTGCAACGAATCCGGCCCCACCGCAGCGGGACGCCCAACCTGGACGACACGTTTCCAAGATCCCTTCGTCGCAGACAGCAAAACCATGTGCTGGATATGCCACGACCGGCTCGCCCAATCGAGAGGTTCGGAAATCAACTGCTCGAGCGTGCGAGCATTCTCAATCGATGAGAAAAGCAAATTGGCAAACGTGATGGCAGTCATCGGTCAGAACCGCTCGCGATGCACCTCATTCGTCTGCCATGCTCTCATTAGGCTCAGGCAAAAAGAAACACAGGAGCGTCCCAATCAATGCATAGCTCCCAGCGACAATGGCTCCGACCATTGCGATCTTGCCCGGATCCGGAGGCTTGGACGCGGAAAAGGTCAGCGTCAACCAGGCCGCGGCCGTCCCCAAAATCCGGCCGCCGATATTCGCGGCAAAACTTTCTCCAGTGCCTCGCAAATGAAGCGGAAAGACACGCGGGATGTAGTTCCCCCAAAAACTGAATTGCGCCACCACCAGGAACCCTGCTGCAAACACCCCCAGTTGAATCCACAGCAGCGAATCCTCCTGCTTGATCGCCGTACTGATCCAGTAGAAAAGCAACGGGACGAGGATCAGCGCCGGGATCTGGAAAATACGAAGCAGGTTGCGACGGCTTGCGATCACCAACGCCAAGGCCGCCAGCGCAAATCGTCCCGCCAAACCACCGATCTCTTGCCAGATCGTCACCTTCGCGACTGCTTCGTCCCGGAAATTGGCAGCCATCCCCTTCAGCTTGCCGGGGGGCACCTTCTTGCCGTCTCGCTCCTCCATCTTGGTCGCTTGCGCCGTCGCTTGCGCATCGGCCTCTTTGACAATCGATACATGACCATTCAAAATTTGAGGCAATTGTTGAATGGCTCCGAAAGCGATGCCGTAACTGGCTGCGAACATTACGGTGGTGATGACCGTGGTAGCGATCAAGCCGGGCGAGAAAAGTTCCAGGATGCTCGGCCGCTTGAGTTGGCCGGCGAGCTTCTTCTGTTGCCACTTTGGAGACTCGGGCAAAAACGGTCGGATGAAGATCAGCGGCAGTGCGGGAATCACGCCGGAGATCAAGGTGTACCGCCATGCCTCATGCTGGCCGTAGATCGCTGGGACTTGCTGGTTCTGGGCCAGCCACGCGGCGAGCACATTGGCCCCGCCAACCATCAACCCTCCGACCGACGAGAAAGCTTGTGTGTAACCAAGCACTTTTTCCCGTTGCTTCGGTTCATCAAAGAGTTCAGCCAGCCATGCGACCGCTGCCACGAACTCGACGCACACGCCGATGAAGACAAGGCAGCGAAAGAAAAGAAGCTGGCTCAGGCTGGTGCTAAAACCCGCGGCCATGGCGGAAAATGCATACAACAAAATACTTCCGGTCAACACGCGTCGTCGACCGAGCAAGTCGGTCAAATAGCCGCCGAGCAACCCGAACACTCCGCCAGCCAGAGCAGGAATGAAGAAGAGCATCCGCGCCCAAAGCACGTACTTTTCGCCACCTGGCAGCCAAAGCGCGTTGGCATCGCCCGGAGCCATGCCGCCATCGATCAAGGCCTTCACCTCCCCGCTACTGAGCGCTGCGATCGCGGGCTTGATGATCAGCGGCAACATCAATAGCTCGTAGATATCGAACGCAAATCCGATAGCGGCCATGATGCAGATCAACCAGATCGCTCGTGAACTGGGGCGAACCGGGGATGGTGAAGAAGTGTTCGACGACATGCTGTGTGGGTGGGTTGACGTAGGAGAAGTGCCATCCATTTCGATTGCTCAAAGCATATCGGCAACGGGGTGCTTCTGCCATGGCTCCCCGCTTTCTCAGCCACTCGAGGAACCCGGGTCACGGAGATGCGGTTACGAATTCGCTATGATAAGTCTCGGCAGCGTCCGATCGGCGATACGGCGAGCCTTGACTCGGAGATAGGGCGGAACGAAACGGCTCCGATGACCCATGCTCCCGGGGGTACCCGAGGGGTTCGCATGGTCGGGTTCGGAAACATCTTCGATGACCATCCCGGCTCGACAGATTCCTCCCACGAGCGACTCGAGCGTGTGGGCGTACTCGATCGTATTGGGTTCCCGCAGCCAGCTTGTCTCGCCTGCCTTCACGCATTTCGCCGCTGCTCCGATTTCCGTCTCGAGAACGTACAGCCCATCTCGTGGTTGCAAGGAGGCTTGAACATTGACAGGCTGTTTGTGCTGCGAGACGTACAAACCACTCGGTCGGAGCACGCGCGCGACCTCGAGGTAAACGAGTGCGGGATCCCTCACGTAGCAGGTGCTCACCGGGTGCGCGACGAGGTCGAATTCCCCTTCCTGAAACATACTGAGATCCGACATCGTCCCTTCGACGATCCGGATCTTCATATCGAATCGACGAGCGGCCTGCCGATCGCGCTCGAGCATGGCTGGGCTGATATCCAACACCGTGACTTCCGCTCCGGCGGCCGTGTAGAGTGGGCCCTGGCGTCCCCCTCCTGCGGCCAGGCACAGCACGCGCCAACCACGGATGCTTGGACCGAGCCATCCGCGAGCGTCCAAGGTCTCCAAAGGATGGGCGAGTTCCGAGGGGGAAACCGGGATCGTCAGGAAATGGTCGCGCTGCGCCATCGCGTCGTACGCGCGGCGATTGATGGCTTCGATCGGATCGTCAGGGAGGGGGTCAATAGGCATCCAGGCATCTTAACCGGTTTCTCGATACTTGAGAAATTTTCGACGGTCCGTCGTCGATTGAATACTCGGCATCTTCGAGTTCCGATTCACGAAAAGGTAGTTTTCGATCGCTTCGATCCGACGCCGCGATACGATTGCGTGCCATAGTCGTAAGGATGGAGTGCGCCGCGCGCCCCGAATCGAGGCCAACTCAACGTATCGAGACCATGAGTTCCGTCATCGCGAATCCGATCTTTCGAAACATCCTGCGGGGTATCCTCGTTTGGGCACCACTTTGGATCGGCACGACCGCGTTATTCGGCACCCTCGGAATTCTGTACATCTTGTTTTTCAAGCAGGATCAATTCCTCGCATCGCAGGCAATCTTGGTCCGCGACGAAGCCAACGGCGCCGTGATGCGTCTGGGCCGATTCCAGACGCAAGCCGAAATGAAAGCGGCTCAGGAAACCATCCTAGAAATGGCCAAGAGCCATCAGGTGGTTCGAGAAGCACTCAGCGCGACGGGGCCCGAACCCGAGCGATTCTCCTTCTCGTTCGGACCGGCGGAAGCATTCCCTTCGACCCGGCAGATCGAGGATTTCGCGAAGGATGCTATCGCCGTGCATGCTCCCAAAGGTACGGAATTCGGCGTCACCGAAGTTATCTACATCGATATCAAGAGCAATTCCCAACAACGCGCCTTGGATCTCAATCGGGCGTTGTGCGATGCCCTCGAAAGTCGATTGCAGCAGGTTCGAACCGCACGAGCCGATAGCGTGATCGCCGAACTCTCGTACGCGCGGGACGCGGCCAAAGCGGAACTCAAGGTCGCCACCGACCAGTTGCACGTCATGGAACGGGAGGCCGGAACGGACTTGAGCGATCTTCGAGGGATGACCGACATGATCGCGGGTGGATCCTCTGCGCGATTGGAGTACGATCAAATCAAAAACGAGTTGCGGCAAACCGAACAAACGCTTCAACAACTCCAATCCGACCGCGAATTGCTTCACAAAGCCATCGAGGATCCGGCATCGTTTGTGATCGCACCAAGCGCTCTGCTCAACAGCCAACCCGGCCTGAAGCGATTTCGGGAAGGGCTGGTCGACGCGCAGCTGAGCGCTTCCCAGTTGTCCGGGAAATTCACGGAAGAACATCCACTCGTCATCGCATCCAACTCCGCGCAAAATACCATCGTCCAGCGATTCTCTCGCGAACTGCGAGCTTCGATCGAAAGCATCGAAGCGGATCTTGCGGTGGTGGAGAAGAAACGAGAGCGACTCGAATCGCAACGTATCCTACTCGAAGGTCGTTTGTCCCAAATCGCCGATGGCCGCGCGCGTTACGCGAATCTGGCTACCGATGTAAAGTCGCGAAACGCCATCCTCGAGAACGCCGAAAGGGAATTGGCGGAAGCGACGGCCGCTCGCGATTCCTCCAAATCCACCAGCCTGCTGACACGCTTGGATGCTCCCATCGTGAGCGACAAGCCCGTCGGCCCGGGGAAAACAATGCTCGCGGCGGTCTGCACCGCGGCAGGGCTCGCCTTTGGGCTGGGAATCGTCTTCCTGATCACCCCCATCGATGCCGGCCCCACATTCGGTCGCCGTATCAGTGTTCGATTCCCCGGCCGACGCCAATCCGACACCGCCACCACCGAAACGCCCAATCCCACGTCCGCCGCTCCCCCTGCAACCCCAGCCCCATCACTCGACATCGCTGCCGTCGAGAAAACCTTCAAGGATTCCGGGTCCCGCATCTCGTCCACCCGGGCAGGAGACCCCCGGGAGTGGAAGACGGAACCTTTCGATCCGAGAGTGACACCCCGGCCAAGGTCCCGGAACGCTGACTCCGATAATGGCTAGGGAGCGACGCTCTTTCACGCCGAGTGCCGCAATTCGTTTTCCATTCCCAGTTCGTTTCCGCTACCATAGATTGTCATGCGGAACATGAAACCCAGGAACGTGATGCGATTTGGCCTCGCGAAGTATCTCGCGACGGTTTGTATTTGTGTGGCGACTCTCCTCGCTCTGCCGCACGAAACCCATGCGCAGCCGCACGTCTTCCACATCGATTGGTCGAATCCGCAATCCAACTATCCGATCGGGGTTGGCTTTCCCGTCCCGTCCTCATGCCCGGTTCGAATCAACATGCAAATGTCGCAGGCGGCTCCGACTGTCGCATGCTACCATTCTGTCCGATTCCAAGTCCGCCCAACCAACGGACTCGCGTTTTCGACCGACGGTACCGTTACCGTTCGCATCACATACAGCTCGTTCGGCTTATGGGATGAACAAGCTGCCGTGTTGACGATCCCAGTTCGCGCAGGGGCTACCGTCGCCGAGTCGGAGATGCTGGCGCGCAGAGGGCCAACACCACAGAACCTGAAGATCGACGGAGCGTGGAACGGTCGCGCTTTTGCATGCCTAAGTTCCCAGGCGTATTTCGCCTGGACCGGTGTCGATGGCCAGCCCAGCCGACTCGACCTGGTCTCTTCGGACTCGATCGGGAACAAATCCTCCATGATGCAAAAAGCGTTCGATTCGCTCGACAGTTCAGGAATGACATTGGCAATCGTCGCCGATCCGTCCCAAAACATTGGCAGCATGAGCAATCGCGGTTATTCGAATTGTGTTGCGGATGTCGCCCGCATGCCAAGCAATTGGCTCGAGTTGGCTCACTTCGATGAAATCACCACCACCCTGGAGGATCTGCGAAAGATCGATGATGCAGGTCGCCAGGTACTTCGCCGCTATGTTTGGTGCGGTGGACGATTGCGCGTCGAAAATGCCAAAGCCCCCGACGAGCTGCAAAAAATCATCGCCGCCGATTGGGATCGAACCGTCACTTCGATTCCAATCCAAGGCCAAGGCCATCGCGCTGGGCTCGGACTCGTCGTATTGGGCAAGTACCGAGACGACAGCGGGGATTTCTTGAACGATATGGCACATGACCGATCTCGTTTGTTCCGCTTCGAAAAAAATCTCGCGGATGATTACTGGAAATGGTTGATTCCCGAGGTGGGCAAAACGCCCATTTGGACTTTCCTGGGAATGGTGGCCCTGCTGGTTGGCATCGGGGCTCCCGCGATCATGTTGTGGAGCCAGAAAATGCAGCGTCGCGTCTGGACGATCCTGGCGATTCCCGTGCTGTCCCTCGCCAGCGTTCTGGCGCTGTTTTGCTATGCAGCCGTCAAGGATGGTTGGGGATCTCTCGTGCGAATCCGATCGGTCACTACGCTCGACTCGGAGGGCAACGGGGCTGTCTGGTCTCGCCAAACCTATTTCGCCGGCAGCATCCCAGAAGGCAGGATCCGGGTCGGTGCTCAAACGGAATTGATTCCCCTGTATACGACCAAAGCTCCCTACACGGTCCAATACCAAGACGTGATCGGCGAGCAACAAATCCACTCGGGCATCTTAACGCCTCGGCAACAGAAGCAGGTCAGCATTTCGCACTGGGTCGAGAACGCGAGAATCCTGCGATGGGGTGGCGACACCACAACCGCGACCGGTATGCCAACAACCAAAAATGTGTCCCCCTCGAGGATCGTCGCCTTGGTTTGCAGCGATGGATCCGGTCGCGTGTTTCAAGCGGAGAACATAGCGCCCGACGAAATGGTCTCTTGGCAAGAAACCGATAGGGAAGGCGCAGCGCGTTGGCTGAAGCGCTGGTACGATGCGGAAAGCCTAGCCATCCCTTCGGATGCCCCCGACTCGAACTCCTCCTCTCTCTTCCGTGCGTTTTGGTCCCGCATGGATTGGGGGCGCGCGGGAGTCAGCACGTCGGACATGGAGGAAGAGGAATACTGGACCGAAGAACTCGCGACCTGGGGCCCCGGCGTTCGGCTCAAATTTGTCGCTCTCGTTGACCAGGCCCCCCACCTGGAAAAATGCCTGGAAAACGCCAGGGAAACCAGCAGCCTTCATATGGTCATCGGTCGCTGGAAGCCTTCGGTTCGGGACCCGTTGTCGGAACCAAAGCCCTCGACTGCGGATTCCGAAGGAAAAGGATTGCAACGAGAGGGTTTTGGTGAAGAATAAAGAGTCGAACGATACCGCCCGTTTTGCCCGCCCTTCCTCCCCTCCCGAATTCCCACCCACGGTGTCGTGTAAGAGCCCTCAACCCACCGGATCTGCGGATCGCGTTGCGAAACCGTGTGCGGCGGCGGGTAACATGCACAATCCCTTCCCATAATCAACTCCGAAACCGGAATCTGATTCGATGAAGCTCAGAGCCCTCGTCGCCTGTTGTCTGTTCGCTGTTGGCCTCACCCTTAGTTTTGGTCGAAATGCCGAATCTCGATACGGCGGCATGGTCCAATACAATCGCGACATTCGCCCGATCCTCAGCGAGAACTGCTTCGCCTGTCACGGACCAGACGTCAACAAACGTGCTGCTGATCTGCGCCTCGACGTTCGCGATGTTGCTTTGGAGAAAGGAGCGATCGTTCCGGGCCAGCCCGATGCCAGCGAATTGCTCAAGCGACTCGTGTCGACCGATCCCGATGTGATCATGCCTCCACCGGAATCCCACAAGTCCCTCACGCAGCAACAAAAGGACCTCCTGAAAACCTGGATCGCGGAAGGAGCCGAGTACCAAGGCCATTGGGCTTTCATCGCCCCGGTCAAGCCGGAACTCCCTCAGGTCCGAAACCCCAACTGGGTCCGCAATCCGATCGACCGATTCATCCTGGCCGAACTCGAACGTCGAGGTATGGAACCCTCCCCCGAAGCGGATCTGCGATCGCTCATCCGCCGCGTCTGCCTGGACCTGACGGGCTTGCCGCCGACGCCTCAGGAAATCGATCGTGTCCTCGCGGATCCCTCGCCGGAACGATACGAGAATTACGTCGACGAATTGCTTTCCCGCCAGGAATGGGGCGAGCATCGCGGCCGCTACTGGCTCGATTACGCGCGCTACGCCGATACCCACGGCATCCACTTCGATAACTATCGCGAAATGTGGTCCTACCGCGAATGGGTCATCAAAGCCTTCAATCGCAATCTGCCGTTCGATCAATTCACCACCGAACAACTCGCTGGCGATTTGCTCCCCAACGCAACGCTCGATCAACGGATCGCCAGCGGCTTCCATCGCTGCAACATCACCACCAACGAGGGTGGAGTGATCGAGGAAGAGTATCGCGTTCTCTACGCTCGAGATCGGGTTGAAACGACCGGTTTGGTGTGGATGGGACTGACCGTCGGCTGCGCGGTCTGCCATGACCACAAGTTCGATCCGATCACGCAGCGCGAGTTTTATCAGATGTCGGCATTCTTCAACAACACCACCCAAAGGGTCATGGACGGCAACGTCAAGGATCCTCCCCCGGTCATTCCGGTGCCGTTGGAAGCGGATCGCGAGCGATTCCTCGCTCTCGACGGTTTGATCGCCCAGGCGCAGCAGGAAGTGGACACGCGGCGCGTGCAAGCCCGGCCCGGTTTCGATACCTTCCTCGCTGATCCAGCCAAGCGGGACGAAATCCTTTGGCAATCGCTCCCAGCCCAAGACGCCCTCGAGACGTATGTACCCTTCCGCTCCAACGATCTGAAAACTTTCGCATTCGTCCAAGCTGGCCAGTATCAACAGATCCCCCTCGAGCGCGATGCGGTACTTGCACCAGGGCAAATCAGCGACGCGGCGTGGCACATCACGCACGACCTGTTTCCGACACTCCCCGTCGGAGATCTGGAAAAGGATCAATCGTTCAGCGTCGCGCTTTGGGTGAAACCTGGCAACGACAAACAGGGTGGTTCGCTGATCGCCCGCATGAACGAAGACGAGGCAGCCCGCGGGTGGGATATCTGGATGGAGAACGGATCGATCGGGACCCACTTGGTTTCCCGATGGCCGGGGAACGCCGTCAAAGTCCTCTCGCGCGCTCGATTGACCGCTTCCCGTTGGCAACATGTCACCGTTTCGTACGATGGCTCAGGCAAAGCCGAAGGCGTCAAAATCTTTATCGATGGAGTCGAGCAAGCGAAGAACGTTATTAGCAACGACCTGACCGAGAGCATCCGCACCTCGGTTCCGTTGCGTATCGGGCGTCGCCAGGTCCAATCCCCTGCGACGGATGCGAACGTGCAAGATATTCGAATCTACCGCCGGGTCTTGACCCCTGAGGAACTGCAAGGCATCGCGAAGATCGCGAGGCGCCAGTACTTGATCGGGAAACGGGAACGAAACGCCGACGAGACCGAAGAACTCTACCAATGGTTCCTCGACACCTACGACGCGGACCACCAACGGCTCGTTGCACAGCGCGATGCCCTCTCCAATGAGAAGAAGGAGATCATCCAACGCGGAACCGTCGCGCACATCATGAATGAGCAGACCGACATGGCCAAAGCCTATATCTTGACTCGAGGCGAGTACGACAAACGAACCGACGAGGTCCAACCCGACACGCCAAAAATTCTTCCATCCATGCGCCCCGAGCTCCCCAAAAACCGACTCGGTCTGGCGCAATGGATCCTTCAACCCGAAAATCCCCTCACCGCACGCGTCAACGTGAATCGCTTCTGGCAGGAAATCTTTGGTGCCGGCATCGTCGCCTCGTCAGGCGATTTCGGGACGACCGGACAACTACCCACCCATCCCGAGTTGCTGGATTACCTCGCAGTCTCCTTCCGTGAAGATGGATGGAATATGAAGAACCTCTTCCGATTGATGGTCACCAGCGCGACCTACCGACAGTCGGCCAGCGTCTCACAGGAAAAACTGGCTCTCGATCCGACGAACAAGTTTCTGGCTCGCGGTCCGCGATTCCGGATGGATGCCGAAATGATTCGCGATCACGCGCTCTCAGCGAGTGGACTGCTGGTCAGCAAGATCGGCGGCCCGAGCGTCAAACCCTACCAACCCTCGGGGGTTTGGGAAGCAGTCGCAATGCCGGAGAGCAACACGCGCAAATATGTTCAGGACTCTGGCGAGGGTCTCTATCGCCGCAGCCTCTACACGTTCCTAAAACGCGCCGCACCGCCACCCAATATGGAAGTCTTTAACGCGACGGCCCGCGAGGTCTGCACCATCAAACGGGAACGGACCAACACGCCTCTTCAAGCCCTCACGACACTCAACGACGTGCAGTTTGTCTAGGCAGCGCGAATCCTCGCCGAGAAAACGCTGGTGCAATTGCCTGACGCCAACGATCCGGTCGCTCGCATGCAATCGATCGCGCTCAAGCTGATGGGCCGACCATTCCGCGGCGAGGAACTGGGAGTCGTGCAGGCGAGCTTGAACGAACTGCTCGCAGGCTATCGAGGCAACATCGAGGCTGCCAAAGAACTCCTGGCGATGGGAGCCACTCGCTCCTCGGATCAGCTCGATCCCGCAGAACTAGCGGCCTGGACAATGACGGTGAATATGTTGATGAACCTGGACGAGGTACTGACCAAATGAGTCGATTTCCCACACGCAATCCGTCGGTCCATCCGTTGTTCGAGGAATATGTTCGGGCTGAAACGCGGCGTCAGTTCTTCCGCAAGGGAGGGAACGCACTCGGTGCTGCCGCCCTCGCCGCGCTCGGGGTTCCCCTGGCCCATGCAGCCGACGACGCACCCACCAGCGGTTTGGCAACTCTGCCGCACTTTGCCCCCAAAGCAAAGCGAGTGATCTATCTGCACATGGTCGGCGGCCCGTCGCAGATGGATCTCTTCGACTACAAACCGCAGATGAACGATTGGTACGACAAGGATCTGCCGGAGTCGGTCCGCAACGGCCAACGGCTCACCACCATGACCAGCGGCCAAGCTCGCTTTCCGATTGCACCGTCCAAGTACAAATTCGCTCAGCACGGCCAATCCGGGATGTGGATCTCCGAGCTCCTTCCGGAAACCGCCAAAGTGGTCGACGACATGTGCTTCATCCGCTCGATGCACACCGAAGCGATCAATCACGAGCCCGCGATCACCTTGATGCAGACTGGGAACATGGTCACCGGTCGCCCATGCATCGGTTCATGGCTCTCGTATGGTCTGGGGTCGATGAACAGCAATCTCCCCACCTTCGTGGTCTTGGTCGCGCAGCCGACCAACACCGAACAGATCCAGGCCATCTCTGCCCGACTCTGGTCGTCGGGCTGTTTGCCCGGCGAACATGCGGGTTGCAGCTTCCGCTCGGCCGGCGACCCGATCCTCTACATCAACAATCCCAACGGTGTGTCGACCGATCTGCGGCGCAAGACCCTCGATGGACTCAAGACCCTCAACGAGATGAACTTCCGCGCCGTCGGCGATCCCGAGATCCACACCCGCATCCAGCAATTCGAACTCGCCTTCCGCATGCAGGCCAGCGTGCCTGCCCTGACCAACATTTCCGACGAACCGCAAAGCACGATCGATTTGTACGGCCCGGAAGTGACCAAGCCAGGGACATTCGCCAACTCGGTGCTCCTCGCGCGGCGCATGGTGGAGCGCGATGTCCGCTTTGTGCAAATCTATCTCAACAACTGGGATCACCACGGAAACGTTTCAACGCGGCTTCCTTCCCAATGCAAAGATGTCGATCGACCGACATATGGCTTGATCAACGATCTCAAGCAGCGAGGCCTGCTCGACTCGACCTTGATCATCTGGGGCGGCGAGTTCGGACGAACGATTTACTCGCAAGGCGGATTATCGAAAGACAACTACGGCCGCGATCACCATCCCCGCTGCTTTACGATGTGGATGGCGGGCGGCGGTGTGAAAGGGGGAGCGATCTACGGCGAGACCGACGACTTCTCCTACAACATCGTCAAGGATCCGGTCCACATCCGGGACTTCCACGCCACGATCCTGCACTTGCTCGGGATCGACCATGAGCGATTCACGTTCAAGAACCAAGGCCTCGACCTGCGGCTCACCGGCGTCGAACCCGCCCGCGTGATCCCCGAACTGCTGGCTTAATTGGGATTCGTTTGGTTGGTTCTTGCAGATGCTTAGCATCAGTCAATCGATGGAATCTTCCGTTCTTCGAGCAAGGTTCTATGGAAGTTCGAAACTTCCTTCAATCCCTCTATCTCGCCCCCACGCGAGCTTAGCTTAAGCTATTCTGAGAGCCTTGTCAGTGAGGAAAGTTGGCCGAGGAGAGTTCGAATGCCGAGTGGGTTTTCGGAGCTGCTACAGCGAGTGCGTCAGGGCGACGCAGAGGCAGCAGATCAAGTTTTTCGCGAGTATGAGGCGTCGGTACGGCGGGTGATCCGCATTCGCCTAACGAGTTCCTCGCTTCGTCGCCAAGTCGACTCCGTGGATATCTGCCAGTCGGTGATGCTTCGGTTTTTCATCAACGCCGGACTTGGGCGTTTCGAGATCAACAATCCGAAGGAGCTTCTTGCGATCTTGGCAGCGATTGCGAACAACCGGATTCGGGAGATCGCCAGGACTCAACAGGCGGCGCGGCGTGACATACGACGACTGATCCCAGTCGATGTCCACGAGCTTCCACTTGTCCACAAATCTCCCTCACCTGGCCAACGAGTGTGCGACCGCGACTTGCTCGAAGCCATCAAAAACAAGTTGCCTGATCGATACCGTCATTTGGCGGACGAGCGAATGAAGGATCGAAGTTGGGCCGACATCGGACAAGAAATGGGCCTCAAGCCGGATGCATTGCGAATAGCATTCTCTCGTGCGATTGACCGTGTCGTGTGCCAGTTGGGTATCGACTGAAAATGACTTGTTTGCATTTCGATCGGAGGCGGATAGGGGATTGACATGTTGCACTCTGGTGACCAATCCTCTCGATTGGGCGAAGATATATTCCGTCGACTTCAGGGTTTACGCCGGGAACAATATGACCGCTGGATGCGAGGAGACCGAGTTGAAGCGAGGGAGTATTTTGTCCAGTGGCCTGACCTGTTCGAGAATCGTGAAGCCGCGCTCGACCTGATCTACAGCCAATACTGCCTTGCGGAAGATACGGACACACCTCCATGTCGCGAGGAATACTGCTCCAAGTATCCAGAATTTGCCGAGGAGCTACATCGCCTGCTGGACGTGCATCAGGAGCTAGGCAACTTAAGTGGTAGCTCTGTGATATTCCAAACCATGATCCTCGATAGCACACAATCGACGCTCGAACCAAAGAAGGTGAATGCGAATCCACCTGCCGAGCCGAAGGGTTTCCCGTTCGTTCGTTTGGGGCGGTTTGAAGTGTTTGAGCGAGTGGGACAGGGCGCGTTCGGAACCGTGTATCGCGCTGTCGACACCACGCTGAACCGGGTTGTTGCCTTAAAAATACCTCGCGCAACGCGATTCGCATCGGAAGCGGATGAAGAACGATTTTTCCGAGAAGCCAGCGCGGTTGCTCAGCTCGACCACCCGGGCATCGTACGTGTCTTTGATGTAGGCCGAGACGAAGGAATCCCTTACATCGTCGCCGAGTTTATCCAAGGCACTGTTTTGTCCAAACACATGGAAGCGGATCGATTTGATTTTCGCAACGCAGCAGGCTTGGTCATGCAAGTCGCGATTGCGATCGACCACGCCCATCGACAGGGGATCATTCATCGCGATCTCAAACCTTCGAATATCATCATCGATCAACACGATCGGCCGCGGGTACTCGACTTCGGTCTCGCGAAAAGCGATTCTGCCCAAAGCCTCGTTTCCCTCGACGGCGCGATCGTCGGTGCCCCCGCCTACATGAGCCCCGAACAGGCGAGCGGCAAAGCCAACCGGGCGGATGCCCGAAGCGATGTCTACAGCCTAGGCGTCATCTTGTATCAATTGTTGACGGGCGAACTGCCGTTTCGAGGCACCTGCGAAGCGATTTTTCATCAGCTGCGTTTCGAAGCCCCCACGGAAGCTCGTCGCTTGGATCCCCAAATCCCGAAAGACCTAAACACCATCTGCATGAGGTCTTTGGCCAAGGAGCCGAATCGTCGGTTCTCGTCCGCCAAGGAACTGGCTGACGATCTGAATCGTTTCCTGACCAAGCAGCCGATTCACTCGCGCCCAGTCGGACGATTCGAGAAGCTTCGCCTCGCATGCATGAGAAACCCTGGCATCAGCGCACTTGCCGCATCCGCTTTGCTGGTCCTGGTTGCGGGGGCGGTCATATCGAGCTTCTTTGCCGTGCAATCATCGATCAGCGAAGCCAGGGCACAGCGTCAAAGCCATCTACTTCAGCGCACACTTTACAACAACCACGTCGCTCTCGTCCAACATGCATTGGGCTCAGGCCAGTCAGCACGAGCCATCGGGCTGCTTGAGAAATCGAATCCCGAGCTTCGTCGCTGGGAATGGCAATACTGGACATCCAAGTTAAGGCAGGATCTCCGCACGTTGCGAATTGCGCCCGATTCGGTCGTTGCGTGTCAAGCGACGGGAGAGCTCATGGCAGTAGGAAATACTGACGGCTCCGCCGATCTCTATCATGCCATCTCGGGCCAGCGCATTCGCCGCATCGCGATACACCAGGCACCCATCACGGCTCTATGCTTCAGCCCAGATGGCTCGATGCTCCTTTCCGCTGCCCAGGACTCGAGCGTTCGAGCATGGGACACGAACACATTGATGCACGAAATCCATACCGACCCTATCAACATGTACGAAACAGCTATCGGGACCGTGAAATCGTTCGTCTTCCACCCCAAGGGGGATCAATTTGCCATGGGGTCCAAGGCTGGTTTTTGGCAATTTCGAAACAAGAAAACCTATGCGATGCTTTTCAACCGGGAGTTGGGCGATTCCAGCATTGCCGTCGCCTTTACCCCGTCGGAGAAGGAGTATGTCTTCGTGATTGGGAATGATTTGGTGCCGGTGGAGAATCCTGGAGGTGCCAAGAAAGCGATACTCACCCACGACGCTCCTATCACCGGCATGGCTTGCAGCGCCGATGGTCTTTGGTACGTATCTTCGAGTCAGGATCGGACTGTCAAAATCTGGAATCGCGAAAAGGAATCGGAAAACATCCTTAGAGGCCATACGGACGCAGTGTTGTGCTGTGCGATCTCTCCGTCTTCTGACATCGTCGCTTCCGCAGGGGCCGACACATCGATTCGTATATGGGAAACACGCACCGGCACACCTATCCATACTTTTCATGGGCACACCAGCCCGGTCAAGCGTCTCGCATTCATGATTTCTGGTGAGTTGCTCGCCTCGGTCGATCAAAGCGGTTGCACGAAACTGTGGGAAATGAAAGAGAACCACTTGGATTCCTATTCCGTCGCTTCGAAGAAGAGCGGCAAAGGGCGAATCGCTTTCAGTCCGGACGGCCTATGGCTCGTTTCGGCAGCGAACGATGGGACCCTAAGGCTTTACGATGCAACGAGCGATTCGGAAATTCAGGTCCTCGTCGACGGCATGAATCGATGCGATGGCCTGATCTTCTCGCAAGGAGGACAGCGATTGCTTGCTGTGTGTGATGGAGTACTTCACGCATGGGAGGTTCCGCTTCGTTCCTCGAACGCCTCCTCGATGTCCGTCCTCTTCGATCCCCTAGCGCCCGACGCGTTGCCCGGGCCACTCCAGTCCCATGAGCCCCTGCAGAGCATCGCGATCTCCCCCTCCGAAAAATTTTTCGCATGTGCGGTAAACGACACAGTCATCGTAAGCAACTTGGAGAATGGCCATAGGCAAACCTGTGGCAAGTATTCTTCCCCGATCGTTGCTCTGACATTCCATCCCGACTCCAGCAAACTCGCAACCGGTTGTGCCGATGGCTCAGTGTGGCTATGGAACGTAGCTTCCGGATCCGTGACCGTTTTCCCCAAAGAACATTCGAGGGCGATCTCCGATCTTTCCTTTAGTCCCCGCGGCGATCTCATGGTCAGTGCCAGCGACGACGGAACCGTTCGGTTATGGCGTGTCGATGGCGGACCCAGCGTTCACGCAATCACTGGCCATGTCGCCCCCGTCAATAGTGTATCTTTTGACTTCAGTGGCGATCGCATCCTGACCGCCTCCGATGACCACACGCTCAGGCTCTGGGATACGCAGGAAGCGGTCGAGATCATGAGCTTGGAATGCGACCCCAGCACGCAAGCTCGATTCAGCCCTGACGGGTCGCAAGTCGCCTTCAACTCGATCGCCTTGGGAATCAAACATTTCGATACGACTTCTCGTTCCGATGATGAGAAAATGGCGCGATGGGAAGCCAGTCGACTGGCGGGCCGGTATCCGCTTCTTCGAGACGCTTCGTCCGCACTCGACCAACACGTGCATTGGTCACCCGAGGCTCGAAAGGCGGCGGAAACATTTCTTGGGGTCGCTTCGAGCACCGATGCGGACTGTGCCCGTCGTGTACTGAGCCTACTGCTCTTTCCCAATTCCGATCGCGTTTCGAAAGCCACGGCCATGGCCACAGCATTTTCGCAGTACACCACCGACGACCAACTCGCCAAGACGCTCCTGGCAGCCTCTCTTTACGCCGCAGATCGGATTGAAGATTCTCGGAATCTCCTACCGACGGCGAGCGACATCCACGATGGTGCAACCGCAACGGTCTACCTGCTAGCCAACCCTTCCATCGATCTGCAAGACAAGGACACGCTCCGATTGATCGAACTCGTCCAAGGCATGGCCTCGCTCCCCAAAAAGGACGGACTGCAGGACGATATCGTTCAATTTTTGCATTCTGCGTTGAATCGTAGACTGCTGCGCGTCAGGGCGGCTTGCCAGGGGGGAGACTTTGAAGGTGCGGGCAATGATTTGTGTTTCGTGTCCCAGTTTCTCCCCTTGACCACCGACCAACGCGAGATGTTGGCCGCCTGCCTCGCCGTCCAACGCCGCTGGTCCGACGCTGCCAGAGCCCACGACTTGGTGGCCCATACCGAAGATGACTGGCTGTATCTGATCAACAACGCGATCCTTAAAATAGCAGCCGACGACCAGGAGGGTTACCGTCGCGTATGCAAAAGAATACTATCCCTCGAGCGTCGGCAACCCGATCCCACGAAAGCGATCTTCTGCGCGATCGCCTGCCTGATCGGCGAACATGCAGTCGACGATCCGCAGCAATTGGTCGAACTGGTCCAGGGGTTCGATGGAATACCCGAAGTGCATCCCGGGGTGCCGATCTTGCAGAGCATGGCCTACCTCCGTTGTGATCGCTTGGAGGAAGCGCAATCGACCCTCAGGCCGATGCTGTTCCTGACCGAGTTCGCAGCGAGCGGTATTGCCGCCCGAGTGCTGGGCTCCCAGCCCGTAGAGACGAAGATCACTGAGCTGTTCTGTGTGTCAACCATGCTGCAAATCGAAGATCGATTGGGGCAAAGGGAGTCGGTCGAGGCCAGATCGCGGAGGATGGAGCAGCTGATCGAAGAGCTCGACAAGATCCCGCCTGTCTACGATGGCCGCACCGGCCCCTGGGGCCCGCGAGCGGTCGCCCATTTGGGTCGACAGATTCTGGAACGGTCAAGGAAGCAGGCCCGCTGAACCGAGTCCCGACTTGGAAAAACGGTGCGATCGACCCTCCGATACTCGACATCGACTACTCGGGAGCGATGAAATTTTCGGAATTCTTTCCAACGGACTGTTCGGTACCCGACGGTTTTCGCATTCAGTAGGGGGTGCCGGAATAATCCCCTCATGGGGCGTGCATTCTGAATCCCCGCGGACCTGAGTGTCGTTCGGCATCTGCATCCTACCCAAGGTTTTACTGGAGACCTGAAATGAAAGGCCTACGTTTTCGTCTTGTTGCCGCCGTTACCGTCGCGGTGTGTTTTCTCGCATTGGCAGAAGAGGCATCGGCTTGCCGTTTTCGCCGTGGTCGTTGTGTCAAACGCCTAAATGTCTGCTGTCAGCCTGTCTATTGCCAACCCTCGTGTTCGGCTCCGACAAACTGGTCACCCTCGACGACACACGAGACACAGTACACGAACAACGCTTCAAATGGATCCGTTGCATGGCAACCGAAAGATGAATCTGAATCGGAACTCGGCGCTCCGCCAAAATCTGCTTCCGATGTCACTCTCGTCACTGACAAGTTTGCACTCTAAAAGATAGGAGATTTTCCATGAATGCTAAATCTATCATCGTTTCGATTGTAATGGTCGCCACCCTTATCGGAGTAGCGAGTGCGCAACAAGTCATCGTCAAGGAAAAACCTGGCGAGGGAAAGTGGTGGATCAGTTACAGCCGTAAGCACGCGCCCGAAGTATTCGAACTTCATACTGGTTGCAAGACACTTGCGGCCGCAAAGGCCGAGGCGCAAAGACTCATAGCGTGGAGCAATTCCATGCAAGCCAACTCGTCCTGGCGGTTGGCGATCATCGAGATTGAGGGTGAGGACGCGCAGGCTCCAAAGGCTGATGGCCCGCAGTTTCCCGGATGGAGAGAGAGTGATAGCGATGCCATGAACTCTCTGCGGAAGGACACACAGGACAATCTCAAGAAAGTTTTGCAAGAAGATGTCGAGAACGTGTTCAAGAAGAAAAAGCGCGACCTCGAAGACGTGTTCAATCGCGTCAAGGATTTTAAGACTTATGCAGTTCGGAATGTTGACAAACTGTCCGAAGAGAAATTTCGAGAGGTAAATGCACTCGTTTCCCAATACAATTCACAGGCGAATGCGTACTCGTCTCAGCAACCGGGCGGAGAATACTTCGCTGCCCTTCCTCAGCTGACACCGCTAGGTCCAGAGTTGCTACAGAAGGCCGACGATTGGCGAAAGGCCAAAGAAGACCAGTTTGCGCTCGAGGAAAAGAAGCAAGGTCTCGACGGCGACAAGGAGCGGTTAGAGACGGAACGCGAGCGGCTGATTCAAGAAGGGCGTGAAATCAAGGCGAAAGAGGAGCGAATTGCGTCTCTCGAGCGGGCATCGGCATCTGGCGATGAGAGCGGCCCCTTGACAGGTCCTTTCACGCTGTACACCGGGCAGTATTCAAACACTGACGGATCAAAGGTAGGAGATTTCAATTCATTCCAAGAGGCACGCGCTGCGGGCCAGCGGCACATGTCTCAAAATGCAAGCGAGCAGCCGAATTATGGTATTACAGACAAAAACGGAACTCGAATCGAGTACGACGGACTCTTCGGCAGTAAGAAAGTCAGTGATGCGCAGATCACGAGATCTGCTGCGCCAAAGGATGAAAAGAAGGAATCAGATCAAGCTGAACTCGCGCGATTGAAGGCCGAACTTGCAAAGCGGAAGAGTTCGCGCAATGACGCACTTAGCAAGTACAAGTCAGATCTTGAATCCTACAACGCCGTACTCAAGGAGTATGAAGGCGCAACTCGCTCTCACAAGTCTCGAATTGAAGACCTGTCAAACGTTACCTACAACGCGCCTACGGGTCCTCGTACGGCTATTCCTGCACGTCCGTCAGCTTCGTCGTCCATCCCCGGCGATCAAGAACTTTGCTACATCTGTTGGTATGGCGATTTTGCCACATATGGCGGTGCCACGCGCGATGAAGCAATCGCTGAGGGAAGGGGGGCAAAGCAGCGTAATCCTGGTACACGGATTCGCGTGACCGAACATCGCGCGTCGAAATCGATGACGATCGATGCGATCAGTAAGACCCCCGGTAGCACAATTCTAGAGCTGTAGCATACGCCGAACAAATACGTGAACGGGAGCGGCGGATGACGATGAAACTAAAGTCATCGTCAGCCGCTGCCGCCCAGTTCCTCTCGTCACTCATTGAAGGGGCATCCAATCCTCGGACATCCAACCCTCGGACCTAAACTCCGGCGACTCCGAACTCGGGCGGGTCTGACCCAGGAGCAACTCGCGCACGCTGCAGGATGTTCTGATCGACTGATCCGTCGGGC
The DNA here is from genome assembly GCA_046306195.1 of Planctomycetota bacterium. Lineage (GTDB taxonomy): Bacteria > Planctomycetota > Planctomycetia > Pirellulales > Pirellulaceae > JBKCUI01. The sequence continues at coordinate 20,541 of JBKDXO010000166.1, read as the reverse complement.
GGAATCAAGTCTCCCGTTGCGCTACGAAACGCTTGAGCGGATCGCAGCGGCTTTGTCGTCGTTTGGAGTTGCCACCATCCCAGCCGATCTGATGAGTGATCCATTAACGATCGCAAAGCAGCTCTGGAAATCCTACACACAGAATCAACATCGTTTGGTCGATCGATTTTCCCACTTCGACCAAGATCTCGAGTGGTTCGTGGCGGGTACGGCAGACGTCATTCCGTTCGCAGGGCACTGGCGAGGGCTCGATCAGGTGCGTAAGGGGCTCGAATGTTTTTCCTCGCATCTGCAACGCAAACCGGCCGCGGGGCAACCGTTGTATTTGGAAGGAGATCGGCACGTAACAATCAAATCGTCGGAGCGATGGAATCGGATCGGAAACGGGGCTGAAATCGCGGATATTTGGATCACATTTCATCTCGAATTTCGCAAAGGAAGGATCCAACGCGTGGAACATCATTTCGACACGCTTGCGGCCGCTCGACTCCTCGCAAATCAAATACCGAAGGCCCAACGATGAATGGTTCACTTCCGCCGCCGCAACCCATTTTTCCGGTTCGTTTCCTGGTATTCCATAGGCTGCCGGTCAAAATGCGTCGACGGTTAGGTGTGAACACAAGTCAGTACCAAGCCAGTACCGTAGGCCAAAAAACATTTCTCCGATCGCAGTCGCAACTTGAGGGAATGCGAAGCCCTTTCCCTACCGATTCAATCTCAATCCACTCACTTCGAGATTTGTACGATGCAATGGAAACCCCGCAGCAACAGGCCTGAATCCGCCTCGAAACGAAGGCAACGACGCGCTCGATTTCGGAAAGCCTTATCCTTCGAATCGCTCGAAGACCGACGAATGCTGGCCGATGGGCCAAGACTGATTGTTGACAATCTTAGCGATAAGCCCGACAACAATTCATTCTGGATCAAACCCGACGCGGATGTCAGCGGCACCCCAAGAATGCCGAAGGTCATATTCCGGATCGACGATCCCGCGAGAACTCTTCCTTCGAATCTTCCGGTCACTTGGACAACGACAGTCTGGTTGCCCACCTTTGAAAAAAACATCACGCGTAATGTCGAAGGCAAGTTATCTGAAATCAGCTCTGGCCTGAGTTACCAGATACCTTTTGGTAAAACCGACGAATTCCCTGCCTGGCTTGGCGGCCACATCGATGTCATTGCACAGTATGCGTTCGGAGGAGCTTCGTTCACGATCACAACGGAAGATTTGCTGGAAACGAAAAATCTTCAAATCCTCGGCAAGAACCCGACGATCGAGCAAGTGAATTCCTTCATCAACAACCAAAAAGCTCCGCCCGAATGGCCCATGGAGAGCGAGTACGATTATCACGAAATTTTGAGGAAGATTGCTTATCACGAGTCACGCAGCCAACAGTTTGTCGATCAAAACAGTACGCAACAGGCTCGCACACTAAATCCTGTAGGCCATCCGATGTGGAACACTAATCGCGATGGTGGCCATGGCATCATGCAGATCACTCCCCAGTATCTCAAAGAACAACAGACGTACGAAAAGGTATTGCCAAATAAACTCTGGAACTGGCAGGAGAATGTGAAAGCGGGTATTGATCTCTTCAACAGCAAACTCCGCTCTGCGAGGGACTACGCCAGCAATACGCAAAAAAGCGATGCTTTTGCTGCAGCAGTAGCAGCCTTCAATGCAGGTCGGGCACAAAATGTGATCGTCACGGTGCCTGACCTCACACCGGACCAAAAGGTTCTGTTCGCGATTCGCTATTACAACGGTGTGGGCGGCCTAAATGACTCGATTGGACGCCCTTTCTGTCATGAATTCGAGCCAGCGTCGACTGGTTTGTTTCCGGCACCAATGCTGGATGTCACCATTAATCCAGATGGTCGCACCGGAATTATGCGGTGGAAACAGGTTGATTGGAGGCGAAGGTCTGCCGGTGAACCAAACTACGTCGAAAAGGTACTAAAGACGGGTGGCTCGACCAAGACGGTGATCGGCGAATTTAATCGTTTGTTGAGAGAGATCAGGCCCATCATTCCAGATGTGACGAATCTGGGCCTTGGCGTCGATGTGCCGATCATCGAAGAAAATGCTGCCGATTTGGTGAAAGCGAACTCGCGTATGGGTGCAGCGTTTGAAAGCGACAAAGAATTGCCCGACCTTTCCACAATGGATGACGTTGCCCGCCGTCTGTCCGCTAGCGGCTTCACAGATGTTCAGACCGGAGCATTCCCGACAGACATCGGTACGGCCAATAACCAAAGCTTTGGTTCCGCAGGTTTTGCCGGTGTTCCTGGATCAGCCGCCGGAACGTTGTACGCATCGACTCGAACCGCTTCACCAGGGCTCCCGCTAGGCGAGCTTTTGAGAGCCACCTGGTCGAAGACTTTTCTCGCGACGACGACCACTCCACGATTCGGATTCAAAACTGGATTCGACTACTTTGATCGCGCTGTGGATGGCGAATTCAAAGGAACGATCCAAGCCTCGATTGCCCCCGTGACAATCTCCATCACAATGGGCATCGATCTTTTGGATGGCGTGCCGACATTCTATATCGACGAGAACAGTTCGTTGACCGTCGGTGGACTTTCGATCTCTGGGACTGTTGACACCAATATGGGGCTGCGCAACCTGCTCGATGTTGATATTCGAGGGAATCTTTCCGCAACCATCGGCGGAAGACTCGGGTTTGCCGACCCTGACGACGACGCCAAATTGCGAATAGAGCAATTCGCCAACCCATCGAGCATTGTTACCACCACCCTGTCGGGAGCTTTTGAATTCAAGCCGACCTTGACTGCGAAGCTTCCCCTCATCGGCGGGATCTCCTGGGGCGCAGTCGCGAGCGTACCCATCGCCAACGGATCGCTCGGCGCAGTGTCCTTTTCCATGGATTCCCCATCCACGGAGTTCGTCGAAAAACTGCTCAAAGCAGGTTACCAAAAGATCGCTCAGGCCTTCAACATGTTTGATGGGCTTAAGCTTGGTGAGAAAGTTCCTGTCGCAGACAAAGGGCTAGGCGAGATGCTCGGCCTTCCGAGTTTCTTGACCGGGGGTGGGATCGGAGCCACCGGATTCGAGCTGAATGTAAAACCCGAAACGATTTACCGCTTGATCAAGGGCGAGATCGTCGACCTGGTACGTTTCAAAGTAGACGGAGGGGATTCCTGGTCCAAGAGCTTCAGCGTCCCGATCGCCGCCGCAGCCATCCCGTTGGGCCCGATTCCGCTCACCGTGAGCCTTTCGTTCAGAACCGATCTGATGGCTGGCTACAACTACTACTTCGGAATGGGAATCGACACGGCGGGTTTCTATATCGATCCGCAAACGTCAGTCAACGCCGCGGCAAGTGTGCAGGCGGGATTGAATGCCGAGGCGGCAGTCGCCGGAATTGCAGGGGTACGTATTACGGCAGGCGTTGGAGCCAGTATCAACGTCGGGATCGGACTCATCGACCCCGATCCTCGCGATGGCAAAATCTACCTCGACGAACTTTTCCGACAAGGTGAAACCTCGATCGGCAAAGGACTGATCGATGCGATTGCTGTGAAATTATCCGGGTCGGCCTATGGGTACACTCGAGGAGCACTGTTCGTCGAACTCTTGTTCATCTCCTTTGAGCAGGAACTGTGGAATCTCAGATTTACGCTGGGCAGCTTCGATGCTGCTCTCTCATCGAATAAGCGCGAAGCAAAGCCCAATGACAATAGCCAACGGCGAACTACAGGTCGTGCGCCGTTGAGCAACGAACCGATTCCGAGCGAACTTCTCTCCCTTTCCGGCGGCGTCCTAACCATCGATACTCGCAATGGGGAAGCAAATGGTAATGACAATTCTGTATCGGTTTCCGATGCTCGCGATGGAAGAATCGCTGTGGACTGGCGCGGCGTGGGACGCAAAGTCTTCGAACCCGGCGAAGTAATTACCCGTATTGTCTACGAAGGAAACGATAAACCGGACCGATTCGACGTCGGCCCCAACGTCAACATCCCCGTCACAGCCAACGGACGCGGTGGCGACGACATGCTGACCGTGGCCAATGCGCCTGCCAGGCTTGATGGCGGTGCAGGCAATGACAAGCTGCGCGGTGGCTCGGCCGATGATACGCTTATCGGAGGTGAAGGCGACGACCAGATCACCGGTGGTGCGGGTGGCGACTTCATGTATGGCGACGCCGGTAACGATACGCTCGACGGGGGACTCGGCGATGACCTGCTCGACGGAGGGGATGGCATGGACGTCCTCGAAGGTGGTGCGGGCGACGATGTGCTCCACGGCGGAACAGGCCGAGATACGCTTAACGGAGGAGCGGGTAACGATACCCTCAACGGTGGAAAGGATAACGACCTGCTCGTGGGCGAAGGGGGAGACGATATTCTTCGGGGCGATGGAGGTGTGGACATCCTCGTTGGCGGATCTGGCGACGACGACCTTTACGGTGGCGCCCAAGACGACATTCTCTTTGGGGATCGTGCTTACGTCGGTGCCACAGTTGGGGAAATCGATGGCAATGACAAATTGTTTGGCGAAGATGGCGACGACAAGCTGTACGGCGAAGGGGGCAATGATCAGCTCGAAGGAGACAATCCCGATCAAGTCGGCAACGATCTTTTGGTGGGGGACGAAGGGGAGGATCGGCTCTACGGTCGCGCGGGCAATGATGAACTCCAAGGTGGCGACGGAATCGATCATCTCAACGGTGGAACCGGGGATGATGTACTCAACGGTGGAAAGGGATCCGATGAAATCTATGGTGAAGCGGGCGAGGACACGATCCGCTTCGATTTCGATTCAGCCGACGGCACCATCGACGCAGTCCTCTCCGGTGGCTTGGACAAAGATCAGATCTCGATCGCGGGCTCGTTCAAGCAGATCGATATGCTCGATGCCAACGGCAATCCGGTGATCGACACCACTACCGGCAAGACACTGAAGAGCCTCTCCGATGACGTTGACGATTACATTCAACTCGAGCAGCCCGGCGGAACAGGCAGTCGCTTCATTGCTCGAAGCTTGAATCCGGTCACGCCCTCGCAGATTTTCAAGAGCTTCGAGTTCACGTTCGACATCTCGGGCACCGGGGACATCGAGAACCTCGCGATCGAGGGGCTCGGTGGCAACGACAAACTCGAAATGCTGACCGGCACGATGACCGGCCGCGACGTGATCCTGATCGGCGGCCCAGAGGTCGCTCCGAGCGATACCTACCGCGACGACGATGTTTTGATCGGTGGAGCTGGCAGAGATATTCTCCGTGGCGGCGTCGGCAACGACCGGCTGTTCGGCAATGGCGGCGATGACGCCCTCTACGGGGGCGCCGGCCGCGACGAACTCGACGGCGGTGCAGGAGCCGACTATCTCGACGCAGGAACGGGTGGCGACACTGTGCGCGGCGGTGCAGGCCGCGAGGTGATCAAGGGAGGCAACGATGAGAGTAACGACATTCTGATCGCGGGCGACGGCTTCTATGGAAGCATGATCTACGGCGGCCCTGGCAACGACATCATCGTCGGCGGCTCGGGACTCGACAACCTCTTCGGCGAGGACGGCGACGACATCATCGTCGGTGGCGACTTCGGCGACACGATCTACGGCGGGAAGGGCAACGACATCCTTGTGGGCGAACATGGCCGCGACAATATCTTCGGCGATGAAGACAACGACGTCATTTACCTCTACCTAAATAATGACATCCGGGTGCAGCTCGGGCTCCAGCCGTTCGCCGAGCGTTCGACCGAGGAGCTCCGGGAACTGGAACTGCGTATCGACAACGTCGAGTTCCCCTACTGGAATGCACGCAAAGCCCAACTGCTTGCAAACGAGCCGGCCATCGGAAGTCCCGCGCGGCCAGAGTGGGAACAGCAGAAATACATTGTGGACGACACCCTGCAGATCCTCGGTCTCATGAAGGCCGATCTGCAGACTGACGGGGCCGTGTACATCGACCGTGCCGACGGCGGGACTGGCCATGACGACATCTACGGCAGCCCGTTCGTCGACTTCATCTTCGGCAACGAGGGTAACGACAACATCTACGTCTCCGCCGGCTGGAACACGAGCCTGACCGCGACCCGCCGCGGCGACGTGCTCCGCGGAGGCGGCGACACCGACACCGTCTGGTTTGACGGCACCGACGGCGACGACCGCGTCACGATCAAAATGCAATCCGTCCCGGGGGGCAATGCCTATCCGGGCGTGGATCTCAACGGCGATGACATCGTGGACGGACTTCTCGAAGAACTCGAGACCAACGAGAAAATCGGCGTTCGACTGCTTAATGGTGACGACACGCTCACGATCAAGGTCGGGAACTTTGGGGGAATCGGCGTCGACGTCGACGGCGGCCTTGGCAACGACACGATTTCAGCCCCCGAGTATGAGGTTATCGAAAACGAGAAGCGGGTCACCAAACGCTTCCAAGGCGTCGCCACGATCTGGGGCGGCCCAGGCCACGACACGATCATCGGAGGACTCAACAACGACTATCTCGACGGCGGCCCCGGTGACGACGTGATCTCGGGCGGCCCAGGCGACGACACCATTGACGGCGGCGCCGGCAACGACGTCCTCAACGGCAACGAGGGCAACGATACCATCTACGGCGGCCTTGGTTACCAGACGATCGATGCCGGTTCGGGTACGAATGAAATCCAGGACTCAGCCCATCAACCTAGCCTACGTCTCTTTACAGTCACGCCTTCGCGCGTCAACACAAGCGCAACGCATACGATCGCGTTCTCTCACCCGCTCTCCAACGCTTCACTCGATCCGGCGCGCTGGCAAATCCTGGAAAGAAACGGCAATGTGGTCGCTCGCATTGGACAGTTAGTGCAATCGATCGATCCCATCACCTATCGCGCCGAAGTCACAATGACCTTCGTCAATCCGATCACCTCGGAGCCATTGTCATTACCCCCAGGGGACTACGAACTCAAATCGATTGGTGAAATCAGGGACATTTCAGGCCGGGGATTGACTGCGGAACCGAAGAAAGACTGGGGATGGATGACGGGGGCGTATAATGCTGAAGGTAGGCGGACGTCGTTTGGTTACGGAGGCGGCATCGCCGCACTTGCCGATGGCTCAGTACTGGTCACTGGAACTTTTTCCGGACTCACTGCGTTCGGTAGTACAATATTGGAAAGTGCTTTTATAGAAGGATGGGGTGATTACCGATTCGATGTCTTCGTAGCCAAGGTGAATCCGGACGGAACCTTTGCGTGGGCTGTGGACGCAGACTCAGACTATGTCGCGGACGTCGTCGGCATCGCGGCGCTCCCCGACGGTTCCGCGCTTCTTACCGGTACATTTAGTGGTACGCTCAAGTTCGGAGATACAACACTCTCCGACGGCTACGTTTTTGTCGCCAAGGTAAACCCGGATGGAACATTCGCTTGGGCTACATCCTTCGGTGGGTTTTCCGACGATCAAGTACACGGCATCGCAGCACTCGCCGACGGCTCAGCGCTATTGACGGGTTACGGTTTGTACCACCGCGGTCTCTATGTAGCCAAGCTTAACCCTGATGGCAACCTCGCATGGATTGCGGACGTAAACTCCGACGGCTTCTATGTCTCTAACAACAAGGGAGGTATCGTCGCGCTCGCCGACGGTTCAGCACTGGTGACAGGTGGATTTTCGGGCACCGCGATGTTCGGAAGTACAATTTTGAGGGCGAGCGCCGGTAGCGACGTGTTTATTGCGAAGGTGAATGCAGATGGCACATTTGCATGGGCAGTACAAGCTGGTGGTACTGGCATGGATTGGGGAAATGCAATCACAACCCTCGCCGACGGTACAGCGTTGGTAGCTGGAAACTTCGAGGGCGAAGCAAAATTCGGAACTAAAAAGTTGACGAGCGGTGAATCGGGCACTGGCTTTGTGGCGAAGTTGAATTCGGACGGAACATTCGCATGGGCGGTAGAGGCTGGTCTTCAAACAAATGCCAATGCCATCACAGCACTCGTCGAAGGTTCAGCGGTGGTGGCTGGATCTTTCTCTGGCTCGGAGACGTTCGGAAGTATCCGTTTGACACATGAGAGTGAGTACGGCTTTTCAAACTTCGTGGCGAAGTTGAATTCGGATGGAACATTCGCGTGGGCAGCGAAGTTTCCCGGTTATTGGGATGCAAAAGTCGTCGCACTCACCGACGGTTCAATAAGAGTCGCTGGATTTCCCGAGTTTCTAGTTGGCAGTTACAACTTTTTGGATGTACGGGGGGTGAAAGATACGTTCACCGTATCACCCGGTCCTGTCCAACGCGGCGGCCGTATCCAATCCTCGAACTTGGGTTCGGGTACGATCGAGAACACTGCGGTTGCCGTTAGCTCCACCGATAACAGCTATGTTGTCGTCTGGCAGGGGCCTGGCGATAGCCCCAGCAGTGGCCTCGATATCTTCGCCCAACGATACTCGCCAACAGGCGATACGATCGGCTCGCGGATTCTTGTCAACACCACGACCGTCGGCGACCAAACGGATCCTGCAATCGCCATGGATGCTGCGGGGAATTTTGTCGTCATATGGCAGGAGCCAGCTCCCAATCTGCGTATCCATGCCCGCACATTCTCCGCATCCGGAACGCCGACCTCCGGTGCGATTCAAGTCAACACGAACACCAGCAAGGGAATTCCGCAGCGTCCATCGGTCGCTATGGACGCCGCAGGAAACTTCGTTGTCGCCTGGTCCTATGCAACCGCCAACGAAGTCTTCGCTCGCCGGTTCAAGGCTGCTGGTGCCGATCTCGGGCCAGAGTTCCGAGTGGACACCATCAACGCCGAAGTCCCGCAGACCGCCTATGGACCATCGGTGGCTATGGACCAAACCGGTGACTTTGCAATTGTCTGGCAGACCGGTGCGGGCACGGGGAACGGCACAGGAATTTATGGTCGCTGGTACGCGGCGGTGGGTACCGGCATGATCGTCACCCCTCGCAGCAATCGCGTCACGATCCGATCCGTCTCCGGCAGTGAATCCGACCCCACGATCGCTATGAACTCACGCGGCGACGCGGTCGTGGCATGGGCTATCGGACGGGAACTCGCGATCGAGGCCCGTCGTTACGATACCGAAGGTCGGCCGTCGAGCGAGGCATTTCTAGCGAGTGAGAACTACCCCATCCGTCGGTCTTTTCCGCGAGCGACGATCGACCGTCAAGGAAATTCAACCGTCATCTGGGCCGAGGGGGCAGCGTACGCTGGTGTATGGTTCGACACGGCAGGCAACAGAATTTCTAACGATCGCATCGGAACCGCTCAATCGCCTGGAGGCAGCTCGGTCGCTCCGCGGCAACTCGCAGTCGCATCGCGGCCTGATGGTGAGCTTGTAATCGTTTGGCCGCAAGCGACCGGCAATGGTGTTGGCTTCGCTGTCGACCGTTACACTCGTCAGGAACCCACGATCCTCGATGTGTCTCAAACCCCTGACTTCGAGAATATAGAGAATATAAATATAGTCGTCGCGTTTTCGCAACCGATGGCCAAGAGCGGTGCTGGCAGTGTATTAGAGCCCGCCAATTGGCAACTCAAACTCCCCGACGGGCGATACCTTACGCAGCGCCCCAAAGACCTTTGGGGCGAAGACAAGAACAACAACGGCCGGCTCGATTCGGGCGAAGATACCAACAACAATGGTACGCTCGACACGACCACCGACCCACGTGCGACGCCCGAGCAGTTTGGGGCGATCACGTTCGGCTTTAACACGCAGCGAAACCGCTACGAAGCTGTCGTTCCGATCACGAACCTGCAGGACCCGAACTACCGCCTACCCCCTGGAAACTTCGTCCTCACCGCCCGTCGGACCATGACCGACTCAGCTGGCCGTCGCATCGCGGCCACCGCTCATACAACCCCACCCACCGGCGGCACGATCGACTCCATCGGCGCGAGGAACGCCCCGGTTGCGTTCGCCTTTATCCGAGCCAATCAGGCCCCGGAACCGACCACGGTATCCGCCATAAATGTGGATGAGAACAACGCGACCGTGACCACCGCCTCTGCAACCGATGCCGACGGCGACCGGCTGACATTTACGCTCTCGGGCATCGATGCGGCCCTCTTCGACATCGACTCCGTTACGCGGACGGTCGTGTTGAAGAAGCCACCGGACTTCGAGGACCGGACCGATGCTGGGAAAAACAATGTTTACGACATCGTCGTCACTGCTTCCGATGGAGCTTTGCATTCGTCGCGCAATCTCGCCATCACGGTTCAAAACGTGAACGAGATTCCGTCGATCACCTCCGCTGCAGCGTTCATTCGGCCGGAGGAATCCACGAACGTGTTCACCGTGACCGGCACCGATCCGGATGGAAACCGACTAGAATATTCGATCTCGGGCGACGATGCTGCTCTATTCGCGATCAACCCTGACTCAGGTGTCCTCGCGTTCCGTTACCCGCCGTCTTTCGAAGCCCCCGCCGACCTCGATCGGGACAATGTCTACCAATTCCGGGTACAGGTCAGTGACGGCTCACTCGCTGCTTGGCAGGACTTATCCGTTACCGTTATCGACATCAATGAAGGTCCGAGCCAGGTCTCGTTCACATCTGTAATGAACTCGCTACCGGAGAACACAAGCACCGCGACCCGGATCAAACTGGCTGATATCGCAGTGACCGACGATGCCATCGGCTCGTACACACTTGCGCTAACCGGCACTGACGCGGCGAATTTTGAGATTGTTGGTATGGCACTTTTTTTGAAGGCTGGAACAACCCTCAACTTCGAGGCAAAAAGCAGTTACGTCGTCAACGTCACGGCGACCGACCCGACCGTCAGCGGAAGCACTCCCGCAGTTGGTTCGTTTACGCTCAATCTCATCGACATCAATGAACCACCGACCAATATCACGCTTTCAGCAAACGTCATCGCCGAGAACTCTGGTGGCAACGCCGTCGTGGGAGTATTCGCGTCGACCGATCCCGATGCGGGAAACCCGTTCACGTACACACTAGTCATCGGGACCGGCAGCGCTGACAACGCATCGTTCAATATCTCGGGCAGTCAACTGCGCGCGACCTCCAGCTTCGACTTCGAAACCAAGTCAAGCTACACCATTCGCATTCGATCCACCGATCCAGGTGGTCTGTTCATCGAAAAGGCTTTTATCATCACAGTGATGGATATTGGTGAAGGACTCTATCAAAATCCGTCGAACCCTTATGACGTTGACGCTGACCGGTCCGTCGGACCTCTGGATGTCCTTGCGATCATCAATCTCATCAATTCCGTTGGTGCCTCGATTCCGGTAACCCAACTCTCTGCGTCATCGCCATTTGTGAACGTCAATGGCGACAACATGGTTGATCCTCTCGACGTCCTAGTGCTGATCAATTTTATCAATTCAAGAAGTTCCGTTGGCGAAGGGGAAGGATCCACGCATCTTGTCGGTGTGTTTGTCCCGGGCAGCAGCACCATATCGATGGTTGGTGATACGTTCCGTCCATCCTTCGAACAGGCGGATCGATTTTATCCAAATCCCGCATCCACGATACCGGCATCCCCCGCAGTGCGATTCGATGTCGCGCAAGGAGTTTTGGAATCGGAACGCGATCTTGAAATCGAGGGATGGATTCCGCCGAGCGAAGAAGAAAAAGGAATGCGTTTGATCCACCGCGATGATTTCTTCGCCGACCTTGGAAGAGAATGAGACCCCACAAGGGTTCGCCGCGAATCATCCTCCGCTCGAACGATCCAGCGTTGCGCGTCAGCTTGGATGAATACTTTGAGCGAATAGGAAGAGAGTGGACGCTCGGGTCGGAAGTGTAGCAAACGTTGCGAAGTTCAGTGCGCTTTCACCCGGCTGTTTGTCCGCCACAGGCGGATCTTCGTTTCGGGTGGGGCTTGTCCCCATCGGATGGCAATCGAAACCAGCACACGACCGCAACGCGGTCCCCATCACGACGCGGGTTTATCCCCGTCGGATGATGATCTGATGGTAACGCGCCCGATCTGATCATCGCCCCACGTGGACAAGCCACGCGGTGGCGGCGCAGCGTTTGGCCTCCCGTTCTGGTTGCGATCAAGGCTCCACGCGGGCGAGCCGCATGGTGGCTTTTTTTGGAAATCGTCGTCTCCATTCCGGCGGTTCCTCGTTTCGGTGGGGCTCGTCCCCATCGGACGGCAATCGCATCACCCTCCGTTCGATCTCTCCACCGATGCTCCGATCGCTTCCTTGATCAAGAAGTCGATCACGCCGTTTTCGATGTGGTACAAAGCCCCGACGATGGCAATCTTGCCTTCGTCGGCCATGCGGCGAAGGGTCGCGCTCTCGCGATAAATCCATTGCACCGAGTTCAACGCATTGCGCCTTGCCACTTCGTCTACAATCGATTGCTGGACGAGTGGTGCATGCTGGTCCCAACCTTCCAGGATTTGGGAATCGATTGACTTCTGAATCTCCTGGATGATCAAATTCAAGTGATCGCATCCGAGTTGTTCGCAGCTTTGGTCACCGCGCACCGCCAATTGGACCGCCGTCTGCACAGCCCCGCATCGGGTGTGTCCCATCACAAGGATCAATTTCGCGCCCGCCACTGCGCATGCGTATTCGAGACTGCCGAGAACTTTCTCACGGACGACGTTGCCAGCGATCCGAGTGCTGAACAATTCCCCAAGCCCGACGTCGAAGACCATCTCGGCAGGAGCTCGCGAGTCGATGCACCCCAGGATCACTGCCAGGGGATACTGACCGGTTGTGGTGGCGTTGATCTGAAACGTGAGGTCCCGCTGCAGGCGATTACCACTTCGGAAACGTTCATTACCGGACTTCATCCAGGCCAGGACATCGGCAGGAGTGAGCCGCTGCTGCAATTCGCGGGTGGAATACTCGTGGTACAGGATCTTATCTTCGATGCCCAAACGGGATTGGAATCCCTTGGTGCTGACCTTGACCCCGCGCACCGGACCGGTGACTTGTTGGTAATCGCGGATCAAAGCCAGGATATCGGGGTCGATAAATCCCGAGATCGAAGCATCGATGAGGAGGTGTGTGTCCTTGGGAGTCTTGTCGAACACGCGTTGCAAGGCAGCTCGATTCAAGAAACTCACTTGCTGTGGCAATTGGATGTGGTTGATCGCTTCTCCCAAACGGGACTCGACCACTTGATCCACCGGTCTGCGAATATTGCTCGCCAGGATAAACGCGAGACTGATCGCGAGTCCGATCCCAACGCCGATGATCAAATCGGTAAATACGATTCCCAGAAGAGTCGCCATGAAGGGAAGAAACTGATACGGACCATCCTTCCACATCCGCAAGAGCAGTTTCGGATGGACCAGTTTCGTCCCGGTATGGAGCAGGATCGCGGCGAGGCCGGCGAGGGGGATCAAGTTCAACCACGACGGGATCAGTACCACGCACAGCGCCAGCAGCACACCGTGAAAGATGGCAGAGAGTTTGGTTTTTGCCCCTGCGTTGATGTTGACAGAACTGCGTACGATGACCGAAGTGACGGGGATTCCGCCGAGCAAACCGCACAGGATGTTACCGCATCCCTGCGCGATCAGTTCTTGGTTCGGCGGCGACTTGCGTTGCAAAGAATCGAGCTTGTCGACGGCTTCGAGGTTCAGCAAGGTTTCCAAGGTCGCGACGACGCACACGGTAACGCCCGCGATCCAAACCGCGGGTCTCGCGATTTGAGTCCAGTCCGGAAATTGAAAGAACGACGTCAGCTCCGACCAGTCCTTGGCGACCGGGACTTGAACCAGGTGGGAACTGAGAATTTGCCAATCCCCCCCCACGCGATCGAAAAGAGCCTTCATGGCGATACCGAAAAAAACCACCATCAGGGGAGCCGGAAGGAACCCCTTCTTCAGTCTTGGGAATCGATCCCAAGCAAACAGCAAAATGAGCGAGACGGCCCCGACGACGATCGCTCCTTGATGCACTTCGCCGCTGAGCAGTTTGGCAAGTTCGGAAAACGTGTTCTCGCGGTCGGGCTGATCGAAATTCATCTCCCCTTCTGGGTCGGTGTCGTGTCCCAAGATATGAGGCAGTTGCTTGAGGATTAGGATGACCCCGATCGCTGCGAGCAGTCCTTGAATGACGCTGGAGGGGAAGAAGGCCGCCAGTCCACCGGCACGCAGCAGCCCGAGCGAGATTTGAAGGATTCCCGCCAGGATGACCGCTAGAAGGAAGGTTTCAAAAGCGCCAAGGCTGTTGATCTGAGCAGCGACGATCGCGGTAAGTCCAGCAGCGGGCCCGCTGACACTGGTTCGCGATCCACTCATCCAACCGACTAAGATGCCACCGATTACTCCCGAGATCAGGCCGGAAACCAGCGGCGCATTGGAGGCCAGAGCGATCCCCAAGCATAGCGGCAATGCCACCAGGAAAACGATCAAGCCGCTCAGCAGGTCGCGCGCGGGAAAACCCGATGAAGGTCGATCATGAGTCGGCAATTCGTCCGTCAATAAAGTCGACATCGTTTGCAGTCCCCTCCGGAAGGAGAAAAAGTATCAACGACCTGTCATTTCTTTCCGGAAACCTAACAGATTTGACAAGGCATCTCAACGAGGAACGTTCCACAATCCTCCAACAATCACCCCGCAGTCCAACGCGAAGATTACAAAACAGTTTGCTAAGCCTATTCGCTGTCAACTGCAGGCGACAGGTGTTTTTTGTGCTGATGCCAGTGCCAGTTCCAGTGCCGATGTCAACGCCTAACTTCGGTGCAGTTGATTGTTAAGAATCGGTGGCGGATTTCGATTCGGAGATACATTTGGGGTGGGGAGGGATGCAAGACCTCGCGATGGTGCAGGTGCGTCCGGGGGCAGGCATCCCTGGTCCCATTAGCCACTGCACCATTCTCGGTCAGATCGAGGAATCGAAGGGTTTTTGGTACAAAAAGGCCTGAAATCGGAGGGACGGCGGGGAAGCAGCTTCCGACGTCCCTCCCCCTTCAACCAAACCGGATTGCTCCGTACAATGAGAGCTTACGGGCGTCCGTGGCGCAATTGGATAGCGCATCGGTCTTCGGAACCGAGGGTTGCAGGTTCGAATCCTGCCGGGCGTACTCGTCTCATCCTGCGAAGCTTGGGTCACCCACAAGTTCGCAGATTGAGAGTCTCTCTATTGATGCGACCCGACCGCTTATACCGCTAGTACGTCATGAGCTTTTGATTTTTCGGGCTCAGGTTGCCGCACACTCGGTACCCTTGCCGTGAGCGGATCTCCCAAAGGTTGCTTCCGTCTGAGCAATATATTCGACCACGAAATATCGCGAACTCTGGTTGATAGGTGATTGCTTGTTACAACGCCGATTGCTTTCGACCCACCGAACAAGACTTCAAAACACCCGACCGCAGGATCAGCAACGAGGCAAGAGTTGGACCTGTCTGTCAACTTCCAGTCCGGCAGCTGCCCCTTCGGCTGAGTTCGAACCAATCGGCTACGGGTGAAACGATAGTTATTTCTTTCCCATCGTGATGAATTCCTCTCGCGAGAGAAATCCATCTTTGTTGGTGTCCCATTTTTCGAAACGGTCGGTGGCGGCTTGGGCGTTTGATTGGCTGGCTAGGTAGGCTTCACGACTGATTTTTCCGGTCTTCTCTTTGTCGATCGCGTCAAAACGAACACTCCGATCCTCTTCGATCGACGTGGCGGCATTACTTGCAGAGTCCTTGGAATTCGTTCTGGTCTTTTTCCCCTTAGGTACGCTCGCGTTGCTTGCAGAAGAGCCAACCGGCGGGAGGTGTTTCGCGAACGACTCTAAAAGCGCCTTGTGCTCGGGATTGCTCGCAAGACTGACAGTTTCAGCCGGATCGTTTTGCTCGTCATACAATTCCGTCGCGATAATGGCTGATCCGTTGCGGTCTCGCCAAAAGATAGCTCGCCAACGATTATCGCGAATGCTGTAGCCCATGAGATCCTTGGCAGTATCCGAGTCTCGCCGCGGATATTGACTGATCGCTACATCGGACGATGGGGCAGAGGGGTTTTCGAGGAAATTTTTCAAGCTTGAACCATCGAGATTCCCTGGCGTTGGCAGTCCGCATATCTCGGCGAGTGTCGGATAAACGTCTACGAACTCAACCGGTGCGTCGCATCTCTTGCCAGCACCCAAGCTAGCCAGCGATTTCGGAACGCTGATCAAAAGCGGTGCCCGCACAGCGATTTCAAAGTTGGTGTGCTTGTGCCACAGGCCATGATCGCCGAGCTGCCAACCGTGATCTCCCCATAATACGATGATCGTATTGTCAGCCAGTCCCTCTCGTTCGAGCGCATCGAGCACTTTACCGATTTGAGCGTCCGTGTAGCTGATGCAAGCGTAGTATCCGTGCCGAAGTGTCTTTGCAAAGTCAGCCGGAATCGGATCTTCTTTTGGTACGCCAGGATAGTTGTGCAATTCGCCGTTGCTGTGCCCTGCGAACGATGGACTGCCCGATGGCAAATGATCGATTGTTGGAACCGGGATGGTATCGGGATCGTAAAGATCCCAGTATTTCTTCGGTGCAACAAAGGGTAAATGGGGTTTCGCAAAACCGACGGCGAGGAAGAAGGGTTGGCCTTTCGTTTTGAGTACAGCCAATCTCTTCACAGCTTCCGCGGCGGCAGCGCCATCGGGCAAGTCATTTTCCGCCTTGAGGCTGACTTCGAATGCTGGGCCGGCCTTCGCGTTCTTGTCCGTCCTCGGATTTGGCGACATGAATTCTTCGACCGAAACACCGTGTTTGGTGACGATCTGCTGGGTGTGATCAACCAAGTCGGTATCCACCGCTCTGCCGTTTGAGTACCAATGCGGTTCACTCCACGAACGGCCGTCCTCGAAACCTCTGTGATAGACCTTATTGATCGCAGCGCAGTAGTAACCGTTGGCCTTGAAGTGCTGTGGTAGTGTAATGCAATCCGGCTGGGCAGCGCGGAAATGAGTGACCAAGTCCCAGACCTTTGTCCTGTCTGGCCGAAGCCCAGTCATGATCGCAGTGCGCGACGGACTGCACACGGCTTGTTGACAGTAAGCCTTGTTGAACACGACGCCACGTTCAGCAAGGCGGTCGATGTTGGGTGACTTGACAGTCTTGTTGCCGTAGCAGCCGAGTTCTGGACGCATGTCGTCCACCGCGATGAATAGTACATTGGGCCGTTCTGCAGCCTGGAGCGAGCTGATGCTAAGGAGTATCGCAACGAAGAGAGATGGTCTTTGCATAGGTATCGGTTCCAAGTTTTTTGGACTGGGATCAGGCTGCCAGAAGAAACGCTTGAAATAGAAATCGTTTCGCAAGTTTCCGCGACTTGTGAACAACGATGAACAATCCACGTCGCGATTTTACTCGAGGTCGAGAAAAAACATACCATGATCGGGTGTTTCGCCGAAAAAGGAATACGTATCCATGTTGCCCCTTTTCATTCTTGGTTTAGTCAAGGATGATCGAGGTTCCAGTGGGACGGCGTCGTCTCTTGTAGATCGCATCCGACGGCACCCCGGGGTGCCGCAGTCTTTCAAAGTCTTTCGAATGTCTCGTCAAGCAAATGTCTCGTCAAGCGAACTCGAGTGGTTCGCGATGTCGTCCTACCAGCACTTTGTTGGCAAGCCGTCGTACTTGTGTTCCTGATGGATTAAAATTTCGGTACATGTTCACTGTCGAGTAGGGCCGCCTTGCGCTGAGGATCCACGTATGCCAAAAAATCCATGCCGACGTGCTTTCAAAAACCTTTCCCTTCTGGCTTTGATGCACGGTTGCTTGGTCGTGAGCGCAACCCGGTGCGTAGCGCAGACAGCGGATGCGTTGCCTGGCCGCGTTCGTGTGACCATGGTCGATAAGCCGGTCATCCACTACGCCACCTTCCAAAGCCACAACCAAAAAGTCGTCGAAGGAGGTGGGCTGGTCTTCATGACCCATCTGCGTTCCCGAAACGAAGCTTACACCGATCAAGCCTGGCGACTCTCGGTCAGCCGCGATGCCGGAGCCAGCTTCGTTACGCTCGTCGAGCGGTCCGATGCGACCAATCCACCCGTCCTGGAATGCGATCCGCAGGGCAATCTCTACCTCGTCCGAGTCGACTTCGTCGGCGGCGACGCGTTTCTCGATCGATGGGAATCGTCAACGATCCGAACTTGGCTGGAGAATCCGTCCGGCAATCGGCCTGTACCAAACACGACGCGGATTCCGGGCGGGGCGGCTGGCAAGTACTCGGCCATGATCGATCCGGCGCGCGATCGACTCTACTTCTTCTCCCACAATAATACGTTTCATCGCCTGCGATTGGACGGCACGCTCATCGATTCGCGCGTGTTGCTTGCCTCCGGCCCCAACGGATTGCTGCAATACCCGCTGATGTCACTCAATCCCGAGGGGCAACTCCACCTAGCGTGGACGACCCAAAAGCACGGAGTGTACATGTATCGGGATATCCATCACATGATCTCAGAAGATGGGGGTGAAACATTCGTCTCCTGGAAAGCGTCAGGCGATGCCGAGCGCACAAAACTCGATCTTCCGATCATCGCCGACGAAACGGGTCCGACGCTGCGAGTCACGCTCGACGATGAGTTCGAGGTACACACATGGCTCGCATGCGGGTTGGCAACCTCCAAGCATTGGCATGGCTTCTATCAAGCTCAGACCAGTCCACCTCGCCAGCACTACGTTCGCTACGACATTGCAACAGGAAAGAAGCAAATCGACCGATTCCCTCAGGTCGGAGGGGATCGTCTGAGCTTGAGCGGACTCGATGGTTTTCTGGTTCACCATCCGTCCGATCCCAAGCGTCTCTATTTGATCGGGAACGACGCTGGCCATCTGGCCTGTTTGGTCAGCGACGATGCGGGCGAAACGTGGCAGGACTACGCGCGATCGGAGCAATCCTTTGGCCTCTACTCCATCGGAGGCTATCGCCAAGTCACGGACGACGGTGCTGTGATCGGTTCGTTTACCGATCAAAATCCACCGCAAGAGATCACCGATCGCAAGTCGAAGGTCTACTTCTTTCGCATCGAGAAGGCGAATGTGTCGCGGTGATGGTCCGAAACAACACTCGTTCCTTCGGCATTTTGGCTGAGGAAAAGCCAGATGCGAGGATACGAAGGGTCGCCGCTCATCGTGTATTCGGTTGTGGCAACGTAGGCAGTGTAGCCCGCAACAGCGACGGAATCGCCCCAAGCAGCTTTGATTTGTCGAAGGAATGCCCGGTCTTCCAAGCACGCATACCAAGAATGTGAAGCGAGCAACGCGAGCCGATGGCACGGGGTATGTCATGCCTCCTCGTCCACGCCAGTTGGCGACAGAATTGATTTGCCCAGCGATTCGCATCTAATCCGTGGCTGCCGATTACCTGTGCCATGCAGTGCTCGCAGGAGATGAAACCAGCGATCGTAGCAGGTCGAAAAACCGTGGCATACTCTACTCGGTCAACTCGTATTCCGGATCGGGTTCCTGGACGCACTCGGCGGTGAACTCGATGCCATCGTAGATTTCACGCATCGGCAAGGAACAACCAAGAAATGGCAAGTCGATCGACTGGTCGATCCCTTGGATGGTCTGACGCAGGAAGCCGCCGTGGGATCGTCGCATCACGATCGCGATCGGCTGATGTTGTTCCAGCGCGATGTAGCACTCAAGCGACGGAATAGTCAGATAAGCAGCCATCTTTTCGTCGAGATCGTAGCGCCGTGTCGAGGGAGACAAAACCTCGATAATCAAGACGGGCTGATCTTGAAAGACCGAAAGCTGGTCGTTCGACTGGCTGACCACTTGGACGTCGGGATAGTAGAATCGCCGTCTTCCCTCGCGATCGATGCGGACTTTGGTGTCGGAATCGAAGGGGCGGCAACGCTGTCCTTTCAGTTGGTTCACCAAGTGAACAAGACAATTTATTTTCACGCAATTGTGTCGATTGGTGGCTCCGGTCATCGCACGGACCCAGCCATCGATGTACTCACTTTTCGTTTGAGCCTGTTCCTCGATCGCTAAGTATTCCTCGACGCTATAATATTGAGGTTGTTCTGCGCTACTCATCATGTTCGGCTCCTGATTTGCAGGACTAGACGTTCTACCTACCCATCATTTTCAATATACCGCAAGGCGAACAGCGGTGAAAACGAACATTGCGATGATTGTTTCGCGAGAAGGAAAATGCTTTCTATTCCGGCTGGCGGTTCGTTCTGGCGGTTCGTTCTTTGTTTGTTCGAATGTCGGCGGTGGGGATGAAAGCGTAGGATGGTGATTGTGCCGACCCTTCGGGCCTTAGGAATGGGTTCATGGCAGGGCAACCGGGGGACTTCGTCCCCCCGGCATCCATTGTGTCGGCCCGTTGGGCCTTTGGGATCAGCACGTTGGGCTTTGGGACGAGCCCGTTGGGCATTTGGGATGAGCCCGTTGGGCATTTGGGATGAGCCCGTTGGGCCTTTGGGACGAGCCCGTTGGGCCTTTAGGATGAGCCCGTTGGGCCTTTGGGACGAGCCCGTTGGGCCATGGCTGTTAGGCCCGAAGGGTCGACACAGTGACTGCCGTGGCTCAACGAGCCACGGTCGGTTTGCCCCCGGTTTGAGAGGCCCGAAGGGTCGACACAGGTGCGCCTGTGATGGTGTTTGATTGGCA
>JBKDXO010000165.1:0-8000 GCA_046306195.1 Planctomycetota bacterium | reverse complement strand
GTAGCCGCGGGGAGTCGATTCTTCCCAAGCTGGCGAACTGAGAACGAATCCAGTTAAGGCTTCCCGGAAGTGAACTTTCGATACAGAATGCGGTTCCCAGGGGGTCGCATTTTATCGAGAGGAACAGCGGTGACATCGCAGGGTATTCGTGTTGACAAATCGGGGGATCGCGTACGCCGCATGTTCGCGGAAATCGCGCACCGGTACGATTTGCTAAATCACGTGCTTTCCTTGAACATTGACCGATATTGGCGGTGGAGAACGCTCCGAATCCTCGCGCTCCGTCCGGGCGAACCGGTTTTGGATGTATGCACGGGAACGGGTGATCTCGCTTTGTCCGCATCCCGGCAATTGGGGGCCGAGACGGAGGTCGTCGGGACCGATTTTTGTCCCGAGATGCTCGACATCGCACGGCAAAAGCAGGTTCGTCAACTATCTGAACGAGCCCACCTGCGGTTTTTGGAGGCAGATACCATGCAACTGCCGTTTGCGGAGAATTCCTTCCAAGCGGTGACGGTCGCCTTTGGATTGCGGAACGTGTCGAATACCGACGCCGGATTGTCCGAAATGCTTCGGGTCTGCAAGCCGGGAGGGCAAGTTGCGGTGCTCGAGTTTTCTAAGCCCAACTGGCCGGTATTGAAGCAAGGCTACGATTTCTACTTCCGCCACATCCTGCCCCGGATCGGAAATACGGTGTCGAAGAACTCGTCGGACGCGTATCGCTATTTGCCGGAGAGTGTCATCGAATTTCCCAGTGGTAAACAGCTCGCGCAGCGGATGGGTTCCATCGGGTTGCAGAACGTGCGGTGGGTGCCGATGACCTTGGGGGTAGTCACCCTCTACGTTGGCCAGAAACCGAACTAGGTCACCCATGGCAGCCCAGTCGAACCCAAACCCCATTGTGGTCGCGATGACCGGTGCCAGCGGGGCGGCCTACGGAGTTCGATTGTTGCAGCAAATCTCGCTCTCGGGCCGTTCGATCCATTTGCTGATCAGTCCGTCTGCGGGTGCCGTGTTGGCTCAAGAACTGGGAATCGATCTCGGTGAGCATCGAGACCACGTTCTCCCGCTGTTGACGTTCGCGTGGCGATCGACCTCGGAACAGCATCGACGATGGTTGGCTCTCTCCGAGAGGGAAGTGGGCGAATGTCGCGATCGCATCACCGTTCATGACTACCGAAATTTCATGACTCCCGTCGCTAGCGGTAGTTTTCTGACTGCTGGGATGGTGGTGTGCCCTTGCTCGGGCGCGACCCTTTCGGGCATTGTGCATGCGAGCGGAAACAACCTGATTCAGCGGGCGGCGGATGTTCATCTCAAGGAACATCGCAAACTGATTCTGGTCCCGCGGGAAACTCCCATGTCGGTTTTCCAATTGGAGAACCTTCATCGCGCCGCGCAGGCGGGTGCGATTGTGATGCCCGCGATGCCAGGTTGGTACCACGGGGTATCGAGTCCCGTTGATTTGATCGATTTCGTCGTGGCCCGCATCCTCGATCATCTTGGAATCCAGCATGAATTGATGCAAAGGTGGGGTGCGGAACCGATCGAATGTTCGGATCTCCATCGTCGCACGGGCGAGGAGTGACGGGCCTTGGTGATTTTGCGACGTCTTCAGAGCTATGGCGAGCTGATCCGTTTTAGCCACACGATTTTTGCTTTGCCCTTTGCATTGCTGGCTTCGTGGTGGGCGTGGATTGTTCCATCTCCCCTCGATGGATCGTCGATGGTGTTTCGCGTTCAAGATTTGATAGGAATCTTGTTGTGCATGGTGACAGCACGCAGCTTTGCGATGGCGGTCAATCGATTGCTCGACGAGAAGTACGATGCGGAAAATCCTCGCACGGCCGGTAGGCACTTGCCCGCCGGTTTGCTCGGACGCAAGGAGGTCGGCGTTTTTATTGCGGCATGTGCCGTGGCCTTTGTCGCTTCCACGCTCATGTTTCTTCCCAACCGACTTCCCCTTTTGTTCAGCATGCCGGTTTTGCTGTTTCTCGGAGGGTACAGCTTGGGGAAGCGATTCACATGGCTGGTTCATCTCTGGTTGGGGGCCGCTCTGATGCTCGCCCCGATCTGTGCCTGGCTGGCAATTCGAGGGAGTGTCGTGAGCGTCCAGGGGACAGATCTGCTCCCAGCCGTCTCGCTCGGCGTTTGCGTCTGCTTGTGGGTGACGGGATTCGATATTCTTTACGCATGCCAGGATTTCGGATTTGACCGCAGCCGAGGGTTGTACAGCATTCCTGCCCGTTTCGGCGTTCGAGGCGGGCTCCATATCGCCAAGGCGCTTCACGCAGCCATGCTCGTCCTGGCATTCGGGCTATCCTTCTGGTTCCCACAGTTGTCGCTGGGCTGGATTTATCGGTTGACCCTGGTAGGGGTGGCGTTCCTGCTGGGGTGGGAGCACGCCTCGGTTTCCGAGTCGTCGCTAGATCGCATGCAGTTGGCTTTTTTCCAGTTAAATGCGGTGATTAGCGTCCTTTTTTTGGTCGCCGGCGGAATCGACGCGTGGTTACGCTAAGGCCTGCTCGACGAAACGAAAAAGACTCGCATACAATAGGCCAGGATTTCGAAATTATTCGGGGAATGCGACTCGCATGACATCGCCAACAATCAAAGACCGTTTCCGCGTCATTCGAGACACGATCGAGCAGGGAGGCCGACTCGGCCTGGAGGACGGCATTTTCCTCTACTCTCCCGAAGTCGACTTGCACGATCTCGGCCAACTGGCCAATCTCGTCCGTGAGAGGATGCACGGCAATGTCGGCTACTACAACATCAATACGCACCTCAATCCGACCAACGTTTGCGTTTACCGTTGTCGATTCTGCGCCTTTCGGTCCGATTTGCGGGACCCGAAAAGCTACGTGATGAGCGATGAGCAAATTCTGGCCAGAGGTCGCGAAGCTGTCGAAAACGGGTGCACTGAGATGCACATTGTCGGTGGGTTGCACCACAAACTGGGCTACGATTGGTATCGGGGTATCCTGTCTCAACTGCTCGAAGCGTACCCCCAAATCCATCTTAAGGCTTGGACTCCTGTCGAGATCGACTGGTTCGCGTTCCTGACGAAGTGGCCCCTCGAAAAGGTCCTAGCCGATCTTCGTGAGGCTGGGCTCGGAAGCTTGCCCGGCGGGGGAGCCGAGATTTTCCATCCCGAAGTCAGGAACCAGATCTGTGAGCACAAAGCGAACGCTCACCAATGGATCGCGATTCACCAGACCGCTCATGAAATCGGTTTGAAGTCGAACTGCACCATGCTCTACGGTCATATCGAGGAACCGTATCATCGCATCGACCACCTTCTCCGCCTTCGCGACCTGCAGGATCGCACAGGTGGTTTTCAGACTTTTATTCCGCTCGCTTTCCATCCTGACAACACGAAACTATCGCATATCAAGAAAGCTTCGGCGTTGATGGATCTCCGAACCATCGCGGTCAGCCGGCTTATGCTGGACAACGTTCCCCACATCAAAGCCTACTGGATCATGCTCGGCATCGGTACCGCGCAGACCGCCTTAGCTTACGGAGCCGACGATATCGATGGCACGGTCCGGCACGAATTGATCTACCATGATGCCGGCGCAACAACCCCAGAGATCTTGACAGTCGACCAAATTCGACATCTGATCTCGGAATCGGGTAGGGATCCGGTCGAGCGAGATACGCTCTACCATCATGTCCATCGGGACCCGAATGACTTCAAGTCGTGGTATACCGGTAGTCCGACCTCGGTGAATACGGTCGGCGCTCTCTAGACAAGAACGCGGAAACAAGGCCAGTTCCATGAAGACCATCGGGATGCGCTCCGGCGGAAGGCTACACCAATGCAGGACCTGGTGGGCAAAGTCTCAGTTTGGCTTCTTGTTGGTTTTGTTTTCGCTCACGGTCTGCCACGGAGCACCTGGACAAACGCCATCCGTGCGGTTGACAGCCATCGATGGGGAATCGGTCGATGGCAATCTCCAGTCCGCAGACACACAGCGAGTGCGGCTCAATGTTTCCGGCGAACCGAAGGAGTGGGAGAGTCAGAATGTGCTGAAAGTGGAACTCGCACGCAAGTCCACGACCGGTACCGCGCCGCTCGAGCTCGGCCTTCTGGATGGCTCGCTACTGAAAGGGACGAAGTTGGTTGGGACCGAGCAGTTGTGGCAGTTCGGCGACAGTTCGGGTACGGTTCAGGAGTTTGGTCCCGGTGTGGTTCGCTCGCTGCTGGTCCGCAATTTGACCCCGGAACTGTCTGCTGCATGGAATGAGGCATTGAAAGAACCAGACGAGTCCGATGCGCTCATCCTGCTTCGTCCGGGGAATGTTGTGGATCGTGTCAATGGAATCATCACGGAGGTCAAGGACGGACGAGTCGTTTTCGACCTGGACGGTCAGTCCGTTGATGTCAATTTCGAAAAGCTTCTCGGGATGGTTTGGTTTCGCAAGCAGCAGGATCGGATGAAGCCGAAGATACAAATCGAGTTCGCCGACGGCAGCCTGGTCCTGACGGAGGCTTTGGCCACGACGGGCGACTCATTAACCTATCGATCCATCAGCAACAAAGACGTCTCAATACCGATCGCTCGTGTTGCTTCGCTTAACTATGCCAGTGCCAACGTGAAATGGTTGGCGGAGCTTCCGGTATTGAACGCGGCGTCGGACCGGCGGATCGACTGGAAGGGGGACGGGAACTTGGTCGGCAAAGTGCTCGCGCCTCAGTTCATCACCAGCCGAGGCCAAGGTGCAGCGATCGAATCGGCGAAACCGGAAGATTTGGATCTGGTCTTTTTATCTCCGGGTTCTTTCACGTTTCGCGCTCCAGATGGGTTTTCGAAATTTCGTGCGTTGGTGGAACGCTTAGGGATCGGGAATGCGAGATCCGAAGTGGTCATCGAAGTGTGGGAGGATGACCAGAAACTCATGCGTCACGCCTTGGCGGCCAACGAAGACACTTTGGAGTTGGATGTCCCTGTTTCCGGCGGAAAAAAGATCACTTTCAAGGTGGCGTCCAGCAACCGTCTGCAAATTGGTAGCCAGGTAACTTGGAAGCAACCCAGGCTGACTCGCTGACCGGTTTCATTCAATCTTTACCAAATCTCGTTACGCCCGCGCGAAATTGCGATGGGCACGGCGCATAGTTTCTACAGAAAGCAAGTCGGACACAGCCGCGCAGGTCCGCTCGATGAATCGGGGAACTTCTCTTTCCTCGCGGACTTCGTTCGCACTTTTGCATCGCCATTTCCGATAGTTTGTTTTACCCAGAACGAACTGCTTGCCATCGGCGATCAGTACGATCTCTGGGACCATCGCACCTGCATTGTGGCTTGATACACTACAGCATAGGTGAGTCGAATTGCCAAACCTGAATGACATCCGGGAATTTGTTTTGCAAGAGCTGTGCAGCATGCACCAACTCGTGCCGAATGCTTTCCCACTAACTGAAAAACGATTGTACAAGCAGGGTAAAACCTGCGGATTTTTTTACTGTTTGCACGGCCCTCGCAGCATCCGATTGACTGCGGTCTTTGATATCGCGACTGCCAGGGTACTGTTTTATGATTCGACGGGACATCGAGCGGGGACAAGATGCGTGCGCGACATGCTAGTTGCGGCCGCATGACTCCAACGACGACCTTCGAACGACATCACAATTTGATCCATGGGAATGGAATCTCAACATGTTGATCCTGTCGCGTCGAGAATCTGAGCGTATTTGCCTGGGCGATGATATCGTGCTGACGATTGTTCGCGTCAACGGCGACAAGGTTCGGATCGGGATCGAGGCACCCCCGAATGTCAAAATCCTCCGGAACGAGCTCGAGAACATTCGAACGCTTCCTGCAACCCATCCACTGGAATCGGAAAGCCAACGAAAAACAGCTTGAGCTGCGATTCATTCTCGAGGGGCGCCGGATCGATGCACCAACAAACATCGGTCCGGCGTCCTTTTTTTATTTCCGATGCCCACTTCTTCTGGCGCCGTGATCTTGGCTCGCCGCGGGGGCGGAGCGTTGCGGTCAAGCGACTTTCGTGAGCTTGGAAACACGTCCGGTTCGGACCCATTCCGCAACGACGATATTTCCATCGCGATCGAAACATGCGTCGTGCGGATGGACAAATTTGCCGTCCAACCATTTGCTTTCATCTTCGCGGATCCCCGAGACGGAGTTGATCCGCTCGACGTCGCTCCCCAACTGGGCGACCGGCTTGTAGTTTCGATCCAGGATCGACACCCTCGCCTTCAATTCCGGCACGAGCAGCAATTCACCGTAGCGATCCACATTGGCAGGGAGACCGAATCCAGCGATCGTATCGAGATACTTGCCGTCCAGACTGAAAATTTGAAGCGTATCGTGCGCCCGATCGGTAACGACGATCTTGGGGTTGGCTGCATCTCGATCGTCGATCCACAATCCGTGTGGTGTATTGAACGTTCCTTTTCCGTCCCCGGCACCGCCGAACGAGCTGAGCCATTTTCCGTCTTTGTCGTAGCGATGGATGTGGAAGGCTCCATAGCCGTCCGCGAGAAAAAATCCGCCATCCGGTAAGAACGCGAAATTGGTTGGCATGAAGCGGTCGCGTCCCCAAACCTTGGCGGGATGATCGTACTCGTCGGCATGGTAGATCTTCGACTCCCGAGGTGCTCGCTTGGTCCAAAGTTCCTCGCCCGTCAGCGTCAGCTTGGAAAATGCTTTGACTTGCTGGTAAGCCGCAACGTACAGAAACTCCTCGCTCCCTTCTTTGCGAACCTCGATTCCATGGCCACCACCTTGGTACTGGCTCCCGAAGGCTCGGATGAACTTGCCCTGATCATCAAACACGAAGATCGATGGATGGTCCTTGAGTTCCTCGCGTCCTTCATGGATCACGTACAGCCGGTTGGAGGCGTCGACCGCGACGTTGTGAGTTGTTTGCCAGGAATATTGGGAGGGCAACTGCAGAAAGTGGTGGTTGACACGGTAGCGGTAGGGGCCCTCGCCCACGATCACTTCCGACTGAGTCCTGCTCGCTGTGGCGATCGACGGTGCGATCGAAGTGGCAGCAGCACAGGCGATCCCGGCCGAACTGTGGATCAAGAACGAACGACGCGAAGTGGAGGGGCATCTCGATGAGGCGATGTTGTGTTGCATGGCGAGGTTCCGTGGGAGGGTTGGATAGTGGAGAGCGCGCGACGACGCGGGACAGTCGAGACTATTGTAACCCAACCGATCGCTGGGTTGGCGACCCTAAGCCTAGGGTGCGTCCTCGATCAACAGGTCCGGCTCAATCACGCGTTTGTTTCGCCACCCCCCGTGCCAATAACGGATCGAAAACAGGACCGCTAGGACGATGACCCACACGGTGATGATCCCCCACCAATAATACAAGCCGTCCCAGCCGAACATCCACCAGCCGAAGACCCCGAAACCGACCGTCCCGGCCCCGGCTGCGACATGCCCCGCCAGCACGGTCAACGTATCTCCAGCACCCTTCAGTACTCCCGCAAATACGATCTGGATTGCGTCGAAGACACAGTAGCCTGCGATGAAGTAGAGGAGCGGACGCAACGTCGGCTTCATCTCCTCGAAACGCTCGGGGTCGGTCCCGATCCCGTAGACACTGATCGCCCAGTCGGGAAACCCTCCGTAGAGCACGACAAAAAAACCACTGTAGATCAACCCGATGGCCAATCCGATCCTGACCATCCGCTGGACTGTATCCCATCGGTTCTGAACCAGATACTTGCCCACCACGACTCCGACCGCCATTCCCAATCCGATCAGCGGAATGAAGGCGAGTACATTGACCCCGAGTGCCAAGGTCGTTGCCGCCGCGGGCTTTTCGCCCAGTTTGGCAACCAAAATCATGATGATCGTGAAACTCCATGCCTCAGCGATGGTCGAGACGCCAGCAGGCCATCCAAAGCGAATCAAGCGTCGCATACGCAGCGCATCGAATCGCATCACCGAGCCGAGCCTCTGAGGGGTCGCAGCGGCATCGTTCGAGCCTTGAACCGGCGTCGGCCACGGACCAAA
>JBKDXO010000164.1:0-8796 GCA_046306195.1 Planctomycetota bacterium | reverse complement strand
ATCTCGCTGCCGGGCCAACTGTCGAAACCGTCGCGCAGCCGTTCCCAGGTCTTACCGCCATCGGTGGTCTTGTAGACTCCCCGCTCTTCGTTGCTGCCATAAAGACGGCCCAAGGATCCGACATACACGATGTCGGGATTGGTTGGGTGAATCACGATTTCGCCTATTTGGAAGGTCTTTTTCAGTCCCATGTTCGTCCACGTCTTGCCGCCGTCCACCGACTTGTAGACCCCGTCGCCATAGCTGACCGAGTTGCGAGGATTGTTCTCACCGGTTCCCACCCACAGGATGTCCGGATTGCTCCTCGAAACAGCGACGGCCCCGATCGAAACGGTAGCTTCGCGGTCGAATTGGTGGGTAAACGAGACCCCCGCGTTGGTGGTCTTGATCAAACCACCCGACGCAGTGGCGGCCCAAAACGTGTTGGGGTCCGACTCATTGACCGCGAGATCGACAATGCGTCCACCCATGTTGGCTGGCCCGATACCGCGCCATCGGATCCCTTTGCTCCAAGCGGCAGGGATTTCGCCCGACCACGATTCAGGTTTGGCGTCCGCGTTGGCAGCTGTGCTCTTTTCCTTGTCCGGCTCCTTGGGTGCCCCGAGCTGGGCATTCGCAGGCTTCATCCCCTGCAACGCCTTGGCGATCTCCTGCAATTGCTTTTCGATCTTGTCGAGCCGATCCGCCTCGCTCGGTGCCGAAGGTTTTTCGGACTTCGGCGCATCGACTTGTTCAGAAGGCTTCGGTTCGCTGGGCCTGTCCGGCTTTTGGGCCGCAGTATCGTTGGATCTGGCCGCCCAGTGGATGGCGTATTCCTCGACGCTTATCTGCCCGTTGCCATCGGAATCGATGTCTGCGAATGGGACGGTTGAATTGGTGTATTCATCGGGAGTTAGGAATCCGCTTTTGTCCTTGTCTTTTTTCTTCAAGGTCTTGCGACTCCAATCGAGCCAGCGAGTGTCGATTTGCTGAGTTGCAGGCTTGTCGGTCGCAGGATTCTCGCGTTTCTCGGCAGGCGGTTCTGACGGTTTGTCGGCGGCGGGGTCCGGAGCCGGAATTGCGGGAGCGGGTGTTTCGGGAGCGGGAGTTGCGTCTTGGTACGCTTGGCCCACGGCGGTCAATGCGACGGCCAGAAACACGCCGAGAAGTGCCGACGGAAATCGCCCATGGAAACGGTAATAGATAGCCATGTGTCGTTCTCAACCCCTCACGGTGAAAGTTGCTCGCTGCTGGGCATGGCAAATGCCAGCCTAAAACCTGAGATGCATTGTTGTTGCACCTGCGAAGCCTTTCAAGCGTCCACGGTGTGGAACGCGCGTATCCTCGCGTTTTTCCTCGCTTTCAGTCACGTCATCCGGTTGCCATTCTCCCAGACTTGAAGCACACTGGAGCGCTCGTCTTTGCAATCGCTGTAGAATCGAGTTTCCATGCAATCCATGAATTTGCAACGAAAAGGGAGCCCTTGCCGAAGACGGTCCTCTGGCGCGCGGGATCGTGGGGCCTTTACCTTGGTCGAACTACTGGTAGTTCTGGCCATCATCGGCATCGTGTTGGGGTTGATTTTGCCCGCGATATCGGCGGCGCGCGAAGCGGCCCGGCGAACCCAATGCCAGAACAACCAGCGGCAAGTTGGCCTGGCGGTACTGAATTTTGAATCGGCGCATCGGGTTTTTCCCGCTTCCGGTTGGACCCAGCGCGGGCCGGGCAATCCGCACGGGACCTACATGAGTTGGCGGACCGTGATACTCCCGTTTCTGGAACAAACCAATGTGCGAGACCTCTACAGCATCGAAAAGCACTGGTGGGAGGGAACCAATCTGGCCGTGGCGAGCATTCCGATCCCGATCTTTCTGTGTCCTAGCACGCCGGACCAGGAACCGGTGATGCAAGCGATTGCCAAGCCTCCGCGACCGGCGATCACATTTTCCCTCCCCCTGGCCCGGACCGATTACGAAGCGATTCAGGGGGTCCAGCCCAACTCGATCGATCCGATACGGTATGATGCGAGCAATCGATTCTCGGTCATGCATCGCAATTCCGCAAATCGCCATGCAGCCATTCTCGATGGTACATCGCAAACGATCATGGTCGTTGAGGCAGGTGGGCGACCCGGTGTTTATCGCGCGGGTGTGTTTCGCCGAAACCTCAGCAACGATCAAGGGATCGGGTGGATCGACAGCGAAGGTGCGTTCAGTCTGGATGGGTCGAGTCCCGATGGGGCTCGCGAGGGGTGCCGCCCCGCGAATGGTTGCACCGCTGCGATCAATGCCCGCAACGACAATGAACCTTATTCGTTCCACGCAGGTGGCATGCACTCGCTGTTTGCGGATGGACACGTGTCCTTCGTAAACCAAACCATTTCAATAAACATCATGGCCGCACTGTGCACGCGTGCCGCAACCGACGACACCTCCAACTGGGAAAGGGATTGAACATGAGCTTGCGATCGAATTGGACGCGGTACCTTGCACGCGGATTGGCATTGTTCATCATGGTTGCGTGCAATAGCTTGTGGGCTGTTGCTTCCGATCCTGCAGGCTCCCCCAGATATATTTCCATGGACGATACCAACCCGTTTCTAGCTCCAAGCCCCCTGCCGTTTCACGCTCCCGACTTTTCGGCGGTCAAGGTGGATCATTTCATGCCGGCCTTCGAAGATGGGATGCGGCAACAACTGGCGGAAATGGAAGCGATCGCCAAGCAAACCGCTGCCCCAACACTAGAGAACACGATCGTCGCGATGGAGCGAACTGGAGAAATTCTCGATCGCGTGGCTCCCGTTTTCTTTCATCTCTCCGGGGCTCATACCAACGATGAGATTCAAAAACTCGAGGAGGAGATCGCTCCCAAGCTTGCCTCGCACTCCGACAACATTTATCTGAACCCCCAACTCTTTCAGCGGGTCGAAACGCTGTGGCAGGGACGAGACAAAGCAACCTGGAACGAGGAGCAGAGGCGGTTGGTCGAGAAGTACTACGAGAACTTTGTTCGAGCAGGCGCCCGATTGAATGCGGAGCAGCAAGCCCGCATTCGCGCGATCAATGAAGAGCTCTCGACCTTGACCACCCAGTTTCAAAACAACTTGCTCGCGGTGACCAAGGATCGCTCGCTCCTTTTTGAGGATGCTTCCCAACTCGACGGCATGAGTCCATCGGATTTATCGTCGGCCCAACAAGCGGCGGCCGCGCGTGGCCAGACGGGCAAATACCTCCTTGCGTTGCAGAACACGACGCGGCAACCGGTCCTGACGAGCCTCAAGAACCGCGAGACTCGCAAAGCGGTTTGGCTGGCCTCCGCCAATCGTGCGATCGGTGAAGGGGGCGGAATCGACAATCGACCGATCGTGCTCAAACTCGCTCGGCTTCGGGCCGAACGGGCAAAGTTGCTGGGGTATGCAAACCACGCGGCGTATACCCTCGAAAACCAGATGGCGGAAAATCCTGAGGCCGCGTTCGCGATGCTTAAGGATCTGGTCCCCGGAGTGATGGCCAAGGCCCGCATCGAATCCGAAAAAATTCTCGAGGCCATGCGGGCCGATGGCATCGAGGGACCGGTCGAGCCCTGGGATTGGGAATACTACGCCGAACGGGTGCGAGCCCGCGACTACAGCGTTGACGAAGGAGCAGTTAAACCATTCTTCGAGATGGAAAGTGTCCTGCAAAACGGCGTTTTCTATGCCTACGGCAAACTCTACGGCGTATCGTTTCGCGAACGAAAGGATCTGCCGGTGTGGCACCCCACGGTCCGCGTGTTCGATGTGATCGATGCCGATGGCAAAACGATCGGGTTGTTCTATGCGGATTACTACCACCGCGATAACAAACGAGGCGGGGCGTGGATGGACGCCTTCGTGTCCCAATCTCGGTTGCGAGGCAACCAACCGGTCGTCGTCAATGTCATGAATATTCCTCAGCCAGCGCCGGGAACGCCGACGTTGCT
The DNA here is from genome assembly GCA_046306195.1 of Planctomycetota bacterium. Taxonomy (GTDB): domain Bacteria; phylum Planctomycetota; class Planctomycetia; order Pirellulales; family Pirellulaceae; genus JBKCUI01. The sequence goes on along the minus strand of JBKDXO010000164.1, from coordinate 4,857 downwards.
GACCCTCGACGAAGTAACCACCATGTTCCACGAACTCGGCCACGGCGTTCATGGCTTGTTCTCCTCGGTGGAGTATCCGCTGCTTTCGGGCACCAGCGTCCCTCGCGATTACGTTGAGTTTCCGTCTACGGTGCACGAGGATTGGGCGATCGATCCCGAGATCCTGGCTCACTACGCGAGGCACTACAAAACCGGCGATCCGATTCCCAAGGAATTGCTCGACAAAGCGATCGCGGCCAGCAAGTTCAACAAAGGGTACGAAACGCTCGAGTACTTGGCCGCAGCACTTCTCGATCTTGGTTGGCACACGGTGACGGTCGATCAAGCGCCGTCGGATATGGAGGCGTTTGAGAAGGAGTTGCTCAAGCGGTACGGTGTGGATTTCACGCCCGTACCACCGCGATACCGAACCGCCTACTTTGCCCACGTGTGGTCCGGCGGCTATTCCGCGGGCTACTACGCATACTTGTGGAGCGAAGTCCTGGCCGCCGACGCATTTGCGGCGATGAAGGAGCGAGGGGGATTGAAGCAATCCAACGGCCAGGCATTCCGCGATGCCATCCTGTCGCGTGGAGATTCCCGCGATGTGATGCAGCAGTACATCGACTTCCGAGGCCAGAAGCCCTCGGTCGATGCGCTGCTGATTCGACGCGGCTTGAAATGATGAAACGGGATCGCTCCCCCTTCATTCTCGTCTTGAACCCAGGTTCCTCGACCCTGAAACATGCGAGCTATCGGGGAACCGAGTGCATCGGCGAAGGAACGGTCGAATGCGGTGAAGCGGATAATTCGGCGGCGATCGGTCGATTGCTCTCCGGTTCTCAATGGTCCGCAGTCGCCTTTCGGGTCGTCCACGGTGGGAACGCCTTGACCGCTCCAACGCGTGTTACGGATTCGGTGATCGAGACACTCGAGAAAACCATACCTCTCGCCCCGCTGCATCAACCGCCCGCTCTGTCAGCGATTCGAACTGTGGGAGCATTGCTGCCAGGAATCCCTCGGATCGCATGCTTCGACACGGCTTTCCATGCAACACTCCCAGAACAGGAACAGCGATTCGCGATCGCCGACCGCTACTTTCAAATGGGCATTCGGCGTTATGGATTCCATGGCTTGTCGTACGAGTCGATCGCGTCGCAATTGCCTGGGATTTCTGAGCAAGCTGCTCGCCGCAAGACGATCGTATGCCACCTTGGGAACGGGGCTAGTCTGTGTGGCATGGACGCCTGCGTCAGTCGCTACACTTCCATGGGCCTGACTCCGATCGATGGGTTGATCATGGGAACGCGATGCGGTCGCATCGATGTCGGTGTCGCGATTCACTGGCTCCGCGAAGGCATGACTGCGCAACGAATCGAAACCATCGTCACCAAGGAGTCGGGGCTGGCCGCATTGTCGGAGGGGACGAGCGACATGAGGACCTTGGTCGAGCGGGCTCCGCACGATCCTCGCTGCGAGTTGGCGATTGAGATGTTCTGCCGCTCGGTCGCCAAAGAGGTCAGTGCGGCAGCGACCGCGATTGGTGGACTCGACTGCTTGGTATTCACCGCAGGTATCGGTGAGAACAGTTCCCTTGTGCGACAGCGAGTCGTCGCGTTGCTGGCGTGGCTAGGGGGCGAAATCGACGCGGATGCCAACCAGCGTCGAGCAACCCGATTGAACACCGCATCGAGCCGATTCGAGATCCTTTGCATTCCTACCAACGAACAAGAGGTGATCGCTCGCCATGCAATCCGATTGCTCGAGGACCGATTGCACGAGGACATTGAACTCGGCAACCCATGACACGAGAACGCACGACGGTAACTCGGTTGACATCCTCCGCGCCCGCCGCAATCGCAGTGATCGAAGTGCGCGGTGATCAAGCGCTGGAGATGGTCCAGCGTCACTGGTCTCCCCATCAAGGAACCTCCGATCTAGACCTCGATCGTATTCGTTACGGGACCTTTCGATCGGTACCGGGAGATCCGTCGTCGATTGGCGAATCGATCGTCGCCGTACGGCGCGGTTTGGATCGTTTCGAATTGCATTGCCACGGAGGCCAAGCCGCCGCGTTGAGCATCCTGGGAGCGTTGATTGACGCTGGAGCCGTGGAGTTGAATCGCCGCGCGTGGATCGAGCGAGAAGTTCCAGGCCGCACCGCCGCGGAGGCCACCGAGGACCTGCTTCAGGCGACCACGCTTCGCACCGCGAGCATATTGATGGACCAGGTGCGCGGTGCGCTCGATTCGGCATGGATCCGTATTGACCAGCATGAGCAGAACGAAGAATGGGCCGAGGCGCGAGATATCGCAAGCGGACTTCTGCAGTGGTCCGATGTCGGATTGCATTTGGTGCATCCCTGGCGCATCGTGTTGTGCGGGCCGCCGAATGTGGGCAAAAGCAGCTTGCTGAATCGGCTTTTGGGGTACTCGCGAGCGGTGGTGCATGCCGAAGCAGGAACGACTCGCGATTTGCTGGCCGAATCGACCAGCATCGACGGTTGGCCAATTACCTTGATCGACAGCGCCGGAATGCGAGCGTCGGAGCACGACATCGAGAGCCAAGGGATCGAGCGAGCGCGTCGCGCGATCGAAACAGCGGATCGATTGCTGCTGCTGGTCGATCCCGGGCAAGGCTGGACGGAAGAACACCAGTCCATTTGGCACTCGTTCGCTAACAAGTGCCTGTTGGTTCAAACCAAATCGGATCAAGAAACCGCAATCGCTACTCTACGGCTTTTGCCCGCGACAGCTTGCTCGGTAAGCGCGGTCAACGGAGAGGGTATCGAAGCGTTGATGCAAGCCATCTCGCATTCCCTGGCCCCCGCACCGCCTCCATCCGGAGCGGCGGTACCGTTTCGAGGGTGGCAAGTGGAAATGCTCTCTCGGTTGCTTGCAAGCGACAAAAGCGACCCGGGAGTACATGCCGAGTAGGGCAGGAATATGAGTGAACAAAAAGACGAACATCCCATATGCTGTCGGTGTTAACCCTACCGGTCAATTCTTGTCCTCCTTATTCTCTTTCTTGGCCCGCTTGACCGCTGGCGACTCGAAGAAAAATCGGACGCTCGAGATGACAGAAATCTCTGGCTTCATGGGGAGTTCCGGGGATTGAATGTCGCGGTACTGTTGCATTCCGCGATAGTAGGTATTGCGTGGTCGATGCGCACGAAAGAAGGTTGTTTCTCGCCTCCAGGCTAAGTTCACCTCGGAGTCAACCACGTTGCTGAACGAGTGATAGAGCGATTCGGGATAGTGAACGGTTGTTTGCTCCTGGATGTTGATCAGTGGTGGGCGGGAATCAAATTGCGCGAGGAGGAAGTCCGATTTGCTACGCGCAGCCTTGAGTGCTTGGTCTCGCGCCTTGATTTTGAAATCATCCAAATCCTTGCTCCAGTAATCGAATGCAATGATGTCGCTGACTCCCTGTTGAAAGGCCGCTGCTAGTGTCTTTTCTGCTTGCGCATCGTCGGCAACAGCGACGTGAAGATTAGTTTGCATGCGGTAACCAACCTTTTTTTCCACACCGACCTCGTTGTTGCCCTTCTTTTCGATCTCCCAAGCGTAAGTTGGCAGCACGGAGATAAAATCTTCAACTAAGTTCTCAGTGGGGACCCCCATTTCGGACCATGATTTTCTTAGTTTGCTGATGCTATCTTCAATCAAGTCGTGGCATTCGTTAGCTGTATTGCCTTCGCTGGTAACAGCCAATACGACCCTTATTTCTGTAGGCTTCACGCGAATTTCCGATGTTCCTTCGATCGTGATAAAGGCTTCTATCACTTCGCGATCTACTTTCGATTGAAGCATGTCCGCGTCGTTGTTGGAATCGACTCCGGCACGAGAACCGGCAGCTTGAGACCAAGTCACCGATTGCAGCAGATAGTGAAACACCACGAGGATGCAAAAGCGAGTTATCAAACGACACATAGTTCGGCTCCTATTGTCTGACAAGAAAACACGACACGCTCCATTGAGATATCGACTCGCTCCGTCGTTCGCTGAGTGTAGCACAGCCATGATGCATCAATCAACGAAAACAGACCATTTGGTTAGGAACCACTGGATCTCAATCCCATTGCGAAATCAACTATTGGGCTAGGATTCTATGCGGTACTTTTCCTCCGCGAGACAGATGGCAAGCCCTCTAGACTTATCATGCGATTTTGGGGAGTATTTGTTGTGGGTCGCACGCGTTTTCCTCTTCCCTAGCCGCCGAGTTCCCAATGTCCAGCTCCGAACCATCTCCCAATGCTCCTTACCAGGTTGCACCAAATCAATTGACCCAAGCCCCGTCGACGGCTTGGAAGCCTCTCCGGACCTGGATCCCTCTGATCCTTCTGCCGTTGATGCTGCTGATGCGGTTTGTGCCGGATCTCATCCCCAATGGACCCTCGTACACATGGATGGCGAGCGCTTTTGGCCCATTTCTCATCGGCTTGCTCGTGATGCTGTGGTGGCTTCTCTTGAGCCGAGCTCGATGGTACGAACGCATCCTCGGCGTGGTTGGCCTGGGAGCAGCGGTGGTGATCGAGCAATCCCTATGCGATCCGTCGATGCAGGGTCCGTTGACGATTGTCATGACGATTCCAATGGCTATCGCGGCCTTCGCAATCGGTTGCGTTCTTTTCGGAAAAAAATTGTCGTTCCAGCGCACCGGGATCGCTATCGCGTTGGCGTTCGCCGCAGCGATGTTTTCCGCGCTTCTCCGTACCGATGGTGTCTGGGGGAATTTTTCCTTCGCGTTGGATTGGCGTTGGAGCCCGAGCTCGGAGGATCGAGCCATGCGCGACATTCGTCACGCCGCCAAGACACCGGTGGGCAGCGACATAGAAACGCAAGCCGTGTTAGAACAGCTGCGTTCCCCAGAGTGGCC
>JBKDXO010000163.1:0-64396 GCA_046306195.1 Planctomycetota bacterium | reverse complement strand
CATGCCGAGATCCTCACCGAGATCCAAGAGTACCGCAGGATCCTCGGCGACCCGGCCAATATCTACGCCATCATCCGCGAAGACCTCGTCGATATCGCCAAACGCTACGGCAACGATCGCATGACGGAGATCACCGACGAGGAACTGGGCAACTACAACATGGAAGACCTCATCACCGAGGAAACCATGGTGGTTACCATCTCGCATCAAGGCTACATCAAACGGCTCCCGGCTTCGATTTACAAAGCCCAACGCCGTGGAGGCAAAGGCATTACCGGCCTCAAAAGCGAGGAAGAGGATCCGGTCGAACACCTGTTCGTCGCCAGTACCCACGCCTACCTACTGTTCTTCACCAACCAAGGGAAAGTTTACTGGCAGAAGGTTTGGGAAATCCCGCAGATGAGCCGCGAAAGCCGCGGCCGTGCGATCGTCAACCTGCTCAACCTGACGCCGGAAGAAAAAATCCTCGATTGCGTCCCAGTCCGCGATTTCAACCTTCCGGGCCATTTCTTGATGATGGCCACCAAAAAAGGGATCGTCAAGAAAACCGAATTGGAAGCCTACAGCCGACCCAAAAAAGGTGGCATCATCGCCATCAAACTTCGCGAGGACGACGAACTCGTCGATGTCGTCATCACCAAACCCAACGACCAAATCGTCTTGTCGACCGCCAACGGGATGGCAATCCGCTTCTCCGAACGCGACGCGAGATCCATGGGCCGAAACACCTCCGGGGTCAAAGGCATCTCGCTCAAGAAAGGGGATTCGCTCGTGGGCATGGGTGGTGCCGACCCGGATGCAACCCTCCTGTCAATCTGCCAAAACGGTTACGGCAAACGCACCCCGTTTGGACCAGGTGAACAACTTGCCGTGCGAGATGACTTACTCGACGATGAGAACCTCGTCGAGGAAGCCGTCGCCCCGGAAGACGACCCCGCTGAAGAGGCCGGCGAAGGAGACGACGGCAGTTCCGCCACCCGCTACCGAACGCAGCGACGAGGAGGCAAAGGGATCATCGATATCAAAACGACCAAACGAAACGGTCCTGTGATCGGTGTGGTTCCCGTGGTTGACACCGATGAATTGATGATGATGACCTCGCGCGGAAAGATTCAACGCATCGCCGCCAAGGATATCAGCGTCATCGGCCGCAATACCCAAGGGGTTCGGATCATGAATGTCGACGACGGCGACACGCTGGCGGCGATCGTCCGAGTCCCGGCCGACGATATCGACGAGTCGGTCGCAAATCAAATTCCGATTGCCCCGCCACCACCGAGCCCGCCGGTGTCCGAAGGGGATGAACCGAGCGATGATCTCTAACGACCCTCCCTCGCGACGGGATACGGAACCCGCGTCGCTGCGGGATGTGCTTGTTTTGATCTGTACCTACAACGAACGGGACAACCTCCCGACCTTGGTGGCTCAGGTTTTTCAAACGGTCCCTGATGCGCAAATCCTGGTCGTCGATGACGGTTCTCCGGACGGAACCTTCGAGTGGGTGGTTCAGCAACGGGAACACAACCCGTCCGTTCATGGCATTTTGCGCCCCAAGAAACAAGGGCTCGGAACGGCTATCCGCACAGGAATGATGTATGCGATCGAGCATCAATATTCCTGGCTCGTCAATCTCGACGGCGATTTAAGCCACAACCCCGCTGACATGGCATCGATGCTACAACTTCGAGGCCGATGCGATTTGGCGATCGGTTCCAGATACATCCAGGGAGGCGGCATGCGAGGCTGTTCTTGGCGCCGGGTTTTCGTCAGTCGCTGTGCGAACGTCTTGGCCCGAGTGATCTGTGGCTGGAAGATCCAGGATTGCAGCAGTGCGTATCGGATGTATCGGGTCGCCTTGCTGCAGACGATCCCTCTGGATCGTATCCAAGCCCGAGGTTATGGGTTTCTCGAGGAGGTGCTGGCGATGATTCTGCGAGCCGGTGGTCGAGTGGTAGAAACACCGATCGTATACACCGAACGCACGCGAGGGGCATCGAAACTCTCCTTGCGAGAAGCGTTTTCGACATTCTTCGCTCTTCTTCGTGTCGGACGCATAGCCCGAAAAAAGAACCGATCCACTGCAGCACTGTAGGCGCGGTTTTCGTTCGTAATGCGGGCTTCAGCCGGCGGCTGTTTGGCTGCTCCTGCTCTCCAAACCGGACGCTAGCGCGCTGCGACTAATGGCACCGATCATCGCCATCACTCCCGACTGCCCACTCCCCACTCCCAAATTTCATTCCTCGCAGGCGGCCGTAATCACCAACTCCGCACGATAGCCAGGTGCTGCTAGCGGAACATGCACGCACGCGCGGCTCGGCGCGTGACCCAGTGGCACCCAAGCTTCCCAGATCGTGTTGAACAAAACCAAATCTTCGGGGAACGGCAGATAGATTAATACCTGCAACATCCTCTCCTTGCTGCTCCCAGCCTGGGCGAGCCGTTCATCCACTTGGCGAAACAATTGAACAAACTGCTCCGTCGGGCTGACACTCGGATCGTCCGGCACCTCGACGAAATAGGCGATCCCGCGATGAACCACGAGATCCGACCAGCGGGGGGTAACCCCATACCTAGTGATGGCTTCCATACAAAACCTGTAAACTGAAGTGTATCTCCCCTAATAATCCGGTCCGTCGACCGTTACCGTTCTTTGGGGGGTATCTTACATAGTCCCCGCCGTCGTTACCTCTCCCCTACGCAGGGTTTCGATCATGAATCGCACAGCCATCACCCTTGTATTGGTTATCTCGTTACTATTTGCAGCGATTGCGCCGGCAACAGCACTCAGTCAGCCTCCTGCAAACCGTGGAAACTCACCGGCAACCAACGTTGGATACGTCGAGAAATTCGCGTTGGCGGACGACCGTGAAAAAGCCCTCGCGGACCTTATACCGGGCTCGCACGATTACTTCTTCTATCACATCCTGCATTACCAGAACACGGGCCGCATCGCGGAAGCGCAAGCCTCGCTCGCGCAGTGGTCTTCGATCGCTGACGTACCACCGACCTATCAAAAACTGTTGACGCGTCAAAAGATTCTTGGGTATGCGTCGAATCCTCAGGAAACCTTGGAGTACCTCCGCCTGGAGATGGGGCTAGCCCTCGGGCATGCGCCACCCCAAGCGGATCAAGCCAAGGATCTGCCCACCGCGCTTGATCCGTCGATCCATGATCCCGATCGATTGCTCGAAATCGCCTTGGCGACCGACCCGTCTCTCTCATCCGTATCCGATGTGGGTCTGTTGTCGCTGTTGAAGCGCGACTTGCCTGCCGACAAACTCCGGACCATTCTTCCACGGTTGAAACGCATCGACGTCCCCAACCTCGTACCATTGATAGTCAGGGACTTGAAAGCCGCGAACGCGCCTGGTTGGGGAGCCTACCCGATTCATGCGCTGCTGACACACCAGCAACGGCAGCAATTAGCCCGCGAAATCCCGCAAATGCTGGAGAACGACAGTTTTGTTCGGCAGTACTTGTTGCGGCTTCTACCGAGCGATGATGCTGCATCCCACAATATCGCCGAACGCCGCGCCCACTTGCAGCGTCTCGAAGACTTCACGTCCACCCTACCCCCTTCGCAAAACAGCCTCAAAGGATTGGTGTTGCACCAGCGACTGCAATTCGATTTGTCGGATGAGAAATTTGATCGCCCGCGTTTCGAACGGTACCTCGCGCTGCCGCGAAACCAGTTCTACTGCAACCCGGAATTCGTGCGAGCTAATCGCAACAGCCCAATGATCGATTTCGGGGCACAGTTTGTTGCCGAGACCCGATTGCCTCCCATCATGGAGGATGCGCCGCTAATCCGTCGCTACCTGGAACACTTTCTGCAATCCGACGACAAACTGGAACGCTATTCGAAATGGTTGGATCGCGGATTCATGGAGCGGGTGCTGGTGGAGACCAAGATTCTCTATGGGATCGGGAATTCCAATGAATGGTATGCGAAATTGAATGCGTCCGAACAAAAGGATCTTCGCGATCGCGTCGAACTCAAATTCGCTCCGATATCCAAGACACACTACGCGTCGGACGATCGGGTCCAACTCATGCTGGACATCAAGAACGTCCCAAAGCTGATCGTTCGCTTGTACCAGCTGAATCCTCGCAATATCTATCTACGGACGGGCAAGCCCGTTTCGTCCGATATCGACTTGGACGGCCTGGTCGCAAACGCTGAACAAACCATGGAATACACGATCCCCAGCGATCGTCGCCATCGCGAGGTGATCGACATGCCGCAATGCGCTGGGAGAGGTGCGTGGATCGTGGATGTCCTCGGCGGCGGCCTTCGATCCCGCGCACTGATTCAAAAAGGGCAATTGCGTGCAACGCAGAGATTGACCGACGCCGGCCATGAGTTCCGCGTTTACGACGAATCAGGGAAACCCGTCCCCTCGGCAACGATCGAGATGGGGACCCGCACGTTTCGCCCCGACGATCAAGGACGCATCCTAATCCCCTACGGGGAAAACGATCAGCAAGTATCGATACTCTTGGTCGATGATGCAGTCGCCACCGTCGATGGTTTTCAGCATCGACGCGAAAGCTATACCCTTGAATTGGGACTGCTGCTCGATCCTCAGAACCTGATCAGCGGATCCAAAGGTACATTGATCGCGAGACCGCAATTGCTTTGCAACGGTCAACCGACCTCGATCAAGAATCTGGAGGATCCGATTCTCTCGATCGTGACCACGGACCAAGACGGAACCAAGAGCACCCTGTCGATCCCGAATGTCTCGCCAAAGGACGACGAGGAACTGGTTCAGCAGTTTCTCGTTCCGCAACGACTTCGGAACGTACAGGTCGCGTTGTCTGGAAAAGTTCTTGCCGTCAGCCGCAATGTCAAAGAGTCGCTAACGGATTCAAAGAATGTCGAGTTCAACGATCTGTCGGCAACATCGTTGCTCGCCGATATATACTTGATTCATGATGCGAGCGGCTACCGCTTGCAAGTACGAGGCAGAAACGGCGAGCCGATCGACAAGCTTCCGGTCACCGTATCCTTGCAAGTCGATCGCTTGATGAATCGCCCTTCGGTGTTGCTAGCGACGGATGCCAACGGACAGATTCAACTGGGTTCTCTCCATCACGTTGTGTCACTCCGGGCCTCTGCGATGGGATTGGCAAGCCGTTCCTTCATGCTCCGCCAGTCCATCATGCAGTGGCCACGCACCGTCGCGGCGGTTGCTGGGAAAGCGTTCGACCTCCCATGGGTTGTCGATCCAACGGACAAAAACGCATGGGAGGCCACATGCAGCCTGGTCGAGAAGCGGGCAGGTCAAGTGGTCACTGACTGGGCGAGCAAGTTATCGATCGAAAATGGACGGTTGAGGATCGCTGCACTCGAGCCAGGACTCTATATCCTTAAGCATGAGGGACCAGATCGAACGGAACAGGAAATCGAGATCCGGTCGGTGAAAGGGAGCGAGCACCACGGATTCCTACTCGGGGAAACGCAGTCGGTCGAACAAAGCTCGGCGACCGCCGTTTCGATTGCGAAAAAAGAGATCGGCGACGGCAAACTGCGTATTCAAATCGCCGGTGCTCTGGAGGGAACCCGCGTTCACTGGATCGCGACATCGTTCGCAACCGACAATTCCCGATACCGATTGCTCGTGTCTGGATTCCCTCAATTTCGGAAACCGTATGCAGCCAACCTTAGCTTCTACGTTGATTCCTTGAAGCTCGACGAAGAATATCAATACATTCTGCAACGGCAATACGCGGCCAAGTACCCCGGAAATTTGCTATCGCAACCGAGCCTGCTTTTGAATCCTTGGGATACCGCCGCAACAGAGAATTTGCGACGGGAGGCTGCCTCCGGGGACGCTCCACCGCCAAGCCCTTCAACTCCCCTGACCGCCGAGTCCCTTGACCTTCAAGACAAAAGGCTTCGCGACGGAGACGCTGAGCGCGAGCCGAAGAGTTCGTACGAGTTTCTTGGCAGACCCGCTGCCATTATCGCGAATCGTCGACCTGACGCCAACGGATGGGTCGACGTTCCGCTGGCAGGCTTGCAGGGATACCATCAACTCACCGCTGTGATCGTCAGCGATGAAGGTGTTTCCGCGGAAAGCATTCCGCTGCCCGCGTCGGAGATTCCGCTCAACGATCTGCGATTGGGACAGGCATTCCAAGCAAATCAGCACCTCGCGCAGGTTCAACGCGCAAAGCTCTTGGAGGCCGGCATCAAGACCGAACTCGGAGACGCTCGCTCGACCAGGATCCAGATCTACTCCAGCCTGTCGGATGTCTATCGACTCTACAGCACCCTATCCCCTTCGACCGAGCTTGAGAAATTCAGAGTCTTGACGCGATGGAACCACTTGAAGGAGGAAGAGAAGTCCCGTGTCTACAGCGAGCTCGCGTGCCACGAACTGCATCTGTTCCTCTATCGCAAAGACCGCGATTTCTTCGATCGAGTGGTTGCCTCCTATCTCGACGATAAGTTCGAAAAGCAACTCGTCGATCGATATTTGTTGGCCCAGGACCTCTCGAGCTACATTGAACCCTGGCAACGCCATCGCCTCAACGCTCTTGAACGGATCATGCTCTCAGACCGCATCGCGGACGCTCGCCGCGGGACCCGCAAATGGTTTTCCGATGCGGTTGCGGCTTCGCCTGTTTCTCCGGATGAACGGTCGCAAAAATTCCTGGCTGCTCTCGCCGGCGCGTCGCTCGATCTCAACCGCGCGGAATCCGCCCAATGGATGCTTTCCGTCACTCCCAAACTCGGCGAGGAGGTTTTGGAAGAGGAATTAAGCCTGGGAGGATCTGCCGGAGAAGCAGCGAAGGGCCAAACTCTCGATGCGGCGGGCGAAGCCGAAGCGCCAGGCCGGTTTTCGGCCGGCGGAATCGCGGGAGGCATGGGGGGTGTCGCGGGCAAGCCCGAGAGCGCCAGTCGTGGAGGTGGCAGGGCCAGGAAAGAATCGCGCCGCGGAGCGTTCGGACGCCAGATGATGTTCTCGTCGCTCGATTCGACCCGGGAATGGGCAGAGAGCCAGTTTTTTCGCACGCGTATCCAACAACAAAATCTGCCAATGATTCCGCCCGGACCGCTTTGGCTAGAACTGTCCAACCGGGATTCGATGGATCAATTCCTGTCGACCGAGTTTCATTTGACCAATCACACGCTCAGCGAAATGCTGTCGGTGATGGCCGTTCTCGATCTTCCTTTCGAATCCCATGACATCGCGATTGGAATCGAGAACGATCGCTTGATGGTAACCAGTCCCTCTCGAAGCATCGTCTTTGTGGAAAGTATCGAACCGATCCAAGCGGGGGAATCATCCGCGAATATTTTGGTCGGTCAGGATACCTATTTGGTTGCGCCGAGTACGGACGCAGATACGCAGAAGCCAGTCACCGGCCAATCGCTTGTACGCGGGCTAGGGTATCGAACCAACGTCGTGGTGACCAATCCCGGCAATCAGCCACGGACTGTGTCGGTTCTGACCCAAATCCCGCAAGGGGCAGTGCCGCTCGAGGGAGGCAAGCGGGTTGCGAGCAAAACGTTGCGGCTCGATCCCTACACGACGCAGCAGATCGCCTACACCTACTACTTCCCTACTGCGGGTGAATTCCAACACTACGGTGCCCAAGTCAGCATCGCCGACCAGTTCGCTGCCGATGCACCCAGCACCGCCATCCGTGTGCTGGAGATCCCCGAAGTCCAAAACAAAGACTCGTGGGGATACATTTCGCTGTGGGGGACCAACGAACAAGTGCTTGAGTGTCTCAAAACCCGAAACGTACAACAACTGCAACTTGATCGGATCGCCTTCCGCATGCAAGACAGGTCGTTTTACGACGCGTGCGTGACAGAGCTGGAAGCCCAAGGGATCTATCATCCCGTATTGTGGGCTTATGCTGTGCAGCATAACGATCCGCCTCGCATCGCCCAACTGATCGCGTTCCGGCCCGAATGGGCAGAGAGACTCGGACCCGTCTTTCGGTCGCCAGTTGCATCGATCGATACGGCAAATCGCTATGAATACGAGCATTTCGATTATCGCCCCCTGGTGACCGCACGGACGCATCCTTTGGGTGCTGAACGGGTCATCCTCAATCAGCGACTGGCCACCCAGTACGCACGGTTGCTCGAGCGTCTCGCCTATCAACCAGAAGTCCGTGCCGAGGATCGCATGGCGATCGCGTATTACCTGCTGCTCCAGGGACGTATCGACGAAGCCCAATCCCATTTCGGACAGGTCGCGGTCGAGGCGCTGCCCATGCGCATCCAGTACGATTACATGGATGCGTATTTCGATTTCTATCGCCAGCGGTACGATCGGGCGGCGGAAATCGCCGACCGCTATGCGAAGCATGGTGTGGCAAGGTGGAAGGAACTGTTCGCCCAGATCCGGTTCCAGGTCTCGCAGCGAGCGGCGATGCTGGATGGTCGACCTGTACTCGTATCCGACCCCCATTCTTCGGAGATAAGCGATCCCGTGCAGCGGATGCTCGTCGATGCTCGCGGAATGGAGCAAGATACGCTCGCGGCGAAAACCCCAGCGTTGGACCTGAAAGTCCAAGATGGCCAGTTGATCCTGAATCATCAGAACCTGGATGGGGTCGAGGTCCGGTTCTACCAGATGGCCATCGAACTGCTATTCAGTCGCAACCCGTTCGTGCAGCAAGAGGGAGGCGCGTTGATGTCGATCCAGCCCAATCGCACGGAGACGCTTGAGTTGGACAACAGGAAAGGGAAGCAGCAGATCGCCATACCCAGAGATTTCGCGAACCGGAATGTGCTGGTCGAGGTCAGTTCCGGTGGGCAATCGCAATCGCGTGTGCTGGTATCGAACGCCATGGATGTCACTTTGGCCGACTCCTATGGCCGTCTGCAAGCCACCAGCGGAAACGGCAAGCCGGTCGAACGCGCGTACGTCAAGATCTACGCGCGCCACCGCGATGGTTCGGTTCGGTATTACAAGGATGGATACACCGACCTTCGGGGCCAATTCGACTACGCAAGTCTGTCGACCAACGATTTGGACAGTGTCGATGGCATAGCGATTATTATACATCAAACAGAGTTATGATAAATGATACGCGAGGCAGCGCCACCGAAACGGTAGCCGTCCGGTCTGAACCCCGGCAAACATCGCCATGCGTCGAACGCTTCCAACCGAATGCTCGCGCCTCTCGGCCAGCATTTCAATCGCCCAACTTCCCATCAAACCCTACGCCATCGAATACAACCACACAACCGATCGATCCATCACTTGGTAATGTCCGTCCTGAATAGCAGGCGCGTCGTTCCACGGGACAATGTCCTCGGGCGATTTCAATCCGGTATCGATCCAGCGCCGCCACGGAGTTCTACTTTCCGGCAATTGAAATTTTTGCGGTTCCCAGTATGCATTCAGTGCGAAATAGATCAAAAGATCCTGCTGCTTGAATTCGCCGCTGAACGCGATCGCGTAGGAATTGTCGCTCCAGTCCGGATGATTGGCTTGCGTTCCATGCCAAGCCTTGGTGGCACGCCGTAGCATATCGGTCAGGCCGATACGATTTTGTTCGTACTCCGCATCCCGCGTGGCTCTTTGGTGGCACAGCAACCTTGCGAACCGAAAGATCTCCTTGTGTCGAACGAGATCGGTCCAGTCGAACCAACTGATCTCATTGTCTTGGCAATAGGCGTTGTTGTTTCCACGCTGGGAACGTCGTACCTCGTCCCCCATCGAGATCATCGGCAGCCCCAGCGACAGCAACGTCACCGACAAAAAGTTCTTGACCTGCCGATTGCGGAGCGTCTCGATCGCGGGATCGTCCGTGGGGCCTTCAACGCCGCAATTCCAACTGCGGTTGTCGATGCAACCGTCCGCGTTGCTATGTCCGTTGGCTTCGTTATGTTTCTCGTTGTACGAGACCAGATCATTAAGCGTAAAACCGTCGTGGCATGTTACGAAGTTGACGCTCTGTTCCGCTTCGCGATGCTCATGCCCGTAGATTTCCGGGCTTCCCAGCAGACGATCCGCGATGCGTCGGACTGCCCCAGGCCGTGCGCGAAAGAAGTCTCGCACGTCATCCCGAAATCGGCCGTTCCATTCTTTCCAGGCATCGCCGACAAAGCTTCCGACCTGGTACAACCCGGCTGTATCCCAAGCTTCCGCCAGCAGTTTTGTACCCGCCAACGCGGGCTGCGATTCGATATCCCACAACACGGGCGGTTTGGGACGCGGTGACCCGGATGGATCGCGCGTGAGAATCGACGCCAAGTCGAAACGGAATCCGTCGACGTGCATTTCGTGGACCCAGTATCGAAGCGAATCGACGATCATCCGGCGGACCACTGGTTGATTGGCGTTGAGCGAGTTTCCGCACCCGGAATAGTTCGCGTAATTTTCGCCGCCACCCTCCAGGATGTAATAGGCAGGATTGTCGATGCCGCGAAAGCAATTGGTGGGTCCGGTCTGGCTACCCTCCGATGTGTGGTTGAAGACAACATCCAGAATGACTTCGATCCCTGCCCGATGCAACGCCTTGACCATGTCCCGAAACTCATTGACTGGACCGAGCGGCGACTTGTCCGAGCTGTACGCCTGATGGGGCGCGAAAAAAGAGATCGGAGCATATCCCCAGTAATTGACGCGACCCGACGGAGCATCCTGGGTATCGAACTGAAATACGGGTAGCAGCTCCACGGCCGTGATCCCCAATTGCTGCAGATAGGGAATCTTGTCGATCAGACCCGCGTAGGTGCCTCGCTTGGGCTCTGCAACCCCCGAGTTCGGATGCTTGGTGAATCCTCCAACATGCATCTCGTAGATGATCGTGCTCGCCGATGGTCGTTGGAGCGGTGTATCCCCTTCCCAGTCGTAATCGCGCGAACTGACGACGACACTTTTCATGGCAGTCGCAGCGTTATCACCGGGACGACTGGCCGCCTCGCGGCTATATCCGCGAGGAACCACAACACCCCGTCCGTAGGGATCCAGAAGCACCTTTTGCGAGTCGAATCGCATCCCGCATTGCGGTTCATAGGGCCCGAGAACGCGGTAGGCGTACAATTGTCCAGCGTAGACCTTGGGAACAAACACATGCCAGTAGTTGTAGGTACGGTTGTGGCGAAGGTCGAGCGAGATCGCTCGTGCTGGGATCGCGTCGTCATCGCGATCGAACAGAAGCAGCTCCACCCCGGTCGCATGCCTGGAAAAGAGATTGAAGTTCGTCCCCCCTTCCATCTCGGTTGCACCGATCGGGGAGAAGTATCCTTCAGGTCGCTGTGGTTTCATGATGTGGATTTCTCAAGGATGCGAAGATCGACGGTTATTAGAGGTTATCCCCCTCGGTCGATGTACCGGGTTGACCAGGGATTGCTTCCTGCCCCCACGTCCAACCCGCCACGATCGGCATGTCGTCCCCATGTTCTTCGATGTAGTTCTTGTGGTCGATGAGCGCTTCGTGGATCGCCTGCTTGAAATACGCGGCCCGCGAACCGAGTTGTGGCAGTCGATCGATCACGTCGCCACACAAATGGAATCGGTCGATCTCATTCATGACCACCATGTCGAACGGCGTGGTCGTCGTCCCCTCTTCCTTGTAGCCGCGAACGTGCATGTTCGCATGATTGGTCCGCTTGTAGGTTAAACGGTGAATCAGCCACGGATAGCCGTGAAATGCGAAAATGATCGGTTTATCTTTCGTGAACAGGACGTCGAAATCGTGGTCCGACATCCCGTGTGGGTGGAGCGATTGCGGCTGCAGGCGCATCAGATTGACAACATTGACCACCCGCACCTTCAGATCCGGCAAGTACTTGCGCAGCAAACTCACCGCGGCCAGCGTCTCAAGAGTCGGGACGTCGCCGCAGCACGCCATCACGACGTCCGGCTCGCAGCCTCGATCGTTGCTAGCCCATTCCCAAATGCCGACGCCCGCTGCACAGTGTTTGATGGCTTGATCCATGGTCAGCCATTGCGGAGCCGGTTGCTTGCCGGCGACCACGACATTGACGTAGTTTCGGCTCCTCAAGCAATGGTCCGTGATGGTCAGCAGGCAGTTCGCGTCCGGAGGCAAGTAAACGCGAATCACCTCGGCCTTTTTATTGACTACATGGTCGATAAAGCCGGGATCCTGGTGACTGAGTCCGTTGTGGTCCTGCCGCCAGACGTGGGAGCTCAGGAAGTAATTCAGAGACGCGATAGGCCGGCGCCATGGTATATGGTTGCAGACCTTCAGCCATTTCGCATGTTGATTGAACATCGAATCGACAATGTGGATGAAGGCCTCGTAACACGAAAAGAACCCGTGCCGGCCGGTCAGCAGATAGCCTTCTAGCCAGCCCTGGCATTGGTGCTCGCTGAGCACTTCCATCACGCGGCCGTCCGGAGACAGTTTGTCGTCCTCGGGATAAATCTCTGCCATGTAGCAGCGATTCGTGACTTCGAGCACATCCTGCCACCGATTGGAGTTGTTTTCGTCGGGGCTGAACAAGCGAAAGTTCTTGCTATCGAGATTCAACTTCATCACGTCGCGCAGGTATGTCCCCATCACTCGGGCCGACTCCGCGATGGTTCCTCCGGGCTTGGAAACTTTCACCGCATACTCCCGATAATCCGGAAGCCGCAAATCCCTCAGGAGCTCGCCACCGTTGGTGTGTGGATTAGCGCTCATGCGCCGTGTTCCCTTCGGCGCCAGTTCCGCGAACTCGGTTCGGAACCGACCGGTTTCATCAAACAATTCCTCGGGTCGGTAACTCTTCATCCATTGCTCGAGGATGCGCACATGCTCTTCCTTGTCCATATCCCCCATCGGAACCTGGTGGCTGCGCCAGTAATCTTCGCATTTTTTGCCATCGATCTCGGGTGGACAAGTCCAGCCCTTGGGAGTTCGAAAGATGATCATCGGCCAATTTGGACGCTGGGTTACTCCGCGATCGCGAGCGTCTGCCCAAATGGCTTTGATTTCGGGGATCACGTGATCGAGAACGGATGCGAGTTGTTGGTGGACCGACGCATGGTCGGAGCCTTCGACGAAGTAGGGTTTGTATCCCATCCCTTCGAAGAGCTTCGTGAGTTCCTCTTTGGGGATACGAGCCAGGAAGCAAGGGTTAGCGATCTTGTATCCGTTCAGGTGCAAAATCGGGAGGACGCACCCGTCGCGGGCGGGATTCAGGAACTTGTTGCCATGCCAGCCCGTAGCGAGCGGCCCGGTCTCCGCTTCCCCGTCTCCGACGATGCACGCCACGATCAAGTCCGGGTTGTCGAACGCTGCGCCGAAAGCGTGGCTGAGGGCGTACCCGAGTTCGCCTCCTTCATGGATACTGCCCGGCGTTTCCGGTGCTACGTGGCTGGGGATCCCGCCAGGAAAGCTAAATTGCTTGAACAGCTTCTGCATGCCAACTGCATCCTGGCTGATATCCGGATAGACTTCGCTGTAGGTTCCTTCGAGGTACGCGTGTGCGACCAAGGATGGGCCACCGTGTCCAGGGCCGATGATGTACATCATGTTCAAATCATCCCGTTGGATCACCCGATTGAGATGGACATACAGCATGTTCAATCCCGGGGAGGTGCCCCAGTGTCCCAACAATCGCGGCTTCACGTGCTCCCGTCGCAACGGTTCCCTTAGGAGCGGGTTTTTGAACAGGTAGATCTGGCCGACGGACAGGTAATTGGATGCGCGCCAGTACGCATCGAGTTTGCGGAGTTCCACCTCGGACAAGGGGGCAGCTTTCGATGAGCCAGTGTTCGTGGTCAATGCCATAACCGGTAAACTCCCAAGGTTGCGAAAACGAGTTCGATGCGCACCAACTTTTAAGCGTGCTCGATAGTTTAACTCTGTTTCGCTCACCCGTGTGCAGTCCTCCTCGCTACCCATACCCCGGATCCTAGAGCTCAGCTTGCCCGTGCCGAGAAGCGAATTTCCCAACGATCATCCACGATTTGCATTTTCGCAGGAGGGAACAGACAAAGGTTTTGTTCAATCTCCTCGAATAGATTGAGGAAATCTGGTACACGAACCGGTTCGACAGGGCGCCGCGCGAATCGGCTCGGGCTCTACACCTAGGGGCGCGGTTTGCGGAATTCAACGATGTTTTCTGTGTATTCCATGCTACAACCATGCTTACAGAGTCATGTCCGTTGAACATAATGGTCATGAACTGCTCCGAAAAACATTCGCGTACGCAGACCTGAACCCATGCCCTCCGTGATCCGAACCCGGATGAGCGAGAAATCGAACGTCACTCAGATTCTGCAACGCGTTGAGGAGGGAGACGCCTCAGCCGCAGAGGCTTTATTGCCGCTCGTCTATGAGAATCTTCGTCGAATGGCCGCACGCGAACTCCAACGCGAGCGGTCTGGCCACACGCTACAGCCGACGGCATTGGTTCACGAAGCCTATTTGCGTTTGGTGGATCAGAGCAACGAACCAAAGTGGAGCCATCGCGGGCACTTCTATGCTGCGGCTGCGGAAGCGATGCGTCGCATTCTGGTGGAGAGCGCTCGTCGAAAACGAGCGCTGAAGCGCGGTGGAGATCGCGAGCGGGTTGCGCTCGATCCCGAATTGATTGCGGACACGGCGAGGCATCCCGATGTCTTGGCCCTGGACGAAGCCTTGACCAAATTGGCGGCGACGCGTCCTGAGTTGGCGAAATTGGTGTCGCTTCGGTATTTTGCAGGCTTGACGATGGAACAAGCCGCAAACGCGCTCGGTATTCCGCTCCGAACGGCTCAGCGCCATTGGACTTACGTTCGCGTATGGCTCCTGGAGGAATTGCGGCGTGAGACGTAGGCCTCGCCGTGTGGAAAGTTCTTCTTCGATTTTTTTGGCGGAATATCCGCTTCCAAAACGCATTTCACGCTGGGAGCGATGATTTCTTGGAAAAAGGAACTGGCGATCGATGGACGAACAGAGCATTTTTCTCCAAGCCTTAGAGCAACCTGAGGGGGACGCACGGGACCAATGGTTGGCAGAGGCTTGCGGTAATGACTCGGCCTTGAAGGGGAGAATCGCCGCACTGCTCAAGCGGGATGCGGAGAAGGGGAGTTTTCTTGAAAGTCCCGTGTCGCCATTGGACGCGACGGTTCTGCACGACCTTCGAAATGGAATTGGTCGAGTTGTGGAAAACAGCAAGGGGCCTCTCGGCGGCACGGCGATCGAAGGATTATTGAATTCGATCGGGGGCGAATTCGATATCCCTCGAGTCTCGTTGCGAGAGGAGGACGGATCGGATCCCATTTTGCGACCGGGATCGAATGAAATACGGAGTTCTCCGGTCGCCAATCGGTACCAGTTGTTAGGTGAAATTGCACGCGGCGGCATGGGAGCGATCCTGAAGGGTCGTGACAATGATTTGGGGCGTGATCTGGCGATCAAAGTATTGCTTGATTCGCACAAGGATAAGCCGGAGGTCATTCAGCGCTTTATCGAGGAAGCACAAATCGGCGGACAGTTGCAGCATCCGGGGATCGCGCCGATCTATGATTTGGGTCGTTTCGCAGACAATCGTCCCTTCTTTGCGATGAAGTTGGTCAAGGGGCAAACGCTTTCCAAATTACTAAGCGACCGTCATGCGACATCGGACGAGCGCAGCCGGTTTCTTGGAATCTTTGAAAATGTATGTCAGACGGTTGGCTATGCTCACTCGCGCGGTGTCATCCATCGCGACTTGAAGCCAGCCAACATCATGGTAGGCGCTTTTGGCGAAGTGCAGGTCATGGACTGGGGATTAGCCAAAGTCTTGGCTGACGGTGGCGTCAACGACGAGAGGCGGGCACACAGCAAGCATAACGGCCATAGTGTGATCGAGACCATTAGGACCGGAGTAGGCAGCGATTCGCTCGAAAGCGTTGGTACCGCAGGGTCCCACACCCAGGTAGGGAGCGTTATGGGAACTCCTGCCTATATGCCTCCGGAGCAGGCACTCGGTGAGGTCCATTCCATGGATGAGCGCGCCGATGTTTTTGCCCTGGGGGCGATCCTTTGTGAGATCTTGACGGGTAAGCCTCCTTACGTTGCCGATGACGGCACTCGTTTGTTCCGAATGGCGATGCGAGGCAAGTTGGATGACTGTTTCGCTCGTCTAGCATCCTGTGATGCCGACGAGGAATTGATCGCCCTCACGAAAGATTGTCTCGAGCTGGATCCGATCGATCGTCCCCGTGATGCGGGGGTTTTGGCCAATCGCGTCCGAGGTTATCTCGAATCCGTCGAAGCGAGATTGCGAGAGGCGGAGACCGCGCGCGCGGCACAAACCGCTCGCGCGGAAGCCGAAGCGCTCCGCCTCGCACAACAGCAACAAGCCACCCGCAAACTGCAGAGGATGCTTGCGGGTCTGGCTGCCGTAGCACTGTTTGCACTGGGGGCATCCGTCGTCGCCGGATTGTTCTGGCAGAGAGCGACCGTTGCCCGCAATCAAGCGCAAGCCAACGAAACGCTCGCCCGAAACAATGCGGAGCGAGCGGACAAAAACGCTCAAGAGGCAGAACAGCAAGCCGCACTCGCGATAGAGCAAAAGCAGCTTGCCGAACAAAACCTCATCAAGACGCAAAATGCAGAACGCGAAACCGCCGTCGCTAGAGATATTGCGGATCAGAAAGCCGAACTCGCCAGTCGCAATCTCTATTTTGCGGAGATGCGTTTGGCCCAAAAATCGTTCTACGACTATCGCAGCGTCCAACGCATGCGCGATCTGCTCGGAAATTGGGTTCCCAAGAGCGGCGAAACGGATCGTCGTGGCTGGGAATGGTTCTACCTGAATTCCCTCGCCTATCGAAATGTTCGAACGTTGACGGGCAAGGAATCGAACCTCCAGTCGCGAGCCTTGGCTTGGCATCCAAGGAGCAAGCGGCTCGCCGACGGTGTTATCACGGGGCAAATCCGGATTTGGGACCTGGAGAGCGAGACCCCGACACTGGTGCTCGATACTCCCAACAGCTCCTACTCTTTTTGGGCACGCCACTGGATCGATTGGAACGTCGAAGGGGACAAACTCGCTGCGGGCTTTCAAGACAAAACCGTGCGGGTCTGGAATACCGTGACAGGCGACGAACTTCTGGTTCTTGAGGGGCTCACATCTTCAGTGATGTGCGTCTCATTCAACCGCGATGGCTCGCGAATCGCTGCGTGCGGAACGGACGGACGGATTTGCTTCTGGGACGTGGCAAACGGCCGATTGATTTTATCGCTTTCGCATCCCTCGGGAGTAAACACCGGCGCCTTGAGCCATGATGGTCAATGGTACGCGACAGGGCACGGATCCGGGGAAATGTTCATTTCCGACGCAACCACGGGGGAGCGAGTCTCCGGATTGAAGGTACAACCAGGATGGTTTTCCGGCCTGGAGTGGAGTCCCGATGACAGGCGAATAGCGATAACTGGGACCGAGGGTTTGGACCAAGTCACATTCCGCGTCTGGGACGTCGCAACTCAGAAGCCTGTGTTTGAGCCGCAACGACACAACCATGCCATAACGGCGCTCGCATGGGAACCTGACGGGCGACGCATTGCAACCGGCACGATGGCCGAGGAGATCCGCATCTGGGATGCGGACTCAGGAACGGAACTCAACAGTCTGCGAGGCCATACGGAATCCATTACTTCATTGGCCTGGGGATCCGGTGATTCCCTCGCCTCCGTCGCCACCGACGGGGAAATCAAGATCTGGGCAATTGTCCAAAGACAACCTGTGACCAAGTTGCCGAACAACGCACCCTTGTGTTCTGTGTGTTGGAGTCCTGACGGAATGCTACTGGCCTCGGCTGATGACCAAGGACGAGTTTTTATTAGGGATGCAGCCACAGGCCTGGAGCGATGTTCGCTCCAGGCCCACACACGCTCCAATCTTGCGCGAACCGGTTTCCTCGAGTTTCAAGTCGCCTTGGCGTGGAGCCCAGATAGCACTCGCTTGGTATCAGCAAGCCTTGATGGGGTTTTGAAGATTTGGGAGGCCAGTACCGGACGCGAAGTCCTCGCGGTTGCAAACGATCTGAATCGTGTCTGGTGTATCGACTGGGGCAAGGACGGCAAATCCATCGCCGTCGGATCCCAGGACGGATGCATTCGCATCGTCGATGTATCCCAGCCCGAGGCTCGACCACGAGTCATCTCGGCACATGACGCGGGGACGTTCGGAGTGACTGCCGTGGCCTGGAGTCCGGACGGGGATCGCTTGGTTTCATGCGGCAACGATGGCAAGGTCAAGGTATGGGACCCGAAGCAAGGTGTTCAGCTTTCGAGTATGGAGGGGCACGGCGCATGGATCTTTGACGTTGCTTGGTCCCCTGATGGCAAGCGGTTAGCGTCGTCGGGCGCTGACAGGAATGTGATCCTCTGGGATGTAGAGGCAGGCAAAAAGCGAATGGCTCTGCGGAGCGGACAAGAATTCGTGATGGCTGTTGCATGGAATCCCGAAGGAAACAGGCTGGCTTCGACGCAACTGAGCGGAGATGTTCAGATCTGGGATTCCAACAGCGGTGAGGAGACCTGTAGCCTCCAAATCCCCTACGCTCGATTCCTCGACATATCGTGGAGTTCAGACGGAGCACGCATCGCAGCCGCTTCGAGCGTTGGCGATTTGTGCATCTGGGACGCAACCCAGGGATTCGAGCGAGACACGACTCCAAGGGCATTTCCTTACATCGCTCGCGCTTTCGCGACCGGAACCGCAAACGGCGAGGATCGGATACGGTACGCCAAGACCTATCTGCTCGAGGGAAAGCGAGATGCGGCTCGAACGGCCGTAGGAAACGATTTGCGAAATCTGATTCTCTTTGCTCAACTCGATGACGAACTCGGCAACGCCGCAGAGGCGAAAAAGACACGACGCCAAGCTCGCATACTCGCGGAAAAAGAACTACTCGATCATCCATTCAACCGAGGCCCAGCTGATTCGCTCCTCGAGTTACTGCTGAGGGAGGTCGAGGACCGTGGGTATGCGATGGAACAAGATCGAACACTAAGGCAAATTCGCAAGATAAAGGATCGCTGGGGCGCGATCGCAATTGCGTACCAACTGCTCGGCGAGGAACTATCCTTTGCACGCGTCCTTCGCGATCACCCGAAAGCGAGACTGTCCCTTGCCGATCTGGATGCCTCCCTCGAAAACTGGGATAGAGCGATTGAAGAGTATAGTCGGTGGATCACCCCCGAAACGAACGACGCCGACCTGCTGAACAAACGGGGATCCGCGTATTTCGCGGTCGGACAATGGGAACTGGCCCGACAGGATTGGCATCGAGCTGTCGAAATCCGCCCCAATCCGGAGCTGACCGAATCGATCTACGAACAATTCCGGCGTTCGGAGCGTTGGCAAGACGCCCTTCCATTCGGTCGAAAGCTGATCGACATCAACCCCGGCGCCGAGCCTGAACTTGTTTGGCTGAGAATTTCTCCCGTTGCTGCACTGGCTGGCGAGGAAGCCTATCGCAATTTCTGCCAGGATATGGTGCCGCAATTCCGCAACACGACCGACCCACTCGTTGCGGATCGTTTGATCAAGGCCTGCCTGCTCCGGCCCGGCTCTATCGATCCCAAATCGCTCCCCATCGCGGTCATCGAAGAGGCCTTTGCGAACAACAAATACCAGGATTGGGCCAAGCCGTGGGCGTGGGGATCGCGCGCTCTGTGGGCCTATCGCAACGGGGAGCCGGAGCCAGCCGTAACCTTTGTCGCAAATTCCGAAGCTTTGCAGCCTCCTCAGCAAGTGCGTGAGTTGAACCTAGCTGTCCTGGCCTTAGCGGAACTTGAGCTCAACCATCCCGAAGCAAGTCGACTCGCTGTCGAGGAACTGTCGCAGCTTATTTCGCAGGCAAGGAAATCATCCGATATCTTGGGACACGATAGCATGATCGCTGAGGTCCTCCTGCACGAGGCCAAGGCCAAGTTGCGGAACCCGTGACGTATGATCGCTTCACCACCGCTTGGCAGCTTGGCAGCGGTAGCTACGGTCATTCCGAGCAAGCGTTTCCCCCGTAGCTATCTTCGCCAGAAGGTGGTCCGTTCCCACCTCTTGGGTGGCACGCACTGAGTCTTCGTGCTATTAGCACGCATGCAATGAACGCTTCCCCACACCCTTCGCAAAGCCTCAGGGTGTGCCACCCGGCCTGTTCTCCACACGCACGCCCCACGAAATCTTGCCGTTTTTTCTGGCGGACTTCGGCCCTCGATCTCGCACCTTTCTCTTGGAGAGAGAGATTTGCCTTCGTTGGTGAGATCTCTCGGCATCCGACGATTCAACGCAAAAACGGGCCAAAGATCATGAAAAAGATTCCATCGCACAGCCGCAGAGCCGCTCGAAACCAACCAAAAAACACAAGTCGACGCCGACTCGTTTTTGAAATGCTCGAAGAGCGAAAGGTCTTCGCGGCGCCTGTGCTCGATGCCTCGGCGAGCCCGATGCTTTGGGCGACGGAGGGGGTGGCAGACGGAGGCAATACCCAGGTTTACAACCTTGTCAGTGGCAGCATTTCCGATCCGGACGGCCCGCCCGTTCTTGCTATCGCGATCACCGGGGTCAATAACAGTCTTGGAACCCTCCAATACCGTTTGCAGGGTACAACCGAGTGGCTGACCGTCAACGCCGATCTGATCAACAGTAAGACGAATGAACTCGCGTTGCTTCTCGGGGAAACCACGTATATTCGGTATCTTCCCTTCAGCAACTTCAACGGTTCCATCCGTGATGGGATCACATTCCGCGCTTGGGACCGGAGTAGCGGCATCAACGGTCAGTACACGGTCATCACCAGCGCTGGAGCGAACACAGCATTCAGTTTGGCCAGCGACACGGTGGAAATTGTCATCCGAGGTGTTAACGAAGCCCCTAGCTTTGCGCCACCGCAGGGTACAGGGAAGAAAATCGTTCCGGTGGGTACAAGCCAAGATATTGGAAAGGCCGTGGTCCAACAGCCCGATGGCCGAATACTTATTGCAGGAACTTCGTGGGATGCGAACACAGGAAACCAATGTTTAAGTCTGATTCGGCTCGGTCCGAACGGCTTGCTGGATCCCAGTTTCGGTGTCGATGGCAAGACACTCATACCGCTGGGAAATTACTACATCGATCTGAAAGGTTTGGTCCTGCAGCCCGATGGGAAGATTCTGATCCTAGGGGCGTACGGAAATGAGATAAGCGCAGACCTCAGTCTATTCCGCCTGACGCCCAACGGTTCCCTCGACACCAGTTTTGGTTCCGATGGCAAGGTGAGCTTCCCCTTGAAATCCTTCCTCGGCGAAGCAGGCACCGTAACATTACAACCCGACGGCAAAGTCGTCGTCGTTGGCCAAGTTCTTGTAGACTACGGTACCGCAATCAGTTGCGTTCGATTGAATGCCAACGGCTCACTGGACACAACCTTCGATTTCGATGGTCAAGTCACAATTCCTAGGGGAAACACGTCTGATTTTCCAACCAGCGCGACCGTTCAGTCCGACGGCAGAATCTTGGTTGCAGGCTACTCATATACAAGTACCTCAGGCATCGATTTCACTTTGATTCGACTGAACGCGAACGGTACGCTGGATACGAGTTTTGGTTCCAATGGAAAGAATGTTGTCGATGTCAGTAGTATCGATGACGTCGGCAAAAGCGTTGTTGTGCAGCCTGATGGCAGGATTCTCGTAGCAGGTTACACGGGTAAGACAACAACAGAAAACAACAATGGAGAATCCTCTAAAACCAGATCGTACAATATCAGCTTGATTCGGTTGAATTCGAATGGATCGTTGGATAGGAGTTTCGCTGCGGAAGGAAAACGGATCGTACCATTCGAGAGTTCCCAATCCTACGGACTAAGCGCAACCTTGCAGCCCGATGGTCGAATCCTTGTGGCGGGGTATTTCTTAAATGAGTCCAGTCGAAATTGGGACTTTGCATTGATCCGATTGAACACCGATGGTTCGCTGGACACAGATTTCGATACCGATGGCAAGGTGCTCGTCGCAGTGGGTAATGGTGCCGATGGCGGCAACAGTATCACGCTGCAGCTCGACGGTCGAATCGTCGTCGCTGGGATGTGTGATTCGAATGGCTTTGGGGACTTTTGCGCGATCCGTGTGAACTCCGATGGCACCTTGGATAAGACCTTCAACGATCCGCTCACCAGTACACTCGGCGGCTCGATTACCTTCACCGAGAACGGAAGCCCGATCGTTCTTGACAGCGATGTTCGGATCTATGATCCAGAGTTGAGCGTTACCAATTTCAATGGCTCTACCCTCACGCTTTTCCGCAATGGCGGGGTGAGAGCGGAGGACGTTTTTTCGGCGACTGGAACCCTCGGTGCATTGACCCAAGGTGGAAACTTGGTCCTCGGCGGCACGACCATCGGTACCGTGACAATCAACAGTGGCGGAACGTTGGTCTTAACGTTCAATGCGAATGCGACCAACGCGTTGGTCAATGCCGCTATGCAGCAGATTGCTTACCGGAATACCGAAACCAATCCGCCGGATTCCCTTCAGATCCGATGGATCTTCAACGATGGCAACACGTGGGATCAAGGCCTAGGAAACGCCATGATCGCGATGGACAAAGTGTCCGTAAACATCAACCTGATCAATAAGGCTCCGATCCTCGACGCATCCAGGAGTCCGTCGCTTGGCAACGTGATCGAGGGAACTGCCAACTCTGCCGGCGCGAAGGTCGCCGATATAGTTGTCAATGGCAGTATCACGGATGCCGATGGAGCAGCGGTGAAGGCGATCGCAGTCACGGGCATCAACACGAGCCTTGGAACCATGCAGTATAGCCTAGACGATGGAAGCAATTGGTTGACAATCGATGCCGCAGCCATCAATAGCCAGACCGATGAACTCGCCTTGCTCCTGGGCCCGACCGCGAAACTGAGGTTGATACTCTTTGGGAATCTGAACGGCTCGATCAGCGATGCGATCACCTTCAGAGCTTGGGATCAGAGCAGCAGCAGGCAGGGTGAGTACACGGTCATCACCCGCACTGGGGGCAGCACTGCGTTCAGCGAGGCGAGCGATACCGCAGACCTCACCGTGACTGCTGTAAACAGCGCGCCTACGTTTTCCCCTATCCAGGGTACGGGGGTAGTGATGGTTTCGATGGGCGGTCGCAGAGATGATACCCGAGGCGTTTCCGTGCGGCCCGACGGCCGACTTCTTGTGGGTGGTGGGACGGTCGATGCCGACGGTTTGCAAAACGATCTAAGCGCAATCCGCTTCAACGCTGACGGATCCCTCGATTCCAGCTTCGACTCCGATGGGAAATTGATCATCGCAAGCGATGGTGGCAGAGTTCAAGCCAGGGGGATGGCCGTACAACCGGACGAGCGAATCGTCATGGTTGGTGTCGCGCGGCCCCCGTCCGAAGGCCCCAGGTTCGGTCTTGTTCGATTGAACCCGGACGGCTCGCTCGATTCAAGCTTTGATTCCGACGGCAAGGCCAATGCATCGATCATGCTCTCCTACGACTACGTCGCGAGTGTGATCGTGCAGCCCGACCAAAAAATCGTTGCGTCCGGCCATTCGTATCACCAGCTCAACCTCTCTGCCATCGCGAGTGACGATTTCAGCGTCGTGCGACTGAACCCAGATGGGTCGCTGGACACGAGCTTCGGTGTCGATGGAAAGGTGATCGTCACCCAGGACAGCAGTGAACAAGCGTTCGCGTCGGTCCTGCAATCCGATGGCCGGCTCCTGGTCGCGGGAGTATCCAAAACCGGTAACAACAGTGATTTCAGCGTGATCCGTTTGAATACCGATGGAACCTTGGATACCAGCTTTGACAAGGACGGCAAGTTGAACATTTCCCTAGGTAGCGACCAAGACATTGCGCGAAGCATTGTCCTGCAGCCCGATGGTCGGATTCTCTTGGCGGGGAGTTGTTCGGACGGCAGCAAAAACAACTTCTGCCTGGTCCGTTTGAACACCGATGGCTCGTTGGATACCAGCTTCGACAGCGATGGCAAGCTCATCGTGCCTGTGGGAAGCAGTGATAGCGAGGCATACGGAGTGACCGTGCAACCCGACGGCCGAATCGTGGTGGTGGGGCGCGTTTTGGTCGATGGAAACTGGGATGCGAGTGTGATTCGGCTGAATTCGGATGGCACGCTGGACACCACCTTCGACAACGATGGCAAGTGGATCCTGCCGTTAGGGACCGGTAATGATCTCGCTTCGAGCGTATCGGTTCAGCCGGATGGTCGCATCGTCGTCGCTGGACAAGCGGGTGGCGAAAATTCCACCAGCCGCTACGCTTTGGTCCGATTGAACGCAGATGGATCTCTGGATACGACGTTTAATGGATCAACAGGCAACACGCTCGGTGGCAGTATCAATTACACGGAAAATCAAAGCCCCGTCGTACTTGATTCCGACGCGCAAATCTTTGATGCCGACCTTAGCCGCACGAACTTCTCCGGAGCGAGGTTGACCCTCACCCGCGAAGGCGGTTCGAATCCCCAAGACCTTTTTGCTGCAACCGGCAGCTTAGGTGGGTTGACCCAAGGAGCTAACTTGGTCATCGACGGCACGACCATTGGGACCGTGACTACAAACAGTGGTGGAACATTGACGCTGACATTCAATGCCAACGCCACCAACACGCTGGTTAACTCAGCCATGCAGCGGATCGCTTACTCTAACAGCAGCGACACGCCACCCGATAAAGTAGCGATCGTATGGACCTTCAGTGATGGCAACAGCGGATCACAGGGGAGCGGCGTTCCCTTGACTGCGATCGGCAGTGTCACAGTGAACATCACCGCAGTCAATGATCCCCCCGTTGCGAATCCCGATTCGTTTCGCATGAGGTCAGGTTCCACCAAGGTTAAGGTTCTCAACATTCTCGCCAATGACTTTGATCCCGACGGATCCATCGACCCATCCACGTTAGTCTTCGTTGACTTCGAAAACGAGTTTGCAGCGGCAGCACTGCGACTGGATGGCAAAATTGACTTCTACCTTCTCAACGATCCGTCTTTTGAGGGAATCATTCCTTTCACATACAACGTTTTGGATAACGAAGGATTGGCGAGCGATTATGTGACAGTCACGATCGTAGTCTCGGACACCCCTTTCCAAAACCCTGTCAATCCGTTCAACGTCGACGATGACTCCAGCGTTTCCCCGCTGGACGTGTTGGCGATCATCAACCTTCTCAATACTCGCGGAGCATCGATTCCGGTAGACGAGCTTCCTGATTCAACGGATTACGTCGATGTCAATGGCGACAATCAAGTGGACCCTCTCGATGTCTTAGCGTTGATCAACTTTATCAATGCAGGTGGAAACACAAATAGAAATGGGGAGGGAGAAGGGGAAGGGGGCGAAGCGTCTCGCGCGGGATGGCAGAAGTCCCTTCATATGGATATATCCCCCGGGGCACCGATCCTCAATATCGCGAGTATCGATGGTTTATCGGACGTGGAATCGAAGAGACAACCAGCACGCATGCTTCGTTCACATTCAGGATCGATCGTAAGCCATGCTGGTACACCGGCTCCTCGATTTGCCGAGCGCGTCTTCGAAGGCAAGGAGAGGAGCATCGAGCATTTTGACCTCGAATCGGAAGAGAGGACTCGCGATACGGATCTCGTTGATCGCGTGTTCGAGGAGCTTTTTCTCGATCGGTGTGCATAGCCGATCGAGCGATTGCAACGTCGAACGCGACAGGGTCCTCTCCCTAAGCCAACGTCGCCAGACGATGCTCGCCTCCTGTTTTTCTAGCCGAGATGCGCAAGCATCCGGGTCGGAACAGAGCGAAACGAGGCGAGGTTTGCCACGGTTCCACCCGACGGGTCGCGCTGTTCGGCTAGCATGAGGCTCGTATTTCGAACCTAAAGCAACTACTCGAGGGCGCTCTCGGCGATTAGAGTAGGTGTTCACCTGCCGCTGTCATCCCTCACGAAAGCTCCATCGATCTTGAGACTTCCGACATGATACTCTTGGATTCCATCCCCCTCTGGTTGCTCGTCGGTACGGTTGCCTGTGGTGTCCTGGTTGCGATCGAACTCGGCTATCGCATGGGACGGTATCGAGCGAGTCGTCCCAATCACGAAGTCGAAGCCCCGGTTGGAGCGATCGTGGGTGCCATCTTGGGACTGCTGGCGTTTATCTTGGCGTTCACATTCAGCTTGGCCGCCACCCAATTCGAAGCGCGACGGGAAATGGTGGTCGAGGAAGCGAATGCGATCGGCACCGCGTTTCTGCGAGCGGGTTTGCTGCCAGAACCGCAGTCGGTGGATGTCCGGCGCCTGCTCAGCGATTACGTCGACGTGCGCCTGGAAATCATTGAGAAACGGAATATCGATGAAGTCCTTCGGAAATCGGATGCATCGCATCGCGCGTTGTGGCGAGAAGCGGTGACCGCTAGCAACCAGCAAAATTCCTCCGTCCCCGTCGGCCTGTTTACCGAAGCAGTCAATGGAGTGATCGATGCCCATGCCAAGCGTATCCAAGTCGGCTTGCGCAATCGTTTGCCGCCACTTCTGTGGTGGGTGCTGCTGCTGCTCACGTTCTTTTCGATGGCGGGGGTTGGGTACCATGAAGGGCTTTCCAAATCCCCTCGGTCGCCCGCAACTTTGATACTGGTGATCTCGTTTTCGATTATTATCGGGTTGATAGCCGATCTCGATACGCCGCAGGATGGCATACTCGTGGTCAGCCAAGAGGCGCTCGTGAAATTGCGAGAGTTCATGCAATCGACTTGGTAAGATTCATAACGTCATGGCCAGCAAGAAAAAGACCAACGAGAGCGAAGCGATTGAGACGAGTCCTTCGTTGCAGCGTCA
Organism: Planctomycetota bacterium; assembly: GCA_046306195.1. Classification (GTDB taxonomy): domain Bacteria; phylum Planctomycetota; class Planctomycetia; order Pirellulales; family Pirellulaceae; genus JBKCUI01. The sequence goes on along the minus strand of JBKDXO010000163.1, from coordinate 37,676 downwards.
TCCGACTCACGACGAATTGGTCGCTGCTGGCAAAAGCTTGCGGGACAAGTGCCCGCGCCAGAGCCATGGTATCTGGCAAGCTCCGCCAGCCAGGCGCAATCCCCTCGAACATATCCATGAATCGAATCAAGGTCGGCTTCAGCAGTTGATACCGATTCGGCACGGCCGGATGCTGCAGTCGCCATTTGCCTTCTATCGAGGGGCAGCCCTCAACATGGCTGCGGATTTGGCTTCAACTCCGGTCAGCGGACTGCGCGTGCAAGCGTGCGGCGATTGCCATCTGATGAACTTCGGTGCCTACGCAACACCGGAGCGGCGGGTGATTTTCGATATCAACGATCTCGATGAAACTCTTCCTGCACCGTGGGAATGGGACGTAAAACGGTTGGCAACCAGTTTGGTACTCGCCGGTCGCAACAACGGATTCCGCGAGGAAGACGCTCGCGAGGCCGCGTTAAGCTGCGTTCGCTCGTATCGCGAGCGTATGGCTGAATACAGCAAGATGACAGTGCTCGAAATTTGGTACGCCAGCATCGATGTCGAGAAGCTTATTCCGACCATTCAAGACAAAGATACCCGCGAGCGAACGGAAAAGAGGCTTGCGAGCGCTCGCGAGCGCAGTATCCTCGAACATGAGTTTCCTGAATTGGCGACGAGTGAAGGATTGACCCCTTCAATCAAGGAATCGCCGCCGCTGATCTTCCATCCTCGCGAAGTCGGCTTCGAAGAGCATCTGACCGCGCTACGCGCTGCTTTCGATGCCTATAAAAACACGCTGCAAGAGGATCGTCGATTGTTGCTCGATCGATTCAAGCTGATGGACTTTGCAATCAAAGTCGTGGGGGTCGGAAGCGTTGGTACGGTGTGCGGCATCATTTTGCTGATGGCGGGCGAACAGGACCCGCTTTTCCTGCAAGTCAAACAGGCTCGGGCATCGGTACTCGAACCGTATGCGGGCAGGTCTCAACATGCCAACCATGGTGAGCGAATCGTGCATGGGTATCGCATGATGCAATCTGCCAGCGACTTGTTTCTCGGGTGGACCGAAGGGAGATTGGGACGCCATTTCTACGTGCGCCAACTCAAGGACATGAAGATCAAACCGCTGGTGGAGCTCTTTACTCCGAATGTGATGGTTCAGTATGCCGAGTTGTGCGGTTGGGTCTTGGCCCATGCCCATGCGCGGTCCGGTCCACCTGCACAGATCAGTGGGTACTTGGGTAAGAGCGACAAGTTCGACGAAGCGATCGCCGACTTCTCGAGAGCGTACGCGGATCAATGCGAACAAGATTACGAAGTCGTTGTAGCTGCTGCCCGAAAAGGAGAAATCGAGGTTTTCGTCGAAGAAGCGTGATCGTGGTCGCTGCGCGGGACCGGCAACCAACGATTTCCAAGGAATCTCCTTGTGCTACAATGCCGACCGGGAGGACGCCGTACCCGCGTCGTCAAGCTGGCTTGGAAGAGGGAAGGCATGCCCTGGTTTCGTCGAACGAGAGGATCTTCATGTCCAAGAAAATGGTCGCGATCGCGATACTCTTGATCGCTGTCGCTGGTGGGTTCTACGGCTATCAATCCTGGAAAGCGGCCCAGTCCGCGTTGCCCGAGGGGATTGCATCCGGAAACGGCCGGGTCGAAGCCAAGCAGGTCGACATCGCGGCCAAAGAAAGCCTCCGCGTCAAAGAGATCCTAGTCAAGGAAGGAGACTTGGTCGAGAAAGGGCAGGTCCTTGTACTCATGGACACCTCGACGCTCGAATCGCAACTCAACGAAGCCAAAGCAAGTTTTGCCGCCTCCGAAGAGCGAGCCGCCGCCACCAATTCGGCAGTCGTTCGGCAAAAGAGCTTGGCCGCCAACGCGAAGGTGGAGGAGAACCGACAAGCGGGGTTGCTCAAAACGCAATCCACCTCGGAAGCCGAGTACGAGCGTGCGAAAACGGCTGCCGAAGCCTCCACCGCCGCAGTCGCCGAAGCCGCTGCGACCCTCCGTTCCGCCGAACAGGAGGTTAAAGTAGCCCAAGCCAACATCGAAACCATTCAAACCCGTATCGATGACGCTACCTTGAAGGCCCCGGTGCGAGGTCGCGTTCTGTATAAACTGGCAGAGAATGGAGAGGTTCTCGGTGCTGGAGCCAAAGCGCTCACGCTTGTGAATCTGGAAGATGTGTATATGGAGATATTCCTGCCGGGCCCGATCGCTGGGAAACTCAAGGTTGGATCCGAAGCTCGCCTTACCGCCGATCACACCCCCGATCGTTGCGTGGCGGGTGTTGTTTCCTTCGTTTCTCCCGAAGCCCAATTCACCCCCAAGCAAGTGGAAACGAAAAGCGAACGGGACAAGCTGATGTTCCGCATCAAGATCCAAGTTCCCGAAGAATTGATCTCGGCCTACATCGAACGGGTCAAAACCGGGGTGCGAGGCGTAGGGTATGTCCGATACGATGACAAAGTGCAATGGCCCGGGTATCTGGCCAAGCCGGTAGGGGCCCCACCGACCCTGCCACCTCCAGATACGCATCCTGCGGCATCCCAAAAATCAGAAGAAACCTCTTCATCGTCATCAGAAAGCCCCGCCCCATAACGGGCGAAACAACGAACTCGATCCATGCAAGTCGCTCCCGTTGTTTCGATTCAAGGTGTCATGCATCGCTACGGCAAAAGCGTGGCGTTGCAGGGCATCGATCTCGAGATCCCTGCTGGCAAGATGGTCGGCGTGATCGGCCCGGATGGGGTCGGTAAATCCACGTTGCTCGGCTTGATCGCTGGATCGAAGCAACTGCAGCAGGGGACCATGCAGGTTCTCGGCGGCGACATCGCCAGCGCCAGCCATCGACGCGACGCCTGCCCCCAGATCGCGTACATGCCGCAGGGACTCGGCCAGAATCTGTATCTCGAGGTAAGCGTTCGAGACAACATCTACTTCATGGCGCGATTGTTCGGTTTGTCGCGCGAGGAGCGTCGTGTGAAACTCGACCAACTCCTCAAAGCTACCGGGCTGAGCCCATTTCCTGACCGGCCTGCAGGCAAGTTATCCGGCGGCATGAAACAGAAAGTCGGTCTCTGCGGCGCGTTGGTCCATGAACCGGATCTGCTGATTCTCGACGAACCGACCACCGGGGTTGATCCTCTATCTCGCCAACAGTTCTGGGCGTTGATCGACTCCATACGGCACGATCGCCCCAACATGAGCGTCCTCATCTCAACGGCCTACATGGACGAAGCCGCTCGTTGGGATTGGCTTGTTGCGATGGACGACGGGCGTATCCTGGCGACGGGAACTCCGGCGGAGTTGATGGAAAAGACGGGTACCCACGACCTCGAGCATTGCTTTATCAAACTGCTGCCCGAATCGAAACAGGAGGGGCACCGCGAGTTGGTCATCCCACCCCGCCCTGCAAATTCGGAGATCGCGATCGATGCGAACGGACTTACGCGGCGCTTCGGCGATTTCGTCGCGGTTGATCATGTAACACTCGCCATCGAACGTGGCGAAATCTTCGGCTTCCTCGGATCCAACGGGTGCGGCAAATCGACCACGATGAAGATGCTGACCGGGCTGCTCCCCGCGACCGAAGGGACGGCGACCATCTTTGGCAAGAGCGTGGAAGCGGGCAGCTTCGAGGTTCGGAGAAACCTGGGTTACATGACCCAGTCGTTCTCGCTCTACGGGGAATTGACGGTTCGAGAAAATCTCATCCTGGACGCGAGGTTGTATCATCTCGATGCTGCCAAAACGAAAACTCGGTTAGCTGAGTTGGTCGAGAAATTCGGGCTGGAGCCGTATCTGGATGCCAACACCGACAGCCTCCCGATGGGTCTCAAGCAGCGGTTGTCACTCGCCGTTGCCGTGCTCCATGAACCGTCAATCCTGATCCTCGACGAACCAACATCGGGAGTCGATCCCGTGGCGCGCGACAGTTTCTGGGAATTGCTGATCTATTTGTCACGGAATCAAGGGGTCACGATTTTTGTCACCACCCACTTCATGAACGAGGGGATGCGCTGCGATCGCATCTCGCTCATGCACGCGGGTCGAGTTCTCGCATGCGATGCCCCACAGAAACTCGTATCGGACCGAGGGGCCGCGAATCTGGAAGAGGCGTTCATCGGTTACATGGAAGACGCCATCGCGGAATCGGAGCGCGGAAAACAATCCACGAACAAGGCTGCGTCCGCAGCGACTGCGACAGGCGATGCACCGGCCGCAAAGGCAGTCGCATCTCACATCGCGTCGCACGCCACCCCTTCGAATCTCGGAGCCAGGCGATTGATGGCCTATGCCTCCAATGAAGCCAACCAAATCCTGCGCGACCCGGTGCGACTGGCTTTCGCCTTCATCGGATCGGCTTTGATGATGCTCGTCTTCGGATTTGGCATCACCACAGACATCCAGAACGTACGGTTCGCGGCCCTGGATTATGACCAAAGCCCGCAAAGCCGAGCCTACATTGAGCAGTTCGCGGGATCGCAACCCTACTTTATCGAGATGCCACCCGCCACCTCGGCGGACGAAGCCCTCGAGCGACTCAAGTCCGACGAAGTCTCGCTGATTCTCGAGATCCCCCCAAATTTCGCACAGAATCTCAAGCGAGACCGCCAACCCGAGGTGCTTGCCCAAGTCGACGCAGCCATGACCTTTCGGGGGGAAACGGTGGCCCAGTACGCGCAAGGCATTCACAACCACATGCTCAAGGAATCGTCGGACGTGCTCTATGGCAAGCCGCTCCGCTACGTCGCCGACATCCAGGATCGGTTCATGTACAACCCGACGTTTGAAAGCATCTACTCGATGGTCCCGAGCATCCCCGCGTTGCTACTGGTCTTGATCCCTGCGATCCTGATGGCGGTCAGCATCGTGCGCGAAAAAGAACTCGGCTCGATGATCAATTTCTATGTTACTCCGACGCGCAAGCTCGAGTATTTGATCGGCAAGCAGCTACCGTATGTGCTGATCGTCATGGCCAATTTCTTCATTTTGGCAGGGATGGCCGTCTTTGTGTTCGGCGTCCCCGTCAAAGGAAGTTTTCTGACCCTGACCGCCTGCACGTTTCTCTATGCATTTGCGACGACGGGGATCGGGATGGCAGTATCGTCCTTTACCAGCTCGCAGGTGGCCGCAGTCTTCATCACCGCGATCGTCACCATGCTGCCAACCCTGCAATTCTCCGGATTGATGCAGCCGGTATCGACACTGACCGGCAACGCCAAGCTCATCGGCATGATTTGGCCAACGACCTATTACATGCATGCGAGCGTCGGTGCGTATACGAAAGGTCTTCATTCGTCGCTGATCCTTCAAGACATGTTGTTCCTCGCCGCATGCATTCCTGTGCTATGGGGAATTAGCTGGCTGGGGCTGCGGAAGCAGGAAAAATGATCATGACGTCGCTGATCAATATCTATTGGCTGGGTGTTAAGGAGCTGCGAAGTTTGCTCAGCGACTACGTCATGGTCTTGTTTTTGCTCTACGCATTCACGGCGGCGATCTATGTCCAGGCAACAGGCACATCTAGCGAAGTCAACAATGCATCGATCGCATTTGTCGACGAGGATGAGTCCGGGTTATCGATGGAATTGATGAATGCATTTTATCCGCCGCGATTCCAGGTCCCGGACTTGATTTCGGCGGACCAAGTCGACGACTTGATGGACCGTGGCAAATATATGTTCGTCGTCGCAATCCCGCCGCAGTTCGAGTTTGATCTCCGAGCCGATCGCAATCCCGAAATCCAGCTCAGCATCGACGCGACCGCCATGCAGCAGGCCGGAGTAGGTTCCAACTACATCAAAAATATCCTGAGCGATCGCATCGCCAACTACATGCTCCGCCGCGACAAAACCAACCAGCAGCCGATCCAGTTGGTCGTACGCAAGATGTTCAATCCCAACGGAACCTCCTCGTGGTTCACGAGCGTCGTGGCCATCATCAACCAGATCACATTGCTAACCGTGGTCCTGACCGGCGCCGCCGTGATCCGCGAGCGCGAGCACGGTACGCTCGAACATCTGCTGGTGATGCCACTGAACGCCTTTGAGATCGCACTTGCGAAGGTGTGGTCCAATGGGCTGGTGATCCTGCTCGCGACCGTGATGTCGCTATATATCGTGGTCGAGCGTGCCCTGCAGGTGCCGATCGCCGGTTCGATCGCTCTGTGGCTGTTCGGCGTCGTGCTGTATCTGTTTTTTGCGACAGCGCTCGGTATTTTTCTGGGGACAATTTCGCGATCGATGGCCCAGTTTGCACTGCTTATCATTCTTGTCATCGTCGTGCTGCAACTCCTCTCCGGGGGCAACACTCCGGTAGAAAGCCAGCCGGAATGGCTTCAGTATTTGACATACATCCTTCCATCCCGGCATTTCGTCAGTTTTTCTCAGATCATCATCTACCGTGGTGGCGGGATATCGGCAGTCTGGGAAAACTGTGTGGTCGTCGCCGCAGTAGGAATCGTGTTCTTTGCGTACAGTCTCCAGCTGTTCCGAAAATCGATCGCCGTGACCAAGTAAGGGCACTTGGCAGCCCGGAGGCCACAAGCGGCTAGCAGATGGCCAACGTCCGAGTTACTATGGTCGCATTCGAAATGTTATTGGTCGCCCGTGCGGCGAGGATCCATCCCCAGGAGCGATTTGTTTCATGTCTGGCAATCAGCTATTTCGCAAGAAATCTCTCGACTCGATGGTCGACGAACTCGGAATGCACCAGTCGCTCAAGCGGTCGCTTGGGCCGGTGGCCCTGACATCGTTGGGCGTTGGCGCGATCATCGGGACAGGGATTTTCGTCTTGGTTGGCAAGGCTGCGGCGGATCAAGCGGGGCCAGCGGTGATGCTCTCCTTTGTTGTGGCGGGACTGGCGTGCGTGTTTGCAGCGCTGTGTTACGCCGAGTTCGCATCGATGGCGCCCGTTGCAGGCTCCGCTTACAACTACGCCTACGCGACCCTCGGCGAGTTGATGGCATGGATCATCGGTTGGGACTTGATCCTTGAATATGCGGTCGCGTCATCTACCGTCGCCCACGGATGGTCCAAATATCTTCAAAAGCTGCTCGAGCAATTCAACCTCAACCTCTTCAAGGAGGGGGCTGTCCTGCATCGCTTCTCCGAGGCGCCGTTCGACTTCAATGCGTCGAAGAAGGCTGCCGAAATGACCCTGGCGTCGGGGGACAAAGTCATGGTGGATCCTGGTTCGTTCTTCGCGACCCAATATTACTTCGATCTGCCCGCGATCCTCATCACGGCAATCGTTACGTACATTCTGGTTCGAGGCATCAAGGAAAGCGCGTTCACGAATGCCATCATGGTTGCGGTTAAGGTAATCGTTGTTTTGTTCGTCATTTTCGCTGGGATGCGGTACTTCAAACTGTCGAACTGGACCGATAACTTCGCGCCCTATGGATATGGCGGCATCACGTTCTTTGGCCAACCCATTTTTGGCTGGTCGGAGAAAGGAATGCTGGCCGGAGCCGCTCTGGTCGTGTTCGCTTATCTAGGCTTCGATGCCGTATCGACCCAGGCGGAGGAAGCGAAGAATCCTGCTCGCGATTTGCCCATCGGAATTATCGGATCGCTGTTGATCTGCACCGTTTTCTACGTCGCGATGTCCGGCGTTTTGACGGGCATGGTTCCATACGACCAAATCGACCGCAACGCACCCGTGGCAACCGCGTTTCAGCAAGTTGGATTCACGTCGGCTCAGTTTATCGTCACCGTCGGTGCCATTGCAGGTATCACCTCGGTGCTCCTCGTGATGATGATGGGCCAGCCCCGTATCTTTTTAGCGATGGCACGCGACGGATTGTTGCCCTACAGCTTCTTCGGTGCTGTTCATCCGACCTATCGGACACCGCACAAGTCGACGATGCTGACCGGACTCATGGTTGCGACAGCCGCAAGTTTGCTGCCGCTCAACATCCTTGCCGAGCTTACCAGCATCGGAACGTTGTTCGCGTTCGTGCTCGTATGCGGTTCGGTGCTGGTGCTTCGTTACACCGATCCCGATCGACCGCGTCCATTTCGGTGTCCTCTTTCGCCATGGTTTCCGATGGCTGGGATCATCCTGTGCCTGATGTTGATGCTGTCGCTTCCTGGGGAGAACTGGTTGCGTCTGATCGTCTGGTTGTGCGTTGGGCTGGTGATCTATTTCTCGTATGGATACTGGCACAGCCGACTTCGCCAGCAGGGTTAGTCAGCGAGCCAAATGTCTGGTGCCCCTTGGCACCCGAAAGATAGTAGCCGAAATGCGCGAGCATCCGGGTGGAAGTGCACGCAACCTTGCGATGTTTGCCGCAGTTCCGACCCGTGGGCTCGCGCTCAACCGCTAGCATTTCGGGGGGGAGTGCGGCGCTTACTTGACGACGAAATTCACCATTCGGTCTCGAACGACGATCACTTTGACGATGCTCTTGCCGTCGAGCAGTTCCTGGAGCCGTTCGTGATTTCGCGCCGTTTGCTCGAGTGTGGATTCGTCACTTCCAGCCGGGACGATGACTTTGCCGCGTAGCTTCCCGTTGACCTGGAGCGGCACCTCGATTTCCGTGGCTCGGGTCATCGCTTCGTCATACACCGGCCAGGGATGATAAGCCAACGAATCGTTGTGCCCGAGGGCTTGCCATAATTCTTCGGCCATGTGCGGCGCGAATGGGGCCAGCAGGAGCACCAGAGTTTCCATCGCCGACCTCGGTCGACTCGATTCCTTGGTGAAGAAATTGACGAACTCCATCATCCGCGCAATCGCGGTATTGAACGACAGATTTTCGATATCCCTCGAGACAGCTTGGATCGTCATATGGATGACACGGTTCTGCTCTCCCGTCGGGGCGTCGGATGAGATCGAGTCGACCAGCTCGTTTCCGTCGGCTCGCGCGTCGATGATGAGTCGCCACACGCGATCGAGGAAGTTTCGGACACCATTGACCCCTTGCATGCTCCACGGCTTGGTCGCCTCAAGAGGCCCCATGAACATCTCGTACAGTCGCAAGGCGTCCGCACCGTACTCCCGCACTACCCCTTCGGGATCGATGACGTTCTTCAAAGACTTCGACATCTTTGCCACGATTCGTTCGAGCGATTCGCCAGTCTCGCGATCGAGATAGGTATTGTCGTCTCGCTCGTCCACGCGGTCCGATGCGATCAAAGCCCCGCGTTGGTCCCGGTAGGCGTATGACAGGATCATTCCCTGGTTGACCAGTTTTTGAAATGGCTCGGCCTGGGAAACATAACCTCGGTCGTACAGGACTTTGTGCCAGAATCGAGCATACAGCAGATGCAACACCGCGTGCTCGGCCCCACCGATGTACAGATCGACCGGCATCCAAGCTTTTTCCTGCTCCCTGTCGACGAAAGCAGTTCCACAACCGGGGCTGATGAATCGCAGGTAGTACCAGCAGGAACCGGCCCACTGCGGCATGGTGTTGGTCTCGCGCCGATATCTCTTGCCGTCGAGCGCGACATACAACCACGAGTCATCGGCCTTGGCCAACGGTGGTTCGGGGCGACCGTGTGGTTTGTAATCTTCCAGGTGGGGCAAATCGACCGGGAGATCCTCGATCGGGACCGCACGGATCCGACCATTTGGCTTTCCGTCAGCATCGAGCTCGTGCAGGATCGGGAACGGTTCGCCCCAGAATCGTTGGCGACTGAAGAGCCAATCGCGCAGCTTGTAATTCACCGCCTCGCATCCGAGCCCAGCTTGAGCTAGTTCGGCAGTGATCCGAGCCTTGGCATCGTGAGAGGACATACCGGTTAAAGATCCGCTGGAGATCGACACTCCGTAACCGGCAAAGCAAACTTCCCCCCGTTCAATCGCCTGCAGTTCCTCTGGAGTCGCGGATTCCGGTTTGACGACTTGCAGGATCGGCAGATCGTATGTCTTGGCGAACTCGTAGTCGCGGGTGTCGTGCGCCGGCACCGCCATGATGGCTCCGGTACCGTAGCTGATCAGCACATAGTCGGCGACCCAGATGGGGATCGGCCCTCCGGTGACAGGATTGATTGCGTAGGCGCCGGTGAAAACACCGGATTTTTTCTTCTCCCCTTCGGTTCGGTCGCGATCGCTTTTGAACGATGCGGCTTTGCAGTAGGCAGTGACTGCTTCGGATTGTGCCGACATGGTGATTTTCGGAACAAGTGGGTGCTCCGGAGCGACCACCATGTAGGTGGCTCCGTAGAGCGTGTCGGGTCGGGTGGTGTAGATGCGCAGGACGTCGTTTCCGGCTTCGCGCGGAAACCCGGAGCGCGAACGGTTCGTTTTCCACGCGGCGAAGGCGCTGGCTTCGATCACGGGAAAATCGACCTCGGCACCCGTGCTTCGTCCGATCCAGTCCGCTTGCAGTTTCTTGATCCCGACCGGCCAATCCAGTTGGTCGAGATCGCCCAGGAGTCGATCCGCGTAGGAGGTGATCCGGAGCATCCATTGGCGCAGCGGAATTCGCTGCACGGGGTGATCTCCACGTTCGCTGCGGCCATCGATTACTTCTTCGTTGGCCAGTACGGTTCCCAGGGCCGGGCACCAATTCACCAATGCATCGTCTTGGTAGGCCAGACGATGGGCATCTCGATACGCTGCGACGGCGTGTTCGCCTTGGGCAGCGATTTCTGCGGGGATGGGCAGTTCGGCGATCGGTCGCCCGCGGTTTGCCTGGGAGTCGTACCACGTATCGAAGAGCACGATAAAGATCCACTGTGTCCAGCGAAAGTATTCCACATCGGTGGTCGCCAGAGATCGGTCCCAATCGTACGAAAACCCGAGCATTTTGAGTTGTCGCGTGAAGTTCGCGATATTGGCTTCGGTGCTTTGTCGCGGTGGCGTGTTGGTTCGGATCGCGTACTCTTCGGCTGGGAGTCCGAACGCGTCGTATCCCATCGGGTGCAACACGGTCTTTCCACGCATACGCCAGTAACGGCAGAAGATATCGGTGGCCGTGTAGCCTTCGGGGTGTCCGACGTGAAGCCCTGCTCCGCTGGGATACGGGAACATATCCAGCACGTATAGTTTTCCAACTCCGTGGGGCTCGGGGAGATCCGGGCATCGGAAAGTTTTGTTTTCATCCCAATAGCGTTGCCATTTGGGTTCAATCACAGCGGGGTTGTAGCGAGGCATTCGTGTAGGCTCGAGGTTGGTGGCGTTGTTCCCGCATCAGGCGGAGTGAATAGCTCGGCCGTCCACGGCCAGGGCGGCTTCGTGCAAGGTTTCCGACAGGGTTGGGTGAGCGTGACAACTGCGTGCGAGGTCTTCGCTGCTGGCGCCGAATTCGATCGCGACTGCCGCTTCGGCGATGAGGTCGCCGGCGCGGGCGCCGATGATGTGGACCCCCAAGACGCGATCCGTCTTTGCATCGGCGAGGATTTTGACTCGCCCTTCGGCTTCACCCAACGTGCGGGCGCGACCGTTGGCACCGTAGGCACCGACCCCTTTTCGATAATCAATCCCAGCCTCCTTGAGTTGCTCCTCGGTCTTGCCCACGGTGGCGATCTCGGGATGGGTGTAGACGATGGCCGGGATGCAATCGTAGTTGAAATGGGCGTGGATGCCTGCGATCCGTTCGACACACACGATCGCTTCTTCCATGGCTTTGTGGGCGAGCATGGCACCGCCGATGATGTCGCCGACGGCAAACACGCCTCGCACTCCGGTTTCGTAGTCGGCATTCACCGGGATGAATCCACGTTTATCCGTTTCCAAGCCGATCGATTCCAGACCGATGTTCGCCGTCAATGGCACGCGGCCGGCTGCAAGCAAGACTCGGTCGGATTCGAGCGGTTCCGCGTTCTTGCAGCGGACGATGCATCGGCCGCCTTCGACCTTGGCGCTTTCGACCCAGGAGCCGAGCCGAAACTCGATCCCCTGGCGAGCGAAGATTCGCTGAGCGATCTGGCTAAGTTCCCCGTCCATGCCGGGCAGGATGCGGTCCATGGCTTCGAGAACCGTGACCTTGCTCCCCAAGCGATTCCCGACGCTCCCCAACTCCAACCCGATATAGCCGCCGCCGATAACGGTCAGTTTCTGGGGGACTTCGGGGAACGAGAGGGCGGTGGTGCTGTTGCCGATGCGATCGCCGTCTTCTTCCACACCTCGCATCGTCGCGGGTCGGGAGCCGGTTGCGATCAGCAATCGCTTGCCGCGCAGATGGACCGTCTCGCCGTCGACTTGAACCGCGATCGTGTTTGGATCGACGATGGTGCCGCGGCTGCGGTAGGGAGTGACCTTGTTCTTCTTGAAGAGCAGATCGATGCCGCCGGTGAGGGTGGAGACGATTTGATCCTTCCTCTTCATCATGGCCGCCAGGTCGAGTCGAACATCTCCGACGACGATGCCGTGCGTCGTGAGCGAACTCTTGGTGTCGTGGTACAGGTGGCTCGATTCCAGAAGGGCCTTGCTGGGGATACAACCGACACGCAGGCAGGTACCGCCGAATTTCGGATTGTCATCCACGCACGCGGCGTTCATGCCAAGTTGTGCGGCGCGAATGGCTGCGACATAGCCTCCGGGCCCCCCTCCCAAAACGACGAAATCATGCTCCACTATTTTCATGTCCGAGATATCCTGCAAAATGAGGTCGATTCAAGCAGGCTAAAGCTTACCCGTAGAACCGTTTTTTCCAAGGTCCGTTAGGATTTCCATGCGATCCCCTAGGACATTCCCCCAACGGATTGATCGCTTGATTCACTCGACCAAATGGATCGCAGCCGGAGGTGCCGCGATCTGCTTTCCGTTGATTCTTCATGCGGTGGGACTTCAGATCCGGCAATTGACCCAGTACCCGGTCTACTCGACGATGTTTGTCTCTGGAGCCGCCTTTGTCGTGATCCTCTGCCGCACGGAATTCGTCGACCATGCCTGGGTGCGGACCGCGATCACGATCGAGCGGTGGGCGACCCAGGGACTCATTTCGCGGCTGTTGCTGGCGCCGCGCGAGCGCTGGCTTGGCAAGGGGAACTGGGTAATACTAGCGAGCCCGTATTTCGTACCGGTTGCCTCGATGTTGATGTGGATCATGAGTTGGCTGATCTTTCCCCCTTCCCTGCGCAGCTTGGTACTGGGGCTCGGTGTCGCCTATCACGTTGCGTCGGTGATCATGCAGTGGAGGATTGGCACCAAAGAATCCCGTCGGTTGGGTGCCTGGTTTGGGATTCTGTTTCTCATCCCGGCCAATCTTTTCGTGATCGGCGCCGGTTATGGATTCGCCCTCAACGGTTTCGCCGGTCTGTTTGAGTTTCTTCGAAATGTCTTTCAACCGCTGTTTCAGGGATTACGCAGCCTCACGCAGTGGTTCGGTTGATGCGAGCTGATGGATGACCGATGAGGCTGTCAACACCATCACAAGCCTGCGAATCGCTATTCCTTCCGAGCTCCTCAGATTTAGTCAGGGTTGGCGATGACTCGCAAAAAGCTTTGCGTTAAAAGCTATTATGCCATGGTTAGGCTGGTGTGTTTCATTCACCATAGGAGTTTGGTCTGTGAACTTGGATTATCTTCGCGAGGCGATTCAACTGTCGATTACGAAAATGCAAGCGAACGAGGGTGGGCCTTTCGGTGCCATCGTGGTTCGAGATGGGGTGGTCGTCGGTAGAGGCTGGAACCGGGTCACATCCACCAACGATCCGACAGCACATGCGGAAATCGTGGCTATTCGAGACGCATGTGCGCGTTTGCAGGATTACGCGTTGGTGGGTTGTGAAATCTACGCCAGTTGCGAACCGTGTCCCTTGTGCCTGGCCGCAATCTATTGGGCGCGCGTGGATCGAGTTTATTTCGCAGCATCATGCCAAGACGCAGCCGCCGCCGGATTTGACGATCAGTTCTTTTACGACGAGATCAAGAAACCGCCTCGAGACAGGAAACTCGTCATGCAACAAGCGCTGCGCGATGAAGCGTTGGTCGCCCTAAAAGACTGGACCAGAAAAGAGGATCGAGTTGCCTATTGAATGCAAAAGTCAAATCCCCGCGCTACGTCTGCTTGCGCGCTCGTGTGTACGAAGATCTCGAACAACTCAACCAGCTTTTTTCCTGCATCAAAAAGAAGGGACCATATTTGGAGAACATCAAAAATTTGAATCCCGTCCTCTCCGTTTTTCCAATTGGCACGCGGGTCTTCATGCCCTCGTAGCCCTTAACTAGCGGGGCAGCCAAGCTGTGCCCAAGGTCCTCAAGAATCATGATTGCAGCCAAGCGTACATCCTGGGATAGTGTAGCGATCCTTTTGCCGGTCCAGGTCTTTTTCACCGTACTCATGACCTACATCTCGCTCGCAGCGTATGGGCTGGCCCCTGTCGTCGGAAACATATCGCCTGATGCAATTTGGCTGGCGCCTCTGATCTCGATATTTTTGTGGTTCATCATGGTGAGATATATCTACCGATTGATCTATCCAGTCATCTATCTGACCGAGGTTTTTCCAGACCGAATTGTGTTCTCCGACTCCTCCAACCCCGATGGTTCGATGGTTCTCCTCCGTTCGGACATCTCCTGGTTCTACGTCAAGCCCAGACATTGGTGGCATGGCCGTCATGGACGTGGACTCTCCCCTGTTCTCGGCGAAACACGATCTGGACAAGCAATCACGATCCGTTTGAATTTCGTCTGTGAGGGTAATTCGGAAGGCTTCTTCGCAGCCATTCGAGCAGTATGGGGAGAGGAATATGTCGGCGATTCCGAGCAAAAGAACCGTCCGAGTGTGGAGTGAGCACGAGCGGAAAAACAAGCGAATCGAAAGACTCTTTCGATTGAATCTCGCCGGCTCCAAGTCAACTGCTCGAAGGGCACACCGCATGTTTGCACGGAGCTTTAGGCAATATCCAAGGAAAGCTCCCAGGGATATCGTATCTTTCGCCCACTGGTTCTGGTAAACAAGTGATTCGTGGATACTCGTTCTGGTCCGGCAGTTGATGCAATGCGACACTACCACAAATACTTGACGATTGCATTTCTACTGCTTCTCGCAGGGTTTTTGTTTGTCTCCCTGATTGTTTATTCGCCCTACGCAGCAAACAACTCGCCAGCCTGGATTGTGGGAACTTGGAAGACCGAGCACGGAACGATAACCGAGTTCCGGCGAGACGGGACTATGCGCCAATGGACTGCCGAGGAGCAGTCCAAGGAAATCGAAAACTTCCGATACAAACTGGTTGGGAACAAGCTGATGATCATGCGTGCGGCCGCTCCCAACCAGTACCTTCGGAGATTCAGGGAGGCCGTATTTGGATTGGGAAAACAGACATATTTTGTGACTGCGGTCAATGACGACGAGTTTGTTATCGAGGGTCCTCCTCACGGAGAGAAAGGGTCCTTTAGACGTACGCAAGAAGAATTGTCAGAGACGGCACCCTAGGATCCGGGTCCGCGAAATCTTTCCTTTTCACGAGTTGTGGGCAGCGCAGGCAAGGACAGTCATTCCGGTTTTCGAATGGCAGATGCTAGCGGTTCGGTGTTGGGGCAAGCCTTTGTGGATTTTACGAAAATGGAGTAAGAAATTGCCCCGATCGTCCGTTATCCTGCTGAGACAAGTTCTTTTCTTCGTCGCAAACTTTCGAATGGTCGATTCATGAACGGCGAACAATCACCCTTATCCAATCCGCCAAAATATTTGGGTTTTGCTGGGAGTCGATTTCGCTTCGGACCGAAAACGAGGGACTTCCGTCGGGTCGACCGTCGTCAATTCACGATCACAACCTTGATTCTGGCAACTGTTTTTGTTGCATTCGGGTCGCTTATTTACGTCAAAGCGCGCGAGTCGGCAAAGATCATTGACTTTACCGGAGGACGATCAAGCATTTGCGAAATCCATGGGCAAAGGATGCAGAAGCAACTGGTGGCCATGACCCACGGCAGACCATTGTTCGATCCTAATGGAGATACTGAGTGGGATGCTTGCCGCAGGTTATTTCCCCACGCGAATCAGCCGTACCGTACGGGATACTGTCTTCCGACGCGCCAATCGCTTGCTCGGGTTTTTGTTTGCCCCTCCTGCACGCGTGCTCGTGGTGATTGGTACGCGTCTCCGCTCGACAACCAGATAAGATAACCGGAGGCGTTGGAGGATAAAGTTTTGTTGATGGGATCACGCCACCAGCACAGGTTGTGGTAGCAATCCGCTACCTAGCGACCCCCAGCACTCCACCCGTTGCGAAGCTGCCAGCGGGTTGGAAACTTCGATACTCTAATGGTCAGCCCTTCCTTATGCCTGCCGGTGAGCAGCACGACATTATCGACTTATCGGCTAGCCAGTCGGGAGATGAGGATCCGAAGAAAACGCTGGAGGAATAGTGTCCTAGTCTATTAACGACTGCTATCATTCATGTGGTGCGAGGATCACGATGTCGTGATGGTAGTCGCACGGAGAGCATTAGCACCCGATAGGGTGAAATGAGAATGTAGAAAAGATGCGATTCGCTATCTCCGATCTTCTTTGGACTATGGCGGTAGCGGCCCTTCTCTTCTCGCTGCTTCGGATGGGATCTCTCGGATTCTATCTTGCCTTCATTTTTCTCAATTTTTTGCAGGTCCTTTTGCCTGTCGGGATTTTGGTCGCGATCATCGCATTGGCAGAGCAGCGAGGGCCTATGCTTGACTATTCCACCGTTCCCGGTTGGAGGATCTTCAAAAAGGTTTGGTGGCTCTCGATGCTCTGTACGCTTCTCGTATGGATTCTCCTTTTGACTGCCATTTGGATCTTTGGCTAATACGGCTGTGGCCGCCACGGCGGATCTACAGTGTGGCGGCCACCTACGAATTAGTCGTCGGGATGAGTTGCGAGGCTACCAGGCCGATTGTTTTTCAACAGCCTTCGAGGCGACGCCCTGCTATTCTTCTTGGATGAAACCGTGGTAGCGGCCCATGTAATACGGGAGCAGGAACACGGTGCCGCTGGCGAGTTCCTTGCCGCTGCCAGAGTAATCGAGTCGCCATGAATCGGTGTTCCAGTGATTGAAATGCCGATTTTCTACCGGCAACACCTTGCCATCGACACGGTAACCGCGCGTTGGCCGGCGTTCTGTTCCAGGGGGTTCGTCATGAGCGCGTTGCAGCCCGACGATATCCAATCGATGGCTATTCTTTTGAGGCCAATTCAATCGGTCCAGGGGAAAGCCGGTCAGCGTATCGACGGAATCCTCAAGCCAGTCCCCCCAAGGATCCAGCGGGATTTGGCTGTGGGTTGTCTGGAGTTCGCGACCCAGCCCATGATGGGCGTACGCGAAGTGGAAGAAAGGATTGCGACACCGGCTGAGCAGCGACCAATAGGTGAACATGGAGTACCGCATCGTCCGCTGCAGTTGTTCGTCTTTCGTGTATTTCAGCAGTGAATAGAAGTTCATGATCGCCATTTCGTCATCCGATTGGTTGCCGGTTCCAGGTCCATACTGCACCTTGGCAACCATCGCATTGGCTTCGTACGAATGCTTCTTGCGAAGTTGTTCTAGGGCATCGGCGTATTTCGCGTCTCCCGTGACATGCTCGGCCACCACGAGGTAGGCCAGGATGCTGAGGCTGTTGAGCCCTCGGCCTTCCCACCACTGTGGGTCTTGGTTCAGTTTGTCTGGGTTGTACATACCCCAGCGCGTGGGAGTGCCGTCGATATCTACCAATTGAAATTGGTGACTGATCAGGTGGTCTGTGAGGTCCCGCACCACTTGCCGTACCCGTTCCTTCTCTTCTTCGGAATCGGCCACGAGGTCGTAATACAGTGGCAAGAAGAAATAATGGCCATCCAGTTCGTCGGAGCTGGTGTCGGATTTCCAATACCATTTGCCGTCCGCACTGGTCGGCCATCGCGGTTCGTAGACCTTCCAACCTCGGTCGCGCCGAGCCTTCATGTCGCGATCTTGTTCCAATCGTCCGTCGTTTGGATTGGGGCCGTCGGTGGGGAGAATCGTTCGCGCGATGTAGCCGCGAGGAGGTGAGTGACTGCCTCCCTGGGTGACCGTTTGCAGGAACCGAATGGCTTCGAACGCTTGCTTGGCGGCAGCGCGGTGGCGTTCTGATCCCGTCACGGCGACGGCGAAGCATTGGGATGCGCCATACATGGCCGTCCACAGACCATCGTTGTCGCTGTCGTGGTAGTTGATCTTCGAAAAATCGTTCGGTGCATTCAGGCCTACCTCGGAAGTGTATCCGAACGGAGTTCGCTTGATGTACTTGTCGATTTGATCTTCGTAGAGTGCAGCTTTTTCGCTCAATCGCATCGGCTTGCGTTTCAACGCACCTACACCGCGATCGGTGGCTAGCCAAGGAGTACCATCGTTGGCGACGGCGATGGCTCGGATCTCATCGCCGGGCATGAATCGTGGGCCTTGGCGATACACGAATTTGCCTTGATCAAAACCGACCAATCCGAGTTTGGTTCCGAACCAGACACGGCCTGCGGAATCGGCAGCCGCGCAAGTGAAGTCGGAATAAGGCAGGCCGTCTTTGCCTTCGTAAAACCTCCATCCGTCGGCCGTGCGACACCCCAAGCCTGCTAACTGACCAAACCAAAGTTGCGACTTGGAGTCGTAGACCACAGCACGCACATCGCGAGCAGCCCATTGGCGGCCGTTGTCATCGAACACTTCCAACTTGGTCCATTTGCCTTGTGCGTACTCGAACAGCCCGGACTTTGTCGCCGCAGCGATCCGGCCGTCGGTCGATCGGCTGATGCTCTCGACCGCATGCTCGCCCAGCCCCAGCGACTTGCTGCCGGACTCGGATTGCGCCACGACACCTTCCTTGGTAGCCAGCAGCAGCTCTTTTCCGTTGACCAGCACTTGATTGACGGCAGGATAGGAGTCTGGCGATTCCTTTTTCCAAGCGGGGGTTGTTCCCGTAGACTCCAAACCCAAGCTCAAATGCTGGTTGGCGGTTCGAACGTGCAATCGATTCTGAGAGTCGATATACAGACTGCGGGTATCGGACAGAGATTGGCCGTCCGCTTGAAGGTATCGTTCGGGTGCCTCTTGCAAGAACGAACCGATCTTCACGGAGGGCTTGGTGGTTTGCGCTTGCAGACCGCAGGGGAGGATCGAGACGCCCAGGGCAAGGTGAAAAACGAGTTTTCCGAAAGTTCGAAACATTGGTGATACCGCAACGGAGGGAAGTGGGGGGAATGCAAGGCGGATGCCGTGACAACAACCGGAGGTTAACCGATCGGTAATCTTACTCGAAACCAGGAGTTTCGTTGACCAGGGGTCTGTATCCCCGCAGGAAAAAAATGGGATGTCTTGCCACCCTCGGAACGAACGGGGGGGCTGCAATATAAATCGAATGCGAGAGAATGGTGGTGGCTCGGCAAAATACCGAGTCTCGTTGCAGATGACCGATTGTTCGCGAGGAGAGGGATACACCGATGTCGGACATAGCGGTGTCGGCGCTGGAGGATGGATTTGCGGTGTTCGGCGAGGTCTGCAAGCCGCAGGAGTGCGATAGTCTTCTCGCGCAGGTCGAGCCGATCGGCTTGGCGGGAACCCGGTGTTTATTGGACCACGCATGGTGTAGCGGTCTGGCAACGATACTGAAGTCGCGTCTGGCACGCGATATTCCGGAAATCGTCCCGTTGGTTGCGGTTCAATGCACGTTTTTTAACAAGTCGCAGGAACGAAATTGGCTGGTCGCTTATCATCAAGACCGCAGTATTCCCGTGTCGTCCTCTGAGGTTGCGAAGACGTTTCCCGGATGGTCAGAAAAGGAAGGGATGACGTTCGTTCAAGGACCTGCCGAGTTACTTCGTGAAATGCTTGCAGTTCGATTGCACCTGGACCATTGCACGCTCGAAAATGGTCCGTTGCGGGTGATTCCCGGTTCTCATCGGTTCGGCATTCTTTCCCCCAAAGCGATCACGGATCTCGTCGAGAGAGTTGTCGAGAAACAACTCTTGGTGGAACAAGGAGGAGTCGTCGCCATGCGACCGTTGGTGGTTCACGCCTCGTCGAAATCGCGCACTACGACTCCGCGTCGCGTCTTGCATTTCTTGTTCGGTCCTAGACAGTTGCCGTCGGGACTCGCGTGGCGGTATTCGGCATGAAGCCTCAGAAATTTTTCGTGCCCGCTGGCGTCAAGGTTATCTGTCACGATGAACTTTTTTCTCCATCCGCGTTTGGGCATCGGTGTGGGTTCCATGCAACCAGAGTAGAATAGGGACGGTAGTAGAATAGGGACGGTGGTGGGGATGCTGCGAGTGCGAATCTTTCCAGTGTGGAAGGCATGAACAATGCCGACTGCTATCGCAAGGCCCTTGCAACCAAGACAAGTTACTAGGGGAACTGGTGTGCTTCAAAAGCTATGAAGCCATGGTTGAGTACTTCTGTTGATGATCACAGTGTTCACATGAAGCATTCACTGGTGGGGCAAGGCGTTCTGCTACGCGAGCATCTTGTCGAGTGCGTTTTGCAACTTCGACAGGAGAGACTGATGTTTCTCATCGCGGGTAACCGCCATCGAAATTCGGGAAGACCGGTTGGCTTTTGTGTGGAAAGAACAAAACCATGAGTAAGCAGCAACTCGAGCAAGCGAAGGTAACGTTGGAGAATGCCCAAGACAGGATTCCTTGGATACTGTCCATTGTGTTGGCGTTGGGGTCGGTGGTGCCCGGAGCCATTCTTTTTCGTGACGCCTTCGGTGTCGTTATTGGGCTTCTTCTTGGACTGTCCGTTGGTCTTGGATTGTCTTCTGTCGCGGTTGCTTGCACCAATGCGATCCTCGCCATCCTCGAGCATCTGTTGGAGCAGGACGCGAAACCATAGAGCGAGTTGCCTTTGCACCCGCCGAAAAGTTCATGGTGTTTCCTGAGAGTGCCGCAAGTGAGTTGATTTGCGGTTCGTATGGCAACAGGGGGCGAACTGGGGATGCACTGAGGGAATGCGGACTTGCCGTGCGAAAAGCACAACGACGGAGCGTTGTGCCACGATGGTGCACGATTATGGGAGCCCGATTTTGGCTACCACATGCTCTTGGTACAATCTGCGGAGAGTTTGTCGCTCCCTTTGCCCTTCACTCGCTATCCGTAACCGTAGAAATGCGCATCCTTCCTAAGATATTCTTCGCGATTGCCTGGATTGGATTCAGCAGCGCACACGGCTTTTTTGACTCCTCCGCAGACCGCGAAGTGCAACCAGGGGTGCCTCGCGGAAAGATCACTTCGGGCGAGTTCCGTGATAGCCAAATATTCCCCGGGACCACGCGTCAATATAGTGTTTACGTACCTGCGCAATACGATCCTGCTATTCCGGCAAGTTTGATGGTGTGCATGGATGGTTCCATGTACTTGCAAGCGGATGGCGCATTCCGCATTCCGATCGTGCTCGACAATTTGATTCATAAGAAGGAAATGCCGGTAACGATCGCGGTGTTCGTGAACCCTGGAACCATCCCTGGCAGCAAGCCTGGTGCGGCAGATCGCAGCAATCGGTCTTTCGAATACGACTCGCTCGGAGACCGCTACTCCAAGTTCCTGATCGAAGAGTTTCTTCCGGTCGCGCTGAAGGATCTCAATATCTCGACATCTCCGAGCGATCGAGCAGTGTGCGGGATTTCATCGAGCGGTATCTGCGCGTTCACGGTAGCTTGGGAGCGTCCCGACCAGTTTGGCAAAGTCATCAGCCATATCGGAAGCTTCACGAACATTCGAGGAGGATGGGCTTATCCGGGGCTGATTCGGAAAACAAAGAGTCAACCCAAAGCGATCAAGGTTTACTTGCAGGAAGGAAAAGAGGATCTCAACAACCTTCATGGCAACTGGCCACTGGGTAACGAGGATATGGCTTTAGCCCTACAGTTCGCTGGCTACAACTACCAACTGGTAATGACCGAAGGTGGTCATAGCGGAAAATGGGGGGGCGAGGAATTGCCGAATGCCCTTCGATGGCTTTGGGATAAAGACGCCAAGTCAACCGAGATTCCCATCGTGGAAACCAAACCCTCCTGGGAGCCGCATCCTGATGCGATTGAAAAAGATTCTGTTCCCCATGGCCGGGTGAAATCGATGCCTCCGTGGAAATCCGAAATCTTTGCCAATACGGTGCGCGATTGGTGGATCTATGTGCCCGAGCAGTATAAGAAAGAGGAACCCGCCGCCTTGATGGTTTTTCAAGATGGCGCGCGGATGCGGGACGAAAAAGGGCGATGGCGAATCCCCATCGTCTTCGACAACTTGATCGCTCGAGGCGAGATGCCCGTAACGATCGCCGTCTTTATCAATCCGGGGCAAGACCCATCGAAACCGATTCAAAACGGACGCTTTTCCAACCGCGGGTTGGAATACGATAGCCTTGGAGATCGCTACGTTCGATTCTTGCTCGAAGAAATCCTGCCCGAGGTGGAAAAGGAGTACGTAATCTCCAAAGATCCCCAAATGCGAGCCATCGGAGGATCCAGTTCAGGTGCCATCTGCGCTTTCACCGCAGCATGGGAACGACCGGATGCCTTTCGCAAGGTTTACTCCGACGTAGGAAGCTTCACGAATTTGCGAGGAGGTAATGTGTATCCCGCATGGATCCGAAAGACCGAGCCAAAACCACTTCGCGTCTACATGTCCGATACCAGCGGCGACCTCGATAATCCCTATGGTAGCTGGCCGCTCGCAAATCGATTAATGCATTCCGCGTTGACGTACATGGGATACGACGTCCGCATGGATTGGGCGGAAGGGTATGCGCACAACTCCGATCACGGCAGTTCGATTTTCCCCGATGCCATGCGATGGCTCTGGAGAAACGAGGCTCATCAAGCAACCTACGACACACGGGGAGATTTGGGTGGCGATCTAACTCTGCTCCGTTTGCTCGTGCCCGGGGAGTCCTGGAACGTGGTTGCGGATCAACTCGGATTTGCCGATGCACTATGCGCCGATAAAGACGGGAACCTCTTCTACTGCGATATGAAGGCCGCGGAAATCATTCGCATCGACGCCAAGGATGGTACGAGAAGAACGATTGCGAAGGAATCCGTAAGCGGTCTGGAATTCAATCCGGAGGGGAATCTTTTGTATGCCTGCCAGGGCTCCAAAGACCGAGTGCTTTCCATCGATGTTCAAACCGGTGAGGTCAAGACGATTGCGACGGGTGTGAAACCCAATGATTTGGCCGTCACCTCGGAGGGGGTGGTGCTGATCACCGAAACAGGTGCCAAGCAGGTTACTCGAATCGATCCATCAACAGGGGGTGTTTCCGTGGTGGATGTAGGTATCGCCCTGCCGAACGGGATCGCGCTCTCTAACGATGGCGGAACGTTGGCCGTATCCGATTACGGTGGCGAGCATGCTTGGATGTTTCGAGTATCCGCAGATGGAACACTCGACGCGAAAATGCCGAGCATGACGTTGCGATTGCCGGTCGATTCGAAAGGAGAGTTCCGGTTCCAGGAGCCTCCTCCCTACGTTCTTGCATCGAAGGGGGATGGCTTGGCCGTCGACCGTAAAGGTCGCTTTTACATCACCAGCGAGTTAGGAGTGCAGATTTTCGATCCGACGGGTCGAATGTGCGGAGTGTTGCCTAAGCCGCTGAAAGAACAACCGCTGACCACCTGTATTCTTGGGGGCAGTGATCACAACACTCTGTATGTCGCGAACGGCACAACGATTTACAGTCGACGACTTGCGGTGGATTAGAATCTTGGCACGATGCGGAGCGTCGTGCCACTTTTGGAGAACAAGTATGCAGAGAAGTTTGGTAGCGCTCGTGCTGCTAGTAGTGCAAAGCCAATGTTCCTCGCAAGAGGTGTCGAATGCAGACAATCCAGTTGCGATCGAAAATCGATTGCCCGGGAGCAACGATTGGCAATTGACTCGCGTTCGAGTCGATGGCAGCCGGTTCCGCTCGCCTTGGATCGAAGGCTATTGTTCCAAACAGAGTGTTCGAGCGGGTGAAACGCTCGATATCAAGGTATCTACCAACCCAGTGCGACGGTTTCGTCTCGAGATCTTTCGAACGGGGTACTACGCTGGGGCAGGAGCGCGGCGCATGGCGGTCGTCGGGCCACTGCAGGGGAAAACGCAGATCACGCCGGAACCGGGCGAAAAAAGTCTGCACGAATGCCGATGGGAGACGAGTTATTCCCTCACGATCCCCAGCGATTGGTTGAGCGGAGTGTATCTCGGTCGGTTGACTACGATTCCGGAGACCGAGCAGGAGCCCTACTGGCAGAGCTATGTGATCTTTGTGGTTACCGATGACCGCCAATGCGATGTGCTGTTTCAGTGTTCGGACAATACTTGGCAAGCCTACAACACTTGGCCGAGCCGTTACTCGGTCTACACGCACCCCAAGGGGAATCAGGGCCCGTGGGCAGACGTCAGTTTCGATCGCCCTTACGGTCGCGAGGCTCAATACGAAGGCGTCGTCAATGATCCATTGACGGTGGGAGCAGGCGAGTATCTGCCGCTTGAGTTTCCGCTTGCATACTGGCTCGAACAGCATGGTTATGATGTTTCGTACTGTTGCAACAGCGACATGCTGACGCCGGATCGAGGTTTGAAGAGTCGCGCGATGATCAGTGTCGGGCATGATGAGTACTGGGATATTCGGCAATTCCGAAGCGTCGAAAAGATGCGGGATGAGGGCGTCAGCTTGTTGTTCCTGTCAGGGAACAGTGTTTGCTGGGTATCGCCTTATCGGGACAGCATCGATGGTCGTCCGAACCGCATTTTCTTTCGAGGCGGACCCTACGGTGGCGATCGCCCCGTGGCGCAAGCCAGAGCGAAAGACCATGGGCCATTTCCCGAACATGGACCCGACGAAGGATTCCTCATGGGGGCTCGCAATGTCGAGCCCGTCAATGGTGGCGGGGACTGGATCTGTGTTATGCCAGAGCATTGGATATTCGAAGGGACGGGCATGCAGAAGGGGGATTCGATTCCGGGGCTGATCGGTTGGGAGTATCACGGGGATCCAGCGGAGATTCCCGGTTTGCAGGTCGTTGGAGCAGGGACAGCGTGGGTCAGTGGCGAGAAACCTCAACAATGGACGGCTACCGTCTATGAAGGTCCCAAGGGGAATGTGGTATTCAATGCTTCAAGCATTTTTTGGGTCCAAGGCTTATCGGACCCGCCAGGTCATACGCTTCCCTGGTCGCACTGGAGTCGGCCTCACGGACCGGATCCACGGGTGCAGAAAATGACGCGAAATGTACTCAGTCGAGCTTTCCAAGTCGATTGATGATCATCGTGACGAACCCTTACAATCCGCCAACCCAAGTTCGTGTCGTTCCGGTGACGGGGCGACGATGGCTGCGCAGGTTCCTCATAATGAACGCAGTTTTTATCATGGTTCCGGGACTGCTTTTCTTAGCTGTTTTTCTTTGGGTCGAGTTTTCGATCACCTCACGAGTTCAGCCTTCAAGCGGAGATCCCGTCTTGTATGAACATGTGGTTTCCGTCGAGATGGATCCTTGGATGGCAGCGATTTATTTATCGATACCTAATGCCATCTTATTCGTCTTTTTTTTGCACTGGTACTTTGGTTCAAAACGTATATCGTCTCGTAGCGATGCGGGAAATTGAATGGATTACCGAGAAGGATATCTGAAGTTCCGGCAGCGATTGCTCTCGATGTATGACACGGAGGAGGTTGCAAAGTATGACGCATGGATCTCGTCCCTCACGGTCGATGATCACCGAGCGAGTTTAAGCGACTTGCTTCCGCATTGCCCGCTTCGAAGGCTGGCCGGATCCATGGAGTGATTTAGTCGATCAACTCCCTCTCTCGGCGTGCCGTACCATGGCGACGGTTCCCTATCTGCTAGAAAAGTGTGGTTTCTCGATTGAGTACGTCGGCCTCATGGAGCGAACGAATGAAATGCCTTCCACGCGAACCAAGCGTTACATGGTGGTAGCGAGGAAACCCAAACAGCCAGTGTAGAATAACCGAGCAAAGAGATTGTCCCGAAAAACGCCGTCTATCATGAAAATCATTCGAGTTCATCAGCAACTCCGGAAACTGCGGAGTACGCTGACGCGGAAGTTGCAGATGGTTACTGGATTTACGAACGTCAGAGTATTGAACCAGGCAAAAACGATGAGTGATCGATGCGGGGCGTTTGGGCGATTGGTTTTCTTTACTCTGCTCGTTTCCGCAAACTCTCCTGCGGTAGGCGACGAGAACATTGATAGAGTTTCTGCGGACCTAGTGGTTCCGGAGGTCGCAAGTGGCGAGCCTGCGGCCGGTAAGCGGGTTGCAACCGTGACCGTTGGTTGGGAGGCGAGCCAGGTCAGGCACCTGCTGTATTTGCCAACGGATTGGGATCCGGGGACGAGCTATCCGATGATCGTCGAGTTCCCGGGTAACGGAGGCTATCGCAACGAGCTTGGTGACGTCTCGGACGGGACTCCCGACTCCTGTATGCTCGGGTATGGACTGAGTGCCGGAAAAGGTTGCATATGGGTGAGTCTGCCATTCGTCGAGATATCTGCGGATGGTTCCAAGAAGAATTGCAAGCAGTGGTGGGGAGATATCGAGGAGTCGAAGCGGTACTGTATCGCGACGGTGACGGACGTCTGCCAGAAATATGGAGGAGACAAGTCGCGGGTCGTTCTATGCGGCTTTTCACGCGGCGCGATCGCATGCAACTACATTGGACTGAACGATGACCGTATCGCCAAACTGTGGTGCGGTTTCTTTTGCCACAGTCATTACGATGGAGTGCGGGTTTGGCCCTACCCGGATTCCGACCCGAAGTCGGCTTGGCAACGACTCAATCGGTTAGGCGATAGGCCGCAGTGGATTTCCCATGAGATGGATGTGCGACCGACCGAAGACTTCCTCAAACGGAGTGGAGTGAGCGGATCGTTTTCATTGGTACCGATCCCTTTCCCGAACCATTCCGCAGCATGGATTTTGAGAGATATCCCCGAACGAGCGCGTGCCCGGCAATGGCTTCACCAGACAATCGCTGTTGCCGGGCAACAACGCTAACTACAAAATTAACAAGCGTCTGCGGTGAAGACGTACTGGTTTCCGAATCGATGATACAATCCTTCGCCTCATCACTGCCATTGCTGCAAGCTCCATTTCTGAGGGAACCGCGTAAATGCCCCAACTTGACGATAATACACGGTGCGACGTCGTTATCTTTGGTGCAACGAGTTTCGTTGGACAGATCCTGTGTCGTTATCTGTTGAAGACTTACGGAGTAAACCGCGATCTGAAATGGGCATTGGCGGGCCGCTCTAGGGAAAAGCTGGAAGCGGTGCGAGCGAATCTCGGCGATGCTTCAGGATCGATAGAAATCATCGCCGTGGACGCGGCCGACGAGGTTGGTTTGAGACGCATGTGCGACCGTACGAATGTGGTCGTATCGACGGTTGGCCCGTACGCCATTTATGGCGAACCGTTGGTCAAGGCGTGTGCCGAGAGCGGTACCGATTACTGCGACCTGACCGGGGAGGTGCAGTGGATTCGCCGAATGATCGTTAGTTACGAATCAACGGCCCGCGCATCGGGTGCGAGGATCATCCATTGTTGCGGTTTCGATTCGATTCCATCGGATCTCGGGGTTTGGTTTCTGCAGCAACAGTCTCACGCTAGTTTTGGGAAGGTTTGTTCCCGTGTCAAACTGCGAGTGAAAGCGGCCCGGGGCGGGGTCTCGGGCGGTACCATCGCGAGCCTGATGAACGTACTCAAGGAGGGCGATAGGGATCCAGAGATTCGTCGGCAACTCGCCAATCCCTATTCGCTATGCCTTGAGTCCTCGGAACAGCGTGGAATGCAACCGAGCGGCAATGAGATTATATTCGACAACGATTTCTTCAGTTGGACGGCTCCATTCGTCATGAGCAGTATCAACACACGCATCGTCCATCGCAGCAACACGATTCTCGGCTACCCCTACGGTCGCGAGTTCGTGTACGACGAATCGGTGTTGACGGGACGAGGGCTGCGGGGATGGTGTCGTGCAACGGCTTCAAAAATTGGCCTCGGCCTTGCATTGCTGGGTCCGGTCCGTCGCATGCTCGCCCGCTTCCTGTTGCCCAAGCCGGGGCAAGGGCCGAGTCCGCTGCAACAAGAGCAAGGCTTCTTTGACATCCGATTGTTCGGTCGGACCGTTTCGGGGCAGACGCTCCGAGTCAAGGTCACGGGAGATCGAGATCCGGGTTATGGATCTACTGCCAAGATGCTCGGCGAATCCGCAGTCTGTCTCGTCCGCGACATTCCCAAGGCAGATTGTCCGGGCGGATTTTGGACACCTGCGTCAGCCCTGGGCGAAAAGCTTCTGCAACGACTGCGAACGCATGCGGGAGTAAGTATCGAGCGAATCGACTCATGACGACACAGCCGATAAAGGTGAGCCTGAGACGCTAGCCGAGTTCGTTCGTCGCACAAAAAAATCGGCTAGCGCCAAAAAAAGTTTTCTGAGCCGAAGGTCTATCCGTTCCCTCCGGATTTCATGCCGCATATCAGCAACCTCATGGGTATCGAGAAACGATGCGGTGGGGTGGCGGGCACTGGCGCAGGCCACGATAGAAAAAAAACTTAGGCGTGAAACCGCGAGACCACCATCGGGCGATGGCCGCGACTGGGGGGCACGCTTGGTCGAAAGTAGGTGCGGGGGATACTTGCCGAAATTCCTTGGGCGTCCTACCATGCTTTGAGCGTCTGTTACCGACCCGGTTTCATTCAACGTAGATTCAGCACCGAGACTCCAGCGTTGCCTGCGGTGCTTGCAATGTATCCATCGAAATTGCGACGAGCGATCGCCCATGAAGCGGCGCGGCTCATGTATGAACGCTTGGAGTCGGAGTACTATCAAGCCAAGCAAAAAGCAGCCCGGCGATTGTGTCAGGGTTGGGTCAAGCCGGCCGACCTCCCCACCAATGCGGAAATTCGCGATATCATTCAATCGTTTGCCCGCATTCATGAGGGAAGCCAACGGCTTGATACATTGCGCGACATGCGGCTTACTGCCCTCCGCGTCATGCGACTGATGACCAAATTTCATCCGAGGGTGATCGGCAGTGTCTACACAGGCATGGTTCGCGAAGGCTCCGACATCGATATCCATCTCTTTTCTGACGGCCTCGAGGCTGTGCTCCACACCCTCGAGGGCGAGGGCATACCATACGAGTTGGAACGCAAACAAGTACGCAAAGATGGGGAGTCGCAAACGTTCAACCACGTCCATGTTCGCGAAGCGTTCGACGTCGAACTGACCGTGTATCGATCCGCGATGCGGAGTTTTGGATTTCGAAGTTCGATCACTGGCAAACGGATCGAAGGTGCGACGTTGCCTCAGTGGGAGCAGTTTCTGTGTCTGACCTATCCCGACGTCGATTTGGATGCAGCCATCGCGGAGATCGAGACGACTCCCGATCCGTATCAGGTGTTTTATGCGTTGCTGCTGCCGCTGGAAAATGTCAAGCAGCATCCGAAATATCATCCGGAGGGAGACGTGCTCTACCATTCATTGCAGGTCTTTGATCTGGCGCGTGAGGCAATCTTTTACGATGAGGAATTTTTGCTCGCCGCGCTGCTGCATGACATCGGAAAGGGGATCGATCCCGAGAATCATGTGATCGCCGGCTTGGAGGCGCTCGATGGGTTCATTACCGAGCGGACCGCTTGGCTGATCGCTCATCACATGGATACTCATCGTATACTCGATGGTAGCCTGGGTTCTCGAGCCCATCGGCGGTTGATGCAGCATGAGAGTTACGACGAATTGATTTTGCTCGGCGAGTGCGATCGGGCGGGACGTGTTCCTGGAGTCGAGACGACCTCGCTCGAGGATGCCTTGAAGTACCTCCGAGCGATCGAAGATGGGTCCATGGAATTGTGAGTTTGCGAAGTGGAGATTCCGCAGGAGTGCCAGGCTCCCCTCTGGGTGCGCTTTGAGTAAGATAGAGCGGGTGTGGTCACTCGTTTTCCTCGGAATTGAATCGTTCCCGCATGTCGACATTTTTACGTCGCTGGTTCGTGGTTTTGTGGCCGTGCGCAGGGGTGCTTGCAGGGTGGTTGGTCTGCCAGGGGATCATCGGGCAATACGAGACCGTATGGCGACTGAACCAGAACCAGTTGGTTGCGGAAAAGATGGAGTTTTTCCGAAGGTTCTCCGAAGCGGTTGACGACCCAAAGACCGAACTTGCCCAATTGGCGGGCGCTTCGATGACCGATGGTCAGTTGATGCTGGTGCCGGACAACTCGGGAACCTTCGAAAGGAAGGTGGTGCAAGGACCGTCCATCGAATGGTATGTGGAACCGGACGGATTTCGGCGGGTCCGCGCGGTTCGAAGCGCGATCGGTCGGGATGGCGAGTTGTTGTGGTTGGTCTTTTCGCAGCGCGTCGCTCCGGTGGCCCGCAGCTTGTACTCATGGGCGTATGGATTGATTCCAATCGGTTTCGCCGCCGGGGCGATGACGGGTTGGATACGTTTTCGCCGCATGGTTCGGCGGGAAAGAGTACTCCGATCACTGCAAGGATTGCGGAACCCGAGGCGCCCGCCGTTGCCACGCGAGGCAATGATCGAGTTGCTCCCGGGCCATTCCATGGATCCTGAGATCCACCGAGAGTTGATTGCTTTGGTAGAGCAATTCCAAAGTACCTATACCGACATCCAGAGCGACGCAGAGCAATCCCAGTCCGTGCTATCCGCCATGCCGGTCGGGATTCTCGCGTTCACCTCCGATCTGCGGCTCTCATTTGCCAATCGAGCTGGGATCGACATGTTGGAATTGAGCGAACCGACGCCGGTTAATGCACGGCTGATCGAGTTGATTCGTCAGCCGAGAGTGATCGACGTGGTTTCCGAAGCGCAGCGGTCCGGCCAGACTCTCGATGGTGAACTCGATCGCAATGACGGAAACACGGTATTGCGTCTCCGCGCGTATCCACTCGCGACCGATCAGGGGGCAGCCAGTCGCCCACCGATGCTATTGATCCTGACCGACGAAACGCGCCTTCGCCAATTAGAGAATGCGCGACGTGACTTTACCGCGAACGTCTCCCATGAACTCAAGACTCCTTTGGCCGCGATCAAGGCATATACGGAAACTTTGTTGATGGGCGCGATGGACGACCCCGACGCGAAAGAGCGCTTTATTCAACGGATCAATGAACAGGCCTCGCGGCTGGATGATCTGATTCGCGATCTGCTCCAACTCACCAAGATCCAATCGCTGCCCGAGCGAATTAGTTTGTCGCGATTGTCGCTGTCGGAAATCGTCCGAACAACCATCGAGGAGCATCAGCAGATAGCAGCCAAGCGGCAGGTGGAGGTTGTCAATTCCGTCCGCGGGGACGATTTGAAAGTGATGGCGGAATACGATGCACTGCGAACGATCCTCGGCAACTTGTTGTCCAATGCGATCCGGTATTCGAAGCCGGGGGGGCGGGTCGAGATTCAAACCAAGCGTGGGAATGGCTTCGTCGATGTGTCGGTCATCGACAATGGGATCGGAATCCCGGAAACGGATCTCGAGCGCATCTTCGAGCGGTTCTATCGGGTCGACAAAGCGCGCAGCGCCGACGCAGGAGGGACCGGACTGGGGCTGGCGATCGTGAAGTATCTGGTGCAAGCGTTGGGAGGTTCGATCAGCGTTCGGAGTCGGCTGGGTGAGGGGAGCGAATTTACAGTCCGCTTGGATGAAGCCTCCGAGGGGGTTTGAACATCGAAGCATCGCGGTTCCCGTCGCCAGTTCGCCGAAGACGCCGGCCGGGATGGCTCCCACGGTTTCGGCGGGTGGGGTGGGGGAGCCTTTGCGGTGTTTTTCCAGGCAGTAAGGAGGCGAGGAGGGTAGGGCAGTGGAAACGACCAGCAAAAACAGTCCGGAAAATCAAAAAAACCGGACGATCTTTACCCTGGGATGCAGAACGTGAAACCGGACGAGTTACACTTGAGGCATTCGTCTCCCAGCCCGTACTCGGAAGCGTTTTCCAGCGACAGTCCACGTTATGAGTTTGCGCGTTCTGGCCCTTTTTGCCGCTTGCTTCCTCTTCGTCATCCCGGTGGCCGTGGCCCAGGATCCGTTTAGCGACTTCGGCGACGGAGAGAACGGAGCGGGCGCACCGGTTGCTGCTCCCGAACGTCGCGCTGGCGACAGCGAGGATGTTGACCTCAAGGAGCGGGACGCGGTCGTTTTGTCGTTGCGCCGTGATCCTCCTCGGGATGCGATCGGCATTGCCAAGGCGTTGCAGTGGATGGTGCGAATACGACGCTGGGACGAGGCTGGGCGGTGGCTCGATAAACTCGGGGCCGGGGGAATGTCACCGGCTGTTGCGCGGCAAATTGTCGACGCGATTGGAGCCAAGCCGCTGTTGGATCTTGAAATGCAACTTAATGGGCTAACTGACACCCAGCGAGCGGCAGCGGCAAGGATTAGGATGCTGGCCGCTCAAGCGTTGCAGGATCCGGGGTCGCTAGCGAGCAGTGTTTCCCAACTCCGAAGTCCATCCAAGGGAGACCGATTGACCGCTTACGAAGCCTTGAAAGCGGCCGGTGCACCAGGAATCACGGCGATGCTCAACGCCATGTTGGATGAGAACGCTCAGCCCCCCAGCAACTCGATGGTTGAAGCGTTTTCGCTTCTCGGCGATCAAGCGCCGCGGGCTTGGCAAGTTGCAATGACCACTCCGCATGCGGACGCGAGAAAGCGATTGGTCGCATTGGTCGCACCCCTACCTAAGCCGAAAATGGGCTGCGAGCTGATGGCGGAACTGTACGACCCGTCCGTGACGGATGCTGTTCGTGATTCTCTCGAACGTAGTTTGAGAGGCCCTCAATCGCAGATGCCTTCGGTGCAAGAGGTCAATCGCTTCGCTTTGGATTTGGTTGAGCAGTCGCTGAATGAATATCGACGGCGCAGTCGGCTCAATGAGGTGGACACCGAGATCGAATGGGTGCTGGCGCAAAATGGTCGATCGCTGAACGAGGGTGCTGCGATTCCTGCGATGCTCGCATTGACGAGGGCCTCTCAAGCGGCCCAAATCGCGGTTCGCCTCATCCCGCAAAGCGATTTGGCCAGCGCGACGGCGATCGCCGCCCATTGGGAATATTTGACTGCTCGGGGCGCGGTGGATGCCACAGGGGATGCGACGTTTCGAAACGCACTTCCCGAATCTTTGCGTGATAGTCCAGAGTTTGCGTGTTTGGTTTGGGATGCGGCTCTGAGCAACCGTTTGTCCGGAGCCCAGGCGGTCGCGATTGCCAACCTGAGTCGCTGGGAAGGGGCTGGGATCCCTGGGGCGGTGCGAGAGAGGCTCGTTGCGGCGACACGATCGGGGTTAGCCATGGTCCGATATCCCGCCGCGGTTGCCCTGATGAAGTCCAGGCTCGAGGCATCGGCTGTCCCAGCGGACACCGACCCACTCGCCAAGAAATCGCCGCCGGCCGGTTTTCAAGGGAGCAGCCGCGTGGATGCTGTTGCGACCGAGATGAGGCAGCTGTCGTCGGAACCGGTTGCATTGATTGTGGGCGGGAACGAAGGTTTGCGTGGGCACATGCATGGGTTGCTGGACCAATTCGGCTATCGGTTGTTCGAAGCCGCGACGGCTGCCGAGGCCTTTCAGTTGTTGCGATCCGGCCTGCCGATCGAGGCTGTTTTCATCATCGAACATGTGCGAGATCTCGATCTTGGGCAGCTCGTCCAGCGTATCCGGGCCAATCCGACCACTTCGACCGTCCCTGTTGCGATGCTTGCTGATTCTTTGAGCAGGGGAGAGCACAGTGTCGCGGAGGAAGATCACCGCGTCGTGATGGGTAGTGTGCCGCCGACTCTCGAGGCGCTCGGGGACATCACCGCACGGATGCGAGGGGTGAGCGATCCTCCCCCACTGACCATTGAGGCGAGAATTCTCTTCAAAGATTCGGCGGATAACTACTTCCAGGCAAACGCTGCTCCTCCCGCGCTTCAGGGGGCGGGGTCGAGCGAGCCGCGATGGGCAGCGACTCAGGAGGAGCAAAACCAATTGTTGAGAATTTTGGCCGATCGTACTGAGTCTGAGTTGAAACGCGAGCAGGCTAGCCGAAATTTTGTGCAATCGGTTCGCAGATTTGGGCTTTTGATCACTTCCGAGACCGCCCAATCGCAGTACGATGTGTACAATCTACGCGGGGAATCGGAGCCGGTCACCCGCGCTGTCGTTGGGCGGGCGATTGACGCGATCGAGGCGAGTAACGGACAACGCTCGTGGGCCGAAGTCGCCCCGTGATCGCGAGTAGGAACTAGGATCGGCTCCTTGATGGCGACAAAGCATCGATGGCCGGTCCAGGAGCTGATTACTCGGGAAAATTCGAGAACGCAGGAGGGGTTCTCCTGCCGGGCGTGATCGGTTCGTCCCCCGCGATGCAGGACGTCGCCCGCATCACCCGTCGAGTCGCCATGACCGATGCGTCGGTGCTGCTGCTCGGCGAGACTGGAACCGGGAAAGAAGTAGTTGCAAACGCAATTCACCAGTTGAGCAATCGTGTGAGCGGACCGTTTGTGAAAGTCAACTGTGGCGCGCTGAGCGAAAGCCTTCTCGAGAGCGAATTGTTTGGCCATGTTCGGGGTGCTTTCACCGGAGCGATCAGCAATCGCGCGGGGCGCTTTGAGGCGGCTCACACCGGCACGATTTTCCTCGACGAGATCAACAGCACTTCCCTCCACCTGCAGGTCAAGCTCTTGCGGGTTCTGCAGCAGAAGGAGTTCGAAAGGGTCGGGGACACAGAGACCGTCACGGTGGATACTCGCTTGATTGCCGCCAGCAATCGGGACCTCGCCGAGGAGATCCGTGCGGAACGATTTCGCGAGGATCTGTATTGGCGATTGAACGTGGTGCCGATCAATTTGCCGCCGCTGCGAAAACGGCGGGAGGACATTCCCGCGTTGGTCGCCTACTTCCTTCAGTACTACAGCGACCAGAATGGTCGTTTCGTGGTTCATATTCAGCGCGAAGCCATGCAGGCTCTGCAGGATTATCACTGGCCAGGAAATGTTCGCGAGTTACAAAACTACGTCGAGCGTGCGGTGGTGATGGCGGACTCGGACGAGTTAACTCTCGAACTGCTTCCCGGTGTGGTAACTGGGTCTCAGCCAGCACAGTCCTTTGCCCCGGTCTCGGCATCGCCTCCTGATTTCGATGCGCTCGCGAGTCAACTGGTGGCCGAAGGTTTGCGGTTGGCGCCGAGCGATGCAACTGACCTGCATGCTCGGGTAGTAGATCGAGTCGAGAAGGAATTGATTTCCCAGGTCCTGAATTCCTGCTCGAACGTCCAAACCAAGGCCGCCACTCGGATGGGGATCAATCGAAACACGTTGCACAAGAAGATCAAAGATTATTATCTGGAAGCATCCGATTCCGGTGAATCATCCCTCGGTTAAGGCTCGGAGACCAAATAAATGCCACATCGATTCAGTACGATCCAGAATGCTGTAAAAGCGATCGCGGAGGGGCGGGTGGTTATCGTCGTGGACGATGAGGATCGCGAAAACGAAGGAGATTTTGTTTGCGCGGCCGAATTGATCACCCCCGAGATGGTGAATTTTATGTTGGCGGGGCACGGGCAATTGTGCTGTTCCATTCTGCCATCGGTAGCGGAGCGACTCGATCTGCGTCCTTTGGTGGATCAGAACACTTCGCCATTGAGCACCGCGTTCATGACCCCAGTCGATTTCGCGGGTTGCAAGACCGGAATCACAGCTGCAGAACGGGCCGAGACGATTCGGCGATTGGCGAGAGGAGATACGCTTCCCAAAGATTTCGTGAAGCCGGGGCACGTTTATCCTCTCCTTGCCAAAGAGGGAGGAGTGTTGCGTCGGGCGGGGCATACGGAAGCATCGGTCGATTTGGCTCGTATGGCTGGCTTGACGCCGTCGGGCGTGGTGTGCGAGATCCTGAATCGCGATGGAGACCGGGCCAACCGGGATGAGTTGGTCGAACTGGCAGCGAGGCAGCAGTTGGAAATTATCTCGGTGGAGCAGATCATCTCGCATCGCCGCGTCAATGAGAAACTGGTTTCGCGAAGCGCCCAGGCCAAGTTGCCCACGAAGTACGGGGAATTCGAAATCATCGTTTACGATGTTCAATACGAGTCCCAGGAACCGATTGCGTTGGTGTTCGGGAAGCTCGACCAAGTGGGTGGCGAGCCCCCCTTGGTTCGCATGCACAGCAGTTGTTTCACGGGGGATTTGTTAGCTTCGCTCCGGTGCGACTGCGGTGATCAACTGCATTTGGCCATCGAAGCGATCGCGAACGAAGGACGCGGAGCG
Organism: Planctomycetota bacterium; assembly: GCA_046306195.1. Lineage (GTDB taxonomy): Bacteria > Planctomycetota > Planctomycetia > Pirellulales > Pirellulaceae > JBKCUI01. Next base: position 1,548 of record JBKDXO010000163.1, on the reverse strand, counting down.
CTGGTGTATCTGCCCCAGGAAGGGCGTGGGATCGGTCTGGCACAAAAAATTCGGGCCTACGCGCTGCAGGACGAGGGGCTCGACACCGTCGAAGCCAACCACCGTCTTGGGTTCAAAGCCGACATGCGCGACTATGGGGTGGGGATCCAGATCCTCAAGGACCTGGGGTTACGCGAGATACGGCTTCTGACCAACAACCCCAAGAAAACGGAAGCATTCAATTTGAGGGGCTTCGATTTAACGGTGGTGGACCAGGTTCCGATCATTCCACCGATTCACGAGCACAATGCCAGCTACTTGGCAACGAAGCGGGACAAACTCGGGCATCTGCTCCCCTAGCGATGGCGGGGAGGGCTCGGTCTGGGGGGGTAGCCTTGGCTTCTAGGCAAATCTTGCAATGAATTCGCTGCTAAGGGGTTGGTCAGGAAGGGTGCAGGTTCGCCCACTCGTCGAGCAGTTGTTTGGTTTTCAGGGTCAGCGGATAGGTGTCGCTTGCGTCGGCCGGTTCGCCGGTATCGAGATTGCGGTTTTCCAAAGCGACCAATTGGTTCGCTGCATGACGGCGACATTCCTCCACGGTCTGGGCGATTCCTGACTCCATCTCCTCCGTATAGAGGGTCCCTGGACGGAGTGGATCGGCATGGGCTTGGATGCGCACATCAGCACTCGCGATCGCGAGTGTTTGGCGAAGCGCACGCAGCACCCAAGACGCGGGGGAGTAGCGAGCTCGTTCGGCACGGCGATGCATGCGGGCAAGGGAAATCAGCCACGGTGCGTACCGATTCAGGGCCGAACAGGACGCAATCTGCAACGGTTGCTCGAAGGGCACGCCGTAGGTGGCCTGGTACGCACGACTCAGCAGGCCTGCAATCGGTTCGAGTTTGGCGGTGCTGACTCTCGGGTACGGGAGAATCTTCGGTTCGACGGTGAAGGCATCGAAGCCAAACTCTACCCGAATATGCATGGCGGGATCCTCGACGAACGAGACTTCGCGATCCATTCCCAAGCGGCGCCCCACTTCGCGATTGACTACTGGGTGCAGGATGACGTCGGCAATCACGTGCGTCAACCATCCGAGGGCAAACGCGCGTTCCACGTCGCTGTTGCTCAAGGAAAACAAGTTGCGGACCAAGTCGGCGGGGCGCACCAGATGGGCGCAATCGGAGAGGATGAAGTGGCCGCCAGGGAAGGATCCGAAATCGGGGGCATTGGCCCCGAGCAGGAAACATTCCGGTTGGTTACGGGCAACGACCCACGGAGACGACGAGTCGTCGAGCAGCGTTCGTGCAATTCGGATGTGGGTGATGCAACCCGCCATGGCGTACTCAGTTCTAGGGTTCGTGTCCGGAGGAAAATGGCAGGTGAAGGATTTGCCGGTCCTCCCATCCTTGCACACGGCACTCGATTGTTCAATAATCCGAATTGGTTGATTACCGGTAGGAGTCCGCGGCGCGAACCTGTGCGGGCGATGGCATCGCACTTAGGATTCCATACGAAGGAGTGAAGGGATGTCAGAGGACAGGAGTTCGGAAAGAGAACCTTCGGAGG
>JBKDXO010000162.1:0-24397 GCA_046306195.1 Planctomycetota bacterium | reverse complement strand
TCCCAAACTCGTACGATCGCCAAAAAACTCAATCAACAACAAGCGTATGAAATATGCGGGCTAGCCGAATTCTGCACGTCGAACGAACTCGGCTAGCGCCTCAGGCTTATTTTTTCGGCTGTGTCTAATCAAGCCCTATGTCGCTTTCCCGACGGATCGCATTGGCAAGACTGCCTTAACTGTTGAGCCAGCACGTCCAGCCAAACCGCCGCATGCAATTCGGCCCCCAAAGCCGATGGACAGTGCACGAATCACTGCGTCCCTGCTCAATGAGATTCCTCAAAATATGAAAATTTTCGGCACACTGCCGCCCATCATGCCGAGGTGGTAGTAGGAGGGAGTGCGTGCCGCCGTGCCCCCTAAAACTTGGTGAGAATTCTTCAAAGCCTGTTGCCCCCAGGGGATCTCGACGCTATAGTTAAGGAGTCCTAAGCAAACGAGTTCGAGATCATAACATGAATCCACTGGAAGAATCCGATCTGCCGCTTGAAAGAAAACTTGCTGATGCGTTGGCAAGAATTTCTGTGGCCATGCGAGCGGACTATTGGGATTGGTTTGGAAAAGAGGGACTCAGTCCAACGCAGGGTCAAATTCTGTTGCTGCTCAAGAGTCGGCAGGCACCAATGCGGTTGTCCGAGGTGGCAAACGAGCTGGCGGTGACCGCAGCAACAGTCAGCGATTCCGTCGCAACGCTAGCTGAAAAAGAACTGATTCAGAAAGAGAAGGCTACCGACGACGGACGAGCCTTGGCATTGAAGCTTGCCTTGAAAGGCAAGAAATTGCTGAACTTATATGATAAGGAACTAACGGTGATTCAGTTAGTTGTTGCGCGACTGCCACAGTCAGAGCAGATTGCCCTCTATAGGTCGTTGCTTCGCATTATCCGAGAACTCCAGGTTGCCGGCACGATTCCGATTGCCCGGATGTGCGTGACCTGTCGCTATTTTCGTCCGAATGTCCATGAGAATTCCGACCAGCCCCATCATTGCGCATTGGTCAATGCTCCCCTCGGAGACCGTACTTTGCGCAACGACTGCCCCGAACACAACGCTGCCGATGAGCATCTAGCAGAACAGAATTGGCGTTCGTTCACGAACAGCTAAAAATTTTTCGCCATGAAAATACTTAGGAGTCCGAACCAGAAAACAGCCTTCCTGCCGCTGGCCATGGCAAGAAGTTTACTTGAGGCCGTTACAAGCACTTTCCTTTTGGAGATTGAAAATGTCGAAAGCAGTTTTTTATCACGCCGGCTGCCCGGTTTGTGTCGAAGCCGAACAGCAAATTGCCGCATCGATCGACCCAGTCAAGTACAAAGTCGAAGTTGTTCATTTGGGGAAACAAGCCAGTCGCTTGGCCGAAGCCGAATTAGCAGGCGTTAAGTCGGTGCCTGCCCTTGTGCTGGATGGCCATGTGTTTCATATCAACCATGGCGCTGACCTCTCCGCGTTGAAAGCCTAATCGAATGCCGTCGGCGTCAGAGAGCATTCGTGAATGTCTCAGTCTCGGCTGACACGTGAAATCGCCGTCACCCGCCTGACTCTGCCGAGAATAAAACAGAGATCTCCATCACCTTTGACCTCACGCTTACCCTTATTCACACGAAAAAATTTCAGGAGTAAAAATGTACAAGACCGTTTCAATGTTTGCTCTCGCGTTTGCAATTGGCAGTTGCGAGGTTGTTATTGGACAAGAAAAAAACATTCCCGGCTACCTCGGTGGGCAAGTTCTCCCCAAGTCGCCCATCAGCTTGGAAGTCTTAGCCGAGATCAAAAAGAGCCTGCTGTTCACCGCAGACGACGAAAAATATCTTCGTATGTCACAGGTAGTTCTCAAGCCTCAAGTCGATGATATACTTGATGTCTGGTACGGCTTCGTCGCGTCGCAGCCACATTTGGTTTACTACTTTTCGAATAGCGAAACGAAGAAGCCCGACGGTGAATATCTAGCGAGTGTTAGAAAACGATTCGGTCAGTGGATCCTTGACACTGCCAAGGCTGAATACGACCAAGATTGGTTGAACTATCAATATCAGATCGCCGTTCGTCACCATCGGACTGGTAAGAATAAGACGGATCATGTTGCATCCGTTCCGATCATTCACTTTCGCCATCTGGTCGCATTGCAATACCCTGTCACTGCGACACTCAAGCCATTCCTCGCCAAGGGCGGTCACTCGAGCGAAGATGTTGAGAAGATGCATCAAGCGTGGATCAAGTCAGTCCAATTGCAAGTGATCCTATGGAGTTATCCCTACGTCAACCAAGGGGATTTCTAACCGTATCGAGTTTGTGTACATAGGACGGGACTTTTGTCCCGTCCTGTTATTCCACCCTGTCACTAGCTTACTGGATATGGACTAAAGACTGATTTTTTGCAATGGGGCTGGCCGCCATCGCAACAGAACCAGCCTTTCGTCCATATCAACTAAGCTAAACACCAACGCACAATCCGCAACTCACGCTGGGCCAAAACATCTCGAGGTTCGAGAGCAGTCGGTTCGGAACTAAAACTCGGGCTGCGACCCTGGAATCGTCGCAAACTTTTGGAAATCCAGGGTTTTATTTGTTACGGAATGGTCCTGATGTTTGATTCTTAATAAATCATCTTGATTTCTATTTCAGTTGACTTAGAGAACTTGAAGGATGCGTCTTGAAACTTTGGTGGGCCAAACATTGAATGCGGCACATTCCCTGAAGTTGCATAACCTTCCTTCGGAATACCGACCAGATTATAGTCCATTTCTCCGTTTGCGTTCTCGTCGTGCATTACAGAAACAGCATAAACTCGATTGAGTTGAAGTTTCTCAAACCGAATTGAGCATGATTCTTTGGTTGCTCGAATGCTTACCATTGCAATCTTCTTTTTCGAGTCCGATGGGAAGCCTTTGGGTTGGTCCCATAAGAAAGCTACAAGGTTTCCTTTCTCGCTCTTGGTTCCCGAAATGTCAATTGACAACACGCCTTCCTCTGGAGCATCCGCTCTTGCCATTTTTGCTATCGGACACAGGCAGATAGCAATGATAACCCACTGAACTAAACTCTTCATGACTCATCCTTTCAAAAACACTCCTTGCTCTGCCCAATAGCGTGCTCGACCAATTCTCGCGTTTCGCTTGGGCTTTCTGTGGGCGAGAGATACCCGCCCGGAATGACTGTCGCTGACATTGGGATCGGCTAATAGCCGTTTGCAAGGCGATCATCGCCCCCCAGGATTGACCTGTTAGAATTGCCTCCGAGACATGCACTTTATCCATGACTTCGGTCCATAAAGATGCCGTGCATAAAAATGACTGTTTGCGAACCATCACCATCTCTCTGGATTTCAATTTGCCCCGTTGATGTCGGCATTGCTTCAACATTGCGTGTCATTGAACTTCTCCTGGACTTGCGAAAAAAGTTCATTGAATTCACAGCCGCAGGTCTGGATGGTTGGCGATGAACTCGCGAAAGCTCATTAATGCTGGAAATCGCTTTCGGACTTCGGCCGCGTCGAAGCAGAATCCATGTTCGTTTTGCCACCTCAATTGCTCAGCGAATTCCTTTGCTAGTAATCTTAAAAGGAAGGCGGGTAGCGAATACCACTTCGAATTTCTCCCGGTCACATCGTGATATATGTGCTTCATTTGTTCTACCGTTAAGCAATCGCCCGCAATATCAACTCGCTTCCCCAAAAACTCTCCCGGATTCAGGAACAACTCTGCGGCCACTGGACCGATGTCATGGTAAGACATCAAATGCAAGCGTGTAGTCTTCTTCAACGATCCGGCCAACGATGGAATAGTCATTGTGCCGCCCATTTTCGGATCGAGCATATTCTCCATGAAGTAAACGGTGCCCAATAAAGTATGTGGCACCTCCGACTCAGCGAGGATCTCTTCCACGCGACGTTTTGAGACAAAATGTGGTACATCCGAAACATCCTCGGCGATTGCCATCGTCGACTGCACCAAATGCGAGATTCCTGCTTCTGCGGCAGCAGCGATCATGTGACGTCCTTGCAGGACTTCGCCTTCCATACCAACGCCTTTTTCCCAGTAGTTTTGTACTGAAAATACACCATCACAGCCTTCTACTGCCGCGTCGAGTGATCGCCTATCCGAAAGATTACCCCCGACAATTTCGCAACCAATCGCTCTTAGTTGCTTTGCGGCAGGGGAATCTGTTTGGCGGGTCAATGCGACAACTGAAACACCGATGCTACGAAGCGATCGGGCTACGCTACCACCTTGCCGTCCCGTTGCCCCGGTTACCAGAATTTTCCTGCACCTTGCCATGATCCCCCCAAAGGACGAGAATGTTGCTGCTGTCTACATTGGAAGAATACACACTCAAGTTGACGGTGTCAACATGTCTTCCCGCCGCGATAAAGAAAAACAAGGACATGGAAGAACAATGACATGTATTGCGTTTTGGTCGTTGAAGAATTGCACGCATTGCGTCGGTAGCTTGTGAAGGAGCGACTCAGAGATAAATGGACATCATCCAGTCCCAATTCAAGACCTTTGAGGTCGTTTGGGGCTGACGACGGACGGTTTTTCGTCGTGACGGCGCGCACCGTCTTTCCAGTTAGGTGATGCCGTAAATTTGAGGAAGGTGGTTGGCGTGTCCTTGGATGGCTAAGCGGTGCTTGCAAGCTGCCGCAGGCCCAACCTCTGAGCCACCTGCCGGAGCACCGCTCGCGACGTGGACATGAAACTGCCGTAGAGGCGATTGCGGGTCAGCATGCCCGTGACCCGTTCCATCCAACGCTGAGCGTCCATCTGCAAGCGATCGAAGATCGATTCCACCTCCTGCGAGATGAACGCCTTCCCGTCGCGCACGGTTCGGCTCATGCAATCGACCAGCATCAAGTATTGGCCAAGGGTAAATCCTTCCTTGATCCCTTTGCGGATCGAACCACGAGTCCGTTGGTCCTCGATCGGGATCAGCCAGTGCGATTGCTCGATCCCTTCGCTGACGCGCTGGGCTGCGATGAGAAACGCGCGGCGAACACAACGGGAGATGCAGTGATACCAGCGGGTGACTTCTGGATTGACGATCTTAGAACGGGTTTGGGTCATGCGAAAAACCTCCTTCGGGCGAAAGCGGTCTGGATGACTCGCACCAACATAAACCTGCCCGATTTCATAGGCAAGTATTGAGGAGCTACAGCCTCAGCATTGCACGCAGACAACCTCCCTCGCAACCGGTTTTGCTAGCGTTCTGTGGTCGAGGATGGGATACAATGCATGTCCTGGTTTCCTGCTGCTGGTTTCCTGCTGAGTCGTGTCTGCTTGTCGTGTTGCGACGGGGGCGATTTTTTGGTGTGTCGAGGTTGTTTTCGTCCGTCCGAGAAGTTACGCTTTGCCATCCTTGGCTCTCCGGGATGAGGTGGTCTTAGTAAACTCCTTTTTCCTTGAGAGCCATTTTTGTTGCCAGATCAATTCGTGTGCTAGCTAAAACTTTCGCCTAAAGTGCAGTTGCTTGAAGGGAAATGAAATGAACCCAGCACTGACCGTTGTCGGAGATCAACTCTGGAAAAGAATCGGGGAATCGATGGATCGGGTTGAATTACGCCTTCGAAAAGCCGTCGCTATCCTCGAGTCAACCTCGATTCCGTTCGCGATCGTTGGTGGGAATGCCGTCCGGGTTTGGGTCGCACAAGTCGATCCCGGAGCGGTGCGTGCCACGAATGACGTCGATATTTTGATTCGTCCCGAGGATCTCGAGCAAGTCAAACAGGTTATGGCAGCCAACGGATACCATTATCGCAAAGCTGATGGTTTGGACATGTTTATCGAAGGAAAAGACGATTCCGTGCGGTCCGCAATTCATATCTTGCTTGCGAATCGAATGGTCAAGCCGGGCGACTTCGAGCCAAATCCAGACGTCGAGCCGATTGAATATGGGGATGGCATTCGGATCTTGCCACTGGAGCGGCTTGTTCGCATGAAATTGAATTCCTTTCAACTGAAAGACCGGGTTCACCTACTCGACATGGTTGAGGTTGGACTCGTTGACGCCAGCTGGGTCGCGAGATTCCCTCAACCGCTCGGCGATCGACTGACGTCACTGATCGAAAACCCAGATCAATAGGCTCGTCTGCGATCGGTGCGACGTCTATGTCGTACGAGCCAATGCAATGGCAAATGTCCTTCAATCCGCGCAACCGGAAAATTGCTCACTTCTTCAGACGGGCAGTCCGAGTAAATCCTGCGAATTTGCTGGTTGGACGAACTCTTCCAGAATGCAATGCTACCCTCCGGTGAATTGACGTTGCAATTCCAACGATCAATGCACGCCATGGAGAATTGCCAGCGATGAATAGTCTGAAGTGGACGATACTAGTCCCCCTGGGGTTGGTGGCGGGAGTCGTACTGACCTTTCCGATGTTGGTTGTCATCGGCCTGTACTGTCTGATCATTCCAGGACTGATCCTTTCCGAAATTCCGACGGTTTTTGTTTACCTCCTGGCAACCGTTCTTATTCGCAACAAACTTCCTCTGCGGTCCGAGTTGCCTGCGTACTTGGTCGCCTTCTCGCTCACGATCACACTGAGCGCTTTGATCATGTCCGTCTATCGAATCCCGGAGAAATGGCGGTTTGATCGGGCCTCGCTTCCTGACATTAAGCCCACGCAAAAGGTAGAACTCGCAGGCGACATTTTTCTAAACTGGCCGGATACGATCGTGGGACAAGAGAGCGAGGTCGTTTGCGATTTTCTTTGCACCGCTCTCCTGGATCTACCAGGAGTCACGAGCGTCACTCGGAGTTGCAATGCCGGGTCGGCGACCTTTCGCCTTGGCCCGCGAAACTCGGGAACACTCGTTGTACCGCGTGAACCTGAACACTTACTCGTTAAATTCCAGCAATTAGATCCCGAAGAAAAGGATTACCAGCGAAGAGCTCAGCAGAAAATACAGCAAGAGATCGATGTTTGTAGCCTGAAATGGGAATGGCCTTTGCGAATCGCAAGCGGTGAAGAAGTGAGGCGAGACCAGCCTTTAGCCGTCGAGGCTGCGGAGTGGACGATTGAGTTCGTGAAGAAACGTGGGATTGGAGAGCCATCCATTGATCGTCTGGAAATTCGCGACAAAGCCGGAAAGGTGGTGGTCCGAAAATCGCTGGTCCAGCATGTGGTACCCGCCTCCTTGTTCCGCTTGCAATTTGGGGCGGATCCATCGAAGGCAGACCGGCCTCACCCACGGTTTGCCATTGGAACGACCAAGATTTCGAATCGAATGACTAATTTCTATGATGCCACACTGGATTTATTGCGGCTGACAAATATCGTTCGTCCGACGGTTCGGCAGGATCTTGAAGATCGCGTCGAAAAGATCGTGAGAGGCGTGCTGGATAATCCCAAGGCGAATGAGACCCAACTGCTGGTTGTACCGACGTTGCTCAGCCAATTACCCAATGTCGACAAGGGCGAGCACCTCGATATTTTCGCCCGCATCTTGCTCGATGTACGCATCGCCGACCCGTGGCAATTGTTCGATCCGTTACTTTCGAGCGAACTCGACCTGACACCCTTGCGGGCAGGTTTGTCGAAGCGGTACTTTAGCGCCGCAAGTGAAGATTCCAAGTCGTGGTACGTCAACAAACTGGCGAGCTTGCCGGAGGGCACGTTCAACGAACCAAGCGACGAAGAACGTGCGATTTTCAGGCAGGCCCTTTTTGCTCGCTATGCATCGCCTTTCTTGGGACGAATAGCTGATCAAGGACCATCCGTCCTCCCCGAACTTTTGTTGATGCTAGAAAACTCCCGAAAGCTATTACCAGAGGAACGCTGGGAATTGTCGAAAGAACTTCGCAACGCGTTCAAGCGATTGGGATCGGACGCGGCGCCGGCCTCGCCAAAAATTCTCGCCATGTTCCAAAAGAGTCCTGATGACTTTCTCGATACGCGGGACAATACGATCGCATGGCTTATCACGCTGCGGCTCATGGGGGTTGAGGAAAAGGATTTGCGGCGAGTGTTGCAACGAATGTCACCCGAAGATAAGGGTCGAATTTTGGAAGCCGTCATGGGCGATTGAGAGCCATCGAAAGAATCTACTGTGGGACGACCCCTTTTTGAACGCAATACGACCTTCCCGTGAATCGACGTCGTAATTCCGGAAATAGAGTGCACACCATGGAGCCTAATGAAAGATGAACATTCTGAAATGGATCTTTTTGGTCTGCTTAGGGTTGGCTGCAGGCCTCGTATTGGCCTTTCCGCAACTAGTCGTTGTCGGTTTGATTTTTCTGATCATCCCAGGATTGATCCTCTATGCGATTCCGAACATTTTTGTTTATCTACTGGCAACCTTTAGCATTCGCGCCATCCTTCCTCTGAGATCCGAAGTGGGAGCGCATTTGGTTGCTTTCTCGCTGACACTTGGACTGAGCGCGGCGATAATGCACGGATATCGAGTCCGTGAAATACAGCGGTTTGAACAGGCGGCGATTCCGGAGATAGAGCCTCCCCAAAAATTGACGCTCGCGGGAGACATTTTCCTGCATTGGCCGGATGAAGATTATCGTCCCAACGGCCAAGTTGATTGCGATTTCCTGTGCACCGCCCTACTCGATACTCCAGGAGTCACGAGCGTCACTCGGACTTGCCAGGCCGGGTCAGCCACCTTTCGCCTTGGCCCTGGAAATCCGGGGACACCTGTCATGCCTGTTGAACCTGAAAAGATCTTGCAATTCCAAGCTTTGGATCGCAGGCAGGGGATTGGGCAGGATCGGCATGATCTCGACGAACGTAGCCTGCGCGCGGCTTGGGCATTGCGCTTTGCCAGTGGCGAAGAGTTGAAACGTGACCAGCCTTTACGAGCAGAGGACGCTGAGTGGACGATCGAATTCGTGATGCAGCGTAAGAAAGGACTTCCCACGATCGAACGACTGGAGATTCGAGACAAGGACGGGACGGTGATGGTCCGCAAATTGCTCGTCCAACATGATGTGCCGGCCCCACTGTTCTTCTTTGGATTCGACATCGGAAGTTCGATGGACGGCTTCGCGCATGCAAGATTCATGCTAGGAAGTTTCATGTTTTCGCATGGAACAGGATTTTTTTCGTTGGAAAAAGAAAATCAATTGCTTCGGCTTACGAATATTGCTTTCCCTTCGCTTCCGAAGGATCATTTCGCTCGCGTCGAAAAGATGGTGGATGGAGTATTGGACAATCCCAACGCTACGGAATCTCAGTTGATGGTCGTACCAACCTGGATTAGTTCCTTACCCCGAAATGCAAAAGGCGATCGCAATGACTTGTTCGCCCGCATCCTACTTGATGAACGTATTGCCGATCCTGGGCAACTGCTCCGCAGGGTGATCCCGGACAATACCGACCTCACGCCACTGCGCGAAGGTTTGGCAAAACGTTACTTGAACGCCGCGGAAACCGACGCCAAATCGTGGTACATCGAGAAGCTGGTGAGTTTGCCAGACGGCACCTTCGAGTGGCCGAGCGATGACGAACGAGCGATTCTCAATGAGGCAGTAATGCTGCATGGAATTGCATCGCTCTTCGTAGAACGCATGGCCGATCGGGGACCACAAGTCATCCCCGAACTTTTGTCCTTAATGGAAGCCACCTGGGATGAACCATCGGGAGGACGCAGGAATTTGTGGGAAGGAATTCGAAACGCTTTCAAGCGACTGGGGAGGGAAGGGGCACCGGCATTGCCAAAAATCCTAGCCATGATCGAAAGCAATCCTGGTCATTTTTTTAATGAGCACGAGGATAAGATCGAATGGCTTGTGACGCTGCGCCTCCTCGGTGTCGAAGAAGCGGAAGTGCAACGAATCCTGGGCCGACAATCGACAGAACACGTCGATGGAATCATGGAGATTGTCAATAAGGAGTTTCAAAAGCATCTCTAAAAGCGAGCCACGTTCGAATAGCCGATACGGATCGAGCGAGCTCGCAATACATTTCATCGTCAACCGAAAATAACGCATATATCGTTCGAGCATACTACCTTCCCGTAACCTCGTTTTCATTTCAACGAGCCAACGCACGCTTTGGAGCTCAGCAAATGTTAAATAGTCTGAAATGGATATTCACAGTTTCCCTAGGATTGGTGGCGGGCCTTGTACTAGCTTTCCCGTTACTAGTCGTCGCCGGTTTTATTCTTCTGATCATCCCGGGGCTGATCCTGTGCGCAATTCCGACGGTTTTTGTTTATCTGCTTCCGACCTTTCTTATTCGTGCCATCCTTCCTCTGCGGTCGGAAGTGGTCGCGCATTTGGTCGCATTCTCGCTGACACTTGGACTCAGCGCTGCGATCATGCATGGATTTCGAGTCAGGGAACTGCAACGGTATGAGCAAGCGGCGATACCTGAGATCGAGCCTCCCAAACCGTTGACGCTCGCGGGCGACATCTTCCTTCAATGGCCGCAGCGAGATTTCGGTACCGAGAACGAGGTCAATTGCGATTTCCTCTGTACCACCCTCCTCGACATACCAGGAGTCACGAGCGTGACGCGGACCTGCAAAGCTGGCTCGGCCACCTTTCGTCTCGGCGCTGGACATCCGGGGACGCTGGTCCTACCGGATAACGCCGAGCAAATACTGCTCGCATTCCAGCGTTTGGATGACAGGCTGGGAGTGCAGGGCAACAAGCGGCATCATTTCGACGATTTCAGCCTCCGGGCCGCGTGGGCCATGCGGCTTGCCGGCGGCGAGGAATTGAGACGCGACAAGCCGTTAGGGCCGGAGCACGCGGAATGGACGATTGAGTTCGTGGAGCAGCAAAAGGATGGACTTCCCAAGTTCGAACGCATGGAGATTCGGGACAAGGACGGAACAGTGCTAGTCCGCAAATCGCGGGTCCACCACGATGTGCCCGCTCCGATGTTCTATTTTGGATTCGAGCTCGGAAGTTTGCATAACTGCTTTGCGAATTCCAAGTTCACCGTGGGAAGTTCTAGAATTTCGAATCAACCGCAATTCTACTCGCTGGAAAAAGAGGTCGAATTGCTGCGGTTCGCGAATATCGAGCGACCAGCGATTCCCCAGGATGTGGGAAAGCAGCTCGAAAAAGCGATGCTCCAAGTGCTGGAGGACCCGAACGCCACAGAGTCCAAATTGCTGCTTGTGCCGATGTGGCTCAGTCAATTACCCCGTACCGGAAAAGGCGAGCACATCGAGGTTTTCGGTCGCATCTTGCTGGATAACCGCATCAACGACCCTTGGAAGTTGCTCGACCGCGTAATCTCGAACGAAGCCGACCTAACACCGATGCGCGACGGCTTGGCGAAACGTTACCTCCGCGCCGAGGGCTCGGAAGCGGAACTGTGGTACGTCAAGCAGCTGATCAATTTGCCAGATGGTACGTTTCAAGAACCCAGCGACGATGAACAAGCGATCTTCAGGAAAGCGCTTTCGAACTTTCGCACCTGCCGCTTCGTCGAGCGAATCGCCGATCGAGGACCATCCGCTATCCCTGAACTTTTGTCATTGCTGGAAGCCTCTCAAGAGCAACCATCTGGGGTGCGCTCGAATTTGTGGGAAGGAATTCGAAACGCATTCAAGCGACTGGGGCCAAAGGCCGCACAAGCTGCTCCGAAAATCCTTTCCATGATGCGCGAGCCAGCAAATCAATTTCTCAATTCCCGGTACGATGAGCTTGAATGGCTGTTGACACTCAGGCTGATGGGGGTAACGGAACAAGACTTGCGACGAGAGTTGCGTGGTAAGCCTAAGGAGATCGCCGAAACAATGGGCTTCGTCGAGAAAGAGGTTCAAAAGTACCGTCAGAAGGAAAACGGACACAAATAAGCCAAGAAGGATTTGCGTCAGCGCGACCACCCCGCCCGCCAAGCATGGCTTGTCCCCGCGGGCTGGGAAAAGCTCAGGAAGGGTCAAGCCCTGCGCGGCCAAGCAACAGGAAAAGGACTGCCATCCGTATCGCGATCCCGTTGGTGACCTGATCGAGAATCACCGATTGCGGTCCGTCGGCGACCTCCGGCGTCAGCTCAACACCGCGATTGATCGGGCCCGGTGCCATGATCATGATCTCCGGCTTGCTGCGGCGCAGTCGCTCCTGATTCATCGCATACAGAAGCGTGTACTCGTGCACTGAGGGAAACGGGCGGATGGCTTGCCGCTCGAACTGGATCCGCAACAAGTTGAGCACATCACATCGAGGCAGGATCTTGTCGAGATCGTAGGCAACCTCGACCCCAAGTTTCTCCCAATTCTTGGAGACGAGCGTCGCCGGCCCGCAGACGATCACGTGCGCACCGAGCTTCAGCAATCCCCAGATATTGGAACGCGCCGTGCGCGAGTGGGCGATGTCCCCGACCAATGCTACGGTCAATCCCCGCAGCGATCCCCGTCGCCTGCGAATGGTCAAGATATCGAGCAATCCCTGCGTGGGATGTTCATGCGGCCCGTCGCCGGCATTGATCACGCTGCAGGCGAGACTTCGGGCCAGCAGATGCGGCGTTCCCGGAGAGCTGTGCCGCACCACCACCGCGTCGACCAACATGGCCTCGATCGTCTTCGCGGTGTCGATGAGGGTCTCTCCCTTGGCGACGCTCGAACCCGAGGAGGAGAACTCGACCGTGTCAGCTCCCAGTCGCTTGGCTGCAAGAGAAAAGCTGTTGCGCGTTCGGGTACTGTTTTCAAAGAACAAATTCGCGACGGTGCGGCCTTTGAGCAAATCGAGCTTGCGCCGTCCCTCGAGCGTCGCTGCCTGCAGGGTGTCGGCGTAATCGAGAATGGTCTCAATCTCCTCGCTCGAGAGATGCTCCAAGCCCAGCAGATGGCGATGCTGCCATGTAACGGGAAATCGGATCTCTTCCTTCGCTTGTTCACTGGTGAGCATGCCGCATCAACCCTTTGGATGAAAGTTCAAAACCCTCGTTTTACGCGATCAAGCCGTGGGTGGTTCCACCATCGCGCGGACGCGATCCTCCTGGACCGGATGGATGACGCCACGTTCTGTGACGATGGCCGTGATCAAATCGGCCGGCGTTACATCAAACGCGGGATTGTAAACCATGCAGCCCTCGGGCGCAGTCCGGCGTCCAAGCCCTTGCGTGATCTCCTCGCTCTTTCGCTGCTCGATTGGGATCTGGTCGCCGCTGGCGATCGACAGATCGAACGTACTGGTCGGGGCCGCGACATAGAACGGAATGCCGTGATGCCGCGCGGCGACGGCCACCCCGTACGTCCCGATCTTGTTGGCGGTATCCCCCCGGGCTGTGATCCGATCCGCGCCGACAATCACGGCCTGGACTTTTCCCTCGCGCATGACCTGGGCTGCCATCGAATCGCAAATGAGTGTGCATGGGACACTGTACTGTTGCAACTCCCACATCGTCAACCTGGCTCCTTGCAGAAGCGGCCGTGTCTCGTCGGCATACACATGGATCCGTTTGCCAGCCGCATGCGCGGTCAGGATTGTTGCGAGCGCTGTCCCGTACTCGGCGGTCGCTAATCCTCCGGTGTTGCAATGGGTCAAGATCCCGAAGCCGTCGTCGAACAGTCGTGCGCCATACTCTCCGATGGCATGGCACATGCTCCGGTCCTCGTCGTGGATCAACCGGGCTTCGCGGAGGAGCAGGTTGCCCAACTCCACCGCCGACGCGACCGCCGGATTCCCCTGCACAACCCGTCGCATCCGCGCCAGAGCCCAAAACAAATTCACCGCGGTCGGCCGACTGGTAGCGAGATAATCGCAGGCCCCGAGCGCAACGCGCACAGCGTCGACCGTCCCGAGCCGATTGCGAATCGAATCCTGCAACGCGACAATCACGCCGTACGCCGCCGCGATCCCGATCGCAGGGGCTCCGCGAACGCGCAGCGCAACGATCGCTTCATGAACGTCCTCCACCGTCGCGAGCGAACGCATCACCACCTTGAGCGGCAACTCGGTCTGGTCGAGAATTTGCATCCCTCCGAGCGAATCCCCCGTCCACGTGATCGAAGCATACGGCAGAGCCTGATTCATCGCAGCAGACCTCGATGGTTACGATTCAAAAGCGATTCCGTTTTTTGAATGATGGGGTTACGGGGCGAGCCAGTTGGGGAGAACGCCGCGGCCGGGAAGTTCGATCCACTGCACTTTTTCGATTCCGGGGCATGCCATCAAAGCGTCGAGGGCTTGCTGCGGAGGACGCGAGTCGAGATTCAGGACGCCGATGGCGCGTCCGCCCGGATGTTGGGACGCGCGACCGACCGACATTTGGGCGATATTGACTTGATGTTCGCCAAAGATCGTGCCAACCCGACCGATGATCCCGGGAACATCGAGATGCGTGAACAGCAGCATATGGCCGTCGAGGTAAGCCTCCAATCGGTAATCATCGATCGAGATCAATCGGGGCATGTTGTGGCCGAACATGGTGACCCCCGCTTTGACGCGTTGGCCGCTTCCATCCATCTCGGCGGTGATCGACGAGCTGAACGCGCCGGGCTCGCGGCTCCGATGCTCGACCAGTTCGACCCCGCGCTCACGGAGCAGCATGGTTGCATTGATGATGTTGACCTCGTCGGCCATGGCTCTCTCCAGAAGCCCGGCGCAGAACGCAGCGGTCATCAGGTTGGTGTCTTTGTCGGCAACTTCGCCTCGATACTGGATCTGGCACGAGCTGACGCTGCCGGTGTGCCATTGGGTCAGGAGGAGCCCCAGTCGGTAGGTGGCGTCGAGCGTTCCTCGGAGGGCATCGAGCGTCTTGGGATCGAGCGAGGCGACGTTGACCGCGTGGCGGATCTCCCCCGACTTGAAGAAATTCATGAGGAGTTGGATCCCTTCGATGGCCACTTGCGTTTGGGCCTCCTCGGTACTGGCTCCAAGGTGCGGGGTACACACGACTCCAGGCATGCCGAACAGCGGGCTTTGGGTGCAGGGTTCCTCTTCGAACACATCGAGCGCGACGCCCGCGATGATCCCTTGGCGAAGCCCTTCGGCCAAGGCGGCTTCGTCGTAGATGCCGCCGCGGGCGCAGTTCACGAGTCGGACGCCTCGTTTGAGGCTGCCCAATTGCTTCATGCCAACCAAGTGTTTGGTTTCATCGGTAAGGGGGGTGTGGACCGTGAGATAATCGACCCGCGGCAGCATATCTGCGACCGCATGGGCCTTTTCGATGTGCATCTTGTTGGCTTGTTCATCGGACAAGAACGGATCGAAGGCGATGACTCGCATGCCAAAGGCTTGGCCGCGTGCGGCGACCTCGCGGCCGATGCGTCCCATGCCGACGACGCCGAGAACCTTGTCCGCCAACTGAGTCCCCATGAACGATTTGCGGTCCCACTTGCCGCTGCAAAGACTTTGGTAAGCCGGAGCGACGCAGCGCGACAAGGCCAGCAACAGGGCGAACGTATGTTCTGCCGTGCTGAGGGTGTTGCCGGCGGGGGTGTTCATCACGACGATCCCGAGACGCGTGGCCGCGTGCTTGTCGATGTTGTCGGTTCCCACCCCGGCGCGAACGATCGCCTTCAATCGTCGGTTCCCTTCAAGCGATTCGGCCGTGATCTTGACGCCGCTTCGCACGATGGCCCCATCGAACTGGGCGAGCGACGCTTTGAGTTCCTCTCCTTTGAGCCCGTGCCGTTCTTCGAAGGAGAACTCGGGATCGCTCGCGAGCATAGCGATCCCTTCGGGTGCGATCGGGTCGAGGATCAAGATGCGGTAGGTCATGGGTCCGTTATCTATCGGAGTTGGTGATGTAGCGGGAGCGTGTATGTGTCGAGGTTGGTTGCTTATCGAATTGTTTAAGATGTCGGGTGAGCGTCTGCGAATTCATCCATCCAGGCCGCCAAGGCTCGCGTTCCTTCCAGAGGCATGGCGTTGTAAATGCTCGCGCGAATCCCGCCGACGCTGCGATGCCCTTTCAAGGAATCGAGCCCGCGTTGCTGGGCTCCGGCCAGAAATTCCGACTCGAGGGCTTCGCTGGGCAAGGTGAACGTTGCGTTCATCAACGATCGATCGGAGGGGCGGGCGTGTCCGCGAAACATCTGGGGATGACGATCCATGGCTTCGTAGACAATGGCAGCCTTTTGTTGGTTGATCCGATGCATAGCGTCCATGCCGCCGATGGTTGTCTCAAGCCATTCCATGACCAAGCCCAAGACGTAGACCGCGAACGTGGGAGGCGTGTTCCACATCGAATCTTCGTCGGCGTGGTGTTTGTAGTTCAGGTATCCGGGGAGTGCGTCGCTCGATCGCTCCAATAAATCGCGGCGAATGATTACCACCGTGACTCCCGCGGGCCCTGCGTTCTTTTGCGCACATGCGTAGATCAGTCCATACTTCGAGACATCCAACGGTCGGTACAAAAAGTCCGATGAGCAGTCGCAGACGACGGGGCATGCAACATTCGGGTCGGTCTGAAATTGGATCCCTTGGATGGTTTCATTGCTGGTGTAATGCAGGTACGACGCGTTGGCGGGTACCGTCAGTTCATCCCAACGAGGCAATTGCGAATAGCGATGCGACGATCCATCGTACAGCAGATGGACCGGTCCTTCTTTTTTGGCTTCTCCGATCGCGTACTTGCCCCAGGAGCCGGTGACGATGTACTCCGCCGGCTCGGCCCTCCCTCGGAGCAAATTCATGGGGATCATCGAAAACTGCAGCCTGGCTCCTCCTTGCAAGAAGAGCACCTCGTGCGTAGGAGGGATGTTCAGCAATCGAATGAGCCGATCCCGCGCCGCATGTTGAATGTCGATGAACGGCTTGCTGCGATGCGAGATCTCCATCACGGAAGCACCGCATCCCGGCAAGCAGAGGATCTCGTCCCGGATTCGTTCGAGGACCGGTACAGGCATCACGGCCGGCCCTGCCGAAAAATTGAAAAGCCGTTTATCCTTGGATTCCATGGCGGTTCCTTGTGCGTTATCGAATGAGAAACGATTCTACGCCAAAGCCGCAGTCGCGAAAGGGACCGATCACCACAGTGGCTTCCTACATTAGCCGTTTCGATCCGAACGCTGGCGAATCGCCTCTTGCAGCCACTGCAATGCCCCCTCGCGATCCCTTAAATGGTCATCGAGTTGCAGCGATCGAGCTTCGCTGAGCAATTTCGCGAACGCCGGTCCGGGCTTGAGGCCCGATGCCATGAGGTCTTCACCTCGCAGGAGCGGTTGCGGATTGAGCTGATCCTCAGGCAGCCGGCGCCGCTCTCGGCAAAACTGGACGCCGATCAGCTCTTCCGAGGACGCCTTGGCCATCGCTTCGGCGACATCGAGGGCCGGATCCGAATAGCGAGAAATCAGCAGCGGCTGCACTTGAGACCAAGCCCGATGAGCGGCCCCGACCAGGGTCTCGGCATGACGAATCGCGAATCCCAGGGCATCGATATCCTCGTTCGCCATCTTCCATCGCTCCTTGAGCGCGTCGAGCAGATCGTCGACCGCGTCCTGCAGATGATGTTCGAGGTACCACGGCATGACGATCGAGGCAATGCTCGAGGTCCAATCGATGCGGGAGTCGGCGAGTTCCTTCAGAACCCGCAGGTCATGGTGGCGATCGCCGAGGGTAGCCCAGCGGTGATGAAGCTCAGGCAGGAGAGATGCGGTCAATCCGGTCTCGATCAGTTTCTCCCAGGCCCATGCGCGGCTCGGATGTTCGAGGATCTTTTTCAGTTCGACACCGATCCGTTCGCCGCTGACGACCACGATCTCGTGAGCTGCGCGTTCGATAGCTCGCTGCGTATCGGCATCGAGTTCGAAACCGAACCGCCCTGCGAATCGGATCGCGCGGAGCAGTCGCAGTTTGTCTTCGCGAAAACGGTCCGCCGCCACTCCGATCGAGCGCAGTACACGACGGTCGAGGTCGGCTTGGCCGCCGACGAAGTCGATCACCTTTTTGGCGATCGGATCATAGAAGAGCCCGTTGATGGTAAAATCGCGACGGCTGGCATCTTCTTCGGGGGTTGCCAGCGCGACCCAATCGGGGCGTCGACCATCGGAGTACGAGCCGTCGGTCCGGAAGGAGGCGACTTCGACTTGGCAGTACTGGCCTCGGATCCGTTGGTGCACCAGAACCACGCCGAACGCTTCGCCGACCGCTCGAGTGTTGTTGGCACCGAACACGGCGCGGACTTGGTCGGTAGTCGCGCTGGTGGCGACGTCGAAATCGTGGGGGTCAATTCCCAGCAGCGCATCTCGCACGCAGCCGCCGGCAAAATAAGCCGTATAGCCAGCCGATACGAGTCGCTGCACCACTTGCTCGGCAAACTGAAGATCGAGAGACTGGGAGTCGTACAAGGCTTGGTTGGTGAACGGAGGAACCTATGGATAAGGGACAGGAATCAACATCATGACAGAGGACGCTTCGGCACGAAAGGACGCAGGCCGACATGCCGTCGTCGGGATCATCCGCGAGGAAGGACACTTTCTCGTGATCCGACGTTCGCAGTTGGTTCGCGCCCCGGGGCTGATTTGTTTCCCCGGGGGTGGGATCGAAGCGGGAGAGGATTTTCACCAAGCGATCCGACGCGAATTTCTGGAGGAATTGCATCTCCCGGTCAACGTCCACGAGCATATCTGGACGACCGAAACCCGTTGGGGGACGCGATTGGAGTGGCTCGTCTGCTCGCGCGATAACTCCCTCGAGCCTCGAGCCAACCCCGACGAGGTAGCGGAGGTTCTGTGGATGCAGATCGACCAACTTGCTGGTCGCAACGATTTGCTTGGCAGCATGCCCGACTTCATCGCCGCGGTCCGCGAAGGCCGATTCGGCCATTTTGCTTAAAAGGCCACCACGTGGCTTGCCCACGTGGGGCGATGATCCGATCGGGCGCGCCACCCTCGGATCATCATCCGACGGGGATAAACCCCGTCGTGATGGGGATAGCGCGTGGCCATCGCATTCTGGTTGCGATTAGCGTCCGATGGGGGCAAGCCCCATCGTAACGTAGAACCGCCTGACGGCGGACGAATAAACCGTAGGCAAGCCCCTTCGTAACGTGGAACCGCCTTTTGCGATTCTATCGTTGCTGAAAAGGCCCCCACGCGGCTTGTCCGCGTGGAGCCTTGATCGCAACCAGACGCTGCTGCCCTCCACCACGCCGCCACCACGTGGCTTGCCCACGTGGGGCGATGATCCGATCGGGCGCGCCACCCTCGGATCATCATCCGACGGGGATAAACCCCGTCGTGATGGGGATAGTGCATGGCCATCGCATTCTGGTTACGATTAGCGTCCGATGGGGGCAAGCCCCATCGTAACGTGGAACCGCCTGACGGCGGACGAACAAACCGTAGGCAAGCCCCATCGTAACGTAGTACCGCCTGACGGCGGGAAGAAGAGCCATAAAGCCCTCCAAAACGCGAGCCGGCACGCTCGCTTCGAGATGCCTGTTGGAAGGCGCGATGGGCTAGGCTATACTCGAAGGAGTCGGAGAGTGGTCCTCCAGGAAATCGCCCGTCCCACCACCCTGTCCCTCCTTCCCGCCCCGACACCCCTACCCGGTTTACCCAACGATGCTTCGTCTTTGCCTGTTGGCACTGTTCGTTTCGGCACGGTGTTTTTCCACAAACGCTGCATGCGTCGCGCAAGATGTCGCTCCAGCGACGACGTTCGAGTCGGATATCCGCCCAATCCTTCGGGAGTATTGTCTTGATTGCCATGGAGCCAGTGAGCAACTCGAGGGATCGCTCGACTTGCGGCTCGTGCGGTTCATGATCCAAGGTGGCGATTCCGGTCCAGCATTGGTCGCCGGGGATGCTGACGCATCGCTGATTCTTCAGCGCGTGGAGTCCGAGGATATGCCTCCGGGGACGTTGAAAGTATCCTCCGAAAAGAAAGCCATCCTGCGAGCGTGGATCGCAGCCGGGGCACCTACCGCTCGCCCCGAACCGGACAGCATCGGACCTGGGATACCGCTGACCGAGAGCGAGCGATCGTACTGGGCCTATCTGCCGCTGACCAAGCCTCAAGCACGTCGAGCGATCGACGGCGATCGCATTCGCAACGGAGTCGATCAAATCCTCGCCGATGCTATGCCCGACGGGCTCTCGTTCTCGACCGACGCATCCCGAGCCACCTTGATCCGCCGAGCCTTTATGGATCTGATCGGATTACCCCCGAGCGATCCGCAGTTCCAGCAATGGATGCAGCATCCTGCCGCGGACTGGTACGAACAAATGATCGAGTCCCTCTTGCAGTCGCCGCACTACGGCGAACGATGGGCACGCCATTGGCTCGATGCCGCCGGATACGCCGATAGCGATGGAGCTACCCTCGCCGATGCCGAACGACCTTGGGCGTGGAAGTACCGCGATTATGTGATCAAGTCGCTCAACGATGATAAGCCGATCGATCGATTCATCACGGAGCAACTGGCTGGAGATGAATTGGCAGGAGAAAAGCAAGGGGACTGGACCGCTAATCAAATCGAACTGATGACAGCAACCGGCTTTCTGCGGATGACAGCCGACGGAACCGGAAGCGGCGACAACTCACCCGAAGCTCGCAACAAGACAATCGCGGACACGATCCAAGTCATCGGCAGCGCGCTGTTGGGCTCCAGCCTCAATTGCGCCCAATGCCACGACCATCGTTATGATCCTCTTTCCCAAGAAGACTACTTCGCCCTGCGCGCTGTGTTGGAACCGGCCCTCGATTGGCAACATTGGAAGACTCCCCCGGAACGTTTGATCTCGCTGACCACGCAAGCCGACCGCGACCTGTCCGCCGAGATCGAAAAAGAAGCCCAAGCGATAGCGACCGAGCGGGCCACCAAGGAAACCGAGTTCATGAAGGAGGCCCTCGACAAAGAACTCATGAAGTTCGAGGAACCGCTCCGCGCAAACCTTCGCGCCGCCTATGAAACACCTGCCGACAAGCGGACCGAGGAGCAAAAGATGCTGCTGGAGAAGAACCCGAGCGTCAATATTTCTCCTGGTGTTCTCTACCAATACTTGCCCGCGGCAGCCGAGGAACTCAAGAAGCTCGTCGCCAAGATCGCCGAGGTGCGTGCCAAGAAACCACCCGAGACGTTTCTTCAGACTCTCACCGAACCGGCAGGGCATCTCCCCGTTACCAAACTGTTTCATCGAGGAGATCCTAATCAGCCGACGCGAGAAGTCACACCGGGCAAGCTAACCGACTTGGTTTCGGAGGGGGCACCCAAGAGTATTCCGTCCGACGATCCGTCCATTCCCACCAGCGGTCGGCGACTTGCGTTTGCCAAATGGCTCACGCAAAACGATCCGCCAAATCCGCTGTTTGTCCGATCGTTTGTCAATCGCGTTTGGATGCATCACTTCGGCAAGGCGATCGTTGCAACGCCGGGCGACTTTGGGAAACTCGGATCCCCACCCACGCATCCGCAATTGCTGGATTGGCTCGGGATGGAGTGGATCGAGCATGGTTGGAGCCTGAAGCATCTGCACCGGACCATCATGCTCTCGACCGCCTATCGGCAATCGTCGGTCCGCGATCCCGCTCGCGACGCGATCGACGCGGAGAATCGTTTCTACTGGCGAAGAGACTTGCAACGATTGGATGCCGAAGTGCTTCGAGACAGCGTGCTGGCTCTTTCGGGGCAACTCAAAACCGATTTGTATGGCCCGGCGATCGCTCTGCAAGAAGACGATGCGGGCCAAGTGCGCATCGATCCCGGGCAACCGCGCCGAAGTATCTATGCCAAGTGGCGGCGCACCCAACCGGTAGCCATGCTTCAGGCATTCGACGCGCCGGTCATGGGAGTCAACTGCGATATCCGACCCGCATCGACGGTTGCTACCCAGTCGCTCATGATGATGAACAACGAGTTTCTGCTCGATCAAGCCGACAAGATCGCCAAGCGGATTGCCGACCAAGTTGCAGCGGAACCCAACGGCGGTGATGAAGTCGCAACCGATCCACGGAGGACTTGGAAACTTCCGCCATCGCCCCCCAAGCGTTGGCGATTCGGGACCGGGACCTTCAACCGGGAGACCGGTAAGGTCGACGTGTTTTCAGAATTCGCGAATCTGAGGGAAGGAAGC
Source organism: Planctomycetota bacterium (assembly GCA_046306195.1). Taxonomy (GTDB): domain Bacteria; phylum Planctomycetota; class Planctomycetia; order Pirellulales; family Pirellulaceae; genus JBKCUI01. Next base: position 2,472 of record JBKDXO010000162.1, on the reverse strand, counting down.
AGCATGCCCGGCACTCAGATCCCGGATGCCACCACCGGCTATGTCTTTTTGACCAACGTGGGTGGCCATCCTGGGAACGCCTCGTATCCGGCGATCCGCCGCTGGATCGCGCCTGGGGCTGGGAGCGTGGAGATTCAAGGTACCCTATCGCATGGCAGCGAAAATGGCGACGGGGTGATCGGACGAATCAGTTCCAAGCATGGGCAAGCCGGGAGTTGGACCATCAAGGCCGGTTCGGGACCGACGATGGCAACGAATCTGGCGGTCGAGCCGGAGGATGCGATCGATCTCGTCCTCGAATGCGGCGAACAGGAAACCTCCGACTCCTTTACTTGGACAGTGAAGATCACCTTCACTCCCAATGACACTGCGTTGGGACAAACCATCTACGACTCGTCGATCGGCTTCATGTTGCAACAAGAGGACTATGCGATGCTCGGCCGGCAAGTCGTCGCGGCATGGGACTGCATCTTGCATCGCGCCCCGACCGATCAAGAAATCGATGCGGTCGGTCGATTTGTGGCGGTGCAATTGGATTTGCTGTACCGTCAACCCGAGCGACTCAGCAGTGGCAACAGCGCCGCACGCCAGGTCCTGATCAATATCTGCCAGATGCTTTTGAACTCCAACGAGTTTCTCTACGTGGACTGATCCCATCATGAGCGAAATGAAACCTGACAGAGAAACGTGGTTGCAACAGCGCCGGCACTGGCTGCAACATGTCGGCATGGGAGTCGGAGCGATCGCACTCAAGCTGATGTTGTCCGAAGATCCGCTCCGGGCCGAGCCCCCGATCTTGAAGGACAAGCCTCATCGGGACCTGGTACCTCGCCCCACGCATTTTGCACCCAAAGCTAAGGCGATGATCTCGCTGTTTCAGCATGGTGGTCCATCGCACATGGATCTGACCGATCCGAAACCAGAGTTGACCAAGTTCAACGGCACGGACTATCAGGGCGAGGTTGGATATTCGTTTGTCAATCAAGCCAGCAAGAAGCTCTTGGGAAGTCCATTCGCGTTTGCTCCGCGCGGCAGTTGTGGAACAGAGCTGTCGGAACTGTTGCCTCACACCTCGGGTGTGATCGATGACATTTGCTTGATTCGAAGCATGCATACCGGGAACAATGGGCACGAGGTATCGATTCGGTATTTTCATGGGGGGATCCCAGGTATTTTGGGACGCCCGACGTTGGGAGCATGGTTGACGTATGCTCTCGGGAGCGAGTCGCAGGACTTGCCCGCCTACATGGTCCTCAGCGACCCAGGTGGGCATCCGGTCGATGGGGTGACGAATTGGTCCAACGGGTTCATGCCTGCGCTGTTCCAAGGGACCGTGCTCCGGCCCAAGGAGCCTCGCATTTTCAATTTGCAACCTCCCGCCCATTTGGCGGGCGAGATGCAGCAGCAGAACCTGCAACTGTTGCAAGAGATCAACCGACAGCACACGACTCTGCATCCCAACGAGCCCGAATTGTACGCTCGGATGGCGACATACGAGTTGGCGGCCAAAATGCAGCTTGCCGCGACCGATGCATTGGATATATCGAAAGAGACCGAGGCGACGCTCAAGCTTTACGGAATCGACGAGCCTGAGACGCGCGAGTACGGAACCCGATGCTTGCTCGCGCGCAGGCTCATTGAGCGCGGGGTTCGTTTCGTGCAATTGTTCCATGCGGGTCAACCTTGGGATAATCACGATAGCATCGCCAAGAACTTGCCTGCGATTTGCCGCAAGACGGACAAGCCGGTCGCGGGGTTGGTGGCGGATCTCAAGCTGCGTGGACTGCTCGATACGACGCTGGTCCATTGGGGTGGCGAGATCGGTCGATTGCCGGTGACTCAGGAACATGGCAGTCCGGACCGGGCGGGTCGCGACCACAACGGGCAAGGGTTCAGCATCTGGATGGCCGGGGGTGGTGTTCGAGGCGGGATGGCTTATGGCAAGACCGACGAGTTCGGCCACAAAGCGGTGGAGAACATCGTGACCCCGAACGATTTCCAAGCGACCGTGATGCATTTGTTCGGACTTGAGCACGAGAAAGTCTTTTTTCCGTACAACAACACCAAGCAGATCATCACCTCGCACCGTCCAGCCCGCGTTGTCCAAGAGATCCTGGCGTAGGGTCGGAATCCTCCAAACGCGACGCGACCGGGGGCGTGGCCTTCGTCGTCAGCGAGCGAATCGACGGTACGAATTCCAGTCCGTCGTGCGAAGGTGAACGTAAAAAGATTCAAGTATCATGTCCGGAAAAGGAGCGGAAGATGCTGCTGTTTTTGGTCAGTTGTTTGTTGATGGTCGGCTCGGAGCCTGCGGGGGAGGAATCGCCACGTGATTGGTGGATCGGGTACAGCGAAAGCCGAAACGATCTGCCTGAGGGGCAGTTCGCGAACTGGATCACGCGACGGGCTTATGTGGTTCGGGCCGATGGTTCGCAGCGACGATCGATCGGCGCGGAACTCGCCAGTCAGGAA
>JBKDXO010000161.1:0-16335 GCA_046306195.1 Planctomycetota bacterium | reverse complement strand
GCTCAACCGAGTCCCATCTTTCCAAATGCGCCGTGAAGCGATTCCGCTCATCCCCACCAAACGGCCGTGGGGTAGCTTCAGAAGGTCGTAAACATCGCGGAGTTCCGATTCGATCCAATCCGAGGTGATTTCCACCTCGGGAATTACGTAGCCAATCGAAGCGATGGCAACCCGTGAGAATTTCATCCGAGGTAACTTACGAAGGAGTGGGGGTGGAGGGCAGGAGATAACGTGACAAAGATTCACGCATCGCTTCAGGAATTGGGCAACCGACCAATTTCCCTTGCACATGGCGGCTGCAGACGGCAGTGATTCGCCCGCGTGCGACCAGCCGATCTTCGACCTGCATTTCGTGGAGGTAGGTCACGCTCTTGGCCCCCAATCGCTCGACAAAGACCCGCAGCTGGATCATGTCCTCAAATCGAACCGCCGCATAGTATTCGCACTCGCAACGGACACGTGGCCAAGTGAACGGTGGGTCACTCGACTGCTGATCCGGACTGTAGGAATCGTGAAGGCCTGCGGGGAAAATCGATGTTCCTAACTCGCGGAACAACGCGTGCTCGGCTTGTTCCATGTACTGCAAAAATGCCGAGAAGTGAACAATGCCCGCCGCGTCCGTCTCGCAAAACTCAGCCCGGCGATTCCAAACGAAGGGTACGATGCTCGGAGCTCCGTGCCCTAACGGTCCCGTGCTACTCGCCGACATACGGCATGAGAGCCATGAACCGTGCTCGCTTGATCGCTTCCGCAACGGCGTGCTGGCTTGTCGCCGAGCAACCGGACTTCCTGCGGCTGACAATTCGACCATGACGATTGACCAACTTGGTCAGGAGTTCGACATCCTTGTAATCGACGTACATGGGGCGAGGACGCTTGCCATCCACCAACAGGGGATCCCGCTTCTTCACCTTCGTCGTAACTCGCGTTCGTTTACGAGCGAATTTCTTGCCCGCCGGAGGCCGTCGCGAGGGATACGATGAAAAATCCATACTTCAACAAATGACTCAATGGGCCAAAATATCTCAAAACCGTGGGAGCCGAGTTTAGCCGCACGGGATACTTCCGACAAGTGCTGAAATCGCTCTTTCGCCCCCAAAACGCTTGACGCTGTGCTATAACACGCAAGGGAAAATGCGTCAAAATGATGGTCGCCAACGAAATGAATTCGGGATGCCCAGAAAAAAAATAGTCGTCGTGGGAGCCGGTCCCGGCGGACTGGCTGCAGCCATGCAGCTGGCACACGCTGGGGCGGATGTTACCGTTCTGGAATCGAGAGATGTGGTCGGAGGACGTTGCTCGACCATTACGGCCCCAGGTGGATTCCGATTCGACGTCGGCCCGACGTTTTATCTCTACCCCAGGATTCTCAAGGAAATTCTTCAGAGCGTCGGACGGGACATCGACCGCGAAATCCCGATGGTCCGACTCGACCCGCAATACCGAGTCGCCTTCGGGGCGGGGGGCCACTTGGATTGCACCCCCGACCTGGACGCGATGGATCGCCAAATCGAGAAACTATCCCCCTCCGATGTCGGCAAACTCAAAAAATACATGGATGAGAATAGGACGAAACTGGCCAAGTTCCGTCCTATTCTGGAAAGCCCCTTCAATGGTCTGACCGATTATTTGAGCCCGGCCCTTCTGGCTGCCACCCCTTACATCAAGCCATGGAAGTCGCTTGGCCAGGAACTCGAATCCTATTTCCGAGACCCTCGCTTGGTGATCGCGTTCTCTTTCCAAGCCAAGTACCTCGGAATGTCGCCGTTCCGATGCCCAAGCTTGTTTTCGATCCTCTCCTTTCTCGAATACGAGTACGGGGTATTTCATCCTTACGGTGGATGTGGAGCCGTCAGCCGCGAAATGGCCCGAATCGCTCGCGAACTCGGTGCGGAAGTACGTCTCAATGAACCAGTCCAATCCCTGAAATGGAAAGGCAAACGCGTGGTCGGTGTTGCGACCGAACTAGGCACCTACGACGTCGACGCCATCGTGATGAACGCCGACTTTGCCCATGCGATGCAGCATCTGGTGCCTAACGAACTGAGATCCCGATGGACGGATGAGAAGATCGAGACCAAGAGGTTCTCATGCTCGACCTTCATGATGTACCTCGGGCTGGACCGAGTCTACGAACACTTGCCCCATCATACGATCACCATTTCGCGAGATTATCTCGGCAATCTGAGAGAGATCGAGGAGGAAAAGGTTCTCCCTCGCGATCCGTCGTTCTACGTCCAAAACCCTGTCGTTACCGACACCTCTCTTGCCCCACCGGGCAAAAGCAGTTTGTACGTGCTGGTCCCGGTCCCCCATCTCACACCCAACACCCCTTGGGACGCGGAACAAACAGCTGCGTTCCGCAAACTCACGCTGCAGCGACTACGCGAGGTCGGGCTCGAGGACCTCGAAAGACACATCGAGTACGAACAGATCATCACCCCTCGCTCCTGGCGAGATGATTTCCGCGTCTACCGAGGTGCCACGTTCAACTTGGCCCATAACCTTGGACAAATGCTCCACCTGCGACCACGCAACAAGTTCGAAGACCTCGACGGAGTCTATCTGGTCGGCGGCGGTACCCACCCAGGTAGCGGGCTTCCCGTCATCTACGAATCCACCCGAATTACGTGCCGGCAATTGCTTGCCGATCTGAACCTGCCAAACGATTTTATCGACCGACTCAGCCCACTCCCCAATCCCACCCACCGATCTCAGGAATTGTCGACGGTCTGACCTCATGCCAAGTCCACTCAACTCCATTTACGAGACCAATGTCCAGGATCGCGCCGGCCATCCGGTTCCCATAGAATCGTATCGCGGCAAGGTCTTGCTCATCGTCAACGTCGCCAGCCGATGCGGATTCACGCCTCAATACGCCGGCCTCCAGAAACTCTACGAGCAATACAAAGATCGTGGCTTCGAGATCCTCGGCTTCCCCTGCAACCAATTCGGATTCCAGGAACCTGGAAGCGATGCGGAGATCGGCGAATTTTGCTCGCTAAATTATGGGGTCACCTTTCCCGTTTTTTCCAAGATCCAAGTCAATGGCTCCGAAGCAATCCCCCTCTATCAGTATCTCAAGCAAGAGTCCCCCGGCTTGCTCGGGACCGAAGCCATCAAATGGAATTTCACCAAATTCCTAGTAAACCGCGACGGGAAAGTCATCGGGCGGTTTGCTCCCAACGCCTCCCCGGAATCTCTCGCATCCAAGATCGAGGAATTGCTGTAGTCGATCGGTTTCAGCCGATCGGTCTGGCATCGGCTGGCGACGAGTTCTAAAATCGCAGAATGCCAGCACTCGATCCGGATGCAATACCCAAGAGCGACTCGTCGGTAACGGCCCTTGTGGCACAGCGAGGCAAGCGTTGGGTGCTGGACTTCTTTCCCAACCTACGCACGGCAGGAATTCGATGGGCGGAAGACGATGCTGGCTCCATGGCCGCTAGCGTCGCTTATTATTTGTCTCTCTCCTTGTTTCCGATGCTGCTCCTCCTGACGTCGGGCATCGGTCTGTACCTTCGGTTCACACACACAGGCAAGAATGCCGAGCAGCAGATTCTTTCGACGGTCGAAACGTATGCCTCCGAGGATGTGAGGATTCACATCGAACAAGTTCTCGGGCATCTGCGCGATCATTCGTTGGTCAGCGGACCGTTCGGATTTGTGGCTGCGATTCTCGCGGCGATAGGCGTCTTCGCCCAGATCGATCGCGGGTTCGATCGCATCTTTCGAATCCCTGCCAAGAAATCGGCCACCTTCTCGGGAACGGTCGGCCGAGTGCTGAAGCATCGCTTCTTTGCGTTCATCATGCTGCTGAGTTTGGGCGGAATGATTGTGGTCCTGTTTACCGCCAGCATGCTCATTGCACAGGCTCGGTCGATTACCGGCCAAACCCTTCCGATCATGGCGCACGCCTTCAACTGGGTAGAACTCGGCTTTACGATCCTGGCAAACGCGCTGCTGTTCACGTTGGTTTATCGCGTTCTCCCCAAACGTTATGTGCGATGGACCGACGCTCTGCGCGGCGGGTTATTGGCGGCAATTATTTGGGAGCTTGGACGCGAATTGCTCGGCGTGTTCTTCATCGGGATGCGCTACACCTCCGCCTACGGTGCCATCGGATCGTTCATCGCGATCCTCCTCTGGTGCTACTACGCGATATCGATCCTGTTTTTCGGGGCGGAGTACGTCCAAGCGATCGAAGTTCGGCGTCAAGACCAACTCGCTCCCAGCTCTGACCCGGACGCAACTCCACCACCCTTCGAAACGGAAAACCCTGCGCATCTTGCCAAATTGAAGCCGAGGCGCACACCGGCCGATGCGTAGTCGCAAAGATTCTGCTACCTTTTTAAGACTGTCACTCGACATTTTCCCCGATGCACAGCCGCGTTTTCCCGGCACCCATTCGGTCTGATTCCAAAGGAAACCATCCCATGCGAATATTTGCATTTTGCCGTTACGCGATTCTCGCGAGCCTGCTTCTTACTTTCTCAATCGGCTCCGTTGCCCCCGCGCAGGACTCCTCGCAGGGAACTTTTATCCAGGATTTCCAAAAACGTATCGCTGAAAAAGATGTCGATGGCGCGTTGCAATTATTAGAAGAAACGACCGATCTGAAACCCGAGCAGCTCGCTCAGTTTCGGATCACGGTCGGGTCTTTGCTCTTCAGAGAGAAACGACCCGACGAAGCAGTGGCCCAGGTGAATAAAGCGCTCGAAGCGACCTTCGAGAAACTCGAAGATGGTTCCAACCCGCGCCTTTTCGCGTCTGCCCTCCCAATGGGCAGCATGCTGCTCCGGCAAATCAAGCCCGATGCAGCCGACGAATGGGTGGAAAAAGGATTGGCAATCCTGGCGGCGAAACTCACGTCGGACAAACTCTCCGATGCTCACGGAATCTACGCACAGATCATGCGGACGAAGCTGAGTACCCCCGACCAAGACGCCTCGGAACAAGCGAGAAGCAAACTCATGGAGTTTGTCGCCGATTGCGAAAAAATCTACGCGGCGGAATCCGATCCGTCCATCAATGCAAAAACCATTCTGAGTCTGTGGAGCGATCTGCTCCCAGTCACCGAGGATGCAAACGCGGGCCAACTGTTCGACAAGATCGAATCCCTCGCCCAGTTGCAATTGAAGCAGTCGCCAACGAGCCCGGTGCTCGGGACATACACGACCGCTGTCATGAGTTTCGTCTCACGCAACGCTCGCACCTCTCCGGATGCGGCCGCTGACACGCTCCGCCATGCCACTGCGTTCATCGATGCCATCGAGTCGGACGATGCGAACTTCAATCGCGTGCGAGAGAGTTTCGCCAAAAACTCGGAACGCCTCAACAAGACCATCGAGAGCGCTCGCGCCCTGCTGGCAATGATCGGCAAACCCGCTCCTGAGATCGATCCCATGGAATGGGTGAACGGAGAACCGGAAACCCTCGAGAGCCTCAAAGGCAAAGTCATTCTGCTCGACTTCTGGGCCGTTTGGTGCGGCCCATGCATCGCGACCTTTCCCCATTTAAAGCATCTCGATGCCGAATACGGCTCAAAAGGGCTCGCCATCATCGGAGTCACTCGACAATACAATTTTCGTTGGGACGAAGAGACCGCCAACGCCACCCGGGCCACAGACCCCGTCTCCCTCGAAGACGAATTGGCCATGCTCGACAAATTCATCGCGAAACATGAACTCAAGCACCGCACCATGGTCACTCCCCAAAACAGCAAAATGCAATCCGAGTACCAGGTCACTGGCATCCCGCACGTTGCGCTGCTCGACAAACAAGGAAACGTGCGATTGGTGAAGATCGGCTCCGGGAACAAGAACGCGGAGGAGATCGAGTCCATGGTCCAGACACTCCTCGCAGAATAAGGTCCCCTTGTGAGTCAACCCGGTTTCTTCGTCCCGCCTCCCGTGTAAACTGCTAGCCATGAAAAGCAAGTGGCGAGCGAAACTCAGACTCTGGGGCAAGAAACGGGGCGGACGGATGTCCGGCTGGTGGTTCATCGGCTCGCTCGGTGAAGCCTCGTTCTTTGCCGCCTTCTTCCTCTTGGGAGTCTTCTCCGCAACCACCCTGGTCGCCTGGCAATTGATGTCCCCTAACACCCAGGTTATCCGGATCGGATACGGTTTCTGGCTGTTCTTTCTCGTCTCCATCTCGTTCATCGTCCTCGGAACCGTCGGATTCTGGTACCGCGTCCTCAAGGTCGTTACCAGCGACGAGCATCGGGAAGTCATCGCCAAACGCGGCATCGTGCCCGAACCGATGGTTCGAAAGACCAAGAACATTCTCCCGCCTAACGTTCCCGACCTGCGCCTGTTCACCGACAGCCCCGGCGCCAAGCTAGCATTCCGGCTTCCAAGCCAACTGCCGGAGAACGATGCGCTGGTCGCGATCGGTATTTTCGCGATGGCTTGGAATGCGATGATCGCCATTTTCCTTGTTTTCGCAGTCGAGAGCCTCATTCGATCCGCGATCCCGTACCGGCTGCTCATTTTGCTGGTCCCGGGCATCTATGTTGCCATTCGCTCCACTCAGTTGTTCTTCCGGTCATTTATCCGGACATTGGGCATCGGATCGACCACGGTGGAAGTCGAAGACCTGCCACTCATCCCAGGCAATACCTACCAGCTCGAAGTCCTCCAATATGGGCGTCTGGTTATCAGGAATATATCCGTGCATCTAGTTTGCGAAGAAGAAAGCACGTATCATTTCGGAACTGACGTGAGGACAGAACGCCAGGTCGTATTTGACGAGGTCATCGCGGAGCATGGACGAGATCGAATCGACTGGGGCTATCCGCTCCGTATGGAGTGTCAATTTACGGTTCCTCGCGATGCAATGCACTCGTTTCAGAGTTTCCACAATGCAATCCACTGGAAGATAGTCGTCGACGGAAAGGCAAATCGATGGCCATCGTACTCCCGAAGTTTCCCCGTAGTGGTCTACCCAGCAAATCCACGCATCCCAGCGACGGTTGCGTCATGATTCGCCTGCTGGGTTTGCAACCGACCTACATGCCCGGTGATACCCTGGACTTTGAGTATCGGGTGGTGAATGTCGACCATGCGTCGATCGTCGCGGTGGAAGCGTCCGTGGTTTGGGTCACCGAGGGCAAGGGCTCCGAGGATTTGGGAGTTCACTTTTTTCAGCGACTGTCCGGCAACTCCCTCGCAGCGATCGACTGGTCGATCGCTCAAAGTGTGAGATGCCCGTTGCCCAGCTCTCCTCTTTCGTACGAAGGAGCGTTGCTGAAAATATCCTGGTGTGTCCGCGTTCGCTTCTATTTCAGCGATGGGACGGAATTGATGGCCCAGCAACCGTTTTACTTGGGTACCATCACCAAAGCGGTATGAGCGGTCGTGCCCTCTCCAATCCCTTCTGCACCCGTTTTTTCCAGCCAGGATCCATTCCGTTCTTTTTTACCCCGCCAGCTTCGCTAGATGTGTTGGTCCATACGGTCCTGGGGGAGTCTCGGAATCGCTCCGCGATCGTCGGTCCGCATGGCTCGGGCAAATCCACGCTGCTAACGCAGATGCTAAAACACCCCGCGCTGGCTACATCGAATTGCTCGATCCGCCATCTTCATTTCCAGACCGGAGAAACCCATCGGCATCGGTGGCGAGCCAGTATCCGTGCCCTGCAATCGATCCCTAAGGCGAATCGAAGACTATTGGCTGTCGACGGCTGGGAGCAAATGGATCCGATCCTGCAGTGGTACACACGCCGATGCGCGGGCGGGAGAGGGGTCGCCATCCTCGCGACTGCCCACACTCTTCCTCACGGCTTTCGAGAGGTTTGGCGAACACGAGTCGACTCGGCAGTCGAACAACACGTGCTCTGCCACATGCTCAAGGATACGCGTGAACTCGGTCCGGACACAGTCACCCATTCCGAGGCATGGTTTCGATCGAGACAGCGGCACGGTCAAAATCTGCGAGAATCCCTTTTCGATATGTACGACTGGTATCGCGATCAAGTCGACGCTCGAACCGCATCCGGGTAAACTGTTGGACGCTTCCGAAGTCCTTCCACCCGCTTTTCGTGTTTGAGTCCTTATGACTGCGATCGAGAACATTCCGGGCAGCTTCTACCTCGGTAAAAAATTTGATCTGGAGAATCGCCAACTCCTCGACGATGTGGTTCAGTATCGCTCGAAGGACTTGACCACGCATGCTCTGTGCGTCGGCATGACAGGCAGCGGCAAGACCGGGTTGTGCATCAGCTTGATCGAAGAAGCCGCTCTCGATGGAATCCCCGTCCTGTGTATCGATCCCAAGGGAGATCTCGGCAATCTGCTGCTGACCTTTCCGGATTTGCAGGCCAAAGACTTCGAGCCATGGATCGACCGCGAAACAACTCCCGATGTTTTTGCGGCTGCTGAAAATGTCGCTTCCGTATGGCGCAAAGGGTTGGAATCCTGGCGCTACGATCGCACCTATCTCGAGCAACTCCAATCGGTCGAGAAAATCATCTACACCCCCGGCAGCTCGGTCGGGGTCCCACTGACGGTTCTGAAAAGTCTCGATGCTCCTGGCGAAGCCGTCTTGCAAGACCCTGAAATCCTGCGCGACCAAATCTCCAGCTCGGTCTCGGGGTTGCTCGCCTTGCTCGGCATCGATGCCGATCCCCTCACCAGCCGCGAGCATATTCTTCTCTCCAACATTCTCGCAAAGAATTGGCAGGATGGCCGAGATCTCTCGATGGAGGACCTCATCCGCAGCATCCAAACGCCGCCGATCCAGAAGATCGGTGTCCTGGATGTGGAGTCCTTCTTCCCAAAAGCAGAGCGGATCAAGCTGTCGATGATGCTCAACAATCTTCTCGCTTCGCCGTCGTTCGCCGGCTGGCTCCAAGGCCAATCGCTGCACATCCAGGATTTGCTCTACGACAAACAGGGCAAAGCGAAAATCTCGATCTTGTCGATCGCTCACCTGAACGACTCCGAACGCATGTTCTTCGTGACTATCCTGCTCAATGAAATGATCTCTTGGATGCGCACCCAGCGAGGCACCAGCGCTCTGCGGGCCATCCTCTACATGGACGAGATCTACGGCTATTTCCCGCCGAATTCGAAGCCGCCGAGCAAGGGTCCTATGATGACGCTGCTCAAGCAAGCCCGCGCGTTCGGGCTCGGAGTCGTCCTCGCGACCCAAAACCCAGTCGATCTGGATTACAAAGGGCTTTCGAACATGGGAACGTGGTTCCTGGGCCGACTGCAAACCCAACGCGATAAAGACCGCGTCCTCGAGGGCTTGCAGGGCGCGTCGCTCCAGCGCGGGGCGGCCTTCGATCGCGCGAGCATGGATCGGATGCTCTCCGCAGTCGGCAACCGAGTCTTTCTCATGAACAACGTGAATGACCCCGCACCAACCATTTTTCAAACACGCTTCGCCCTTTCGTATCTGCGGGGGCCATTGTCGCGCGACGAAATCTCCAAACTCATGGCCAACGCGCGCCGCGATGTCCTGCGACCGGAAACCTCTACCTCACAACCATCCGCCCAAGATCGAGGAGCAACCAGCAATGCACCCGCGGCTACCTCATCGACCAGCGGGCGGCCGATCGTCTCCGCCGGGATCGAAGAGAGATTCCTCGAAGCGGATCAGGCTGTTCCAAAGGGTAGCCAAGCGATTCTCAAACCCGCGCTGCTCGGGTCGGCCAGCGTGCATTTCGTACGCGCCGCTGGAAATATCGACATCTGGAAGGATTTCTGGCTACTCGCACCAAGCGATCGATCCGTCAGCGAACATCCTTGGGATCAATCCATCGCGATCAACCCAGACGATCTGCAGATCAGCAGGGAACCCCTCGAGGGTTTCACGTTCGCCGAGCTTCCCCCGGAATTGTTGCTGGCCAAAAACTACAAAGCCTGGGACCGCGAACTCGCGGAGTTTTTGTTCCGCCATGAAAAAATGAATCTCTACACCTGCAAAGCGATCAGGAAAAACGCGACTCCAGGGAAGGACGAGTTTTCGGCCCGACTCGAGCTAGCGGAATTCGCACGCGAAGCCCGCGACGAAGCCATGGACCGAGTTCGAGCGAAGTACGATGAGCGAATCACGACGTTCGAAATGAAGGTGGCTGCCGCGCAGCAACGGCTCGACCGCTCCATCGAAGAAGCAAAAGCGAAAAGACTCGATGGGCTGGTCAACCTCGGCACCTCGATCCTGGGATCCCTTCTCGGAGGACGACGGCGGTCGGTCCCCTCCAGCGCCGTTCGAGACTTGACGGGTTCCAGCCAAAACAATGATGTCTCACGCGCCCAAGAAACGCTTGAGAGCCTCGTTCTCCAGAAAAATGCCATGGAACGCGAGTGCACGCAGGAACTCGACGCGATCGAAAGCCAATACTCGATCGAAAATCTCAAGCTGGAGGAATCGGAAATCCCAATCCGCAAGTCGGATACGAAAATCAAACTCCTCGCGTTGGCGTGGGTTCCCTACGCAGTCGACGCCCAAGGGAACGAGCGAATGCTCCTCAAGCTTCGATGAGCAATCATACGCCCTTGACCCTGGCCTGATGTTCCAGCATCGTCGCCACGAGCGCTGTCCAGCCCGTTTGATGGCTCGCACCTAACCCGCGCCCATGGTCCCCGTGGAAGTACTCGTAGAAGAGGATCAGGTCTCGCCATTCCTCCTTGTCCCGATAGCCGTGATCGTTCCCGTGGCAAGGCCTTCTGCCCGACGAATCCAACGCGAACAGAGAAATCAAACGACGTTCGATCTCATCCGCGACTTGATGCAAGTTCATCATGACCCCGGATCCGGTAGGGCACTCGACTCGAAGCGAATCTCCATAGAACTCGTAGTACTCGCGAAGCGATTCCACAATCAAGTAATTGAGTGGAAACCAAACCGGCCCTCGCCAATTGCTGTTTCCGCCGAACATTGCAGTATTGCTTTCGCCCGGCACATAACTCACCGACTCGCGCCTCCCCGCATGCTCGAACACAAACGGATTGTCTCGATGGATCGCAGAGAGGGAGCGTATTCCGTGCGGAGATAAAAACTCGGTTTCGTCCAACATGTACGCGAGCAACCGTAGGAATCGGTCGTGGGAGGGGATGGCCAACAGCCGCATCCCTGTCGCACCTCGGTCCGATGCCGGGCTTTCCAAGTACTTCATGTGCTTGGCCATGTCCGGCCGATACCGAATGAACCAATCCATGCGCCGCTGAAAACCGGGCAAACTCTGAATCTTGGATTCCTGGATCATAACGTTGGTGAAAATCGGAATCAGACCGACCAGTGACCGCACCTTCATCGGAGTGCTACTGCCATCCTGGTAAAGATGGTCGTAGTAGAAGCCATCCGCGTCGTCCCAAAGTCCGGTTCCGTGCAGGCTGTTCATCGCCTCGGCGATTTCCACGTAATGCTCGAAGAATTTGCTGGCCATATCGCAGTACGCTTGGCTTTCCTCCGCGAGTTCGAGAGCCATTTGAAGCATACAACCGCAGTAGAACGCCATCCAAGCTGTCGCGTCCGCTTGGTCGAGCGTTGCTCCACCCGGTAACGGCTTGCTCCGATCGAATACCCCGATGTTGTCTAGCCCCAAAAAACCGCCGCTGAAAACGTGTTGGCCCCGAATGTCCTTGCGATTCACCCACCAGGTGAAATTCAACAGGAGCTTCTGAAACGTCCTCGCCAAGAATTCCCGATCGCCGCTCATCTTGTAGATCTGCCAACACGCCCACGCATGCACGGGTGGATTGACATCGCTCAGCGCCCACTCGTACGCAGGGATCTGTCCATTGGGATGCATGTACCACTCGCGAAGGAACAGAATCATTTGCTCCTTGGCGAATTCCATGTCGATTCGTGCCATCGGGATCATGTGGAACGCCAAGTCCCAAACGGCATACCATGGGTACTCCCATTTGTCGGGCATCGAGATGACGTCGCGATTGAATAGATGGATCCAATCGCAGTTTCGACCATACATCCGTTCCGGGGAAAGGGGCTTTGCGTGAGGATCCCCGGTTAACCACGAATCGATGACATAGTAATAGAACTGCTTTGTCCAAATTAGCCCCGCATATGCCTGGCGGGAAATGTTCCGATGATCCTCGTTCAACGCGTTTGGTATCACCTGTGCGTAGAAATCGTCTGCCTCCCGGATCCGCTTCTCGAAAATCGGATCGAACGATTCGTCAATCCGAAACTCCGGCAAACCGATTCGACCCGCGACGGAGATACTTCCGGTTTCTTTTTCCGCCGCCCTTCCCGACAAGCGACATCGCACGACCAGACTCTTGCCAGGCTCGACAATCACCACGTAATGAGCCGCACATTTGGTACCAGTCAACCGGCTGTCGACACCATTGGCCGCTCCACCAACGACGTAATCGTGAAAAGCGTCCTTGAAAAAATCTCCGGAGGTAATCGTCCCTGGATGGCGGTGGGGATTGGTTTCATTTTCGGTGAACAACCACCGTGGATGGAGTGTGTCGGCATCGGATTCTGCGCGAAACTCGAAATGACCCAAGGTCGGATGATCGCATACCACCACCCCGTTGGGATCCGAATCGGTCCGATGCAGCTTCATGCGAGGCTTGATTTCACAGCCCTCATGCGTGCATCCCCAAGCCCATGAGTTGTGGTACCAAAGCTGGGGCAGAATATGCAAAACCGCCGGCGAATTCCCTCGGTTGGAAACCGTCAAGCGCATGAGAATATCGTCCGGATCCGACTTGCAGTATTCGATCTGGCAGTCGAAGTACGCGTCGTTCGAAAACGCTGCGGTATTGAGAATTTCGAACTCGTCCTCAAACCGGGAACGGGAGTAATTGCTGCTTGCCAACTCATCGTAGGGAAACCGGGCTTGAGGATACTTGTACAAACCCTTCATGTAGCTGTGCGTCGGCGTTCCATCCAAGTAGTAGTAACACTCCTTGACGTCCTCGCCATGATTCCCCTCCGGACCCGAAACACCGAACAATCTTTCCTTCAGGATTGGATCTCGCGTATTCCAGAACGCAAACGAGAAACACAGCCTGCCTTGGCGATCACACATCCCGAGCAAGCCGTCTTCGCCCCAACGGTATGCACGCGATCTCGCGTGATCATGAGGGAAAAAGACCCATGCGTCCTGGTTCTCGGAGTAATCCTCGCGGACCGTTCCCCACTGTCGCTCCGAAAGATACGTCCCCCAGCGTTGCCAATTCGCTCGCCGTTGCTTCGACTCCCGTAGCCGCTGATGCTCCGCTGTCGCAAAAAGAGCCTCAGGAGACGGGACAGGCATCGAGGGAATGGAAGTAGCCATGGTGAAAGATCACGACGTGAGAGCGCATAGGTACAACACCAACCGTCGCAAACACATCCATCGGCCACAACGGTCGGTCCAGCCCAATCTTATCGCTTGATGTGTCGAGCGAACATCAGGGGGCCGTCGGAGTCGGCCACCTTCGTTCTATCAACGACTTTTGCACAAACTTTTCCGCTCTTAACGAGCCGCTACGCAACCCGCACGTTTTACCTAACCCGCGCTGCATGGGAGACTTGCTGAAGATTTCGTACCATCAGGTGGGGAGATCGATTGGTGAACGAATCGTTTTCAGTTAGTTTCTTGCGCACTGCGGATCCATGACGAGATCCCGCGATCACCCTAACCCGCTACGATCGATATGAGCTCCAACGAATCGACATCCGATACCGAGAAACTTTCCCAAGATGCCAACGGCGTTGACCTGGATCCACAAGCCGCGGCTGTCAGCGCACCGTTCGTGGGACAGTGGAACCAACTCGTCAGCCAAACCAACTGGGAAAAAGGTCGCATCATCTCCGAGTGGCGTGCCGCGTTGATCGATTCCGATGCCCCCGTCACTTCGTACAGCGACGAAGCCTGGGCGCGGTTTGTCGGAGCCGTCACCAGCCAGCATGTAGGCCGACTCCGCCGAGTCCACGAACGATTCGCCGAGCATCAATCGAGCTATCCAGGACTGTACTGGAGCCATTTCCTGGCGGCGATCGAATGGGATGACGCCGAACTGTGGCTCGAGGGCGCTTCGCGCAGCGACTGGAGCGTCTCCGAGATGCGTCGCACTCGCTCCGAGGCGTCGATCGCCGCAGGCAAGGAACCCGAACGGGAAGAGGAACTCATCACGTCCGAAATGGACGATGGGTTTGTCGCTCTCGCAACGGACGAGCAAGATGAGTCCGATCGCTATCAAGACGGCTCGAGCGGTCCGATTGCCGAAGGACCCGATTTCGGAGACGAGGATTCGGTCAGCGACGAGGACCCAAGCCGCATTGAAGCCGGGGATTCGCAAAACGCTGATGATGAGTTCCTGGATGGTTCCGGCGAGATAGCTCGAGAGAATCCGTTTGCAGCCCTCGGCCAACTCCCCCCCGATGTCGCCGATGCCGTGGAGCAGTTGAAACTCGCGATCATTCGCCACCGTTCCGCCTCCTGGATCGACATCAGCCAATCCAAGATGCTGAATGTGATCGACGCCCTCCGCACGTTCGCCCAGTCTCCTTCCTGATCTCCCTGAGGCCCACTGCAGGCAACCGGCGAAACCGAACCTGCGGGTCACTTATCCCGCCGGTAACGCGGATTGTCTTTTTCCGAAAACAGCCCTCGGTCGAGGTTTTCCCGGAGAACGGTCCGCAGCGCATCGGATTCGGCGGTCAGGGTGATCGATTCGACTTTCGGTTCAGGGGTTATCTCAGGTTGTGAATCAGTTGCCTTCTTCGCCACGCGGAGTTCGTTTTCCGATTCATGATCCCCTGCCTCTTAACTCGATATCCACAGGCTTTGAACTCGATCCGCCTGAGGTTGTCATGGTTCTCCCCTCAGGGCCCTTAGGGTGCAGACCGCGTGGAGACCCGGATGCGGCGGTATTCCATTTGGCCATGATCTCCCTCCAATCCGATCGGCCCGGTGGCGGGTAGCTGCAACGCCCCTTCGAGTACCTCGCCGTTGCACGTGCAGACCGCAACGTTGTCTTTGACGGTGACCACCAATTCATTCCAATCTTGAGGGCGATACTTTATCAAATCTTTGTAAGGCCCTGCAAGCGGGTAATCGCGGCACTGAAGCTGAGGCGCGCGAATGAAGACGCCGCTATCGGCATTCGGAGTCGCCCGAAACTCGAGCTTCAGCACAAAGTCGCCGGGAAATTCCTGCTTCGTATACAACTGTTGGACCCGCCGTCCCTCGGGAGGCGTGGTGACGACTATCCGGCCATGGATCACGACGTAACGACCATCGCTGGTCGCAGCCTTTCCCTCGAGATTGTCTTCGCCAGGATTCGATTGCGAGGGTGCTAGTCGCCAACCCGAGAGATCCTTGCCGTTCGTCAGCGCGACGAATCCTGGCTCAATAGGAAACGGATCAGGTTCGGTTTCCAGAAGTCCTTGAGTGGCCAAAATAGGGCGAAGTGCGGCGGCCCATTTCGCATAACCAAGCTTGTTGGGATGAAGCAAATCCGGAAACTCGGACTTCTTAGCGTCTCCCTGTTCATTCGCGAACAGAGTCCATGTATCGACCATCGTTACCTGCGGGAATTTTCTGGCAACCAGAGAGATCGCCGCATTGGTCGCTTGGATCTGATCCGAAGACCGATTCAGGGACGCAGACGAAGGGAACACGCGACACAACGCGATAGGCACCTGCGGATTGTGCTTTTGGATCGCGGTCAGCATCAGTTCAATATTCGAGGAGATCGTCTCTGCACTTGCCCCTTCGTCGAGATCGTTCGTCCCCATGAGCATCACGATCCCCTTCGGATTCAATGCGAGGACGTCGCGATCGAGTCGGAGGAGCATGCCTCGCGTCGTGTCGCCGCTGATGCCCCGGTTGGCAACGCGAAGGCCTGGGAACGCATTTCCAAAATCATCGCCCCAACCTGCCGTGATCGAGTCACCAAGAAACACCAAGGTGTTTTGGTCCGCTTGCACCCTGCGCGTCCATTGCGATCTCCGCTTGGTCCACATGGTCTGGAACCAATCAGAACGCCGGATCGGGCCGGCACCCGGCAACCCGTCGTCAGTCTTCGGTATTTTCAGAAGGGGATCGTTCTCTTGCCCCAGAGAGGGCACCGCCAAATCCAAGCCGCTCAACAGCACTACAAATAGAACAGCAACGCATGTAAGAAAATAGAATATTCGCATAATTAGTACTTTGATCGATGCCCATCCCCTGTGCAAGATGGCAAAACGTACTCGCCCCAAACTTACTCCGCTAAGGCAGTTGTTTTCTTTCCAGACTCAATGCCAGCAAGAATTCTCGCGCAGAGACGCAAAGACGCAGAGGTTTGGGAAACGATCGGAGCATGACCCACCCAATGTCTTCGTACAGCGATCAGCTTGGGTGCAGAGCGATCAGCGTTGG
>JBKDXO010000160.1:0-3155 GCA_046306195.1 Planctomycetota bacterium | reverse complement strand
CCGGGACAAGGCCGACACGGCCACACTGAGCGCCGCCAAGCGAAGAGCCCGCCAGCAATTGAAAAAACTGACCTAGCAAATCTCTGGCGACATCGCAACGCGGCCACCCAACAAATCCGCCGGAGAGTCGTGTACGCTCACTCTGTGGAGCAAACGAATCAATCTGCCGTCAATTCGCAGGAGCACTATTTGGGGCCGGATTGGTCACTCCCACTGGACCGATTCGGACGAGAACCGCATACAATGTCCGACTTGTTCCATGGCGAGACTTTGGACGAGTTTGCTTGTTACGATTTGCGACAAAAGATAGCGTTCATGATCCGCTTCGCTATACTGACTGGGACGTTTACAATTTGTCACGTGGCGGGTGGCGATCTCTTCTAGAGATTCAACACTATCCACAACTACCCGATAACAAAACCATGCACACGAAGCCCTCGATTCACCGACTTTGACTTGCGTTGAGTCAACCGCTCGGAAGAAAACTTGAGAAAACTTCGATAGGCATTGCGTTGCGCAGTCGGGGAATGCTTGCAATGGAGACTGGGGGTGGTGATCAAGTTTCCCTTTGATGAAGCTCATCTGTTGATCGTGCCTCGACGCAATGATCGCATTCCGTTGCGAGTATCCTGACAATGCCGGTCCATTTTTTCTGTTCCTGACGGTAACTTTTACATGCTGCGACATCGGTGATCGCGGTTGTTCGTGCATCGCATCGGATTTCATCGTACTCGTACTCAGGCCGCGTAAGCGTACGGTACTCGTACTCGCTGGCTCATCGGCGATACCGGCATCATGATTGTCCGATACTCCGAGCCTGGACGCCGTGGTACAATGCAATGACTCAAGCCGAGTACGTGTGCCGTCCTGTCGGACTGAGTACGAAGAACAGCCAGACCAAGCCGATGCACCGAGGGACTCGGTCGGGTTGGTTGCTCTTGGTAACGTTACCTCTCGTCCTTTGTTATCGTTTTCGTTCGTCGGACATGCAAGCTTTGAAGCCATACGAACCACCTCGAAGCGAATTCCAGGCCGATGGCGATGCGAACGTGTCTCTGGTCGGTTCGATTACCTCACGTTTCCACTTCACTCCAGAATACTGGATCGAAACGCTTGATAGGTTTCGATCTCAACAACCTGGACGTCCGGGTTTGAAACTGTGAATCTTTCTCGAGTATCGGGCGATGCTCATTTTTACATCACGCGAGGAGGAACTGTATGCCTGACGTGGATTCGCCAACTCTGGATTCGACCGAGCCAACGAAAAAACCTCAACCGGGGTTAGGGCTAGTCGGCGTCGCGCTAATCCTGCCAGTGCTCTCGGGCGTATTGCTGTGCTTCGCTCCAACATTTGCTTTCGCGATTGGCATCAGTGCCGCCAACGTCATTTCGACAGCGGCCCTGGTAGCGATCGATGCAAAGCGACTCGGCAGAATAGACTTGAAAGGACGGCAACGTGAAAGTGCAGGTCTTCTATTCGTCGGCATGTGCCTGATGTGGATTGTTGTTTACCCGGTTGCCTTTTTCCGCCGCAGCGCTTTTGCGTCTCCGAATCTCGGTTTTGTGTCACTCTTTGTCGCGTTGTTTTTTGCTGCCGGACCCTTTATCCCCTCTTTGGTAATCCCGCCTAGCTTGCCATTGTGTACCAGTGCGGAAGTTGCGCAGACACTTGAACAAGTCATTCGCAGCGCTCCGGTCGGCGCGATCGTGAAGTCAATTGATGGGCATCGGGAGCTGAACTACGACCCTATCGCCAGCGTACGGCTTGGGGAATGCCTCGCACACACGGACTCCGGAGACATTCCTCTCAGATTCATGGTCGAATGGCAAGATCGCGCGAAGGGGCTGTTCCAAGTCCGGCTATCAGAACCCGAATTGCCATTGTGTACCACGAGGCACGTTAAGCGGATACTTGAGCAAGTCATTCGCAGCACTCTGGTCGGCGCAACCGTAAAGTCAATCGATGGGCATCGGGAGGTAGGCTACAACCGTGGCGCTACCGTACGACGCGGGGAATGCGTCGCACACACGGACTCTGGAGACATTCCGATCCGATTCATCGTTGAATGGCAAGACCGCGAGAAGGGGCTGCTCCGAGTTCGGATACCCGATTCACCTGACTGAAAATGGGACGAACTATCGCATGGATGAGAGCGTGTCTGGGCGTCCCTAGAGGCAAAACGTCGATAACTTCCATGTGCATCCAGTCCCACGGTCGGGTACATTTGAGATGGCCCCTTTTCTTGTGCGAACGGGGGACCCATGTTGTAATGCCGCTACTATCAGGAACTGCAATGAGGCAACTTTTCTGCTTCGTTGCGATTATCATTGTCGGCTGCGACAGCGCTGGAAATCCGATATCGACAATGAATCGGACTGGGTCGCCAAACTCCTCGTCGAAAAAGCAAACACAGACTTTGCGTGAAGCCAGAAGCAACTTCACTACGGCTAAAATTCCCGATCATAACTATCACCCAGCCAGTGCGCCGACCAGGACGCAATGGTACAATTCAAAGATCCGAACCGTGTACGAGTACCATCCTGTCGGACGAAGTACGCGTACGATTACGAGTAGCAGCCAGAACAAGGTGCTGCACCGAAGCGCACGGTCGGTTTGGTTTGTTCGACGTGACGAAATCTCCTGGCCCCCAGGGGTCGTTTGCGTTACGCATCGCAATTCGACAACTTGAATGAAAGAGCAATTCATGAAGGGCGGGATACTGGTCATTGATGGACATCCGGACCCGGAAAGTTATTGCGCTGCACTTTCAAGTGCCTATTTGGAAGGTGCTAAAGATCGCAGAATCGATGTCATTAGGGTTCGGGACTTGACGTTTGATCCCAATCTGCAGTTTGGCTATCGAAAGCGCACGGAGCTTGAACCCGACCTTATTCTGTGCCAGAATCTCATCCGGAATGCTTCTCACCTCGTATGGGTTTACCCGGTCTGGTGGGGGTCTGTCCCCGCTATCTTGAAAGGTTTTCTTGACAGAGTATTGGTGCCAGGATTTGCGTTCAAGAAGCGGGAAGGATCGCTATTTTGGGATAAGTACCTATCGGGAAAATCCGCAAGACTGATTTGCACCATGGATCAACCGACGTGGTACTACCGGCTGATCTACGGTTGTCCAAGTCACAGGGCCATGAAGAACCTC
>JBKDXO010000159.1:0-26894 GCA_046306195.1 Planctomycetota bacterium | reverse complement strand
GTCTGGACCAGATCGATATTGCATTCGTTCTCCAGGCGTTGCTGGATGATTTCCATGTGCAGCAGGCCGAGAAAGCCGCAGCGGAAACCGAACCCCAAGGCTTCGCTGGTCTCCGGTGCGAACTCGAACGAAGGATCATTGATCGACAATTTTTCCAGCGCGTCTCGAAGCTCTGTAAATTCTTGGCCATCGCTCGGATAGAGACCGCAGTAGACCATGCGCTTCGGGGGTTGGTACCCCTCGAGAGGTTGAACACGCTCATCGTTGGTATGCACGACCGTATCGCCGATGCGAACATCCTTGAGCGATTTGATGTTGCAGATCAGATACCCGACTTCGCCGGTGCGCAGTTTCTCAACCGGCTTGCGTTCTGGGACGAATTGGCCCAGTTCGAGAACTTCGTAGTTGGCGCCTGCACGAAAGAACCGAACCTTGTCCCCTTTCTTGACTTCGCCGGACATCAAGCGCACGTAGGTGATCGCGCCGCGATAATCGTCGTAGTGGGAATCGAACACCATGGCTTGAAGAGATTCTTTGGAATCGCCCTTCGGGGGTGGGATCCGTTCGATGATTGCGGTGAGGAGTTCGTCGATGCCGATGCCGGCTTTGCCGGAGCATTTGACGATCTCGTCGGGATCGATTCCAAGAATTTGCTCCATTTCCTTGGCCACTTCGTCGACGCGAGCGTGGGTCAGGTCCACTTTGTTGATCACCGGGATGATCTTGAGATCGTGGTCCATCGCCGAATAGGCGTTCGCGACGGTCTGCGCTTCGACACCTTGGAAGGCATCGACCAGTAGCAAGGCTCCTTCGCAGCAAGTCAAGGACCGGGACACCTCGTATTGGAAGTCGACGTGGCCTGGGGTATCGATCAAGTTGAGTTCGTACACCTGGCCTTCGTGGCGATGGAGGAGCGAGACCGCTTTTGCCTTGATCGTGATCCCTCGTTCCCGTTCGAGATCCATGGCATCGAGGAGCTGTTCCTTCATGCGACGGGTTTCCACCGTACCTGTCTTCTCGAGAAGTCGGTCGGCGAGGGTACTTTTGCCGTGGTCGATGTGCGCGATGATGCAGAAGTTGCGGATGCGATCCTGCGGGATTTCGGATGCGTTTTTATTGTCTTTGGCGGTCATTGTTGTTTTTGGTATTCCATGCGGGCGATGCCTGCGGCGCCCAAGTATCCTGCATCGCTGCCGAGGGATGCAAAGTCAATAGTAGTCCCTCGTGCGACATAATCGAAGCTGAGGCTTCGAAATGAGGAGCGTATCTGTTCGAGAAAATGGCGTCCAACGGAGGACGCCGCACCGCCGAAGTTCATTGCACCACCGAGAACTACCAACCCGGGATCGATCATGTGGACCATGGTCGCGATTCCAACGGCCAGATAATCGGCGGTTTCCTCGATGATTTTCATGCTCCAAGCGTCCCCGGCTGAAGCCGCTTCGTAAATGCGCTTGGCCGTGACCGTGGCTGCCTCGCCGGCAAGGGAACTGGCCGCGCCAGCGGCGAGCTGTTCGCGAGCGCGAAGGGCGACAGCGGTCGCGCTGGCATACGCTTCCAGATGCCCGCGTCCTCCCCCCCAAGCGCACAAGCGAGCGTTTGGCGACGAATCGATCACGATATGGCCGCATTCGCCCCCGAAACTGTTATGACCTACGACGAGTTGATTATGGATAATGATCCCGCCCCCCACGCCGGTTCCGAGGGTAAGCAGAATCATGCTGCTGTGGATTCGCCCAGTACCGATCCAGAACTCCCCGAATGCAGCAGCGTTGGCGTCGTTGGCATACGACACGTCGATCCCGATTTGATCCTCGAGGCAGCGGACGATTGGGAAATTTCGCCAGTGTGGATGGTTGGGAGGTTCGATCAGCAATCCACGGGGAATGTCTTGGCTGCCCGGGGTTCCCAACCCGACCCGTTCGATGCGATCGAGTGAGATTCCGAGTTTGACCGCGAGGGCTTTGGTTGCGGAAGCCGCACGGCGCATTGCATCCTCGGGTCCTTTGGGCTCCTCGGTTGGGATGGCAACAAACCCCAGCGTCTCTCCTTGGTCATCGACCAATCCAATCTTGATGGACGTTCCCCCGACGTCGATCCCGACCCAGAACGGAGGCTTGGCACGATCCACGGGAAGCAGGGGCTGCGAAGTCATTACGAAAAACCTAGGGAGGGGTCGATCCATCACGTTCCGGGGAACATTCCTGCCCCCTGAACCCTTCGCATTATACGTTTTCGCGGCATTTCCCCAAGGTCGATGCACCAAAGGAAAGAACCATTGTCCCGCGTCTTTTCGCGCCAGGACAATGGTTCCGCCGTTTTTTTGTTGCTCGGAAGGCCCGAGCAATCCCGAAATCTCGACTCGCAATTAGAAGTTGTAGGTCGCACCGACGGTCAATCCGTGCAGCAGGATGCCTTGATTGCTTCTCAGCTTCCATGCGTCGTCCAGATTGCCGAACTCACGTGGAATCTGACCGACCGACGTAGCCACCCCGCTCACCCCCACCAATCGGTAGCCGACATTGGCACTCCAACCGCGGCTGATCCGAAGCCCTGCGCCCACATTTCCTTCGCCGAGCACGGCAACCGTGTTGTCGTGGGCAGTGAAGCTGTACTGCTGGCCATTGAACGCATTGGTAGAAACCACCGTTGCGATTTCGTTCGCTGTGCCCGCGTAACTTGAGAGCGACATCCGATTGTTGTAGACACCGAAACTGGTTCCGGCAAACAGGTTCACCCATCGGCCTGTGCAGTAGGTTGCGGTCGCACCCAGTTGTCCACCCCAGAGGTCATTGGTGACTTCATTCCGGTAGAACATATCATCGCTCGAGTAATCGAATACGGCATCCGCTTCGCTAGCACCGAATTCAAATTGATCTCGGAATTGGAACCAACGCAATCCGGCAAAGGTGTTGAGCCGAAGAGGGCTGCATTGTGCCCCGTACCAAGGAGCGCAAGGGCCGGTCGTGCCGGGCCGGCAGTCGCCTGCAGCGCCACCGCCAAACAAGCATGTACTGCTACCTGGGCCGTAAGGCTGGCGTGCACCACCACCCAATGCGAACGAGACAAAATTGACTTCCGCATTCTGGAAGCTCTGCTCCCTGGTCACGCGATGAACGTTCGCCGAGTCGTACCAATCGCTCACATACTGGCTCACCATCCGGATCCCCGTGTCCGGGCCGCCCAAGGGTGCTTGGTACGTGAAGGGGAGGGCGGATGTCAACACAACACCTGGTGAGGCGTTTGCCGTTGCATGCTGCAGTTCGCTGAAGACTCCCCAGTAGCTTCCGATCACTGCGTAACGACCGCATCCAAAGTAGCGTCCACCCATGACCTCAAAGCCACCGGTCCTGGGCATGTCGACCAGTTCGGTGCAAAGAAGAGGATAAGTTGGATCGTTTCGATTGTAGGTCAGAGCGGTGCAATCGTTATCGAGGCGATTCAACAGCAAACCATTGGCCCCGAAGATCCAGGGGTTCAATGGTTGAATAGCAGTTCCGCACGTCGAAGTTGTGCACGCTTGAGCCGAACTGACACTCGCGGCAACCGTCGTTTCAACCCCTTCGACCGTTGTGTTCAAATTCGCCGGCAACGTGATTTCGACTTCCGGAATCTCCGTCCGACCAGCAACCATGTATTGCGGCGGACTCGCAGTGCTTGGCGAAGCCTGGCTCGCAGCGACCCCGCTTCCCACGGCTTGGGGGTTCGCCTTGCTGACCTCGGCACCGGATCCCATCATCAGGGCGATTGGCTGAGAAACAGGAGCACTAGCTCCGCTTTTCACCCCGGGGCCTGATCCCCCGATTGATAATTGGGCGATAGCTGCATTGGAGATGGCGCACACGCCAAACGACAATGCCAAACCTCGAACTAAAGTGTATTTCACCGAAAAGCTCCTTGCTTGTAACGTCCGTCCTTAGACGTGGCATCCATGACCGTTATGTCTCGCCAGATCGCACCCACCAAGTTCCCTTGCTGCGCGTGTCTGAGTCCTGGCAACACCCTTCCAAAAGCGCCACCTATTGACTGCATTAGTCATCGACAGGAGAGCGACCGGTCAAACGCTATTCCGACATTCCCTTGGGTATTTTCATCGGATGGCTCAAGCAAAACCGGCACATCATGAAAAACCCGGTTCGGGACCATCCGCACATCCGTCACGGACCGCAAAACCAGTGAATTTGGACCTGCGGAACACGAGAAAAATCATTTTGCGCTAGTGGGTTTTTACGCTCTTGTTATCATCGACGGATACCTATTTTCAAATCTTTGCCGCGATGATCCATGCGTTCCCTCCCCATTGTCGACAATCCCCAAGCTTCTCAAGTGCCCGAACCATCCGGGCAAGCCGGTCTGGGTTCCGAATCCGGCAAGCGGGGCACGTACGCATTCATTTCCCTCGGTTGCCCCAAGAATCTCGTTGATAGCGAACAGATGCTCGGGATACTCCACCGGGATGGCTACCAACTGGTCCCGGATCCCGAGCAATCGGATTTCGTGGTGATCAATACATGCGGATTTATCGACAGCGCCCGCAAAGAGTCGATGCAAGCGATCGACCAGATGCTGGAACTCAAACGCTCTGGAAAAATTCGGGGCGTGGTTGTCACCGGTTGCCTCGCGGAGCGCCAACACGAGGGACTGCTCAAGCAGCGTCCAGAAATCGATGGGCTCGTCGGCGTATTCGGTCGGGATCAGATCAGCGATCTGGTCGGTCGCATCATGGACGGCTTGGATGAGCAACGCATGATCTTCCGGCCTGCCCCCGTCCGGGCCTTGTCGGATCACATGCGTCTCCAGGTCACACCGCCCCACTTTGCCTACCTGAAAATCTCGGAAGGCTGCGATCGGCTGTGCACATTTTGCGCAATCCCCAAGATGCGCGGCAAACATGCCAGCAAGCCACTGGAGGATGTGATCGCCGAGGCTCAGCGTCTGGTCGATAACGGCGTGCGTGAGTTGATCCTGGTCGCCCAGGATACGACTTACTGGGGGATGGACATTTATGGCGAACCTCGGCTTCGCGAACTACTGGAACGACTCGATTCAATCGACGGGGTGGACTGGATTCGTTTGATGTACTTCTATCCTATGTACATCGATGATGCCTTGATCTCCACCATCGCCTCTGCACAACGCATCCTGCCGTACATCGACATGCCGCTGCAGCATATTAACAATACGATGCTCCGAAGAATGGCTCGCCGAGTCACTCGGGAATCGACCGTGGACATGATCGCCAAGCTCCGAGAAAACATCCCGAACCTCGCGATCCGGACCACGATGATCACCGGCTTTCCAGGGGAAACCGAGGAGCAGGCAGAGGAACTGGAGGCATTCGTTGCAGAGACACGATTTGAACGCCTCGGGGTATTCACCTATTCCATCGAACCCGACACTCCGGCAGCAAAACTCGAAGGGCATCTACCTGAACGAATCAAAAAAGAACGCCGCAATCGCTTGATGGCGATTCAGCAAGCCAACGCGTTTCAGTGGTGTGCCGCGAAGGTAGGATCGAAACTTCCAGTGCTCATCGACAAGGCTGTCGAAGGGGCCCACCGCGCATGGTTGGGCCGCTCGTATGCCGATGCCCCAGACGTAGACGCAGTTGTCTATGTGACCGAGTTGCCCGATCATCCAATACACGCGGGAGATATCGTGGACTGCGAAATCGTCTCCTCGAAGGACTACGATTTGGTCGGGGTAGCTTTGGGAGGCGGTTCGCCGTCGCCGAGAGGATGATCGCACCGTGCCGGACCCCTCTATCGCCATTCCCGAATCGCCGTCACCCTGGAATGTTCCCAACGCCCTTTCGAGCGTCCGTCTGATTCTGGCGCTCGTCGTCTGCGGACTAATCGAATACCAAGCCTGGATCGCCGCGGCGATTCTGTTTGTCATCGCGGCTTCAACCGACTGGGTCGATGGCTGGTGGGCAAGGAGATACCAGCAAGTAACCAAGCTGGGTCGCATTCTCGATCCTTTCGTCGATAAAGTCATCATCTGCGGTGCGATGATCGCGTTGGTAGCCGCGCCGGGTTCTCCAATCCCACCCTGGGTTGCCACGCTGGTGGTAGCTCGTGAATTGCTCGTCACCAGCCTCCGCGGGATGGTGGAGGGACGTGGAGGTGACTTCTCGGCCAAGCAACTCGGCAAATGGAAGATGGTCGCCCAATGCGGGTCGGTTGTCGCTGCGTTGCTGTTTCTCAGTTACAAAACGCCACCTGCATGGCTTCGGTGGACGACGCAAATTCTGCTATGGACCTCGGTCGTGCTGACGGTCGTGTCAGCAATCGAATATGTGCTCGTGGTTGTTCGGGGCGCCCGCCGCTCAGATACGTCTCCCGGTCCTGGAACGCTCGGCACGAAAGAAGGATCATGACGGGTGTATCCACGGCTGCTCCCGAGTTCTCGCCTGCGGCGGCGGTTTTCGGACTTTTGTTTCTCGGCTTTCTTGCAGCCTCTCTATCCGCATGGATCTGGTTTTTCGCCGATCTGAAAAAGATTCGTCACTGGTCCGGTTGGCGATGGGACCGCCCGGCATCCAGCATCGGCTTGATCGACCTGGTCGCTTTCTTTTGCTGCATTTTGATCAGCCAGGTCGTGGCCGTCGTGGCGGTTCGGCTGTTTCTGGCGGGCGATGCATCCCGCCAGATAACGATCCCTGCTCCAGATACCTCGGACCCAGCCCAAGAAGCCAGCGGAGCCGGCGTACCTGCATGGGTCGCTCCTATCTTGTCGCTGTCATACCTGGTGGCATTTGCGCTCGCAGTTGGCTGGATCACTCTTCGAAGCGGAGCTACGCTTCGGCAGCTCGGTATCACGAGCGACGAGCGAAAACGAGACGTTCAGGTCGGTGTCCTCTCCTTTCTACTCATCACTCCCGTGGTTCTCGTTTTCTCCGGCGTGGTCAACGCCGTCACCGAGGTGGAGTACCAACATCCAGTCATCAACGCCATGCGAGAGCACCCTTGGACGTTCCCCATCCTATTTTTTGGCGCTGTGATTTGCGCACCGCTGTGGGAGGAATTCGCATTTCGCGGATTGTTGATTCGCTGGCTTGACTCCATCCGTTCGTCGGGCGGGAATATGCGAGTGATCTTTTTCGGACGAAATTCGCTGTCGTCGACCATGGCGGTCAACACGGACAGCCCCGAAATCCTTTCCCAAACCGTCGACGGGACTCCCAACGCCGCTCCGATCAGCCCATCCTCCCAGAAATCGGATTCGCCAATCGATTTGCGATCGTCCAACGAGTTGGAAGTCTATCCACCGTGGTGGCCGGCGATTGTGAGTGGCATCGCTTTTGGCTTGGCCCATTTCGCTTACGGTATCAGTTGGCTTCCGCTGATTTTCCTCGGAACGATCCTGGGGCGGATCTTCCAATTGCGTCGCAGCATCCTGCCGTGTGTCGTGATTCACGCCTGCTTCAATGCATTGAGCATGCTGGGGCTAGCCTCGCAAATCCTCTCCGGGAAATGACCGCTATATTCCGAACTGCTGGTCGGGCTGGTTTCCTGTCTGAACGAAAAATCGGCCCATCCGTTACCAGTTGCAGACTTGGCACGACCTGCAGAGTACAATAGTTGGTTCGCCGCTCGGCCTCGCTTGGCGAGCGCGAAGACCGGAGAATCGAGGACGAGCGATGGTCATGCCTGAATCTAGACCCCAACGAGACTGGATTGCCGCACTGGGCAGCGTGGTTGTGCACCTTCTCGTCCTGGTCAGTCTGGCGGTTTGGACCGCCCGTATCGGACTGGAAGGCCAATCGTTGACTATTCTCTCCGAGCAAGGGGATAGCGACGAAATCGCGGACTTGGAAATTCCGATCGCCCCCCCATCGGATTCTCAGGAGAAGTCGGAGGAGGATCTTCCGAGTCTCCCCAATCTGGATCAGATCCCGGGAAAGATCGTTGCCAAAATACCCTCCGAGATATCCGAGCAGCCGGCAAACCAAAATCCGCTGGAACGTCCGGTGGATCTCAAGCTTCCACCCGGAGGAGGCAACTTAGGATTCGTCGAAACCTCGTTGGAAGGCCGAACGAAAGAGAATCGGACCCGTCTGGCGATGGAAAACGGAGGGAGTCCAGAAAGCGAAGCGGCGGTCGAGCGGGCGCTGGACTATCTCGCGAGGCATCAGGCGAACAACGGCGCTTGGTCGCTGAGTTTTGATCACGTTTGCAGTGGCCAATGCGAACCCGACGGGAATCGTTTGGACGCCTCCCGAACTGCTGCAACTGGTTTGGCGCTTCTCTGTTTCCTGGGTGCAGGCAAAACCGAAACGGACGATCAGTACGGCGTGAATGTGTCCAAGGCGGTTTACCACTTGCAAGAAACGCTTAAACGGGATTCGGCTATCGGCTATTGGGTTGGCACCGAGTCGATGGCTCAGATGTACGAGCACGGGATCGCGACACTGGCGTTATGCGAAGCGTATCAAATGCAGCCTTCCGAGGAGCTCAAGGAATCGTGTCAGCTCGCCGTAAACTTCATCGTTGAATCGCAGTATCGCGATGGCGGTTGGGATTACCATCCAGGATCGCCCGGGGATCTTTCGATCGCCGCTTGGCAAGTCATGGCACTCAAAAGCGCCATATCGGCCAAACTGAATGTTCCCCAACGTACCCTCACCGCGGTTGACCGATTCCTGGAGAAGTGCCGAGGGGGTGAATTCATGTACCGTTACCGGGATCGCAAACCGACCATCAGCATGACCGCGATCGGCAACTTGATCCAACTGTTTCGAGGCCGCTCACGCGAAGCGCGAAGCATTGCGATGGCGGTGGAATACCTAAGTGATAACGGCCCCTCCAACAACGATTTGTATTTCGACTACTACGGAACATTATTGATGTTTCATCATGGAGGGCCACGCTGGAAAGGCTGGAACTACAAGATGCGCGATTACCTTGTTCGAACCCAGGTGTTGCAGGGTCACTCCGCGGGAAGCTGGTGGTTCGACGACGATCATTCCAATGAAGTGGGAGGTCGTTTGTATGCGACCTGCATGTCATGCTTGATCCTCGAGGTGTACTACAGATATCTGCCAGTCTATTCCCAGCCAGGAAACGACTTCCAATTCTGATCAAGCCATCAAGTCGCCGCGATTCATGGCGATCATGACTCGAATCGCACCGAGAAGCTCATCCGGCTTAGAACGCCAGGGAACCTCGGTCGTGGTCTTACTGCGCAGATCCTTGATCTGGACCACACCCGAATCCAATTCGCGAGATCCGGCGATCAAGGCGACCGGGAACCCGCGCTGGTCCGCATATTTCAATTGCGCCCCGAGCTTCTTCGCATCCGGATAAACTTCGCACGAAAATCCGCCGCCCCGCACCAGCGCCGCGATCTCGAAGTAATCGCTGGTTCGCTCGGCGTCAAAGAGCGCGATGAATACATCCGCAGTGACGGCATTTGACGGGATTTTGCCCAGTTTCTCGAGGGCGGCGAGCAAACGATCGAGCCCCAGCGACGCTCCGATTCCAGGCAAATGCTGCTTGGTGAATAACTCGGCAAGGTTATCGTACCGACCTCCGCTACAAACGCTTCCAATCTCCGGCAGATCGCCGAGCATCGTCTCAAAAATGATACCGGTGTAGTAGTCCAGGCCACGGGCGATCGACACATCGATCGCAAATCGGTCGTGTGGAACCCCTGCGGCGACCAGTGCCCGCTGCACCGTGTTGAGCCGTTCGATCCCCTCCTCTGCTCGCTCATTGCCATGCAGTTGTGATGCGAGTTGGCCAAGCACCGCATCCGGAGCGCCTCGAATCGATGCGAACTGCAAAATCTGCGCGATTTGAGGTTCGAGCAGTCCAGCCTCGGAGAGTTCCTTCTCTACCGCACCGGCACCGACCTTCTCGAGCTTGTCGAGACCTCGCAAAACGACGGTCGCGAGTTGCGATAATCCCAGCGATTCCAGCAAGGCGGTCAGAAGCTGCCGGTTGTTGATGCGAATGCGAAAGCGTTCGATCCCGATTTCTTGAAGCAGTTCATGGATGACCAACGCGGTTTCGATGTCGGCGACCACACCCGTGGTACCGATCGTATCAAAGTCGCACTGCACGAACTCACGAAATCGCCCAGCTTGCGGCGTCTCGCCGCGCCAGACCGGTCCGATATGATATCGCTTGAACGGTGTCCCTAGCTCATGAATGTGCTGGGCGGAAAAACGAGCCAGAGGGACAGTCAAATCGAAACGCATTCCCACAGCCCGACCGCCGTTGTCGGTAAAGTGGTACATCTGTCGATCGGTCTCCTCCGATCCCTTCCCGGTCAATATCTCCAAGTATTCGAGAGCAGGCGTATCGATCGGAACGAAACCATAGCGGCGATAGACTCTTCGGGCCGTCTCCATCAGCCGTTCCCGCGGAATCATGGCCGCTGGCAGAAAATCGCGGAAGCCTTTGAGCGTACGAGGTTCAATCAAGGGGATCGTATTTCAGGATTAGAGGACTGGAAGCAATTCCGGTTCGCGCGAGCGAATCGATTCGTCTTGGCTATGAAAACGAGCCTCGGTGTATTCGGCTACTTGCTCGGCAGTTTCGAAGTACATTTCGTACACCGCATCTTCGTCGTATTCGCAATTCTCGGTCGAATAATCTCGGCAAATCTGCGGACGCGTGTAATAGATGCCGCAGCGATGATCGTTCTGCAGATGCTTGCAGGTCGTATGCACCAGCAAGTACCAAACATCATCTTCAACGAAGACCGATGCCCGATCGTGCAACAGATACCAGCGCATGTAATCAAAATCCTGCTCGGTATTCGGTTCTTCGATCGGCAACGCAAAATAGCGGCAGCATTTCGCGGAACACTCATCGCAAAGACATTCTCCCGCGGGAACGTCTTCGCGCTTGGGGGATTCCCCGTTGATCGTTTTTGCCGGTGGTGCGATAGTTTTCACAGTGTAACTCCTTCTCGTTCAGGGTACGAGTTTGGCCCAAACCGCCCGCAACTTCAAGTAGTGATACGAGTCTTTGCATGATCGAGGGTATCGACAAACTCCTTCCCGCGAACGAAATCGCCGACTTTCGAGCAGCACTCGCACAATTTTCGGACCGCTGCGTTCGCCTGCGCGTAGACCGCGAATTCGCCGAAATCCCGTTCCCGACGCAACCCGTCCCCTGGTTCGATGGCGGTTACTGGATCACCGATCCCGAGGTTCGTCCCGGGGGCGGTTTGCCATTCGCCGCTTCCGATTTTTACATACAAGACGCCGCTTCCCTGCTTCCGCTTCGATTGCTCGACGTCCAGACCGACGACCGAATCTGCGATCTCTGCGCATCGCCCGGCGGGAAAGCGTCCGCGATCGCCGAGCGACTTGGACCGGACGGTTACCTTGTCGCCAACGAAACCATTCGCTCGCGGATCGATGTTCTCCGTCACAATCTCGCACGCACCGGCCGAGCCAATTACGCAACGTGCTCCTTCGATCCAGACCTTTTGCAACTTCGGTGCAGTGACTTGTTCGTAAAAGTGCTGGTCGATGTTCCCTGCAGCGGACAGACGCTCGTGGGGCTGGGAAAACAAGATGCGTCCGCCTTTCGCGCGCAGCATATCGAGCATTGCGCACGGCGGGCGCGGCGGATCCTCGCCGCTGCCGCGCGTATGCTGGCGCCGAACGGGATGCTGGTCCTGGCAACCTGCACATTTTCGATCGAGGAAAATGAAGCCCAAGTCGCATGGCTCCAGGAAACGTTTCCGAATGCCTTCCAGCCAGTGGAGCTGGACGGTTTGGCCCCTTGGAAATCTTCGATCGCCCGAGGATGCTACCGATTGTGGCCCCATCGCGACCGATGCCGAGGTGGGTTCGCAGCAGCGCTGCGGAAAACCGGCGAGATACCACCCTTGCCCAAAGAGCACGACGCGGGGTTGTGGAGGAACGGTCGGTCCCGTCGCGCGCGGAACGATCCGCTCGGCAAGGAATCGCAGAAGGAATTCGCTTCGTGGCTGAACCAACTCGGAACTTGGCCGATCGGATATCGGATTGCCGAAAAGATGGCGACCGTGGCAGAGCCGGGGATCCGAAAGCTTTTGGAACAAAAGGAAGCTGAAGATGGGTTTCAACCAGCCTTGGCAGCGACCGTCGCCGGGCGACACTGGGAGCCGACGCACGCCCTCGCCCTCGCGAGCCCGCGTTGGTTTGTTCCGAATAGCGAGGTACACTTGAGCGACCCTCAAGCGCTTGCATTCATGGCTGGTCAGTCCTTGCCCAGAGGTGATTCGGCTGCACGCGGTCCCGGCGGAGAATTCGTCGCCGGTTGGGTCCGAGCGAAGTGGTGCGGCAAGCCGATAGGATGGTTGAAAGCGTCCGGCAATCGCTGGAACAATCATTTGCCCGCCTGGGCACGGTTGGCAATCAACGCTTCGACAACCGACCGACAGCCTTCTGAATAGCAATGACAGCGGAATCGATTTCCTGCTCGGTCGTTTCCCATGACAAGCTGAAGCGGACGGCGCCGCGAAGCACATCCGACGGCAACCGCATCGCCTGCAACACATGCGACGGCTGACTCGATCCGCTGGCGCAGGCGGACCCTGCACTGCAAGCGATCTGTTGGTGATCCAACGCGATCTGTATCGCCTGGCGATCGAGTCCCAAGAATGCGATGCAGGAAGTATGTGGCAACCGAGAAACAGACTCCCCGACGATCATTGTTTGCGGTGCAACCCGCCGCACCTCGGATTCCAAGCGTTCCCGAAGCTGTAGCATGCGGCGAGATCGATCCGACAGTTCCGCTTGGGCCAGCGAGACCGCCGTTGCGAAGCCGGAGGCGAGAGCAGGCGTCTCTGTCCCCGGGCGGAGCCCCAACTGTTGGGCACCTCCAAAATGATGTGGTGGGATGGTCGTTCCATGGCGCAGGATCAAAGCTCCGATGCCTAACGGTCCGTGTAATTTGTGGGAGGTAACCGTCATGGCATCGGCGTCGATCTCCTGAAAACTCAGCGGCATCTTGCAGAAACCTTGGACCGCATCGGTATGGAAAGGGATGCCAGCGGTCCGGCACAATCTGGCGATCTCGCCGACCGGTTGAATGATTCCGGTCTCATTGTTGGCGAACATCACCGACACACAAGCGATCGAATTCGGATCCGATGCGATCCATGCCCGCAGCGTCTCGAGATCCGCGACTCCCTCACCCGTGCACGGCAAATACCGAATTTCCCGTCCTTGAGTTTCCAGATACTGGGCTGCGGCCAGAACGCTCGAGTGTTCAATGCTAGAAACGATCACGCAGCCGGAACGGATTGCTGCGAATCCGAAAATCGCCATGTTGTTCGACTCGGTACCGCCGCTGGTGAACAACCATTGATCGCTCGCCATGCCGCGGGTCCTGCCTCCGCATGCGACCAAAAGATCTTCGCGGGCTTGTTCGAGAAATTGACGCGCATGTCTGCCAGCAGCATGCTGACTGCTCGGGTTCGCCAGTCGAAGGCGATGCAATTCCGCCATCCGCTCCGCCACGCGCGGATCGATGAGGGTCGTCGCATTATTGTCGAGGTAAATCACGCGGTTCGGTTCACGAATCAAGGACTACGAAAACACAAAAGGGATTCAATCAGGAAATCAAGTTGCGCGGGCCGGGGTACTTTTCAGTCTGCCCAATCCGCCATCCACTCCGATGGCTTGGCCAGTGATCCAGGACTGGGCAGGATCCAGCAACCAACAAATGGCACGGGCGATGTCTTCCGGTAGCCCGAACCGACCCATGGGATGCATGGCCAGCGAAACCTCAGCGCTGCGCGCGTTGTTCCAGACTCGCTCCGTCATCGGGGTCTGAACCAAACCTGGCGCAATCGCGTTGACGCGAATCTGTTTTGCGGCATAAGTCGCCGCGGCCGATCGGACCAAACCCTCGATACCAGCCTTGCACGCAGCGATCGCTTCGTGATTCGGGAGACCGATCGATGCGGCTGCCGAACTCATGAGCACGATCGATCCTCCGGACGCGAACATCCGAGGAACCGCGGCTCGGACCAAACCGGCTGCCGACGTCAGGTTGGTTGCGATAGTCGCATCCCAATCCGCTCGGCTGGTCAAATGCATCGGTTTGAGCAGAACGGATCCGGCGAGATTCAAAGCTCCATTGATCCCTCCCAGGGAATCTTCGGCCGTGGCCATCGCCCGCTCGAGTTGGTCCCAATCCCTGACATCGGCGGCCAGAGAAGGCCATCCATAGCGATCTCCTACCGCTCGAAGCTTCTCCTCGTTGCGACCGACGAGAAACGCCTTCCCCCCCGATGAGGCGATCTGTTCGCAAACGGCCAGCCCAATTCCGCCCGCGGCTCCCACCACGATCGCCTTGATCTCCATCGATATCCCTTTCCTGAGGATGATTCCGACTCAAAAATCCAAAAATCGGCAATTGCATCTACGGCATTGCCAGTCAACCGTGCATTGTTTCCTGGAATCAACTCCTTGGCAAATGATCGTTTCGATGTCGAAAATTTTTGATCTGCCAATCCTGCCGTGTATTGACGGCTCGCTACAGTGACTTGTTCGCGAGCACAAACATGGTTTTCGAGGTCGAGTGGGTTACTCGGCGAAGATTTTTGTTGGGATAGTCATCACAATCAGGTAGGGATTAGGAATGAAAAGATTTTTCGCACTCGTTTGCGGCGCGGCGTTGAGCCTCGCAGGTTCCTCTGCAAACGCCTTTGACAAGAACATTGTCGAAACTGCCGTCGAAGCCGGCAATTTCAAAACTTTGGCTGCGGCATTGGCCGCGGCTGATCTGGTAGAAGCCGTCAAAGGCCCAGGGCCTTTCACCGTTTTCGCTCCAACGGACGAAGCGTTTGCAAAGTTGCCTAAGGGCACCGTGGAAACGCTGTTGAAGCCAGAGAACAAGGCCAAGTTGGCCGCCATCTTGACCTACCACGTAGTTCCCGGGAAGGTAATGGCGAAGGACGTGGTAAACGTCAAGGGTGCCAAGTCGCTGAACGGTCAGCGAATCGACGTCACTGTTGCGGGCGGCAACGTCTCCGTTGACGGTGCAAAGGTCGTGAAAACGGATATCGCATGCAGCAACGGCGTGATCCATGTCATCGACTCGGTCATCCTGCCTGCAGACGGAAACATTCCGACGGTTGCGGAAAAGGCGGGAACGTTCAAGACCCTGCTCGCTGCCGCGAAAGCCGCTGGACTGGTTGACGCCTTGAGTGGCGACAAGGCCCTGACGGTCTTTGCTCCGACCGACGAAGCCTTTGCCGCTCTTCCGAAAGGAACTGTCGAAGACCTTCTCAAGCCAGAGAACAAGGACAAGCTCGCTTCGATCCTGAAGTACCATGTCGTCGAAGGTCGTGTGTATTCCGAAGATGTTGTCGCCACAAAGGCAGCAAAAACGTTGCAAGGTGG
The DNA here is from genome assembly GCA_046306195.1 of Planctomycetota bacterium. GTDB lineage: Bacteria > Planctomycetota > Planctomycetia > Pirellulales > Pirellulaceae > JBKCUI01. The sequence goes on along the minus strand of JBKDXO010000159.1, from coordinate 11,536 downwards.
ATCGATCACTGTGTCCCTCAAGGATGGTGTCTACGTCGACAACGCCAAGGTTCTGAAGACCGACATCGATGCTTCGAACGGCGTGATTCACGTCATCAACAAGGTCCTGCTGCCTCCCGCCAAGTAGGCGAGAACGCTACTCCACGGATAGCTGTTTCCAAAGAAAACGGCCTCGCAAGCTCACTTCCCGTGACTTGCGATGGCCGTTTTTTTATTGCGCAAGGCCAAACTCGAACGTCCCACGAACCTGGTGATTACGGTACACTATTGGGGAGACTGTTTCCCGATATCGCAATCGCAGGTAACCCATGTTTTTCCGATGGATTGGCGTCCTATTCGAGCTATGGATCTTGGTGGGGTTCGTTGGGAGTGTCGCGACCTTTGGCCAGGGTTTCCAGTCCCGCATCAACGCGACCGAGGGAATGCTCCTGCCGGCCCCGCGAGAAATCGAAGCCTTGCTGGAGGATGCCCGCGAGGCGGTTTCGCGGCAGCAGTGGAGCGAAGCCACCTTGGCACTCGGCACTGTCCTTGGTCTCGAAGCAAAAGCCAGTGCAGCCGATTCTGGTCAGGATTACTTCTTGTTTCGCGAGCAGGAGGAGCGCGTCGCGGTCGATGGGACCGTGATCCGTACCGCCCACGAATTGCTATCTCAGCTTCCCGACGAAGGCCAGAAGGTTGTAGAACTCCGTTACGGGGTCCAGGCCGCACAAATGCTCGAGGAAGCGGTTGCGAACTGGGATTGGGGTCGCATTCAAACGATTGCCAGCCGATACCAGTTCACGCGAGCCGGTCAAGAAGCTTCGTTGATGTTGGCGGAAAGAGCTCTCGGAGATGGAAATGTTCGCGAGGCGGCGACCGTCCTTGCGCGGTTGCATGCCATGGAATCCGCACGAAGACGATTTGGCGAAAGCTTGGGTGTGATGACGACCGCGGTCAGTCAAGCCGCCAAAATGCAGAACGCAGCCCGCAGCGCATTGAAATTGACCCGGGCGGAATCTCCTTCCTTCACCACCGAATGGAACGGCAGCAAGATTGGTTGGAACGAGAAAACCTCCGACGAGTCGATTTTGCAATCGTTGGACCAACCGCAAGCAACGATACGGAATCGGCCGGTTCCGCGGCCCGCCTATCCCGGCGGGGATCCCTTGCGAAACGCGGAAACTCAAGCCGGCCTACCCCTTCCGATCTTACGATGGCATGTTGAGTTGCATGAATCCTTCCAACACAAAGACAATCTCGATCGCTCGCTGAAAAAACAACTGTCCGAGCGCAAGTCGGTCCTGATTCCCACACGCTACCCGATCGCGGTCGACTCCTGGGTCATTGTGCCGACCTACGACCAACGAGTACTTGCGATCGACGCCAAGACGGGATTGATTGGTTGGCCGTGCGTGTTCAGCGGCATGCCGCTCGGCTTCTCTCTTGATCGATTCACAACCCGCGACGCATTTTCCCTAGGAATGCCCGCCCCGGATTATCTCGTCCGGAGAGTGTGGGGAGACGTGGCGGTCGGACAGATCGCAAGCGACGGGGAACGATTATTCACATTGAGCGAGCTTCCGGCGGTCGACGTGGCCGAGAGCTTCGCCCAAGGCCCCAACGCGCGTCTGATGCGCAACAGCGGCATCAAAACATTCAATGTCCTGCAAGCTTGGAGCATTCAGGATCAAGGGAAGCTTTTGTGGGAAGTGGGGGGAGCCAGCGGTGGCAAGTCGCCCGAAATGGCAGGCGCCCTGTTTTTGGGGGCGCCGCTCCCCTATCGAGGCGAATTGTTATGCCTTATCGAACTCAACGGAGAGATCTTTCTGGTCTCTCATGCCCCAGAGACAGGCAAGATGCTTTGGCGGCAACCGATCGCTGCCAATCAGGGAACAACAATCTCCCTCGACCCGCAGCGTCGTTCCTATGGCGCGAGCCCGTCAGCCGATGGATCGATCATTGTCTGTCCAACTCTCTCTGGGTATTTGGTCGCCTACGACATGAACTCCCGGGAGCTGTTATGGCAATATCGCTATTCCATGAACCCGAATCTCACCCCGGGCGCTTCGTTCAACTTTATCGGCGGGATGGACGCTCGCGAATCCAACCCAACCATTCCGCGATCCGTCGAAACCAGCGTTCTCATGCATGACGGTGTTGTCATTTTCGCGCCGTCGAATGGCAATTCGGTGTCTGCAATCGATCTCGCAGACGGTTCGGAACTTTGGCAGATCAGTTTCGACGATCCGACCCCTTTTCGATACATCGCTGGGGTTTTTGGCGACATCGTTGCATTGGTTCAGAACGGTGCAGTGCTCGGAATCGATCTGCGCTCAGGCAAGACCAAATGGGGACCTCTTGCGATTCCGGGAGACGCACAAATCGTCGGTCGCTCGGTGCGTCAAGGCAAAAAATTGCTGGTACCGACCTCGAACCAGGACATCCTCGAGATCGATTTGACAAACGGGTCGCTCGTCAACGCGGTCCATGTCAGCAAGCCGCTGGGCAATCTTCTGGTTGTTGACGACCGATTGATTTCTGCCAGTCCGTTCCAACTCGACTGCTATTCGATTCGCGACGTTTTTGAGACGCAATTGCTGCAGGAGTTGAATCGCGAAGGGGAGACCGTACGAAGTCTGGTTAAACAAGGGGAGTTGAGCATCGCCTCAGGAGACATCGACGGAGCGCTCGGCGTTTTGGAAAAAGCCCTCGCATCCATGCCGAACGATCCCGAAGTCCGGCTGCGACTGGTGGAGGTCGCGACCATGGCGCTTCGCAACGATTTCGACAAGTATGTCGATCGTGTGCAACGGTACCAGGATCTCACGCTCGATTTGGATTTGCCGTCCTACCTTCGAATCCTCATTCACGGTCTTGAAAAGCAGAGCCGCTGGGAGGAAACCATGGTCAAGCTTCTCGAATTGTCGGACGCGCGATTGAATCGCCGAATCGATCAGATGAGCGATGGCCAGGACATCGACATGAATCCTCGATGGTCGGTTCAAGAGGACCGATGGATCGCGACCCGCATCGCGCGTTGTGCAGAAAAATTGACGCCGGAATCTTGGCAGCGATTGGAAGGGCGTTTTCAACAGCGCCTTTCTCTCGACCTCAATCGCGATCGTGGCTTGGCCAAACTTCGATTAGAGCATTTGCAATCGCTGCCTCAGTCCGAACCACTCCGGCTCGCCGTTGCGCAATCCTTGGTCAAATCGAGCGCACTCGAGTCGGAGCGGCTACTCGAGCAAGGAGGAAACCGGGAGGGTAACCCCGAGAGCCTGAGCCGGGAGCGAGAAGACCTTTTGGCGGAAATCTATCTCCGTTCCAATCGTCCCTTTCTCGCTTTTCAGTACCTCCACGGCGATGTCAATGCGCTTCAGAAACTGATTGAAAAGATGGCGAAAGATGCTCGCGCATTTTCCGTTCGCGGGGACATTGCCCCTCGGGAAATAACCCAGTTCGCTTCTCTCGCTAAATCGCTTGAGACCAAACACACCTGGCCGGAGGGAGTTGTTTCGGTTTCGACCGAATTCGCCGACCAGGGAGCCATGCGAGCCTTCGACCCGATGAGCGATGCATCGAGTCTTTGCACGAAAGTGGAGAGCATCGGTGACGCGTTCGCCAACTGGCAGGTCTACCACTCTTCGAATGGTTTCCAGTTCCTCAATACGGTCACCACGGAGCAGTTCCAGCAATTGATCGATGCTGGGTCGATGGATCGTTCGACGATCCCACGCGTATACGCGGTGGATAGCCTAGTCCTATTGGAGCTGCGGAACCAACTCGTTGCGATCGACACATTCGTCGCCCTTAACAATCCGCAGGAATCCCAGCTATGGAGAAACAGTTTTGGGGATGAATCACAGGAGGTAGAGCGCGGCCGAGGCCGAAGCAATGTGATCGACCGAAACGTGTGGGGGCTTCCCATCCAGCGGCGCACGTTTCGAGTCGCAGCAGTATCCAGACACGGTGCGGTGATCCTCAACAACGACGAACTGCAATGCCTCGATCTATTCACTGGCAATCGATTATGGAGCCAGACCGGATTTCGCAATGCGACCTTTCTCCGAGATGGCGATACGTTGTATGCGTTTCAACCCTCGACCGGCGAAACGGTGCATCTCGATATCCGTGACGGCATGATCCTTCAGTCCAAGGATGCCGGCCAAGCCGGTTGGTTACCCATAGCCTCGATAGGCAAACGCTGGTTGTTTGGCCCGGAACGATCCCCCAATGGAGATCGAGCCAGCGAAATGAAATTGAGATTGGTCGATCCGCCGACGGGCAAAGTCCTGCTGGAACGCGAGCACACCCCGGACACGCGTTTGGCCTTGGTGGACGCTGTCGGAGTGGCCGCGTTGAGAACCGATGGCCAGCTGACTTACTGGAATGCCGCGGACGCGACCGAACACATCTCGACGGTGGATGTCGAAGGAAAATTCAGCACGTTGACCGCGCAAGTATTTGGCGATGTCGCCTTGATCCTTCCGTATGCAGGTTCGATGGAATTGGAACGGATCGCGGTCAGCCCTTCGACTCGGACCGATCCATCGGTTGCGCCCTGCGCAGGACGGTTGTTCGCGATTTCCCTCCAGGAGGGAAAACCGCTGTGGGAACGCTCACAGCGAGTCAAGCATTTCTTGTTTCCGCTCAGCCAAAGCCGCGAATCTCCCGCGGCGGTCTTCGTCCGGCGATTGTCGCTAACCAAAGTGCGTGGCCAGAATCTCGACTTCACCAGCATGGCGATGGTCGATGTCAAGACTGGTCGCTTGCTGTACCAAAAACATGACCTTCCCGCGATGCGTGGGGATGCATTTCGCCAGCAGCTCATCCCAGGCGAAAACACCATGGTGGTGAAGTATCTGGGGAATACGCTCACGGCCCGGTGGAGCGATGACACGTCTGGGCTGGCACCCGCCGATCAAACGGATGAGATCGGAGATTTGGATCCGGACACGTATCGAGACGAGATCGAAAAGAAACTGGACGGCGCTTCCCGTTCCGACGGAAAATGAGATGCGGATCAGCTCGCTCCCTCGCTACTACCGAAACTTAAAACGCTGGCGAGAAATCATTCTCGTTCTTCGAAAATACGGCTTGGCCGACTGGCTGAGTCGCTTGCCTCTCGATTTCATTCGGGATTGGATCAAGGATGAACAAGGGGTTCCGCTGGCGAGCTATTCGCACGAAGCCCGGGTTCGCATGGCGCTGACCGATCTGGGGCCGACGTTCATCAAACTCGGTCAAGTCCTGTCCCTGCGCCCCGATCTGGTCGGTTCGGAGCTGGCGACTGAACTGCGTTCGCTGCAATCCAATGTCCCCGCAGATTCGGCGGACGTCGTGCGAACCATTGTGGAGTCAGAGCTTCGACAACCCATCGAGGAACTCTTCGGTACGTTCGACTGGGTTCCACTGGCGTCCGCCTCGATCGGCCAAGCGCACTCAGCGACGCTTCTGGACGGCACCCCCGTGATCGTCAAGGTTCAGCACGCCAACATTCGAAAGACCATCGCCGAAGATCTCGAGGTGATCGCCGGACTCGCGTCATTGGCCCAAGGAATTCGCGATCTGGCGGTATGGCAACCGAAAAACATCGTCGATCAATTAGCCCGTCAGTTGAAACGGGAACTGAGCTTCTCACAGGAAGAAGCAAATCTCGTCCTGTTGAGCCAAGCCCTCTCCGAGATCAAAGGACTTGTGATTCCCAAGCCGTTCGTGAGCCATTGCAGCCCCCGCATTTTGACCATGGAACGCGTGGAAGGCCGGTCGATCAACGATATCGGCGACCAGACTCTGTTCCCCAACCTGGATCGCGATGCAATCGCCCACAAAGTTTCCGAAATCTACGTCGCCATGATCTTCGCGCATGGACATTACCACGCGGATCCGCATCCCGGCAACATTCTCGTGCAAGTCGACGGGACGGTCGGACTGCTCGATTTTGGCATGGTGGGGCGAATCGACGAAAAATTGAGATCCGATATCGAAGAGATGCTTTGGGCGGTCGCCGTCAAGGATTCGGCCCTCTTGACCTCGCTCGTAAAGCGGGTTGGAAAGGCACCGTCGGATATCGATGAGTCAGCTCTCTCTGAGGATATTGCTGATTTGGTCGAGATCTATGGCAATCAGCCCATCGATCGCATCGATCTCGCAGGTGCCCTCAACGACGCGACCGATATCCTGCACCGACATCGCGTCATCCTCCCGAGCCAACTCGGGGTCCTTATCAAGACATTGGTTACCCTCCAGGGAACGATTTCGCAAACCAGCCCACGCTTCAGTTTGCTCCAAGTCATCGAGCCGATGTTCCGAAAACTGTGGTGGAATCGGTATTCCCCACGACGCCAGGCCAGACGATTGCGTCGCATGGTCGTCGAGGTCGAGGGGCTCCTCGAAAAACTACCCAGCCAAATCAGCTCGCTGATGGAGATTGTTCAGGCAGGCAAACTCGACGTCCATCTTTCCCACCGAGGCTTGAGTCCATCCATCAATCGGTTGGTCCTAGGACTCCTCACCAGTTCCCTGCTGCTCGGGTCATCGGTCCTCATGGCGTACAAAGTTCCACCGCTCCTATTCATCGGCGGGGGACCACTCGGTTTGCAAGATCTGTCCCTGATCGGATTCGTGGGTTTTGTTTTTAGTTTCCTCGTCGCATTCCGAATCATCCTGGCTATCAACAAATCCGGGCATCTCGACACGCAGTCGGATGAATCGGAGTTCCCCTCGTGACGCAGACACTCCCAGCCGAAATCGCTATACTCTTCACCATGGCGGTCCCAGGACTTGGCAGCCTTACGCAACCGTTCAGGAAATTCACACCATGAGAGTTCTCATTACCACCGACGGCTCGGATACAGCCATCGAATCGATCGACCGTTATTGTCAATTGCGGCCTGCGGCAGTTTCCTCGCACACCGTGCTAACGGTCGATGAATTGCAGGCGTACGGGATCATCGATTCGGTCGACCAGGCAGAAATGGATCGGCTTCAGCACGAGAATTGCCAACGGATCTTGGGGCTCGCTCGCGAAGTACTGCAAAAACACGGGATGGAAGCCAAGTACGTAGAACGGGCAGGCCAGGCAGCCGACACCATCCTGACCTATGCCGAGGACACCAAATCGGACCTCATCGTGATAGGTGCGCGCGGCAATGGCGCACTGACCCGCGTCCTGCTCGGCAGCACGAGCGACTCGGTCGTATCGCATGCAAAGAATTCGGTGTGGGTGGTGCGACCGAGCACCATACAGAGCGATCCGGATTCGCCGCATCTCACCGTCTGCTACGATGGCTCCGAAATCGCGAAACGTGCGATCAACCGGGTTCGCGAAATGGAGTTTCCGTCCAAGGCACGAATCACCCTGGTCTCTTTCGTGCGTCGTCCCGAAAATTTGCCCAATGAAATCGTATACGACCAGCGACTCCTGGACCGGTTGCGGCTCGAATTGCGCGAGTTCCAAGCCGCCTTTCCGACCGATGGACCCAAGGTTGATATTCTCGTCGAAGAGAAACGACACGTTGGGCACGGCCTGGTCGATTTCGCAACCGTTTCTCGGAGCTCGCTGATCGTCGTCGGTGATAAAGGAAGAAGTGCGATCTCCCGGTTTCTGATCGGAAGCGTTTCGCGCTTCGTCCTACACCATGCTCCGTGCAGCGTTCTCGTCCTCAAAGGCTAGAGACTCAATCGAACGATTCCGAGCGATGGTTGCCGCGACGTTACTGCTTGCGGGCTATCTCGGAAAGAGGCATGTGTCGGTAGTAGGCCTCTAAGCACAAGATGGCCAACACCGTCGAGTAAAGCCTGCCGCCGGCGTCCCCATGCGGATCCCCTTGGGGAGGCCAACTGCCACGTTCGCGACCCGTTTGGTTTTGCAGGGATGGCAACACCTGCCGCATCTCCTGGTTCCACCGAGACCAGGGACTACCACCCGCATGATGAAGCGAATTGGTCGCATAGTACCAGTAGTAGTAATCTCGCCGACCAATCTCACTGGTGATCGGCCGACCGGCCAGATATTCGCAGCCTTGCACAATTCGAGGATCGTCCGTGCTCCAGCCGAGATACATGCGACAGAGGATCCCCTCGGCGGTCATCGCATCCTTGTCCTTGGCGGCCGGCAGATAAGCATATTTGTCCCCGTCCTTGTTCGGTCGATTATCGCCAGACACACGTTGCACGGAATCTAAGAACGTGTGGACTCGTTCCAGAACCTCGCTGTCGACGTCCAAGCCGGCGATTCTCGCGGATATCAACGCCATGACGTACCAGCCTGTGACGCTCGTGTCCGAATCTTGCCGCGGTCGATATCGCCAGCCACCCGCATCGCTCTGCGCGTCGATCGCCCAACGAACCGCACGCTCAGCCGGTACTCGCAAGGCGTCGTCTCCCGACATACCGTACAATTCACAAACAGCAATACTCGCCTGGGCTTGCGAGTAGGTCTGCTGGATCCCAGTCGCCTTGGCGGCAAAGAATCCATCTTCGTCCTGGATGGAGAGAAGGTACTCCAGGCCACGCGCGACATTTGGTTGGAAAGCTCCTTCCTTATGGGTATGCCCAGCGCCCATGAAGGCGAGCAGGGCCATCGCGGTTGCCGCCGTCCGGTTTTCATTGACCCCTCCGTCGCCGTACGGTCCAGACAAACTCCATGAGCCGTCCTTCGATTGCTGCCTCTTCAGCCATTCCAAGCCCATCTCGACCGCTCGCTCGGTTTCCGCCGTTCCACCGTAGGCTTTGAGCAGGGCGTCCTTCATCAACCCGGACCGACTGCTCAGACTAGCCGAGAGAGACATCGGTGCTGTTTTGATGGTTCCATTGAGAGTCGACAGATCCGAAAGATTCGCTTCCATGTCGGTTTCAATCATCGACAGATCGGGTTTGACCTCGTCAGTGGTCTCCATCTCCATCGACAAACTGCTCACGTCAAACGAAGTCAATTCCTCTTCCAGTCCAGCCCCCTCCTCCATCCCGAGACTCAATGACAACGAGTTTCGGATCTGCTCTTGGACGGGGATCAGGGCGAGGACCAGGATCAGGGAGATGTGCAGCAACGCGCTCATCAACCACGTTGGAATCTGCAAAAAGACGCGGGCCCACCAGTCGTCCTGGGTTTGCTCGTCTACCGTCTTCTGGGGGTTCGCACCGGGGAAATCGCTACATGCCGTCGAGATCGCTTGCTTGGAAACAAATGCCGAATCCCTTCTCGGCGATGCCTGGGAAGAGAGGACGGGGACGGTCGCGGAAAAAGGGAGAGGCGGAATCGGAGTTGATTCCGCCTTCGCAGCCATGGGAGGGTTCGACTTAACGTTCTTTTCTTTCATGGCAATCCAGTGCCATAAGTATACACGCGCAGTGCATCCCGGGCGCTCCTACAAAATTACCCCACCGACAAACCTGTGCCTCGAGCGATCTCTCAATCGCCGGATCATGAAATCTCGGAACATGCGCCGCGGAGCACAATGGAAAGAAAAGCACCCTTCGGGTCACTCGAGCATGGGATGCTCGATCTGACCCGAAGGGTGCTGTGTATCGACGCCAATCTTAGGGATCAGCAGGGAACGACGCTCTAAGGACGATCTTCCTTCAAGCCGCGCAAGTCGGCTGGTTGGATGTGATTCGCTTTGCGATTTTCACGTTTGATCGCCTCGTAGACCTCCTGCCGATGGACGGGAATGTCGTTGGGGGCTTCGATACCAAGCCGCACTTTATCCCCACGAATGTCAACGATCGTCACGACGACGTCATCGCCGATCATGATGCTTTCGTCTCGGTGTCGCGAGAGCACAAGCATTGGAGACTCCTTTTCAACTCTGGGTTGCATCCACTGCAACAGGCTTGGGGCAAATTCATCTGGCAATTGTCAGGGTAGCCACACGCAGGCCGACCGACGCATTGGGGTATCGGATCCCTGAGTGGGGGAATCGATGCTTTACCTCCGCTTTCCGTGCAAATGGTCCCTAACCATTATGCGGATCAGAGCACGTACTGACGGAAGTGCTGGATGTACCGCCGAAGGCTGTCCGTACCGCAGCACTTGTGCAATCCTCAAGGTTCAACAGGGGGAGTCCGATGCTACGTTTCAACTAGACCGGTTTCCAGCATTCATCCTCAGGGAAAGCCCACGAACGTGAAGCGACGGTTCCCATCCCATTTGCGAATCCACTCGGAAGATCATCTCGGCGCCGCCGACAACAGCGGGGGCAAATACCGCGATGCAGGCGGGCGTCGCGAGTTGGACGAGGTCGATGTGTGCCTCCGGGCGTTCGCAGAGGCCACCAGCTGGGGCGTCGTTCCTCAGAGTCCCGGAAATGCTGCAACGCAAGTTGCTACCGCGTCCCCGACTCGAAAGTGGTCGGGGAGACAATGGAAGTTGATCGATAACATAGTGCGCGATGGTTTGCTCGACGAAGTGGACCTGACCGCGATCCCGTCGGTGCCGATGGACAAAGCCCAGGAACTGCTTCTGGCCATCGAGCGTCTTGTCGAACGTTTGGATCGGGCCGAGGAAGTGATTCGGCGCCAGGAAGCGGAGCTCGCGACCGCTGTTCTCGTTACATCCCATCCCGATCGGCAAAAAGAAACCGCCGATCGACTCGAGTCGATCCTTGAAAGCACCTCGCGATCGATCGGTTCGGTCGCCGCAGCGGTCTACTTGCTTGACGACGCGACGTCAAACCTCAAGATGCGTTCCTGCTTCGGACTCCCTCGCAAAAAACTCGCCGACCCACCGCGGGAATTGAAAGGATCTCTCGCCGACTTGGAAGCCTTGTTAGGCAACGCCGTCCTCTTGAGCGACATCGAAATCATGCCCGAATGGCCCAGCCCGGAAGCCTTTGCTTCTGCGTTGGTGGTCCCGATCGGGACCTCGAGCATGCCCCACGGGACTATCTGGTTCTGGTCAGAAAACCCGCGGACCTTCAGTCCGACCGAAGTCGAAGTTGCCAATCTCGCTGCCGGGAGAGTCATGGCAGAGATCGAACAGTCGATCCTCGGACACGAGGTCTCTCGATCGCGCGAAGTCCAAAAACAGATCGACACTGCCAGCCTGACCCAGGCAAGCATGCTGCCGGATACGCAAATCCTTCACGAAGACTTCGATATCAGCGGGTGGACTCACCAAAATAGCGGGCTCGGAGGTGCGTTTCACCACTGGGATATCGTGCCCAGTGGCATGATGACGTTCGCGATCGGTCAGGCATCGCACGGAGGTCCTGAAGGAAGTATCGTTGCGACCAGCGCCTTGGCAATGATTCGGACCCTGTGGAACCAAGGGTCCAATCCATCCCAAATCCTCCGAGCGATCAACGACTTGAACTGGAGCATGGTCGAGGCGGATTGGAAGATCGCCTTGGCGCTCCTTCAATTCAATCCCGTAACGGGATACGGCTCACTGTGCAACAGCGGGGAGATGCAGTCGTTCATTGTCTCATGTCGCGGTTTTCGCCCCATCGGGAACTCGCAACCACTTGTCGGAGCCCAGCCCGACAGCCAATTCAATGTGTCTCGATTCATTTTGCAACCTGGCGAAGTTCTAGTCACCTACACCCCCCATCTGTTC
>JBKDXO010000158.1:0-17088 GCA_046306195.1 Planctomycetota bacterium | reverse complement strand
GAGTCATCGTATTTCAACGCTGGCTTCACGTAAGCCACGAAGATGTAGCTAACAATCGTCGCTCCAGCACCGATCACCAAGGCTCCTTGAACGTCGACAAACCCAGCCGCCGGTGTGATTCCGACCAAGCCCGCCACCACGCCGGTGATCATCCCGAGGGCAGTAGGCTTTCCATTTCGAACCAATTCCAGAAGAGACCAGGTCAGCCCCGCCATCGCTGCTGCCACTTGTGTCGTAACGAACGCTTGGACGGCTTGGCTGGTCGCGCCAAAAGCGCTCCCCCCGTTGAAGCCAAACCATCCGAACCACAACAGCCCAGCTCCCAAAACAGCGAACGGAAGGTTGTGCGGTGGATTGATCTGCTTGGGGTAGCCACGGCGTGGTCCAATCACCAAACAGGCGACCAAGGCCGCAATCCCGGCATTGATATGGACCACCGTCCCTCCGGCGAAATCCAGGGCTCGCGTCGGAACGTTGGAGGTTGCATCGAACGCACCCAGCCCAAAAATCGTCGAATCCGGTCCGTACCACACCCAGTGGGCGACAGGAGAGTAGACCAGCAAACTCCACAAAGCGATGAACAGCATGAAGGCCACAAATTTCATTCTCTCGGCAAATGCTCCAATGATCAGGGCCGGCGTGATGATGGCGAACATCATTTGGAAAACCATGAACGTTTGCTGACTGATTCCCAAGGTAACTCCGTCGACCGGTTTCCAACCGTCCGCCACGGTGACGCCGTCGAGCAAGAAATACGTGAGTGGATTGCCCATGAATCCTGCGGTCCCTTTATCGTCCCCTGAAAATGCCATGCTAAACCCGACCAACACCCACAGTACGGTAACCAAGGACATGCACATGAAGCATTGCATGAGAATGCTCAGCACATTTTTCCGCCCCACCAGTCCCCCGTAGAAAAAAGCTAATCCTGGGGTCATCAGCAGCACGAACGCCGAACAGGCCAGCATCCAAGCCTGATCTCCAGTGTTCAGCCCTCCCACGGGCGCAGCGGGTGCCTCTGGTGCTGCTGCCCCCGCATCTACCTTTCCAATCCCTTCCGCGAAGAGGACCGACGCGGAACCTAGCAATATGACCAAACACAAAAAAACGCGAACCATTTCAACCACCGCCTTTTCCGTCTCTCTCCCAAGAGCTGTATCCGGAGCCGGCCCGTGCTGAGAGATTGCGCACAAAACCCGCCCACCTCCCATTCAAGCAAAAAACAGGCCGTTCTGTAGCCGTTTTCCTCCGCCTTTTTCGTCCAGCAACGAAAAACGGAGGAAATTGCAAGCAAAGAATTTATGAAGGTCGAATCTTTTCAAGTTGTCCGTCCATTGGTGCTTATGTATCTTGCAAAACCCTTGAGAAAGCTCAAAAACTACGCAGCTTGCGGTTACGGCGCGACGATTTGGCATTAAGTCCCGATAACGACGCAGGACGCGACGTAAGCGGGGACGTGGGGGCGTAAACGCGAGATCGTTGGAGCGGAAGGTGGATTGAAAGGCTATGGGGACTGAACCGGATACCTTGGATGTCGTTGCCGTAGGGGCTCATCCAGACGACGTCGAAATCGCCTGCGGCGGCACCTTGGCAGCACTGGTTGCCGCCGGCTATCGGGTCGGTATCTTCGACTTGACTGACGGCGAACCCACGCCGCTGTGTCCCTCGCCGGAGATTCGTCGTGAAGAAGCCGACGCGGCTGCGAAAGTTCTCGGCGTCCAGGTGCGAAAGATTCTCGGGTTTCCGAATCGACGCTTGATGGACGGGTTTGAAGAACGCATCGCGCTGGCTACGGAGTTTCGTCGGTATCGCCCCAAGATCGTCATCGGTTTCGGCAGCAAGACGCCGATGGCATCTCCCGACCACTACCAGGCGATGCAGATTACCGACGCAGCGGTCTTCTACTCGCGGCTAAGCAAGTGGGAGGATCACTTCGGAGGCCTACCCGTACACACCGTGGATCGCCAACTCTACTTCCGACTCTCCTTCGAGCCCGCGCCCGCCGCGGGCTTGGAACATTCGATCACGATGGATATTTCCGACACTCTGGAACAAAAGATCGAGAGCATCGCATGTTACAAGACCCAGTTTCCTCCCGCCAAAGCCCACATCTTTGATCGCGTGCGTGGTTTGGCGATCGCCGCCGGGGCCGCCGCTCATTGCCGCGCGGGCGAAACATTCGTCTCAACCCGAGCCCTGTGTACCCGTGACTTGGTGCAGTCGGTGATGGGGCAATAAGTGATGCAATCCAACCTGATCCGTTCGTTGGAGCAATTTCCCGAGCGCGCTCGCGGTGCCATGGTCGCCATCGGGAATTTTGATGGAGTTCATCGTGGGCATCGTGCGTTGATTGCCGAGTTGGTTCGCGCTGCGCACCTGCACAAAGTGCCCTCATTGGTCTTCACGTTTGACCCACCGCCGCTCCGTTTGCTGCGCCCAGGACCATGGCCGCAACCGTTGACAGGGATGGAGCGTCGTGTCGCGTTGCTGACGCAACTGGGAGTCGATTACGTCGTAGCTTATCCGACGACGCAACAACACCTCGAACTCGACGCGGACGCGTTCTTCCAAAAAATTATTCTTGAGGAACTCCAAGCTCGCGGCATGGTAGAGGGTCCCAACTTCCGTTTTGGCAAAGGCCGCGGCGGGGATGTCCAACTCTTAGAGCGATTGTGCGCCGCGCACAGAATGCGGTTGGCGATTGTCGAGCCGCAAATGATCGAAGGAGAATGGATCTCCAGTTCCTCGATCCGCGAATCGATCGAAAATGGGAGGATCGAGTCAGCGAACCAAGCGTTGGGAGAAGCCTATCGCATTTGCGGAACTGTTGAAGGGGGCGCGGGCCGGGGCCGAACCATCGGATTCCCAACCGCAAACCTCGGCGGTATCCCGGTGCTGATTCCCGCCCACGGCGTCTACGCCGGACGCTTGGTCGGCATTACCCGTGGCGACGACCAATCGCCCCCAAACCTCGCGTTCCCTGTCTCCGCCGCTATCCATATCGGCCCCAACCCCACCTTCGGCGAACGGGCCGACAAGGTCGAAATCCACCTGATCGGCGTCTCGGCAGATCTTTACGGTGCGCGATTGGAAGTGGAAATCGTACAACGCATTCGATCGGTAATGAAATTCTCGAGCAAAGACGAATTGCTCCAACAAATCCGATCCGATCTTCAGTCGGTTGCCCTGGCGCTGTCGGAATAATCGCGCCCAACTGCCAAACTCCCCTGCGAATCTTTGTCCGCGAAGGGTTCGAGATCATACGCGAGGTACCTGATGCCGATACCCCCATGCGCTATGGCTATGCTCAAATCGCGCATTTTCTGGTTGTTCGCGGTCATCGCCGGTTTGGTGTACGCATCCCAGCATTACACCGTCGGCGGTTTAGAGAACCTGCGCATCGTCTCAAAACAAGCAAGTGCGCCGAAGTATGATGCGGAATCGACTTCGATGCCGGTGCTGGACAAAAAAGCCTGGGCGCCCACCAAATGGGTCAGCGCTCCGTCGCACGATGGAGATATCGTTCCGCCCAAGGGTAAGCGTCCCTCTCTCCGGATCGCATCGTTCAACCTGCAAGCCTTTGGCGAAAACAAAGCGGGCAAAGTGGCCGTCATGGAGATCCTGGCTCGCGTCTTGAGGTCATTCGACGTTATCGCACTCCAAGATATCCAGCCTCAGCAACGCGACGTACTTCCCAAATTGGTCGATCGGATCAATCAATCGGATCGGATCTTCGACTACTGCATCGGCCCGCGGGTGGGGACAGGCATCGCGTCCATGCACTTTGCATTCCTCTACGACGCCGAACGAGTCGAGATGGACCGCTATCAACTATACACCGTCGAGGATCCATCCGATCAATTGGAATACGAACCTTTCGTCGCGTGGTTTCGAGCGAAACAGGTTCCGCAGGAAGAAGCGTTCACCTTTTCCTTGGTCAATATCCGAATCAATCCACAGCGCGTCGATCAAGAAATCCCAAGGCTTCCCGAGTTGCTCCGCACCATCCTCCATGACGGACGCGATGAGGACGACATCCTTCTGGCCGGCGATTTCTCTTGCGGAAGTCGTCGCATGGAAAACCTTCGACGGATCGGCATGGCATTCGCCCTGGAAGAAGTCGTTACGACGATCACGGGCAATGAGATGCTCGACAATATCCTCTTCCCCTCCAAGGGGACCGATGAATTTCTGGGTCGCGCAGGGGCAATTGATTTTCTGCGACAGTTCAACCTGAGCCCCGAGCAAGCGTTCCAGGTCAGCAACCACATGCCGATCTGGGCCGAATTCAGCGCCCTCGAAGGTGGCGTCCCAGGCTACACTCCCTAGTCCCAAGAAGCCTCACACGTGCAAGTTCGCGAGTCGCACTTCCCCTCGCCTGAAATCCAACTCCTCCCTCTCCTCTCCGCTTTCTTCTTTTGTCGTGCTTGTGCTCGCGCTGGTACTCGTACTCGTGCTCGTGCTCGTGCTCGTGCTCGTACTCGTGCGCCCGTCCGCCCCCGTTCAATCAAGCACGATCCCCGCCCGCGCGAACCTCGGATCGCTCTCCAGCGGGTACGGATTTCCGTGTTGGATCATCCAGTTCCACCATCCCTCTTCCGTCGGACCGAATCGTCCCGGCCCAGCGTCCGCGTCCCATCGCATCGCGGTCAAAGAACAGGGACTGCCAGTATCGAGGCGGCCGATCCCAAATGGCAGTTCCAAGAATCGCGCCGCACCGGTCGTGATTCCGCGAATCCATTCCGCCGCTGTTCCCGCGTCCCCATGCGCTGCCTGCCGAACTTCGCCCCAGAGATTCAGATCCGGGTTCGACGCCCTCGAATCGGTTCCGAGCAAAACCGGCACTCCTTGCGATCTCAACGAAGCGACCGGATAGGCGGAGTGACGAAACCATGCATGGGTACGCGGACAATAAACGACGGCCATCCGATGCCGATGCGTCGACAGAAATTCGATTTGTCGCTCCGTCAGATAATTTCCGTGCACTACCAACGCCCGCGAACTCGTCGACAGCGCCTCCAAATGCGCATCGACCGTTCCCAGATGCGAGCGATGGGTCGCATCGAGTTTGGGACTGATCCATTCCCCCAAGCAACCCGCCCGATCGTTCAGCCACTGCAATTCCTCGCGTGTCTCCGCCAGATGCATCGACACCAATCCTCTCCCTGGTCGAGACCACTCCGCCGCCCGCTCCGTCACCCGCAGCGATGCCGTGTACGGTGCATGGGGAGCGAGGGCATACGCGCCGATCCCCTGCAACTTCGGCGCACCTATTTGTTCAATAGCGAATGCCGATGTTTCCTGCCAGCGTTTTTCCTGCACATCGATCAGCTCAAAACAGGGTTGCACGGAAATCAGCGTGCTGGGAGCGAGCGCTGCTACCGCCAACGGTGAGAGCTCTCGCCGCAATTCGGACTGAAGCTCGGCGATCCAAACGGGATTCCAAGGCGAAGTGACGTTGTCGACAACCCACCGTACGCCGTGTTGCCACGATTCGATGAGCCCTCGACGGATCGCATTTCGGCGAGCTTCGAGACGTTCTTCGGCGGTCAGAGAAGCCATCGCCGACCGTTGCTCTACGACGCGCGAGAGCCATCCTGCAAACGGTTCGGTCGCAGGAATAGGGGCTGGCAAATCGCTAAACTCGAGGTGGCAATGGCTGTTGATCAACCCGGGCAAGATCGCGGTCCGTTCGAGTCGAACAGACGGCAAAGAACGGAATCGATCGGGCAATTCGGATCCGATATGGGCGATCGAGCCCGATACGACCACCAGATATCCTTGGGAAATGACCGCCGACTCGATGGGAACAATCCAGTCGGGTTGCAGGACCAACCCCTCCGATGACGAAGGAGCGCTCGGCGTTGCGGTCATGGCGTCAAGGGTGCTGCCATATCCGCGTACTTTTTGGTCACAATGTTTCGCGGCCAGGAAAATCCGAGCCCACGGCCGGCAAGCAGTTCCGTCGGGACGACGCCGCCGAGAATCTTGAACATTGGGCGATAGAGGGACTCCCAATCCTTGTTGCCCGCAGGACAGTATTGCCGGCCATGCCCTTCGACGGCCGGGACCCCCGAGATTCGGGATGCAAGGGCTGCGGATGTCATGAACGACCCGCCGACGCACGTCAGGTCCTGGACATAGATCTTCATGCCGTAATGCCGCGCGACGGCAGAAAAGAGCAACGAGTCGCTGATCCCCTTGCAGGCCTTGAGGGCGATTCCGGAATAACCCTGCTGTTTCGCGAAGTGCAACATTTCCAAGTCCGTCAGCGACTCATCGATGACCACCGGCTTGAGCCTGCTGATCCGGTGCATCGTCACCTCTTTGCGGAGTCGCAAATTCCGAAGCATCGGCTGCTCGATGTAGTGAAGCTTCGCGATGGCTTCGCGGCTGAGTCGTTCGAGTCGTTCGATAAAGTCGATCACGTAGTCTTCGTTCTCGCATGCCTCATTGAAATCCAGCGAGTAGGAAAAAACCTTGCCTGGAGCAGCCCGAGTAGCGATCCGTTCGATCTCCACCACACGCCCTACATCGGCATCCAAGTCTTTGCCCGTCAATTTGATTTTGAGATGGGTCAGTTGTTGCTGTCGGATCCAATCCTCGAGCGTCTCCGGTAGGCCATCGCCGATCTTGCGACCGAGATCGTCGCTGCTGAGAGGATCCAAAGAGCCAACCAAATGGTAGAGTGCCAAGGTCGGTGCAACGCGAGGAGAGACCACCTCGGAGAAGTGCTTGCCAACAAACTCCGGGCCAAGCCATTCGGAGAGGTCTCCCTGGACCATTTCGGGAGTCAAGCAATCGAAGGCATTCTTTTCGTTCAAGCGACCGAACGCGTCGTGCATGGCGATATCGACCGGCGACATGGCCAGCGCGATCGCCAAATCCGGGATCGCCTCGTCCAGCTTCATCGCGGTCGCCAGTTCGCTCGCTAGTTGCTTGGCAATAGGTTTGAGCTGTGCGGCTAAATGCAACGGATGGGGAGCCGGCTCGAGTTGGGAAGCGGCCGCGGTGATGCGTTCCGCCAACACGACTACGGTTTTGAGCACCTGCTCCGGCGTCAGCGTCGCGCTCGGCCAGGCCCAGGCGGTCCCCATCGTCATTTCGCCGATACCGTGAGCCGTTTTCTTTTTCCCCTTGTCTTCGAGCGTGATCGCAGCCCGGAAAACGGTGACGTCGTTCACGACACGACCGCCGAATTTTAAGGGAAACCGATAATTGAAGTGAAACTTTTCCGACTCGGCCTCGGCGACCGCAACCTTGGTATTTTTCGACATGGCAAATCTGTTGCCGCTTC
The DNA here is from genome assembly GCA_046306195.1 of Planctomycetota bacterium. GTDB lineage: Bacteria > Planctomycetota > Planctomycetia > Pirellulales > Pirellulaceae > JBKCUI01. The sequence continues at coordinate 9,791 of JBKDXO010000158.1, read as the reverse complement.
TCCCGGACCGGGGAAACGTTGGTAAAAACTCAGTCAGTCCATAGCATAGGCTTGCACGGTCGATCTCCGCAACCTTCAAGCCCTGCCTTCGAGCTGCCTGGCGACGTATTTTGCCAGGATATCGCTCTCGAGATGGACTCGGCTCCCGGTATCCAAGCCTCCGAGGGTCGTGACGAGCAGCGTGTGAGGAATCAGTGCGACCGAGAAGTGGGAATCGTCGGCATCGACGATGGTCAAGCTGACGCCGTCGATGGCCACCGATCCCTTGCCGGCCATGTGACGCATCAGAGCGATTGGCCCAGAAAAATGAAGGAATCGCCATTCCCCTTCGTCCTTCCGCGCAACCACCCTCCCCACCGCGTCGACGTGCCCGGTCACGAAGTGCCCGCCCAAGCGATCCCCCGCCCTCAGGGAGCGTTCGCAGTTGACACGACCACCGGGCGGCAGCTCTCCGAACAACGTACGAGACAACGTTTCGGATCCGAGCTCAAAGGTGCAGCGCGCCCCATCGATGGCTACGACGGTGAGACAACACCCCGATAGGCAGATGCTGTCCCCCAGTTGCACCCCCTCCGCCAACGGGCCTAGCTCGAATGTCAATCGCTGCCCAAACCCGCCGACCTCGCGATGGACCAGCATGGCCATCCCTTCCACCAATCCTGTAAACACTTGGGAATTCCTCTTTGGAGCATCGTTTTTCGGCGGCCTTCTAGCCAACTTTCAAAATATCGTACAGAATTCGGCCACGATCGAACAATGGAATTCCACTCACCCCCATTCGAGCACCCGCTATGAGCTTGATCGAGCATATCCAAGGGCGACAAATCTTCGATTCTCGCGGCAATCCTACCGTCGAAGTGGAAGTGCGGCTGGTCGACGGTTCCCTCGGCCGAGCTGCCGTTCCCAGCGGCGCTAGCACCGGAGCCCACGAAGCGTGGGAGCTGCGCGACGGCGACAAATCCCGATACATGGGCAAGGGAGTTCTCAAAGCGGTCGAGAACATCAACTCCAAGATCGCAGATGCCCTGATCGGAGCCGACGCCCTCGATCAACGGGGAGTTGACCGCACAATGTGCGAATTGGACGGGACCCCAAACAAAAAGAACCTCGGCGCGAACGCCATTCTCGGGGTATCGCTGGCGTCGGCCAAAGCGGCCGCTCAATTCACCAACCAACCTCTCTATCGCTATCTCGGCGGAGCGGGAGCGCATCTCTTGCCTGCCCCAATGATGAATATCGTCAACGGTGGCCAACACGCAGACAACTCGGTCGATGTGCAAGAGTTTATGGTCATGCCCCTCGGATTCGAATCCTTCAGCGAAGGGCTGCGGGCGGGAACCGAAATCTTCCATCATCTCAAGAAAGTCCTGTCGGAAAAGAAACTCAACACCGCCGTGGGTGATGAAGGGGGATTTGCTCCCGACCTCAAGAGCAATCGCGAAGCCCTCGATTTGATCATGGAAGCGATCCAGCGGGCGGGCTACGAGCCCGGCAAACAGATCTTCATCGCCCTCGATGTTGCCGCGACCGAGTTCTACGATGAGAAGACCAAGAAATACACGATCGATGGCAAGCAGCTATCGGGAGACGAGATGGTCGACTTCTTGGCCGACTGGGTCGACAAGTACCCGATCTGTTCTATCGAAGATGGATGCTCCGAAGACGACTGGGATTCCTGGAAAAAACTGACCCAGCGAGTCGGGGGCAAGATTCAACTGGTTGGCGACGATCTGTTCGTCACCAACACCGATCGGCTGCAACGCGGCATCGATTCGGGGATCGCCAACAGCATCTTGATCAAGGTCAACCAAATCGGCACCCTGACCGAGACGATCGAAGCTATCCAACTCGCTCACCGCAATGGCTACACCAGCATCTCTAGCCACCGCAGCGGTGAAACCGAAGATGCCACGATCGCCGACCTGGCGGTCGCCATGTCGACCGGCCAAATCAAGACCGGTTCCGCGTCGCGATCCGACAGAATGGCCAAATACAATCAACTGCTCCGCATCGAGGAAGAACTCGGTGAGGGAGCTCGCTATGCAGGTCCGCTGTTCCGCCGTCGATAGGAAACCAAGTGCCCCGTCGAGACGATATCCACAAAATTCTCTTAATTGGCTCAGGCCCGATTGTTATCGGCCAAGCATGTGAATTTGACTATTCGGGAACGCAAGCCTGCAAAGCGCTGCGCGAAGAGGGGTACAAGGTCGTGCTGGTCAACAGCAACCCGGCCACGATCATGACCGACCCGGCGTTGGCGGATCGAACCTACATCGAGCCGCTGACCTGGGAAATCGTTGCCAAAGTCATCGAGCGAGAACGCCCCGATGCCATCCTCCCAACCCTCGGCGGACAAACCGCACTCAACATCGCGATGGATCTGGCCAAGCACGGGGTGCTCGAACGCTTCCAATGCGAGATGATCGGAGCTAAACCCGACGTCATTCACAAAGCCGAGGCCCGCGACGCCTTCAAAATCGCCATGGAAAAGATAGGCATGGAGGTATGCCGCGGCGAAGTCGTTCACACCATCGAGGAAGCTCGGAAAGTTCTCGCCGATGTCGGATTGCCCTGCGTGGTGCGGCCTAGTTTCACCATGGGAGGAAGCGGTTCGGCGATCGCTTACAACCGCGACGAATTCGATTCCCTCGTTCAAAATGGTTTGACCCTCTCCCCCATCTCCGAGGTCCTCATCGAGGAATCGATCTTGGGCTGGAAGGAATACGAGATGGAGGTCATGCGAGACAAGGACGATAATGTCGTCATCATTTGCTCGATCGAGAACTTTGACCCCATGGGAGTCCATACCGGGGATTCGATCACGGTCGCTCCCGCCCAAACACTGACCGACAAAGAATATCAGCGGATGAGGGATGCGAGTATCGCAATCATTCGCGAGATCGGCGTCGAGACCGGCGGATCCAACATTCAATTCGCGGTTCATCCCCAAACCGGCCGCATGATCGGGATCGAAATGAACCCGCGCGTCAGCCGCTCCAGCGCCCTGGCGAGCAAAGCCACCGGATTCCCGATCGCCAAGATTGCTGCCAAGCTCGCGGTCGGATTCCGTTTGTGGGAGCTGCAGAACGATATCACCCGCAAGACGCAAGCCTGCTTTGAACCGACGATCGACTACGTCGTCACCAAGATCCCGCGATTCGCTTTCGAGAAATTCCCAGAAGCCGATTCGACACTCACCACGCAAATGAAGAGCGTCGGTGAAACGATGGCCATCGGGCGAACATTCAAGGAATCTTTCCAAAAAGCCCTTCGAGGCTTGGAGGTCGGCGCCTTCGGGTTCGGTTCCGATACCAAAGACCTTTGGTACACCGAGCGACGCCCCGACGACGAAGAGATCCGCAGCAAATTGTCCCGCCCCAATGCCGACCGCGTTTGGTATCTGCGTTACGCCATGCTCCATGGGATGAGCATCGAAGAAATCCATTCCATCACGCATATCGATCCCTGGTTCCTCGATCAACTCAGCGAACTGGTCGAAATGGAAACGCACCTGCGGCAGATCGGCTCGCTCGAGAAAATCGACAACGCAACCATGCGACAAGCCAAGCAGTTCGGTTTCTCGGACCGGCAATTGGCCACGCTGCTGGCAAGCGACGACGATGAAATCCGGCAATGGCGCAAGGACCGCGGCATCGTTGCAACCTTCAAGTCGGTCGACACCTGCGCCGCGGAATTCGAAGCCTACACGCCCTACTACTACAGCACCTACGAAGCCGAAGACGAAACGCCCCCCAAGGCACCCGGCAAAAAACGGGTCATGATCCTCGGTGGCGGGCCAAATCGGATCGGTCAAGGAATCGAGTTCGATTACTGCTGTTGTCATGCGAGCTATGCGCTTCGCGAGGTCGGCATCGAGTCGATCATGGTCAACAGCAACCCGGAAACCGTTAGCACCGACTACGATACGAGCGATCTCCTCTTTTTTGAGCCCCTCACCGCCGAGGATGTGCTCAACATCTTCGATCGCATGCAGCCAGACGGCGTGATTGTTCAATTCGGTGGACAAACACCGCTGAACTTGGCCAGGGCCCTCGCCAACTCGGGGGTTCCCATCATCGGCACCAGCGTGGAAACGATCGAGGATGCGGAAGATCGCGAAAAATTCCAGAAACTGATCCAGGACCTCCATCTGCGCCAGCCCGCCAACGGCATCGCGCGCAACATGACACAAGCTCGCCAGGAAGTCCAAAAGATCGGGTACCCATGCCTGGTCCGCCCCAGCTTTGTTCTCGGCGGCAGAGCGATGGAAATCTGCTATGACCAAGCCCAATTCGATCGCTTTGTCGCAGAAGCGTTCGTCGTCGCGCAAGGGCAACCGGTGCTCATCGACCGATTTCTCGAGGATGCCACCGAAGTCGATGTCGATGCGGTATCCGACGGAGATGATGTCGTGATCATGGGGATCATGGAGCATATCGAGGAAGCGGGTGTGCACTCCGGGGACTCCGCCTGCGTCATCCCCCCGTTTTCACTCTCCGCCGACGTTCTCGACGAAATCCGCAAGGCAACCGATGCCATGGCGCGACGGCTGAAAGTCGTCGGGCTCATGAACGTGCAGTTCGCAATCAAGCAAGAAGACGACGGCAAGCAACTGGTCTATGTGCTGGAAGTCAACCCGCGAGCCAGCCGTACGGTCCCCTTCGTCGCCAAGGCGACAGGAGTTCCCGTCGCCAACATCGCCGCCAAAGTCATGGTCGGCGCGAAACTTAAGGAACTCGGAATCACCGGCGAGCCGGTCCCGCGACGCATCTCGGTCCAGGAAGCGGTCTTCCCGTTCCGAAAGTTTGCCGGAGTCGACATCGTCCTCGGCCCCGAAATGCGATCCACGGGCGAAGTGATGGGAATCAGCGACGATTTCGCCATCGCCTTCAACAAGAGCCAGGTCGCCGCCGGAACCTTGCTCCCCAAATCTGGGAATGTCTTCCTCAGCATCGCCTCGCGCCAACGTCCGGGAATCGACAAACTGGCCAGACAACTCCACGATATGGGATACAAACTCCTTGCGACCACCGGCACCGCGCAGGAAATAGAAAAAGCAGGCATCCCGGTCGTTCGGATCAAGAAACTCGCCGAAGGACACCCGAACCTCATCGATTATTTGAAAAACGATGAGGTATCGCTGATCCTCAACACCCCGAGCGGCAAGGGAGCACGGACCGACGAAGGGCGGATTCGGGCCGCGTCGGTTCAGTTCGGCGTTCCATGCATCACAACCCTGTCGGCTGGCAGAATCGCCGTGGAGGCCATGATGGTGTCCAAAGAGAAAGAGATGAGCGTCCTGTCGCTACAGGAACGGTTTGCAAAAGCGTAACCGGCATGCCGAACACCCGCATCAAGAGCGGCGAAAGAACTTGATCGGAATCTCGCTGTTGGGATTGTCGAGCACAATGCCGATATTCCCTTCGAGCAGATCATCCAATTCCCGGCCTACGATCTCGGCTCGCCAACCCCGCAGGAGCGCAGGCGGGTTGCTCGGATCCGCCTCGCGATCGAGTCGGTACAGCACAAAGTCGCGAAGATCGTCCGACGTGGCGACCAGCATCGGCGCGATATGCTTTTGATGGCAGATAAAAGCCATGGCCGCGGATAGAAACTGAGTCAACATGCTCGCCGGTTGCCCTTTGCCGTAACGGTTTTTCCGCGGCCACGTCGGAGGCGTTTGCGATGCCGCCTCGTCGATGACGGCAGCGAGTTCTGGAATCAACTGCTTCGTGTTGCGATACTCCATACCCCGCAACGACGCGACCCGACGCGGATCGGCCGTGCCTCGTCGGGCAAGCTCGATGATCAGATCGTCCCTCAGAATCTTTCGAGCAGGGATATTCCGTTGCTTCGCGCGGGCGTCGCGCCAATTCCAAAGCGCGCGAGCAATACTGAGCGATTTCCCAGACAGCGAGGAAACGCCGCTGAGCCGATGCCAGTTCTCGCTCGTCTCGAAGTCGGACAATTCCTCTTGCTTGATCCGGGTCTCCTCCATTAGCCAGGGCAAACGACCATGCTTGTGCAATCGCTCGGTCAAGTTCGCGTAGATGCGAATCAGGTCTCGCACATCCTGGGCGGCATACTCCAGTTGCTGACGCGATAACGGCCGTTGCCTCCAATCCGAGCGAGTCTCTTCCTTGTCCAACGTCCGTCCGACCACGCGATGGACCATTTTGGCATACGAGGCAGGATACTCATAACCGAGAAACCCGGCCCCGATCTGGATATCGAACAGGTTGGGGATCACCTGGCCCGTTGCCCGAAAGCAAAAAAGGATTTCTTCGCGACCAGCATGGACGATCACGGTGCGATCCGGATCGACCAACAAGTCCCAAAAAAGAGTCAAATCCTCGCAGTCCAACGGATCGATGATCGCGATCCGGTCTTGGGTCGCAACCTGAATCAGACACAGCAGTGGCCGATAGGTGTCCTCGGAGACGAACTCGGTATCGAAGGAAATCAGTGACTCTTTGGCAAGATCCTCGCAGAATTGCTGGAGAGCGGACTGGGTTCTGATATAAAGAAAGTCGGTTGCCAACCCCAAACCTGTCTGACACGTGCCGTGACGCAAAAAACGCAAGTCGATGTTGTAACCGCTAAGGCTGAGAGCGACAACGACGCTCCCGGCCCTTCGAAGCATTTTCATCCCTGTGGACTGCTGGTCAGTGCCGCTGCGCAGGACGAATGGGAGCTAGCCGTCCACGCCGGAGTCGATTGGATCGACCTCAAGGATCCACGCCGCGGTCCGCTCGGACGCCCCGATTTAGGACTCGCTCGCGATTTCGCTCAACGCATGCGATCGCTCCCCGAATATCGCTGGAGCATCGCTGGGGGCGAACTAGACGCTTGGCGACATGATTCGGACGAAGCCTTTTGCCGAATCTTGGGGGATTCAGGGGCCATCAAGTGGGCCTTGGCAGGCTGCGCGGACAAACCGAATTGGAAGAGCAAGGTGGCCGATTGTGCCCGAGCTCTCCCCGGCTCTCATCAGGCGATTCTGGTCCATTATGCCGATCATCGGGATTGCAACGCACCGACCTGGGGTTCGGTCCTCGAAGCGGCCTGCCAAAGCCAGCTGCGCTACGTGCTCATCGATACTGCCGTGAAGGATGGTCGCGGGTTGTTCGACCATCTTTCTTGCGATTCGTTGCAGTCGATGATCACCCAGGCCCGATGGATGGGATTGGAAGTGGCGATCGCGGGATCCCTGAGGCTCGACCAACTCGCCATGGGGCCGAGGGTTCAGGCGGCTTGGGTGGGGGTACGAGGCGCCGTTTGCGACGGAGCGGACCGAACCTCCCATTTCCACCAGGACAACTTGCGACAAGCCGTGGCTATCATGAGAGGTTGTCGCGCAACGGGAAAGCAAAGGGAATCGATGCATGTCCTCCGGTAGCAATCGCGGAAACCCCACCGGGGTGATCCGCCAAGGGAATCGAGTCGTCGGCGGAATCGTTATGCCCGAGGACGAAGAGGTCTTCATCCGCGAATTCAACCATTGCTACGGGCAACTCCGCATGTCGGTCACCCCTCTCGCCAAGCCGCCCGGCCGAAAACCGGTCACGACTGACCCCCATACGTTTCAAATCCCCACCTGGTTCCGGCACGTCTGGCATTCCATGCATCCCCGTAACGAAGAAAATTTGCCGGGTTCCTAAGCCCCATTTGCAGTTGCCGTTCTCAACCCCGACTCGCCGAAGAGAATGACTGACAGGGCGACGCACTCCCCAGGCAACGGATCTGTTGTTTACAATCGGTCCATGCCGAAACGAAGACCACCCTCGAAACCCGCGAAACTCCTCTCCGGTGGCAATCCTCAAATTGCCAAGGCCGACGGGGACGCGCCGGTCCAAGCTTACATCGCGGCCATGCCGGGCTGGAAACGGCCTTTGGGCGAACAACTCGATGCGCTCATCGTGCAAGCGGTCCCTGAGGTGTGCAAAGCGGTCCGATGGAACTCGCCGTTCTACGCCGTCGAAGGCCAAGGTTGGTTCGTCAGCTTCCATGTCTTCACACGCTACGTCAAGGTTTCGTTCCTCCAAGGGACATCGCTCGACCCGATCCCGCCCGGCGGGACCTCCAAAAGCGGCGAATGCCGTTGGCTCGATATCTACGAGGATCAGCCCATCGATGAAACGCAGTTCCTGTCCTGGGTCCGGCAAGCAGCCGCTCTTCCAGGCTGGACCCCATGACCCACCTCGGCAGAGCTCTCGGCACGCTGCGCCGCGACCCTAGCAAAAAATTACACCCCGAGCGCGCCCGGAATCAACTTTTTCCTGGCCTATTCTTCCGTAGAAGCTATCATTGTGATACCATAAAGATATACCTACATGGGGATAGCGTTAGGAAATCCTGGCATTGCAAAAAGGGGTTGGAAGAAATGAGTCAAACGCAAGTGGTCGAAAAAACGCTCGTTCCCGCGAGGGGGTGGGGGATGCTCCTACTGTGTCTCGTGGCGTTGGTTGCCGGGCCGTTGCTGTTCGTGATGCTTGCGAGCGGGTTGCAGAACCCGTCGTTGCCGCGACTTGCGGGCATGGGGGCGTGCGCCTTGGCCACGGCTGCAGGTTTCCTAGGATTGTTTGGGTTCCTCGCTGTGCAGCCCAACGATGCCCGCGTGCTGCTCCTGTTCGGCGAGTATGTCGGGACCGTCAACCAGTCCGGCTTCTACTGGGTCAATCCCTTCTACAGCAAGAAAAAAATCTCGTTGCGTGTCCGCAACTTTGAAACCGGATCTTCCAACCTCGCGGAAAAGAAGAATGAAGCCGGAGTCGTGATCCAGCACAAGTCACGGACGCATGGCCGGCCTTCCAAGGTCAACGATCGCGATGGCAATCCGATCGAAATCTCAGCCGTTGTCGTCTGGAAGGTGGTCAACACGGCCGAAGCGATGTTCGAAGTCGATGACTACGAGGACTTTGTTGCCGTGCAGAGCGAAGCGGCCCTGCGAAACCTCGCAACGCGCCATCCCTACGACAGCGAAGACCACGAAATGTCCCTGCGGAGCTCGACCGAAGAAGTCAGCGAGCAACTCAAGAAAGATATCCAAGAACGGCTCGAGAAAGCGGGAGTACAAGTTCTCGAGGCTCGGATCAGCCATCTGGCGTACGCGCCCGAAATCGCCGCAGCGATGCTGCAGCGTCAACAAGCCTCGGCTGTCGTAGCTGCTCGCGCGAAGATCGTCGAAGGAGCTGTCGGCATGGTGCAGCAAGCGTTGGATCATCTAAGTCGCGACAAGATCGTCGAACTCGATGACGAGCGACGGGCAGCCATGGTGTCCAATCTCCTGGTGGTTCTCTGCAGCGATCGACATGCCCAACCGGTCGTCAACACCGGCTCGATCTACCAGTAAAGCGAGGGAATGCGCACCGTGTCCAAACGCGATTCGTTCCTGCTTCGACTGAGCCCCGAGATGATGGACGCGCTGCGCCGTTGGTCCGAGGATGAGTTTCGAAGCATGAACGCACAGATCGAGATGGTGCTGGCCGAGGCGCTTCGCAAGGCGGGCAGGCTGAAAACCAAGCCCGCTTCGAAATCCGACGACAAGCCGCGAGAGGATCAATCGAAAAAAGGGTGATCGGCGCCGACTGTCAAATACGTGCCACCCACCTATTTGACTTGCCCTTCCCTTTTTGCTATCTTGGCTGGCAGAGGAGAAACCTGTTATGCCGAGACCCTTGCGTTCCGAACTGTTTGAGCCCAACGAAGTCTGTATTGTCCACTGCATCCAACGCTGCGTCCGACGCGCGTTCTTGGCAGGCCAAGACCCTGTCTCAGGCAAGAATTACGAA
>JBKDXO010000157.1:0-27254 GCA_046306195.1 Planctomycetota bacterium | reverse complement strand
CCTATGCAGGGACTTGCACCCTGCCAATCAAACACCATCAAAGGCGCACTTGTGTCGGCCTTTCAGGCCTTTTCAGCGCAAGTGGGCAGCAGACCGTGGCTCGATGAGCCACGGCAGTCACTATGCCAGCCCTCCAGGCTTGCGAAGCCGAGGCCTCGGCTCGATGAGCGATGGCTGCCACCTGCCTATCCCGACAACCTGTTCGCTAGCAAGGCGTTGCGTGGGTGGCACTTATTAGCTAGTCGACCAAATCATCCGAAAAACGGAAGAATTCCCGCAACTCCGCGGTGGAAGCTGCGACAACCCATACATCTGGTTTTCCACGCATGGCAGAACGCGAGATGAGAAGAAAGGATCCATGTTATGCCTTCACAAATCAGCGCATCCGTTGGCGCTTCCGGCCAGAATCGACGTCCTGACGTCGAAACGGTGCAGCGTTTGCTCATCCAATGCGGCGTGAATCCTGGGCCGGTGGACGGCATCTGTGGACCAAGCACCGTACGAGCTATCCTCGACTTCCAGGCCGGATTCTTGGCGCGGCCTGACGGTCGAATCGATCTCAACGGAACCTCGTGGCAGCAACTCAACAGCGGTAGCCGGCCCGGAGCCACTCCATCACGGCCGGCATCCCCCGTGACGGCTCCTCCATCGCCACCCTCCGACTCAACCCAAAACCTGACGATGAGAGTGCCACGCCCCGCGCGCGAGTCCATCAATTCGGGATTAGTCGCCGTATCGCCTGCCTTCATGGTGCAACAACTTGGCCAACCCCGTGAGTCTTATTCTACGAATTGCCAACCGATGACCAATGCGATTTTGCAACGTCATATCGTTACCGCGTCGGTCGGCCCATTCCGCGTGACCGGGCTCGCGCCCGCAGTCGCCAGCCTACGCGCGGCCCTAGCCCAGGTGCAACGCGAGCAGCCCGCCGTATATGCGGCACTGGGTACGGCCGGTATGCTCTGCTGTCGCTACGTGCGGGGATCGACAACCGCCATCTCCAACCACTCGTGGGGCACGGCGGTCGATTTTACCCTGAACGGTGTGCTGGACCGGCGCGGCGACAATCAGGTGCAGGTCGGCTTGACACTGATCGCCTCGATCATGAACCAGCACGGCTGGTACTGGGGTGTTGCCTTTCGCACCGAGGATGCCATGCATTTTGAAGCAAGCCGATCGCTGATAAGCCAATGGGCACCGCAACTTCGTTGAGACATCAGCGCCGCTCAGACGCGAAACAAAATGTCGTGTCGCACCTTTCGATCCGATACAACGAAGCCACCTTTGCGGTGGAGCAAACTCTTTCGATTGGCCGATCCCTTCCATCCCAACTATAGGAAAATTCGATCAATCTTCGACGCACGATGCAGCGAGATCCCCAAGCCGGATGCACTCACAATCCGTGAACCTTGATATAACAACCTTCCCTTGCCGTTGAACCAAGACCAAGAGTATCAAAAGATGCAAAAGACCTTTGAAAGAAATGCTCCCTTCACCGTAAAGGGCTTCATTGTTCCACTGGAGTTCATCCAAGGAATGTCGTTACTCGAACTGGAACGTACTCTTGGCATCGCCATCGGGCAATTGGATCGGGGAGCCGCATTTGCACTTCTCAATGACATACCTGCGGAGCATGAATTGCAATACTTTGGCGATACCCGCCTCGCCGAACACCGCTTTGTAGAGATGATGAAAATGAGGATGAAGTCGGCGAAGCCACAACTGAATCACGAAGCGATGTCGCATGTCGGTTACGGCTACATCCGAATCGCTCGGCCGAAACTGATCAAAGTGGTCCCCATAAAGACGTACGACCGGACGAAGACAGACGATGAGAACTGGCCTTCAGGGTACGGAGCAATGCAATACAAGCTCCTTGTACCTAAGCAAGGCAGAATTGTCGACCTAGTAGAAAGCTATCCACAGGGAAGGTTCACTTGCGTTTAGGTGTTTTGAGACCTTGTGATAAAATTCCCTATCGGCTGACGCCCCCCACGCATTGCTTGGCGAGCGATCGGCTCGGTGCCACAACACGCGATTCGCACGCCAACGCTGGAGTTGTCGAGCAAGTGATGGAGCACATCGGTCACGCTACCGCAGTGACCGAGCAACGCATCTTCGGTCGCGATGTAGACTTCGACATCGCGCGCGGCAAAGGAATCGAAGCTTGCGAGGTAAGCAGCGGAACGAGCTCCGTAGCAGAGACTTACCCGTTTGGCGAATGGGACCGCTTCGGTGGAATGGCCGAATGCCAAGGCACAACAGGTGCCAGGCGCGTGCCACCCTCGTGGGTGGCTGTTAACTAGTTTTTGTGTCATCACTGCTCCATTGCGCGAAACGATCCCACGTTTCACGCGAGGAGGCCTGGGATGATTGATCCGGCGGACAGATGGCGAGGACGGTTCTCGCGATCGAGCAAGACTTGATGTGGATCGATTCCCATTTGATGCAACATCGTCGCGGCAAAGTCTTGTGGGCTGACTGCATCGCGAACGGGATAGGCCGCATGACGATCGCTCTCGCCATGCACGTGCCCTCGCCGAATTCCTCCACCGGCCAAAATGCCGCTGTAGCAATAGGGCCAATGTTCACGGCCTGCATTCTGTGCGGTGATTTGAGGTTTTCGGCCAAACTCTCCTACCCAAGCGATGAGCGTCTCATCGAGAAGTCCACGCGATTCGAGATCTTCGATCAATGCGGAGAGCGCTTGATCGGCCGGCGGGATCAAATCGTTTTTGAGTCGATTGAAGTTATTCCCGTGCGTATCCCAGAAATTTCGCCCGTCGTTGTGCCAATTGACGCTGACCAGTTGCACTCCATGTTCGATCAACCGTCGCGCTAGAAGCACGCACTGACCGTGAATATTGCGACCGTAACGCTCTCTCATAGCATCCGACTCTGCTTGTAGATCGAATGCTTTTTGGACTTGAGGGCTGGTCAGGATCGATGCGGCTTGCGACTGCTGAGCCGACCAAGTACCCGCGGTAGCAGTTCGATCAAGCGACGATCGCTGCGACTCCAGCAACTTCAGAAGCTGGCGACGAGACTCGAGCCGATCGAGGGAGATTTCAGCGGGGAGCGAGAGTCCTTGCGGTTTCCAGTCGGGATGATTGGGATCGCCGTGCATGAGCATCCCGCTGTAGGCCGACCCGAGCCATCCGCCATGTTGTCCGGGAGCTTCTCCGCCGGGGGCCGCAGGATGAAACGCTTTCCAGGGCATAGCGACGAAGCTGGGCATTCCATCCGGATTGGGCCGCATGCGCGACAGTAAACTACCAAGGTGAGGCGAATCCTTGTCGCTCGGTGGTGCGGCATCGCTCTTGAGCGTCGGCGCAGGATTGCCGGTTAAGGTCGCATGACCGCTGGAAAGGTGCGCAGGATCATCGTGTCCGAGCGAACGAATGATCGTGAGCCGGTCGGTTAGACTGGCCAGTCGCGTGAAGTGTTCGCAGATTTGGATGCCAGGAACAGCCGTCGAGACTGGCTTGAACTCGCCACGCACTTCGGCAGGAGCATCCGGCTTCATGTCGAAGGTATCAAGTTGGCTAGGGCCACCCCACATGAATAAAAAGATGCACCGTTTCGCGCGGATCGGCAAAGCGGGCATTGCACCTGCTGCCGTCAACGAACCAAAGCCTCCCAATCCCAAGCCAAGGGCTGATAGGGAACCCGCTGTAAGCAACTGGCGGCGGTTGCCGTGCAGCCATCGCTGGAATCCTGGGCAGTAGGGTTGGTTGGTCATAGCCACCGAGGCAGGTTCGATGCGTCTTCGTTGTGGGTGGGAGGGGGTGCGCCCGTCGCCAGGGAGTGGGTGGAAAGGCCAGCACCATAGTTATCTATTGTAACTAGTTTTTCCCGGGCATGGCCAGATCACCTAGCCGCCCATCAGGTCGATGACGGTGATGCCGGGATTTGGGTATTTGTCCAGTTCTGTCAACAGTGCGGCACCTCGCTGCAGTGAAACCACGTCGGTTACCAAACGGGCTGGAGCGAGCGTCCCCGACGCGATCAACCGAAGCATTCGCGGATAGTCGATCGCTTGCATGCCGTGACTGCCGTAGATCTCTAATTCACCGGCAATCACGGCCGACATGGGAATAGGCGGATCGGATTGGGAGCCGAGCATCAAACCGATCTGAACATGCCGTCCTCGTTTGGCTAAACATGAAATGGAATTCCAGCATGTCTCATGATGGCCGAGGGCGTCGATCGAGACCTGTGCGCCCCGACCGGTGATCTGCCGAACACGCGGCACCACATCGATCGTCGATGGATTGATCGATTCCGTAGCTCCCAGTCGCTTCGCCAAAGCACGCCTTTCCTCGCTCGGGTCGATCGCAATCGTCAAGGCTCCCATGGCTTTGGCGATCAACAGCGCGGAAAGTCCGACACCTCCGCAGCCATGGATTGCGACCCATTCCCCGGCTTGCAATCGGGCTTGATCGACCAACGCTCGAAACGAGGTCGCAAATCGACAGCCAAGGCTCGCAGCCGCAACAAAGTCGACCGCGTCGGGTAACCCAACGAGATTGATATCAGCCTGCCGGATTTGTACTTGTTCCGCAAATGCACCCCAATGGGTGAAGCCCGGTTGCGTGTAAGCGTCGCAAATATGCGTGTTGCCTCGTTTGCATTCGTCGCAGGCACCGCAGCCACAGCAAAAGGGTGCGGTCACGCGATCGCCTGGACGCCATTGGCAGACCTCTGAACCGACGGACAGCACCGTGCCTGCCAATTCATGACCAGGGACGTGCGGCAACCGAACCTCCGAATCGTGCCCCATCCACGCATGCCAATCGCTTCTGCAAATCCCGCAGGCATGTACTTGGATAATCGCGCCGTCTCCATGGGGCTTCAGATCTGCGACGTCCTTCAATTGCAGTGGCGACTGAAATGCTTCGAATACGGCCGCGCGCATCGTCATCCTTTACTTGTGTTGATGTTCTTGAATAATCAGCCCGCGCTGGGAAGAGTGCCTGGCCACGCATCCGCAGCCTCGGGAATCGGCCTGCTGATTTCTCCCTTGCTACCTGCGAACCAATAGTCCAAATACAGATAGATCACAGGCGTCGTAAAGAGAGTCACCGCTTGGCTGACGATCAGTCCGCCGACGATTGCAATTCCGAGGGGTTGACGCAATTCCGCACCATCGCCCCGTCCAATCGCGAGTGGAATTCCACCCAGAATCGCTGCGACGGTAGTCATGGTGATGGGACGGAATCGTCGCAAGCAGGCCTCGTGAATCGCCTCGCGTGGGCTCCAGCCGCGTTCCTGCCGAAGTGCGATGGCGAAATCGACCATCATGATCGCATTCTTCTTGACGATGCCGATCAGGAGCAGGATTCCGATCAAGCCGATCACGTTCAGTTCGATGCGAAACAAAATCAACGCCAGGATAGCGCCGACTCCTGCGGAAGGGAGCGTCGACAGAATCGTGATTGGATGAATAAAGCTTTCGTAGAGGATTCCTAGCACGATATAGACCGCGACAATGGCCGCCAGAATCAGCAACGGTTGATTCGACAGCGATGCTTGGAAGGCCTGCGCGGTCCCTTGAAAGCTTCCTTGGATACTGGCGGGCATTCCGATTTCATTGCCAACGCGTTGAATGATCGGGACAACGTCCCCCAGAGCGCTTCCTGGACTGAGATTGAAAGAAATGGTCGAGGAAGGGAAGAGCCCCGAATGGGCGACGGAGAGGGATGTATTGCGACTCTCTAGGGAGTACAGGTCCTGCAGAGGGACTTGGACATTATTTCGCGTCCGAACGTAGATATTTTTCAACGATTCGGGGCCTTTGGCAAACTCTCGTTCGAGGGTCATAACCACACGGCGCTGGGTCATCGGCAAAAAAATGGTCGACACAGGCCGCTGGCCGAACGCGTCGTACAAAGTATTGTCGATCGTGGCGATGTCGAGCCCCATGACGGCGGCCATATCGCGATGGATGACGAGCCGGGACAGTTGCCCTTTGTCCTGCTGGTCCGTATTGACATCGGTGATCTCCGGGACCTTTTTCATCGCTGCCATCAACTTGAGCGTCCACTCGTTGAGTTCCTTCAAATCGCCCCCTCGCAGCGTGTACTGGAATTGGGCCCCGGAGGGCCGCCCGCCGATCCGGAAATCTTGGACAGGTTGCATGAACAAGTTCGCACCGCTGATGCGAGAGGTCTTTTTGCGAATCGAGGCTAGGATTTCATCGATGGTTTGTTTGCGTTCATTGAGGGGCTTGAGGGTCACGAACATTCGGGCGCTGTTGGTGCCCCCGCCGCCTCCCCCGCCCCCGCCGCCTCCTGTGGAGCACAGCACCCGATCGATCGACGGTTCGTCTTTCACGGCGTCACCGAATCTCTGGACCAGTTCGACCATCGACTGAAACGATGTCCCTTGATCCGCCACGATGCTTCCTACCAAACGACCTGTGTCTTGTTGTGGAAAAAAGCCTTTCGAAACGCCTACATACAAGTACACGTTGAACGCTACGATGCACGCAAAGGCAATCATGGTCCAGCCTGGAAAGCGAAGGACCACATCGAGCATCTTGCCGTAGGCATGCTCCATCCAGTAGCGGTTCCGATCGGACGCCTTGTGGCCGGTCGGCTTGAGCAGGATCGCGCACAACATCGGCGTGGTGGTCAACGAAATCACGAGCGAAATCAAAATCGCGATCGAAAGCACCACCGCGAACTCGCGGAACAGCATCCCCACCACGCCACGCATCAGCAGGATCGGTACAAAAACTGCGATCAAGGATACGGTGATCGAGAAGACGGTGAAACCGATCTCGCTGGCGCCTCGAATCGCCGCGTCGAGTGGCTTCATCCCTTTCTCCAAATAGCGACTGATGTTCTCGGTCACCACAATGGCGTCATCGACGACAAAGCCGGTCGAGATTGTCAGCGCCATCAACGACAAATTATCGAGGCTGTATCCAAGCAGATACATGACGCCGAAGGTTCCGATGAGCGATACGGGGACCGCGATCGTCGGAACGATCGTCGTTCGGACATCTCGAAGGAACAGGTAGACGACCACCACAACCAGCAGGATCGAGATCACGAGCGTCTTTTGCACTTCGTCGAGCGAGGCGCGAATGGTGGTCGAGCGATCGAGTCCGATTCCCAGGTCGATCGCGGCAGGCAACTGCGCCTTGAGTATCGGCATCATCTCTTTGATGCGGTCCACCGTCTCAATGATATTGGCCCCAGGCTGCCGAAAGATGAGCAAACTGATCGATGGCCTGCCATCAGCCATCGCAAAATTGCGGATGTCTTCGACCGAATCCGAAACGTCGGCGATATCCTGGAGACGAATCGGCGCGTTATTTCGATAGGCCACGATGAGTGGGCGGTAGTCTTCGGCGGTGACCAGTTGGTCGGTGGTGTTTAGGGTCCAGTGGTTGCCGTCGGCATCCATGCTCCCTTTCGGTCGATTGGCGTTCGAGGTTCCGAGCGAGGCGCGAACATCTTCCAGGCCGATATTGAGTTGGTTGAGAATTGTTGGGTTCAGCTCGATGCGGACAGCGGGATTGGATCCCCCTGTCGCAAACACTTGGCCGACTCCCGAAACCTGCGATAGCTTTTGCTGGACGATGTTGGTGGCCAGTTCGTACATCTGCGGTTTCGAGTAGATTTCCGAAACCATCGTCAGGAGCATGATGGGAGAGTCGGCTGGATTGACCTTGCGATACGACGGATTGTTGGGGAGGTTGGCGGGCAATTGGCTGCGAGCCGCATTGATCGCCGCCTGGACTTCGCGTGCGGCCGCATTCACGTCGCGATCGAGTTCAAACTGCAACGTGATCGATGTGGAGCCGAGCGTGCTCGTGGAAGTCATCTCCGTCACGCCGGCGATTCGGCTCAGGGATCGCTCGAGCGGGGTTGCGACCGCGGAGGCCATCGTCTCGGGGCTGGCACCCGGCAACGACGCGCTGACGGAGATCGTTGGAAACTCGACTTGCGGCAACGGCGAAACCGGGAGGAGAAAATAACCCAAGGCTCCCGAAAGCGTGATGGCGATGGTCAACAGCATCGTGCCGACAGGCCGCCGAATGAACGGGGTCGAGAAATGGATCGAGCCGTGGGTCGTCATGCGGCAGCCTCCGCAGGGCTCGCTCGATTCCTCGAGAAGCGATCAAACCACAGATAGATCACTGGCGTCGTGTAGAGGGTAAGGGCCTGGCTGAAGATCAGACCACCGATGATGCAGATCCCGAGAGGCTGGCGCAGTTCGGCACCAACCCCGACACTGAATGCGAGTGGGACCGCCCCGAGCAGAGCAGCCATAGTGGTCATGAGAATCGGACGCAGGCGGAGGAGGCTCGCGCGGTAGATCGCTTCCTCCGCGGAGAGCCCTTGGTTTCGTTGGGCCTCCAAAGCGAAATCGATCATCATGATCGCGTTCTTCTTGACGATACCGATCAGCAGGATGATGCCGATCACGGCGATGACACCCAGATCCATCCGCACCATTTGCAGCGCCACCAAGGCTCCGACACCTGCTGACGGCAACGTGGAGAGGATTGTGAGCGGATGAATGTAACTCTCGTAGAGAACACCCAGGACGATATAAACAGTGATCAAGGCCGCCAAAATGAGGAGCGGCGTGGTCGAAAGGGACCTCTGGTAGGCTTGAGCCGCTCCCTGGAACGCTCCGACCATGCTGCGAGGAATGTCCAATTCGCCCAGGCTCTTTTCCACGGCTTGGACGGCTTCGCCGAGCGCTGCGCCCGGAGCAACGTTGAACGAGATCGTCACAACCGGAAATTGCCCTTGATGATTGATCGATAGTGGAGCGTTGCGGTAGTCGACTCGGGTCAGGGATTCCAGCGGCGCCGTCCGACCCGTGGCGATTTTGACGTACATGGATCCGATGTCGGATAGACTGTTTCGAAACTCCGGAAGAACTTCGAGCACGACCCGGTACTGATTCAATTGCGTAAAGATGGTGGAGACTTGGCGTTGGCCGAAGGCGTTGTAGAGGGCATCGTCGATCATGAGGGGAGTCACGCCCAATCGAGAAGCCGTATCGCGATCGATCACGAGGAGCGCTTCTTTGCCTGCGATCGCTTGATCGCTTGCGACATCTCGCAATTCCGGTTGTTCGCGGAGTTTTTCGACAACGCGAGGGATCCACTCTTTGAGTTCTGCAGGATCAGCGCTTTCTAGTGAGTATTGAAATTGGGTTCTCGAGACCCGCGTTTCGACCGATAGGTCCTGGACAGGCTGCAGGAACAGATCGATCCCTTCGACGCTGGCTGCTTTCTCCGACAATCGGGCCATCACTTCAACGATCGATTCCCGACGTTCGTGATGGGGTTTGAGGTTGATCTGGATCCGCCCATTGTTGAGGGTGAGGTTGATGCCATCGATGCCGATGAAGCTGGCGATACTTTCCACGGCTGGATCATCGTAGAGAATGGCGTTGAGTTGCGCTTGGCGTTCCCGCATTCGCTCGAAGGAAGCATCTTGTTGGGTTGCCGTCGTGCCGAGGATCACTCCTGAATCCTGCAGTGGAAAGAATCCTTTCGGGATATTGATGTACAAAAGGATGGTGGCGACCAGGGTAGCCAAAAATAGCATCAAGGTCAGGCGTTGGTGTCGCAGTGTCCACCGCAGCGACCAATCGTAGAACCGGAGCAAACGGGAGAAAAACCAGCCTTGGGATGCATCGCGATGCTGTGCCAATTCCTGTCTGGTCTTCGGCTTGAGCAAAAACGCGCACATCATCGGGGTCAGGGTCAGGGAGACGATCGCCGACACAAAGATCGTCACGCTTAGCGTGACCGCGAATTCACGAAACAGGCGCCCCACAACATCGCCCATGAACAGCAGCGGAATCAAGACCGCGACCAGCGAGACGCTCAGCGACACGATCGTGAACCCGATTTCGGACGCTCCTCGCAAGGCAGCCGGCAGCGGCTCCATCCCTTCCTCGATGTAGCGCATGATGTTTTCGATCATCACAATGGCATCGTCGACGACAAAACCCGTTGAGATCGTGAGGGCCATCAACGTCAGATTGTTCAGTGTATAGCCGAGCAAGTACATGATCCCAAACGTACCTACAATCGAAAGGGGGACCGCAGCGCTCGGAATGATGGTGGCGCGCGGGCTGTGCAGGAACAAGAAGATCACCAGAACCACCAGGGCGATGGTCAGCAGCAACTCATGCTGAACACTCTCCACGGAAGCGCGAATCGTTGTCGTCCGGTCGGTGAGGACATCGACCCGAATCGCGGCCGGGAGCGATTCCTTGAGTTGCGGGAGCATCTCCTGGATTCGATCGACGACATCGATGATGTTGGCCCCGGGCTGCCGCTGAATATTCAGCAAAACCGCCGGCGTGGTGTCTCGCCATGCTGCTTGCCGTACGTTCTCGACATCCTCGATGACGTTTGCAACATCCGCCAGTTTGATCGGTGCTCCAGCTCGGTAGGCGACGATCAATTCGCGAAACTGCTCTGCGGTGA
Organism: Planctomycetota bacterium; assembly: GCA_046306195.1. Taxonomy (GTDB): domain Bacteria; phylum Planctomycetota; class Planctomycetia; order Pirellulales; family Pirellulaceae; genus JBKCUI01. The sequence continues at coordinate 16,783 of JBKDXO010000157.1, read as the reverse complement.
ACAGTTGATCGTTGGCCCCAATGATGATCGATTGCTTTGGGCCATCGAAGCTTCCCTTGGCTTGATTGACATTGGCGGCCACCAAGGCGGTGCGCAAATCATCGAGGGTAAGGTTGACAGCCGAAAGGCTTGTCGGGTTGGCTTGCACCCGGATCGCAGGCTTTTGGCCACCCGAAACCGTGACTTGTCCGACTCCTTTGACCTGCGAGAGTTTTTGCGCGAGCCGTGTATCGGCGAGATCTTGGATACGAGGTAATGGAATCGTATCCGACGACAAGGATAAGGTCAGCACCGGTGCGTCGGCGGGATTGACTTTGGAGTAGATCGGCGGGTTGGGGAGATCGCGCGGCAAGAAGTTGCTGGCAACGTTGATGGCGGCTTGAACCTGCTGCACCGCAATATCGATGTTGAGCTCGAGTGCAAATTGCAAAGTAATTACAGAGCACCCTTGGGTACTCGAGCTGGTCATCTGCTGGAGGCCAGGGATTTGGCCAAACTGTTTCTCGAGCGGGGCGGTGACCGACGAAGTCATGACCTCGGGGCCGGCACCAGGATAGAACGTGACGACTTGGATCGTCGGGTAATCGACTTGGGGCAGTGCTGCGACCGGGAGTTGGCGATACGCCACCCATCCGCTCAGAAGAATAGCCACCATCGACAGGACAGTCGCGACGGGACGAAGGATGAAGAGACGCGAAATGTTCATCGCTCGATACCCTAGCGTTTGGGCTCGCCTGGAAGGCTTACTTTTGCCTTGGGCTGCAGTTTATCCGTCCCCTCGGTCACCAACCGTTGGCCTGGTTCCAGGCCCGTTTCGATCACCGACTTGCCTCCCTCGCTAAAGGCGACAGTGACGCGTGCGATATCGACAGTCGAATCTTCTTGAACGACGTACACGTAGAGGAAATCGGCTCCGCGTTGCACGGCGGACGAGGGGACGACCATCGCGTCCTCCCAGCGTCGCACGAGCAACCGGACATTGACGAACTGATTTGGAAAGAGCGATCCATCGCTATTTTCAAAGTTCGCTTTCAATCTCAAAGTTCCCGTAGTCGGATCGACCTGGTTATCGATCGCAGTGAGCATCCCCTCGGCCAGTTGGTTTTGAAAGCTGCGGTCGTAAGCGTACACGGGTACCGAGGCAGAGGTGGCGAGTTGTTTTTGAACGCGAGGGATCTCGTCTTGCGGGATCGGAAACAGAATCGAGATCGGCTGCAGTTGGGCGATCACCGCCAGACCGCGTGGGTCGTTGGCAGCGACCATGTTCCCTTGGTCGAGCACGCGCAGCCCGACTCGGCCTGAGATCGGAGCGACGATCGTGCAGTAGTCGAGTTGCAAGTCCGCGTTGGCCAAAGCCGCGCGATCGACTTCCACGACGGCTTGCGCCTGTTTGTAGGAGGCTTCGAGCTGGTCGCGTTCTTGCTCGGAAAGGTTGTCGCCAGCGGCCAGATTTTGGGCTCGTTCGAAACTGAGTTTCGCCAGATCGAGAGCGGCCAGATCTCGCTGCAATTGTCCTTTGGCTTGGTCGCGCGCTGCTTCGAAGATCCGAGGATCGACTTTCGCCATGACCTTTCCCGCTTGGACCATTTCCCCTTCCTTAAAGAGCACTTCGATCAACTCGCCGTCGACCCGGCTGCGGACGACGACAGTGTTGAAGGCGGTGACCGTCCCCAGGCAGTTGATGAATTGAGAGACAGGCTGTCGCTCGACAATCGCAGTCGTTACCAAGGGAGGTCGGGGCTCGGGACGGGACGATTTCGAGGAGGGTCGAATCCAACTGTCCACGATCGGTTGCCATCGTTCGCGTGTCCAATACAGCCCGCCTGCCATAGCGATGAGGACGATCGACGAGACGATTCGATAGAGCCAAGATCGCTTGGGTATCGTGGCTCCCGAAGGTTCGACCGACGCGGGTGAAATGGGGCCCTTGTCCGAAGTCGCCCCGAGCACAACCTCGCGGGTGGTTGAACCCGTGATATTTTCGGGGGAATCGAAAGAGGGTTGACTGGACATGCTCGACCGAAGGGGGTGGCTCCACGGTTGCCGAATGGAAACCGACTTGTTCTGATTGTAGTCCGGCGATCCCAAAAACGTTACCCTTTCGCGGGAAACACCTCATCCCCTGCGTACGGAAAGATCCCTGCCATGCAGCCATTCCCCGAGTTTTCCCTGCCAAGCGACGTTTCTTTGCCCGAATCGGAAGGAGGGAGGCGACTGGAATTGGCATTGCGATTGGCCGAAGCAGCCAGCCGAGCCACGCTCCGTTACTTCCGCACCGATGCGTATCAGGTGGAACGCAAGAGCGACCGCTCTCCGGTCACGCGAGCCGACAAAGAAGCTGAGCAACTGGTCCGATCGATGGTCGCTGATTTGTACCCAGATGACGGGATTTTGGGGGAAGAGTTTGGCAAAGTGTCGGGGCGGAGCGAGTTTGAGTGGATCATCGACCCCATCGATGGCACTAAGAGCTTTATTTCTGGGGTTCCGCTCTACTCAACCCTGGTCGGCTTGACCTTCGCGGGTAGGCCGATCATCGGCGTCATCGCGATTCCCGCATTAGGCGAGTTGGTGATTGGGATCGATGGTCGCGGAGCGTGGTATGGACAGGGGAGCGGAACCGGTGTCGAGATCCTCAAGCCGACGCGAGTTTCGAGCGTGGAGGACTTGGCCGACGGTTTGTTCGTCGTATCCCAGGTTGATAATTTTGGAAAACGAGGAGCCCAAAGCGCCTACGAGGCCCTGGAACGCAAGTCGTATATCACTCGGTCGTGGGGGGATGGATACGGGTATTTGCTCGTCGCTACGGGGCGTGCGGAATTGATGGTCGATCCGATCGTCAATCCATGGGACGTGGCAGCGGTGGCACCGGTGGTGGTCGAGGCGGGTGGGCGTTTTTCGTCCTGGTCGGGTGATTACGACATCCATGCCGGGCATGGGTTCGCGAGCAACGGCCACGTGCATGACGCGGCCCTGAAAGAATTGAAGCCGTTTGCGTAGATCGCCGCATTGTCCTTCCATCCACCTTGGGCATCCTCTTCTACCGCTTCCGAACGGTGGTGATTCCCCAACAACGATTGGGGATCGAGTGTTGCGTTCGGGACGACTAGTGAGATTGGCCCTTCGCCGGTATGATGGATTCGATCGGTGATCCCTTTTGAAGAGCGAGGCTTCGGACTTTGATTCACCCTGGAAAACGCGGATTTTTGGCCCTGGAAGACGGGTCCGTCTATGAAGGTATTTCGATCGGAGCCGACGGGGAGCGCGATGGCGAGGTCGTTTTCAATACCTCGATGACCGGTTATCAGGAGATCCTGACCGACCCGAGCTACCGAGGTCAGATCGTTACCATGACCTATCCGATGATCGGGAATGTGGGGATCAACCCTGAGGATGTGGAGTCGTCGAAACCGCACGTGTCTGGTTTTGTGGTTCGCGAAAACAGCCGCATCTTCAGTAATTTTCGCGCGCAAGGCTCCCTATCCGAGTATCTGATCCGACATCAAATTGTCGCGATCGAAGGGATCGATACCCGGGCACTGGTCCGGCGCATTCGGGACCGCGGGGCGCAGAAGGGGATCATCTCCAGTATCGATTCGAACCGAGACTCGTTGGTGGAAAAGGCCCGAAAAAGCCTTGGTTTGGTGGGCCGCGATCTGGTTCGTGAGGTCGTCCCCGGCGAGCGGCGAGATTGGCGAGAGGGTTTGCACGCTCTGATGTCCCAGGCCAATGCTCATGACGGCCAGCGACCGTTTCATGTCGTCTGCCTGGACTTTGGGATGAAGTGGAACATTCCCCGTCATTTGTCCGATCGAGGCAATCGAGTCACGATCCTGCCGGGAACGGCAACCGCTCAGGATGTCCTGGACCTCGAACCGGACGGCGTCTTCCTGAGCAATGGACCGGGGGACCCCGAGCCGCTCGAGTATGCGATATCGACGATCCGCGGTTTGCTCGGCAAGAAGCCGGTCTTCGGGATTTGCCTGGGGCATCAGTTGCTCAGCTTGGCCAGTGGGGCAAAGACCTTCAAATTGAAGTTCGGCCATCGAGGCGCGAACCAGCCCGTGCTGCACTGTTCCACGGGACGGGTGGAGATCACCTCCCAGAACCATGGTTTCGCGGTCGCTGAGGAAACGCTGCCCGATTGTCTTGAAATCACCCATCGCAATTTGAACGACAACACGATTGCCGGGGTTCGACACACGTCGGTCCCAGCATTCAGCGTGCAATACCATCCGGAAGCCTCGGCAGGTCCACACGATAGCAGTTACTTGTTCGATGAATTCCAGTCCCTCATGGGCGCAAGAGGTTGACTCAAGCATGCTGGCGAAACGGGTGATTCCTTGCCTAGATGTCCACGCAGGCCGGGTGGTGAAGGGGACGAATTTCGTCAACCTGAGGGATGCTGGGGACCCCGTTGAGATCGCGGCCAGGTACGAGCTAGAGGGGGCCGACGAGTTGGTGTTCCTCGACATCACCGCCAGCCACGAGGATCGCAACATCATGATCGATGTGGTGGAGCGAACTGCGGATCAGGTTTTTATGCCCTTGACTGTCGGGGGCGGCATTCGCACGATCGAAGATATTCGCGACTTGCTCCGGGCGGGCTGCGACAAGGTTTCGCTCAACTCGATCGCCTGCAAAAATCCCGATTTCGTACGTGAAGCTGCCGAACGATTTGGTTCCCAGTGCATCGTAGTCAACATGGATCCTCGGCGTGTGGACCGCGACGGCGAGGAGTTTTGGGAAGTTCACATCCACGGGGGGCGGACCCCGACGGGGCTTGAGGTGGTCGACTGGGCCCGGCAGGTCGAAGCTTTGGGGGCAGGTGAAATTGTCGTAACCAGCATGGATCGCGACGGAACCAAAGATGGGTATGATCTACCGATTACTCGGGCAGTGAGCCGAGCGGTTTCGATCCCTGTCGTGGCCAGTGGCGGCGCCGGACGACCGGAGCACTTGGTAGACGCGATCGTGGAGGCTGAGGCAGATGCCGTTCTAGCCGCTAGTATTTTTCACTTCGGAGAGTATACGATTGCAAAAACCAAGCAAATGATGGCGGATCGAGGAATTCTCGTCCGTCTGTGATTCCAATTTGGTGCCGATGAGTCACCATAGAATAAAGGGTTTGGTCGCCCCCGTTTTTCCTCAGGACATTTTTTCTACCATGGCTGTTGCTGAATCCCCTCGATCCGGAGCCCCGGTTCCCCCCACCGATTCGTTGGCAGCCTCGCTTTTGCGCGGCAAGCAAGAATTGGAAGTGGACAAGCTTTTCAAGGCTTGTGTCAAGCTCGAAGGGAGCGATTTGCACCTCAAAGTCGGCACTCAGCCCATCGTTCGGGTGAAGGGGGACTTGAAGCCCTTGAATCGTCCGCCGATTGAATTGGAAGAGATGGTACGGTTGCTGATCCCGATGTTGGACGATCGAAACCGTCGGATCTTTGAGGAAGAGGGAGGGGCGGACTTCTCCTATACCATCAACGTTGACGGGGAAAACTGGCGATTCCGGGTTAACATGCTCAAGCAGCTCGGCAGACCCGGGTTGGTCGCTCGGCGGATCAACAACTTTATTCCGAACTTTGAAGGACTCTTTCTGCCGCCGATCCTGGAAGACCTATGCAAATTCGATCAGGGGATGATTCTGCTGGCTGGGGTGACAGGATCTGGGAAGAGTACCACGATCGCGTCCATGCTCAACTGGATCAACCGCAATTATCGCAAACACATTCTGACCCTCGAGGATCCGATCGAGTTTGTGTACAACGAAGACAAATGCTTGATCAACCAGCGCGAGGTCGGGACCGACGTAAAGAACTTTGAAATCGCGATGAAGCACGCGGTCCGCGAAGACCCAGACATCATCTTGGTCGGAGAAATGCGAGACGAGGAAACGTTTATGACGGCGATCCATGCCGCGGAGACCGGGCACTTGGTATTCGGAACGATTCACGCTTCCTCAGCCCCGTCCACCATCGGTCGTATTCTCGACTTGTTCCCTGAGGAATTGCACAAAGCCATCCGCAACGCGATCGCGTTCAACATGAAGGGGATCGTCGCGCAGAAACTTTTGCGTTCGATCCGTCAAGGAGTCTCTCGCGTCCCCACGTGCGAGGTTATGACCTTTACTCCGATGATCCGAAAACTGCTCCTCGAAGAAAAGGATCAGAAGCTGGCCGACGCGATTCGGATCGGTGCGCAGGAAGGGATGCAGGACTTCACGATGAGCCTCAAGCAACTGATCGATGATGGCCTCATCGATCGTCCGACCGCGTTCGAGGTTGCACCGAATCCGGAAGCGTTGAAAATGGCTCTCAAGGGAATCAACGTTAGCCAGCCAGGTATCATTTAGTCGCATTGCAGGTTGCAAATGGTTTTCGGACGAAAAAAGAAACAGGAATCGACAACAGCGACGGTGATGCCGGGTGGAGACGTCCTGCTCCCTGCCCTCGAAATAAAACCGATGGGAATCAGCAAGGACGAAGCGACCGGGCTGATCATCGCATGCAAGCAACTGCCGGGTTATCCGATCGCGTTGGTGATCGTCGCCAACGCGATCTCTGGTCGTGCGGACCGAATTCTGATCGACTACTCGGCCCAAGGTGCTGTAGTTCGCTATCGCGTCGATGGACTTTGGGAGACGCTTCCCGCCCTGGATCGCGTGTCCGCCGACTCGGCCCTGGTCGTGTTCAAGAAGATCCTCGGCCTAAATCCCGCGGAACGGCGAATGCGTCAAGATGGCAAATTCGCGACCAATTTCAAAGACATCGACTGGATCGTCTCCTTCACGAGCATGGGTGTTCCGTCTGGCGAACGTGTTCTGTTCAGCATCGATCGAAAAAAACCAATCCTGAAAACGCTCAGCGATCTTGGGATGCGGGAAGGGATGCAAGAACAGTTCAAGGCCATGATGAATGGAAATGGCGGATTGATTGTCGTCAGTGCTCCTGCAACACACGGCCTCCCCACAACATGGCGAATCGCTCTCGAAAACGCAGACAAGTTCGTGCGCGACTGGGTGTCGATCGAAGACAAAAGCGAGGCGGATCCGGAAATCATCAACGTCACGCAGTACTTCTACGAGGATAGTTCACCCAATACGCCCGAAGCGGTCTTCGAAAAAGTTCGGCTCAAGCAACCCGACGTTTTCGTCATGCCATCGCTCATCAACAACCACATCGTCGAAGTGTTGCTCAACCAGATCAATAAGGAACACAAGCATGCGGTCACACGCGTGGTGTCCAATGACGTATTCGATGCTGCCCTTCAGATCCTGTCGGCGTACCCAAAACAAGCCAAGGCATTGCTGAAAGTCATGCAGGGAGTCATCAATCAACGACTGATTCGCCGGTTGTGTACCCAATGCAAACAACCTTATCAGCCTACGCCTCAATTGCTCCAAAAATTGGGGATTCCTCCCGGCCGAGTGAATAAATTATTCAACCCCACGATCCCGCCTCCGCCGGAACAACGTGTCGACGCGAAGGGGAATCCGATCGAGTTCGAGATCTGCAAACGCTGCAACGGTCGCGGATATCTCGGGCGGATGGCTATCTTCGAACTCCTGACCATCGATGACACCATGCGTCAGGCGATCAGTAGTTTCGCAGGCAAGCCGGATGAGCTTCGCAGGTTTGCCAAAACGAGGAATCATCTCGGCTTCCAAGAGGAAGGAATCCTGGCTTGCGCTTTGGGTGTCACAAGCTTGCAGGAAATCCAGCGTCTACTCTCCGGAAAGTAATCCGCTACTCTTCTCTTCTCGATCCAGGGACGTGCTGTGCGATTCGCGAACTGCCTCCTCGTTTGGACTTGCTTGATCCTCTTTTCTGCTCCCGCAACGGCTCAACAGATTGGTACCCCACGGGCCCTCTTTGCTGCGGACTATCAGAAAAAGGTAGCCGCTTGGATCGGATCCGATCAAAAGATTCGGCAACAACAAAACATCCAAGATATCCATGACGCCCAGGAATTGCCCAATGGACATTGGCTTCTGCAAACCTCCTTTGCCAATGTCATCGAAATCGATCCGCAAGGAAAGGAAGTCTGGAAATACGAAGCCGGCAAGACGTCTAGCGGCGGGCCGATCGAGATCCATGCGTTCCGTCGCCTGCCCAATGGATTGACGATGATCGCGGAAAGCGGTGCCGCACGAATCCTAGAAGTCGACCGCAACGGCAAGATCGCGCACTCCATTGCTTTGGCGATCAAGAACCCAGACTCGCATCGCGATACACGCTTGGTCCGGCCGACTCCCGAAGGGAATTACGTCGTCGCCCACGAAGCCCTCGGATTGGTTCGAGAGTACGACCGAAATGGCAAGGTGGTTTGGGAGTTCGATGTCGGATCCAAACTGTACTCCGCGGTTCGGTTGAACAACGGCAACACTCTGATCGGAACGGGTGACGGACATCGGGTGCTGGAGGTGTCTCCCGACAAGAAGGTGGTGTGGGAGGTAACCGAGCGGGAATTGCCCGGCGTGCGACTCGCCTGGATCACCATGGTGGATCGGCTCCCCAATGGAAACACATGGATCGTCAACTGCCATGCTGGTCCGGACAATCCGCAGATTGTGGAAGTCTCGCCGGAGAAAAAAATCGTCTGGTCGTTCAAGGATTTTGAGCGGTTCGGAAACGCGCTACCGGTTGCGATTCCGATGGAGGCTCAATAAAAGGGGGGCACGTCGAGTCCTAGGATTCGAAGTGCTCACGGTTTCTTGGGAAGGATCACCCGTCCCGGAACCCCCAAATCCAGACGAAACACCGCGCCGGGAGTCCCATCCGACTTGATGCTTCCCGTCACAAACAACTGATCGTGGTTGGGACCACCGAACGCGACGTTGCTGGTGAGTTGGTTGCCACCGTCATATTGGCGGATAAGTTTGCCTTGGGGATCGAGTACCTGCACTTGTTTCATTCCGTAATGCGCGACGTACAGGTTGCCTTTTGCGTCCAAGCACATGCCGTCGGGTTGGTTGTCCTCCCATTTGCCGCTGGGGCTCTTGGGCAAGTCGGCGAAAACGCGCATGGGACCGACCTTGCCTTGTTCTAAAACTGGATACTCGAGGACTCGGTTGAAGTGACTTTCACCGACCAGCAATCGCTTGCCATCCTCGGTCAAGACAATCCCATTCGGAAACGCGAGGCCCGACGCGACCAAATGGGTTTTGCCATGGGTGTCGACGTAGTGAATAGAGCCGATCAAATTGTCTTTGCTGGAATCCCCAGGATCGGTGAAGTAGAAGCCTCCCTTGGGATCGAGCGTCAAGTCGTTGGGGCCGCGCAGGGGTTTTCCATCGCATTCCTTCGACGCTGGCTCCAAGAGTTTGCCATCCTTGTCCATGCGGAGCACGGCATGTTGGCTTGCGTCGCATACCAGGTGGGTTCCGTCGGCGAGAATCTTGTGTCCGTTGGGCGCGCCTGTCACCGCAAACGTTGAATTTCTGGCATTGAGTTCGAATCGGGTCACCGTTTTGTCCCAGGAAATGTATCCATACCCCGAATGATCAAAGACGACTCCTTCCGAATAACGCCCAACTTCAAAAAGCTTGATGGGCCGAACGGCAGTGTTGCCTGGGAGTTCTTGTCCGCAGAGAGACATGACTGCGAGATTCAAAAAAGCGACAGGCGCGAGACCAAGTTTCAAAAATGAATTCATGATGCTTGTGAAGTAGGAAAGGAAACAAGAAAGTCCAAACCAGGATTGCGACGACCAGATTATCATACTATGCGTGGTTTCGCGCGACATGCACGGGAGACGTTTGTCACGGCAATCCCCAGCTTTTCCGGAGAACCCACTGGAGGATCAGGATCCCTGCGACGAAGAGGAAGAGGAGCCACGAGTCGATGGCGGTATCTCCGAGACGGAAATTCTCAACCTGCGTTTCCGTCGCCTGACGACGACGCTCCACGATTCTTCGAATCACCTCGTCGGTTTGTTCCGGCAGGACCATCTCACCACCGGCCGTTGCGTTCAATTTGGCGAGTTGGCTGATCAGTTGCCAATCGGGAAGTGGCTGCATGTTTTCGACCGACTGATCCATGACGATGAATGGCAAACGGGCTTCGATGGGCTGACCTTTTGAGCCGCTGGCGGTCGCGCGCCACTCGTATCGTCCGGCCTCCTTCCTGCCGTCCCATCGCAGCTTCATGCTCGTGGCATCTCTCTTTTTCAATTCGAATGCGCCGATCTCTTGCTCCTGCACTTGCCCTTCGTTGGGGAGTCCCAATCGCCACAACTTCAAACTGACATTCTGGGGCATCGGAGCGTCATCCGTTCCGGGGTTCCAGTTCATTTGGACTTCGGCGCTTTGTTGCAGGAACAAGCGTCGCTGGCTCATCGACAATTGCATCCCCTCTTCGATCGCTTCGCGGCGCAAGCACCATAGCACGAGTTGTCGCCAGAATTGCTTGAACTCTTTGGACTTGCCCTGTCGCATCCATTGGTAGGTGGAATCGAAAGCCAGACTGATGACTCGACCTTTCTGGGTTGCTCCTGAGACGATCAAAGGTTGCCCCGCTTCACCCTGGGCGAGAATTTTCACCCCCGGCAGGTTCTTTACTCCTTCCCACCGGTTGGCTCCCTGGAGCGGTTTCATCTCTCCCCAGATCTTTGTTAAATCTGCTCCCGGTTCGCCGATTTGCAGCAATTTATCCGCTGCACGCGGGACGATACGAATCGGCCCTGGGTGGTGATTGCGCAACTCGATCGCTTCGTTATTGGATTGACGCGGACCAGAGAGCATCTGCACCGGTAGGATATCCGCCAGCGCGCTGCGGTCCCAACCGCCTGCGTTGTAGGCATGGTAACCGCCCAGGGTGATGAGCCCTGATCCTTCGGCGACCTGGTCCGCGATCAATTTCGCTCCGGCCGCTCCGATGGCGTCGCCGTCGAGATCCCCGAGGATGAAACAATCGTAGACCCCTTTGGACAAACGTCTCGAGAGGTCGATCGGCCATTTTTGGATTGGTTCTTTGGCGATCCAAAGGCGATCGACTTGCAAATCCTGAGATTCCATCAGCGCGCCTGCGATGAATTTGGCTTCGGTGCGGGGTTCTCCTTCGATGTACAGGACCCTCGCTCCTCCTCCGCGCACGTTCAAGTAGGCGACCGCTTCGTTGTTCTCCTGGACGACTTCCCCCTCGATCGGTTCGGCCCGTACAACCAATTCGTAGGACCCGGCATCAGGAGCGACGAGTGGAATTTGAAAAGGGAGCGATTGCTCCGGTTTGTTGGGACGCACCGTCGTTCGTTCCGCGATACGGGCGACGCCGTCGCGATCCACCATCCATAGAATCAATGGAATATCTCGGTTGGCAACACCTCGGCATTTGACCATTCCTCGCACATAGATTTGGTTCTTGGTGTAAACGTCGAGTTGCTCAGGCACTCCCTCGACGGAAACATCGCGTGCGTTCTCGCTGTCACCTCGCGGTCCGATTCCGATCAAGTACATCGGGATATCCATGCGACCGAATTGGCGGGCCACCTGCTGAGGATCGATGGAAGCGGGGGTTTGGGTTTGGGTCCCGTCACCAAACCAAATCACCGCGTACAACGGGTAGTAAAACGACTCGGATGCGACTTGATTGAGCGTACCGCCGATATCGGTTGTATTTCCTTCGGGTCGGAGTGGGAACGTCGGGGGAGATGCACCGGGATCGCTGTTGAATTCCCCCAATCGCTGCACTTTGGAATCGTACAGAAAGGGAATCAGAACGGTTTGTTTCCCCAATTGTGAGCGAGCCTTCCAAAGGGAGTCCCAAACCGCCATGGAAATCTGCCAACGGGTTTGCTTGGCTTCACCCGAGGCGAGTTGCATACTCGCAGATGCATCGAGCATTACGGCAACACTTCCCCGCGGCTCTTGTTTTCTTGTGAAGGTCAGACCTGGTCGCAGCAGGGCGAGAATCAACAACAGACACAGCGTCAACCTCAAGCCCCACAGGGCGACGACCTGCCATTTCGCTAGCGGTGAAGTGTCCCGAAGCGCAAACAAGAGAAACGCGAAACCGATTGCCATCAACGCCACGAGCGCGTAACTTCCAAACACCGGATCGAGGGTGAAATCGATCATGCTCGCTCCCGGGTTGTCGTGGCGTAGAACCGACTGGCCATGGTCTGTTCCACCATGACCATCATGACAATAACAACCAGGAGAAACGGAGCTAGATCCCGACCATATCGCCCTTCGCCGATCGAGGTTTGAACCTCTTCTTTCTCGCGAGCCAGACCGTAGTTGGCGGAACCGAGAGCCTCGTTCAGCGTTGCGTTCGGCGCGCGAACCAGAGAAATCTCGGACCGATCGATGTTGACGCTGAAGCCACGGATCACCGGCCCCCGCGGCCTGAGCCCTCGCAAACGGTAGTGGCCCGGTTGCCGAGTGAACGGAAAAGCGATCTGATCGTCCGCCGCTTCGATGCGGACCACCTCGTCGATGGGATTGAATAGTTCATAGACCTTGGGGTATTGGCTTTCGTTGTTGTCGAGTAGGGCGGTGGCATCGATCGGGTAATTGACGGGGTGCTTGTTGTGGGTCGCGAGATAGCGGGACGCACCGACGAACATCGCGAAGCCTGGCCACGCGTCCGCGCTGGTTGTGAACAGTTCGCTCCATGGCTCGCTTTGCGCAGTCGCCTCTGGTTCCGGATAGGGAAAGGTCGTCACGACAATGCGTCCCTGGCCCTCGACGCTTTCCAGAATTCCGGGCATGTCGCTCCCGGTTAGTTTCGCAATCACGGAGGCTGCTGCTGACAGATTCTCGATATCCCAGTGGCGAAATACAGGGTAATTGACCCAAGGGATCTCGCGGATAGGCCGTTCAAAGATCGACCAAATCGGATGATTGTCGACCACGGGGTTCAAAAAGATCGATCGATCGTCGAGCGCCCGACGCGTTTGCCGCTTCAACTCGCCTGGGATCAAGGTTCGCAATCCGTTTTCTCCTTGCTCGGCAGGGGGTTGCAATGCGGGCCCCAGCACGATCATCAAGCCGCCACCGCCTCGCACCCATTCGAGCAAGCGATCCGCGTCATTCATCGAGAGGGATCGCGGGTTGTAAAGAACGATTGTCGAGACGCGGCCAAAATCAAAGGCACCGAGTCTCGAATACGATTCCACCGAAGGCCCCGGCATGACGATGCGAGGGTCGGTCTCCTCTTTCTGGGCTTCTGGCGTCGTTGGCCCGCCAGGTACCACCGTGGTGGTCGCGAGCGACGGATCGAGCAACAGCGACACCAACTGTCCATCGCGTACGTCATCCGCGAAAACCGCGGCCGCTCCCTGAGTACGGGCCTCCACCGTGATGTAGAAGACGTTGTCGAGTTCCAACGGATCGGGACGAGAGAGTTTCAGTAACGCATGGTTGGTACCTTCCGCCAGATCCGAAATGGTCATCTGAACCGGAACGCTTCCGGCTTCGGGGACTTGGACCAGTTGCCGATTCACAACCTTGCCTTCGGGAACGGTCACCTTCCCATCCCGCACGGCAGGAAGACGTCGATCGATCGGCTCGACAACCAACTCACACATAAGTTGATCGTCCTGGATTCCTCCTGTTCCCTGCACCTCCGCCGATACCGTGACTCGCCCCCCCGGCACCGACGACTGCTGACTGAGTTTGAGGTTGGTCAACGACCAATTCTTCAGTTCGTCATCAGGAGCGCTGACATCGATCAACTGAAGCAAGATCTTTGGTCGGGGCATCCCATCCTTGTCCTTGGTGTCTAGAAGCATGGGCAACTCTGAACCGTTGCTGTTCCTCCAAGCTCCATCGCGCAGGTCGGTCAACACGTAGATCTCCCGGCGTTCCAGGTCACTTTTTCGGACAAGCTCGATCGCGGTGCGGATCCGATCCACCAGATCGGATGCCTTGCCATCGACGGAAACACGCTCGAGTTGCCGTTCGGTCGACCGCCGATCCGGGTTGAGCCGTGCACCGGATTCGCTGCTGACAATCGCAATTTCGCTTGAGACCGGAAGCCGATCAATCAGCCAGGTCGCCATCTCCTTGGCTTTTTCCAATCGAGTTGCATTGTGATAGCGGTACGCCATGCTCGGCGACGTGTCGATGACAATCGCAGCGGAGACCGGACCATTGGAATCGCCGATCGCGATCGCTTCGCTGTTGCTGATTGCCGACGCGAAAAAGATGCCACTCAGCAACCACAACCCAAGAGCCAACGCGGCCGTGGACCCGAGAATCCAGCGAGCCTTGCGTCGTCCCCAAGCAGTCGCAGTAACGGCGGTTGCAAGAGCTGCGAAAACTCCGAGAAGCCCACCCGCGAGATAGTTTGCGTACTGACCGCTCGGCACGCGCGGCGATGCGAGGGCAAGGGGCAAGATCGAGACCAGCAAGACTCGCAGCGCCAGCAGCAACCATCGCTTGATACTCCACCCGCGCTGCGCCGCAACCGCCGTTTCCCGGACGAAGCGAATGGCTGGAAAGGCGATCGGCTTGGGCTGGCGCCGCCCCAGAAAATGCAAGAGAATCGGGGCGGCGACCGCGATCGTTCCGAGCAACAGCGAGATATGAAGAAAAGTCATGCTCGAAGCCGTTCCCGAAACTTAGAAGCGATGACGCCGGCTCAACAGGTACTCGGTCAAGGCTGTATCGTACGGCATGCTGGTATCCAAAGCGACATAGTCGATGCGGGACTGATTGCAGCCGCGGCGGAGGGCGTCGCGGTAGTTTCGTATATTCTCTCGATACTCATGACCGATATCGTCCGCGTTGACGTTCACCGATTGCCGAGTTTCCGGGTCGTACAACTGCACCAAGCCAGAAAACGGAAATGCCACTTCCGCTTCGTCCAGCACATGAAATACGATCACGTCGTGCCCTGAATGCCGCAGCATGCGGATGGAATCCAACGTGGAATCCACATCGGACAACAAGTCGCTCATGAGCATGATCAGCGATCGATGTCGCAACATGGCCATCAGTTGCCGCATCGGCCCCTGCAGTTCGGTTTCGCCGCCCGGCTTGAGTTTGGTCAATTGACTCAAGATCGCCGCAAACTGGCTGCGGCGCGAACGAGGAAACAAGCTCGCGCGAATCTTGCGGTCAAAAGTCACCAGGCCAATCGGATCCTGCTGCATCAGCATCAAATAGGTTAACGCTGCCGCCAGACAGATGCAGTATTCGAGTTTGTTTAGTTGCTGGCGATACGTGTAAGCCATCGATTGGCTCGTATCCAACACCAGATAACCGGTGATGTTGGTCTCGGCCTCGAACTTCTTGATGTAATAGCGATCGGTTTTGGCGTATGCGAGCCAATCGATGTCCTTCGGGTCATCCCCATGGGTGTAGCGTCGATGCTCGCTAAACTCGACCGAGAAACCTTGGTAAGGACTGGCGTGGATCCCCTGCAGGAATCCCTTGACGATCATCTGGGCCCGCAGATCCAACCGCTTGATCTGCGACGCGAGTTCGGGTTTGAGATACTGTTCGACGGCGACCATTCCAGCAAGGGTCCTTTCCTGCCGTGATTGTACAACAAAACCAACTGAACTCGAACAACAAATGCAGAACCGACCTGTCTGCTCAGAACTTCATTGGTAGCGATCATGGCTGCTGGACGAGTCCTGCAAGCCGCGCGAGCGAGAGATTGGCGAGGGATCCGTCGGCGTCACCGTCAAAAAGACGCGCTTTTGCTTTCTGGTTGATGAATCGATCATCCGCTGGGAATCGCAGAGAGCAATCCGAATTGAAAAACGGAACAGCGCAGATACAAGCGGTCCACGTATCGATTGTCTGGCACGACGGAACTGAAGTCCGTTGGCAGGGGAGTTTGACGGACTGGAAATCCATCGTACATAATTCGGCTGTTGAATGATGTCCGATCTAAAACCGAACAAAACGCTCGGCAAGTTTGGTTAGTCCAAGCAAGACCAACTTCGGCGCACCGACTTGTTCCACTCATGCTCACCAGCGGCCCACTAGCTGGGTGGCACGTTTTAGAGCAAGGCAAAAAACGCGGCAATCAGCGATTGCCGCGTCTGGTGGTTTCTGGCTCGCTATCAATCCGTTTTCTCAGCAGCCATAACGCCCTTGGGAAGTTCTCTTCCCTTGGCATCCTTGGTGATCGGAGCAGCTTCCTGCGGCATTGGGGCCGGGGCTTCTTCGCAACCGATCATGGTACCGATGAGAACACACGTGAACAAAAGAACCGGAATTCGAACCATCGAAATACTTCTCTTCATCACTCTGGACTTTCAAAACCATAACCATCGGAATAAACACGACAACGCAGCATAAATTTATCCTCGAGTATCGGCAAAGCAAAGACGTGCCAGGCGAAAAAGCACTATCTGCATGGATCTTGATGGCACGACGTACTTTCAATCCGTTGCTGGGGTAGTTTCACGGACTAGGGAAGAATGGCACCGCCCAACGGTTGAACCGCCCTATCCCTGGGAGTTTGAGAACAAAGCAAAAAAAAACGCGGCAATCCGCGATTGCCGCGTTTCGTAGGTTCTTGCCTGGGTATCAATCCGTTTTCTCAGCAGCCAGAACGCCCTTGGGAAGTTCTCTTCCCTTGGCATCCTTGGTGATCGGAGCAGCTTCCTGCGGCATTGGGGCCGGGGCTTCTTCGCACCCGATCATCGTACCTATGAGAACACACGTGAACAAAAGAACCGGGATTCGAACCATCGAAATACTTCTCTTCATTACTCTGGACTTTCAAAAGCGTAACCATCGGAACAACCGGAAAGTCGTAGCATAACTTCAGCGTCGAGGGTCGGAGACAAGGGCTTCACGCCGCCGTCGCCCAAGGTGAAGTTAACAATA
>JBKDXO010000156.1:0-137519 GCA_046306195.1 Planctomycetota bacterium | reverse complement strand
GACCGAGGAAGCGGGCCGGATCCGGCGGACTTCGACCCCGGACCAGTTGCGCAAGCGTCGGTCGGAATCGCGTCGGATGCGGCGAGGGAAAGCGATCCTGCGCGATGCATGGCTGTCTCCATTGACGCTCGACGAGCAAGGCAAACCTGGCCCGCAGGTGAGTTCGACGCCGGTGCGAGCCAGCGACAAGGGGTTCTTGTCGATGTCGCTGAAGGATTACTTGGCACTACTCGCGTGGACCGGGAGCAATCGGCCGAGTCTGGCGAAGGCGACTGCGACACCGGAGGTGGAGTCGATCTTGAAGCGGTTGGGGATCGATGGCTCGATGTGGTTGGACTTGGTGTGGAGTTTCAAAAAGTACTACCAGGGGAGTGCTGCCGGGATGCCGGACACGTTAGCGCGCGACGCGACGGCGCATCAGCATCGCTGGCGCCGAGGCCAGCGGGCGGTGCGCAGGATCTTTGCGTCAACGGGGTAATCGATCGCGAGTGCTGTGTCGAGCAGTTCCTTGCTCGTTGAGCCACGGGCTTAGCAGCCGAAATCAAACTGCCACGAGTTTCTCGAATCAATACGAATCCATCGGAAACGATGGATGAGGATTCGTGCGATCCGACCATCGTGCGTGTCGGGCTTTTGCGACTCGCGCGGCGGTGGGGAGGTTCCGAACGGTCGTTATAGTGTCAGCCTTTCAGGCTTTTTCATCGCGCGAGGCGATTAGACCGTCGCTCAACGAGCCACGGCAGTCAATATGCCAGCCCTCCGGGCTTAGGAATGTCAAGTCACGGCCAGTCAGGCCCGATGAGCGTTGCCATCAGCTAACCCCGACGACGTATTCGAGAGCGAGACGATGCGTGAAACAATGCGTGGGTGGCACGCATTAGCGCCCAAAATCTCTTTGCTCCCCGGAAATCACTCTGCTTCAAAGCACTTAGTGATATCCCCTCTCATAGCGTCGAAACTTCTTCCCATTCCGTCATCCGATCCTTTGTCGCCCATTGTCCACTACTGGAAAACTGGTCTTGGCTCATCGGCCGGAAATTCCTACTTTTCTCGCGAATGAGCGAGACCGCGCCATGAAGCCGAGAAGAAGACTCTGTGCCAACCAAGCATCCGACGATCCATCCGTCGTGATCCTGGTCCATGGTACTTTCGCAGGTGCCTCTCAAGATAGAGGGAATAAATGGTGGCAAGCCGGCAGCACCACGGCGCGTCAACTGCAAGCAAGATTGCCTGGGCATGTCGAAGTCGCCTCCGATGCAATGGTATTTCATTGGTCGGGTGAGAACAGCGAACGCGCGCGAAGCAGAGCCGCTTCCGATCTGTTGAAGTTTGTCGAGCCCCTCGAGACTCAAGGGATTCCTTACCACTTGGTGGGGCACAGCCATGGCGGTTCGGTGATCTGGAACATGTTGAAACTGGCCACGATCCAGCATCGGTCGTTGGAGCGGCTTCGAACATGGACTACCGTGGGGACCCCCTTCTTGCAGCATTGCGGTCGCAATCCTTGGAACCCGATCAATCTGCTCTTGTTGCTGGTGGGGTTTCTTTTGCTCCGACCTGCTTACCGAACACTGAAGCATTTATCGATTCTTCTGTGGAATGCTGCCCTAGGAAAACGCGAGGCATTCCTCTTGTCCAATAGCGAATCGGCGAATCTCCAAAATTTCTTCGATTACCCGATTCTCTCTTTCTTGCGCTGGACTGGGATTCGCGTGGTCGAGGTTCCGCAGGGGGTCGAGGTCGGCGCGTATGATCCCGACGGCCCCCTTTCGGTGGCTGGATATCTGTTTACGACGCGCGAGGGATTGTTCATGTTTTGTATGGCAATCTGCGCTGCCTATCTGTTTTTAATCATCGGTCTGATGTGCATTCGTCCGGTCATCGAATCGTTTCGGATTCGAGCCGAGTATCAACTTGAGGACGATGCCTTTGCGACGTACCAGTCGCGTTGGCTGGGGATCTGGTCACCGGATGATGAAGCGATCAATGGCCTGCGAGCGACATTGGATATCGCCGTGTCCTTCTTGGGAAAACTGCAACCGAGGGAACGGGTGTTTCTGTCTGATAATCTCAATCTACTGGCCAGTCCGATTTTCTGGGTCTTTGCCCCACTTTACAACTTCTTGGTCCATCCCATTGCTGACCGAAGCATTCGAAGCATTGTTGCTCGATCCGCGCAAGGGAATGATCGTCCAACGGCGAATGTCATCGACGTTTCTCCATGCCCCTTTGGAGCGCTGAAAAAGCTTGCTCCGCCAATACCCGACAGCTTGAACAACGAGTTGCTCGCAAGCGCGGACGAAGCAGCGGGCGACGTCGCGCCCAAGCTCCGGCGCCTACTGGGCGGCCCCTCATTTACAAGTGGTCTGGAGTCCTTTAGCAAAGACCTGGCTGGAAGTGAGTTGATCCATACTGCCTATTTCGAGCATCCCAAGGTTCTCGATCTGGTCGCGTGCAACATCGCTTGGGGAACTAATGAACATGCGATGCGTGTCCTTCTCGAGCGAATGCCCCGAGATTTGGCTAACTGGTTTGCAGGCGCCAAATCGCATTTGATCACGGATATCGCAACGCTTAGTGGCTCCCCTTGGTTACCATCCCTCGGGCGAACCCCGCCGAAGCAAGCTGCTTGACGAAACGGGACACAGCCGAAAAAAAATGAGTCTGAAGCGTCAGCCGAGTTCATTCGACTTGCGAAAATCGGCTAGCGCCTCAGGCTCATGGAAACGAAAATCGACTTTTGTCGGCTGTGTCAGAGGATCGAAAGCTCCCGGGTCGGAACTGCGGAAAACCTGGCGAGGTAAAGTGCGGTTCAACCCCGGCTGAAACAAAAAACGGCAACGAAAATCGCTGCCGTTTTTCTTGCTTCGGTGCAACGACTTGTTCAGAAAATTGGTCAGGGAGCTTTGGGGGTCATCGTCATCTTGGCGTTGCCCAGCGCTGGGACGACCGCTTCGACTCGGACTATTTTGCGGGTCTTGGAGTCAATCCAGAAAGTGGTTTTGTCCGCCATGTTTTCGGCATCGGTCAAGGTGACCTTCACGCAGGAAACGCCATCGAGGGTTTCGTTCCCTTCGCATTTCAGTTGCTGCGTGGCGATCTTCTTTTGCTCCAGGTTGACGACGGAAAGCCCCAACGAATCTCCCTCCCGCCAATCGATCCCTGCGATGATCGCATCACGCCCCCCACCGAGGTCGAGGATAGCCCCGTTGTACTCCAACGAGGTTGTCGTCCCATTGGCTTTGATTTCCGCTTTCTTGTCGCGGTAAGTCAATTCTATCTTTTGTCCTCCTTGCTCGACCGATCGACTCAGCGGCGCGAGGCTGGCTGTATAGGTGCTGACGTCGACCGCGCTGCCGAACGGGGTTTTCATTCGATCTTCGATCACCCAATTGTCCCCATCGCGACGAACGCTTCGCTGGGATGTCATCGGGATCGTTTGCCCTTGGACACTCAAGGTGACATCCCAAGCTTCCATGCCTTCTTTTGGCAAGGTTTTCACAGGTGGCAACGACTCGCTTACCTTCATTTGCTTGGGGTCGTTGTACGTCACCTTAGAAATATCGACCCGGAGTTCCCCGAGTCGCTTGGCCACATCGCTAGGCATTTCGGTCTGGTAGCGGCCACCGAGTTTACTTGCTAGGAATCGTTCCACTTCTGCATACATCGCCATCTGGTTGACCGGTTTGGCGAACCCGTGCCCTTCGTCGTCGGCCAGCAGATACGCAACGTCATGACCGCGATCGCGCAGGGCGATGACGATCTGGTCGGCTTCGGCTTGCTTGACGCGAGGATCGTTGGCACCCTGAATGATGAGGAGCGGCTTTTCGATCTTGGTAGCGCTGAACAAGGGGCTCGCCTCGCGAATCCGCTGTTTGCCTTCCTCCGATTCGGGATCGCCAACCATGCCGTATAGGAACGCGCGGCCCGATTCCCAGTAGGCTGGAATCGATTCCAGAAGCGTGAAGATATTGCTGGGCCCGACAATGTCGACGCCGCACGCATAAAGATCGGGCGTGAACGTGAGACCGGCGAGCGTCGCGTATCCACCATAGCTTCCTCCCATGATCCCGATTTTGTTAGGGTCGGCGATTCCCTTTTCGATGAGGTGCTTCACTCCCCAGGTGATATCATCCTGCATGAGCAATCCCCACTGGCCATCCCCGGCATTGAGGAAACTCTTGCCGTATCCGCCGCTAGCCCGGAAATTGGGTTGCAATACGGCGTACCCTCGGTTGGCGAGGAACTGGACTTCGGGGTCGTAGCCCCACACATCGCGTGGTCCCTTGGGGCCGCCGTGCACGAGGACGATGAGTGGCAGATTTTTGGCTTCGCGGCCCGCAGGAATCGTCAGATAGCCGGGGATCTCGAGCCCATCGCTACTCTTGTAGCGAACTGCCGTCATCGGAGACAGATGCTCTTCGACCGCCTTCAGTTCGGGTCGAGGCGTGTACTGATGGATCAACTGTTTGGTCTTGGCATCGAAGAACCAAGCCTCGGACGCATAGCGATCCCCGGTGATTGCGATCAGAAACTTGCTGTAGTCCTTGGTGGAGCTTTGGAAGGCAATTTCCCGGCCGGGGAATTTCGCCTTGAGGAACTCGTAATTGGCTTTCCAGGTGTCATCCTTCCAGTAATACCTCGTCCGATCATCGAGATACGAGGTGCTGATCACCTTGCGCGTGTTCTCATCGAGTTGCAGGCCACCGAAATCGACTCGCTTTTCGGGGTCCGATTCGAATAGTTCCATCTTGCGCGTCTTAGGATCCATCAGATAGACCGTCGAAAGATCGAGGTCCCCTTTGTTGGTTGACAAGAAAAACCGGCTGTTGTCAGGAGTCCATCCGAGGACGCCGCCGTTCTCCGTCACGAGGGTCTCATAGATGGGATCGAGCGAGTCTCCATCTTTTCGAAGCAACGTGGTCGTTCCGTTTTCATCGGTCCGAGACAGCAGTCTCAGGTTGTCATCCCAATCGAAGTCGTAGCCGGTGATCCGATCGTTGTTCTCATAGACCAGCTTCATGTCACCGGTCGAGATACGGAGTTGGTACAGATCGTGCCACGCTTTGTCTCGGTTGTTCAATCCGACCCACATGAGATCTGGATTCTTTTGACTGATGTGGGCGATCTGGGCCGCCACATCTTCCAGCGGAGTCAGATTCCGCGACTCCGGAATCGCGCCTGCGTCCACCTTCTCACGAGGATCCACGGCGAAGACATTGATGTTCTCGTCCCCATCCTTGTCCTTGACGTACAGCACATACTTGCCATCTTCCGACCAGAAATAGCCGTAGAGCGGCCGGGGGCTGTTGGTCAGCGGCCTCGCATTCTCGAACGATTCATCGAAGGCCTTCACCCAAACATTCATGATCCCGTTGTATTCCTTGAGGAACGAGATCATCTTGCCGTCGGGGCTCAGTTGCCCTCCGGAGATTTTCGGGTTGCCGAAAAAAAGTTGCCGGTCGAGGAGTGGTGGTTCGGCCGCTGGGACCCAAGAGGATAAACCGGTAATCGTCATCATGAAGCACACGAGAGGGGTGAGGATTTTCATCGTCGCATTTTCTCCGAAAGAACAGGGGAACGTCCTGGCCGTAGTGTATCGAAATCAGACTTGGTTCGGCAGGATAGGCCGAATCTTGGAAATCTGGGGGCGACGATGGGAGAGATTTCGTTCAAAATGATGGGATCTTTCGAAAAGTTTTCCCCGTTGGATGTGAGTGAACAATGCGTAGGAAGAAAACGATGGTTGCACGGCTGGTGGTTCTGTTCGTAGTGATCATCGGTGTGGTCATCGGTGGTTCCCTGCGAGCCGACGAAGGGATGTTCCCGATCAGCGAACTAGCGAAAATCGGGTTGGCCAAACGAGGGATTGAACTGACGCCCGAGGAAATCTTTAATGCCGACGGAACGAGCCTCGTGGATGGAATTTGCCGGGTCAACGGCTGCACCGGCTCGTTCCTCTCCGCCGACGGCTTGATCATCACCAACCATCATTGCGCGTTCGACGCGATCCAGAAAGGAAGCTCGACCCAGCGCGATTTGCTGACCGATGGTTTTATCGCTGCTACGCGCGGCGACGAGATCCGAGCCCCCAACTACACGGTGCGGATCACCGAATCGTATACCGATGTTTCCAGCGATGTGCTCTCGGTCGCGAAACCGGAGATGACGTTCCTGGAACGCACCAAGGCGCTCGATCGACGACGCAAAGAACTGGAACTCGCCGCCGAAAAAGACAACCCGGGCATGCGCGCTGAAGTGGCGGAAATGTTTGTCGGGAAGACCTACGTGCTGTTCCTGTACACGTATCTCAAGGATGTGCGCCTCGTCTTTGCTCCGCCGGTTGCGATCGGGGCCTTTGGCGGGGAACTCGATAACTGGGAATGGCCGCGACACACCGGCGACTTTTCGATCATGCGGGCTTACACCGCGCCGGATGGCAAATCGGCCGATTATGCGCCCGAAAATATTCCTTATCGCCCCAAGAGATTTCTGAAGGTACAGCCAAAGGGTATCGATGAAGGGGATACAGTCTTTCTGCTGGGCTATCCAGGTCGAACGGTTCGAAATCGGACCGCCAGTTTCGTACGCTATGAGCAAAACGTCCGTTTGCCCACCATCGTGGAGTTGTACAGTTGGCAGATCCAGGAAATGGAGCGCGCAGGTGCAAGCGATCGATCGGTCGCGATCCAGCATGCGACCCGCACGAAATCGCTTGCCAACGTCGAGAAACGATCGCGAGGACAATTGATCGGGCTCAAGAAGGCGGAGACGGAGGCCAAACGCGCTGCGCGCGAAGCCGACTTGCAGACCTTCATCGACAAAAACCCCACCGAGTTTGGAAAATTCAAGAACGTACTACCCAGCATCGCTGCGGTCTATGAGGAGATGACTCGTCGCGGGCCCCTCGAACTCCATTTCCGTGAACTGCGAACCGCACCTCGTCTGCTATCGTTTGCGTTTACTTTGGTGGACGCCGCTACCGAGCGAATCAAGTCGGATGTCGAACGGGAAGCCCCGTACATGGACCGCAACTTCTCGCAGACGACGCAACAACTCTTGCTCGATGTCGGGGATTGGCATGGCCCGACCGACCAGCGGATGCTCGCTGGTATGCTGGATCGACTCAAGCGGATTCCCGAGCACGAGGAAATCGAACCCTTGGCCCGCGTCATCCAGTCCGCGGATTCGATCGACGCCATTGCGGCAACCCTGGTTTCCAAATCGAGACTAGGGGACCCTGCGTTTGTCCAGGAATGCCTCAAGCGTTCGATCACCGAACTCAAGGCCACCGACGACCCCGCGCTCCAGTGGATGATCGATCTCTATCCATATTTCTTGAAATTGAGAGAGAAGGACAAAGAACGTGAGGGAAAACTGAATCAACTTTATGGCGACTTGATCGAGGTTCAGCAGCGGCGCGAGTCGTCGGGCTTCCTGCCCGACGCGAACGGGACGCTTCGGTTGACGGTGGGCAAGGTCGAATCGTATTCGCCAGCCGATGCAATTCTCAAAACACCGATCACGACGGTTGACGGGCTCCTCGAGAAGACGACTGGCGTCGACCCGTTCATCACCCCGGCACCCGTCCTGGCGGCGATCCAGGAGAATCGCTTCGGTTCGTTCACGCACGGGCGATTGGGGAAAGTCCCCGTTGCTTTTCTGTACAGCACCGACACCACCGGCGGTAACTCCGGCAGCCCGGTGATCAACGCGCGGGGCGAATTGGTCGGCGTTAATTTCGATCGGACGTTCGAAGCGACGATCAACGACTTCGCTTGGGACCGTCGTTACAGCCGATCGATCGGCGTCGATATACGGTTCGTGTTGTGGATCGTCGGCGAGGTCTACGGCGCCCGGAGTTTGACCGACGAAATGCTGCGATGATCACTTCGGGATCACAACTCGTCGTACCGTCTCAAGGATATCTCCGACAAAATTCAATTTTCGTTTCCATGAACCTGAGGCGTTCGCCGATTTTTTGGACGTCGAACGAACTCGGCGAGCGCCTCAGGCTCATTTTTGTCGGCGGTGTCCTCAAGTCTTCAGCACAACAACTATCGAGCAGGCGATTTGCAAGTCGGCCAGGTTTGAGGATACACTGAATGGAGTCGCGGAATTGCTCGATGCGACCGCGCTCCCGCCGTTTTCCCTCCCTCCATCCCATCAGGATACTGGCAGCGATGCTTCGATCCTCCTCGACGCTTGCTTGCACACTCTGGCTGTGCGTGTTTGCGATGCTATTCGCCAACCCGCTCGCTGCCGACGAACCTCTGCCCGGTGAAGTCCACTTTCGTCAACAGGTGCTTCCTATCCTGGAATCGCGAGGCTTTGCCTGCCACTCCCAGGCCACCGAGATCAGCGGCGGATTGGCCTTGGACTACGCCAGCGGATGGCGCGAAGGAGGGGATCGCGGCCCCGCGATCGTACCCTCCGACCCCGAGAAAAGCTTGGTCGTCCATGCCATCGAACGTCGAACCAGCGAACTGGCGATGCCCCCCGAGGATCCTCTCCCGCCAGAGGAGATCGAGATCCTTCGTCGCTGGATCGCCGAGGGTGCACACGATCCGAGGGCTGTCCCTCCGTCGACTTCGCTCGATACCTCCTGGTGGTCGCTGCAGCCGATCTCGAACCCGCCCACACCGACGATCGCTCCCGATGCAATCGCATGCAATCCGATCGATGCCTTCATCGCCGCTCATCATGCATCGCAATCGATCATCCCCTCGGCCCCGGCCACGCGAAGGAATCTGCTGCGACGACTGAGCGTCGATCTGCTCGGCGTACTTCCGACACCTGAGGAATACCAAAGCTTTGAACAAGACACTGCACCGGAGTGGTACGAGCGCGCTGTCGATCGCATGCTCGCCTCTCCGCAGTATGGCGAACGTTGGGCTCGCCACTGGCTAGACTGGATCCATTTCGCGGACTCGCATGGTTTCGAACATGACGTGATGCGTCCCCACGCCTGGCGCTATCGCGATTATGTCATTCAAAGCTTGAACGCAGACATCCCCTACCCGGAATGGATCCGACAGCAACTGGCGACCGATGTGCTCTACCCCGATCGACCGGAGCTGACGCCCGCTCTCGGATTCCTGGCAGCAGGGCCCTGGGACCAAAGCACCGCCGCAACCGCCCAGCAGTCGTTCGACTACATCGATCGAGACAACATGTTGACGCTCGCGATGTCGGTCTTGACGAGCACTACGGTCCACTGCGCCCGATGCCACAATCACAAATTCGATCCGATTCCTCAGTCGGATTACTACGCGATACAGGCCGTATTTGCAGGTATCGGACGAGGCAACATCCCTTTCGATTCCGATCCCGACATTCATCGTCAGCGCACACAAGCCAACGCATGGCTAGCGGCAGCCCGCGATCGGGACTCTCGCGTCCTGCTCGGTGACGAGATCCTCGCCATGGTCAACCGTTGGGAGGATATACACCGATCCGCCATCATCGCTTGGTCCGACCTTCCGATCGATCTGATGATCTCCACCTCGGGATGCGATCTAGTGATGGATGGCGACTCTATCGCGGCGCGCGGTGCACGGCCAGAGCAAGATACCTACGTCATCACAGCGAGTCCGCCGCCGAATCGCATGACAGGTTTGCGGCTCGAAGTGCTCCGCGATGAATTACTCCCGATGCAAGGACCGGGCCGAAGCGACAATGGAAATTTTCACCTCAGCGAGTTCGTGCTCGAGCATTTCCCGGCCGGGAGCAAGGAGCCCGTGCGCGTTCGATTCTCCGCCGCCCGCGCGGACTTCGATCAGGAGGGTTGGACGATTTCTCATGCCATTGATGGGAACCCGAAATCGGCATGGGGGATTCATCCCAGCGTCGGGCAAAGCCACACCGCGGTCTTCGCGTTGGAATCCCCGCTAGCAATCGCCCCCGGCGATCGGGTGGCGATCCAGTTGCGACAACTGCACGGTGGGTTCCACACGATCGGCAGGTTCCGATTGAGCTTTACCGACGCGAGCGATCCGCTCGCCGGTCTGCTCCCGCGAGCCGTGAGCGAAGCGCTCGCGGTTGCAAAGCCCGAACGCTCCGAGTCGCAATCGCTCGAGATCGCATCGCATGTCGTTGCGAACGAAGCCAAGCGACGCTTAAGCACTCTGCCCGAAGCTTCTCTGGTCTATGCAGCCGGACCGAAATTCAATCCCTTGCCTCAAAGCGAATTTTATAAACCATGGACTGCACCGAAGTCAGTTTTTGTGTTGAAACGAGGGAATATCGCTACGCCTGACGAGCCGGCATCGCCCGGCGCGCTGCAATGCCTCGCCCATGAGGCACCTCGGTTCAGCCTTTCGGAATCCGCTTCGGAAGGAGAACGTCGTGCGGCGTTGGCGATGTGGATCACCGATGACAGGAACCCGCTGTTCTGGCGAAGTATTGTCAATCGCTTGTGGCAGCAGCATTTTGGGACCGGCATCGTTGATACCCCCAATGATTTCGGTCGCATGGGAAGTCTGCCGAGTCACCCGGAACTTCTCGAGAAGATCGCCGATTTATTTCGAAAAAACGATGGTTCGCTCAAGCAACTAAATCGCATGATGGTGACCAGTGCGGCGTATCGACGAGCATCCGAGATGAGCCGCGAGCAAGCCGATCGAGATCCCGATAACCGGCTGTTCACTTACTGGAAACGACGTCGCATCGATGCGGAGACCTTTCGCGATTCCCTCTTGGTGCTCGGCGGGACGATCGATCGTGCGGTTGGGGGACCTGCAGTGCAGTGGTTTCGATTGGGACCAGCGATTCAAGTGACCAATTCGGTTGACTATTCCGGTTTTGATTGGACCCAACGAGACGGCAACCGGCGGTCTATTTATCGCTTCGTCTATCGGGGTCAGCAGGACCCGTTCATGGAGTCGCTCGATTTCCCCGACGCTGCCCAGCTGACCCCTCAGCGATCCCCGACGGCGTCACCGTTGCAAGCCCTTGCGCTATGGAACCATGACTTTGTTCTGGTCGCATGCCAGCGGATCGCCGATCGCGCGATTCACGAAACACCTAGCGAGCCGGTTCGGGGTATCTTTCGATTGCTGCTGTTGCGAGAACCGAGCGAGGGAGAATGGCTCAGAGCCACCGAGCATGTCGAGAAGTATTCCCTGGCCTCGCTGGTCCGCGTCGTTATCAATACCAACGAATTCCTCTTTTTGGATTGACCCGCGACGATGACTTCGATGCAGCATCCTGAGAACATCCAGCGTCGGCAGTGGCTTGGCAGTATGGCCCAAACCATGCCTTGGTTAGCGGTAGCATCGATGTTGTCGCGCGAACCGCTGAAGGCGTTCGGTTCGAGTGACGGATCCGGGTCGATCGGAGGCGAGTTGCCGTTGCGTACGGATGGTGGCCTGCATCATGCGCCGCGCGTTCGACGGGTGATCCAATTGTTCATGAATGGCGGCGCCAGCCCTATGGACACCTTCGATTACAAACCGGCCCTCGAAAAGCATCACGGCGAGAATCTCGGTCCCAAGGAAAAGCCGGAGGGGTTCACCGCTCCAGCCGGTTCGGTGATGAAGAGTCCGTTCGCGTTCAAACAACATGGCCAGTCCGGGCGTTGGGTCAGCGAGGTCTTTCCGCATCAAGCCAAGTGGGTCGACAAGATGGCGTTCATCATGTCGATGGCATCCAAGACCAACGTGCATGGTCCGGGGAGCTACATGATGAATTCGGGATTTCTGATACCAGGCTTTCCCTGTTTTGGGGCGTGGGTGTCGTACGCACTCGGGAACCTGACCGATAACTTGCCGACCTTTGTTGTGTTGCCCGACGCTCGCGGATTGCCCTACAACCAGCGCGCGAACTTCAGCTCCGGTTTTCTGCCAGTACGCCACCAGGGGTTGGTCCTCGACGCGGCCGCTCGCGAGCCGATCCCAAATCTTCGTCCTTCGGACCGGTATGCGTTTGCTGCAGGGGCATCGGATGGCTCGGGTTTGGAGCTGCTCGGCCAGTGGAATCGAGATCATGCGTCGACACATCCGCACGACTCGCAACTGACCGCGAGGTTGTCGGCCTATGAACTTGCAGCCCGCCTGCAGCTCTCTGCGCCGGAGGCATTCGACCTCGCCTCGGAGAGTCCATCGACGATCGAGGAGTATGGTTTGAACCAAAAGGAAACCGAAGACTTCGGCCGCCGTTGTTTGCTTGCTCGCCGATTGATCGAACGGGGGGTGCGATTTGTTCAGGTATGGAGCGGGCCATCCGGGGCGGCCAACAATTGGGACAATCACGGCAGCATCATCGGCGAGCTACCGCCGATCGCCAAAAGCGTCGATCAACCGATCGGAGCGTTGCTCGGGGATTTGTTCCAGCGTGGGCTCATGGAGGACACCCTCGTGGTCTGGACAACCGAGTTTGGACGAACGCCGTTCGCCCAGGGAAGTGTTGGGCGTGATCATAACGGCGGCTCGTTCGTCAGCTGGCTCTGCGGTGCGGGGGTCAAGCAAGGGGTCGCCTACGGCGCGAGCGACGAACTCGGCTATCAAGCAGTCGAAGGGCGATGTTACTGTTACGATTTCCATGCGACGTTGCTCGATTTGCTCGGCATCGATCACGAGCGATTGACGTTTCGGCATGCAGGGATCGATCGCCGACTGACGGATGTGCACGGACGGGTGGTGCGCGAGATTCTTGCCTAGACGCTGCGGATGATAGCCCTTTGCCCCTGGCCGACGACAACTTCGATTCGCCACGCACTCATTGAGACATGTAGGCGCTGGTAAACACTCACGAGACGCTGATAAAGAGAAGACCAGCAAACATTTTAAACATTTAGATGCACCGAAGTTCGCAAAGGCCATCTTTCGTTGCACGCAACGCGACCTCCTTGCTCCCTGTTCCAATGTGGGGGAGATTCGATTTCGAGTTCGCGAGATCGCTTGCTGGTTGCGAATGTTCGCCGAGATGCGCAATTATCCGGGCGGAAGCGTATCCGGGCGGAATCGCAGTGTTCATTGCATAGTTTGCCACAGTTCCAACCCGGGAGCTTGCGATCCTCGGCTTTTATTTTCCGAAACCGTCGGACGCGTAAATAGGGATGGGTGTTTCACGCTCATTGCTCAGGGAGCCAAATGACGGTTGATGCCTAGGATCCGTGTGCTCCGGGGTAGCTTTCGTGTTGGCATTTCACGGTCATGATGATTCGACGATCATCCTACTTGGCCGTCCCGACTTCCAGCCCAACTCGGCGAGCGACTTCAATTGCTTCCGGATGATCCCGACGGCTGAGGAGTTGCGGTTGGGGCACTACGACGGACTCGAAGTCCGTCCTGCCAATTGCCGAGGCTTAGCTGCCGATCGTGCCGCCGTCGAGTTTGCGGATGGCGATGGTGGCCGAACGAGGTCGGCCGCCGTCGGGGCCGTCCGGCCATTGGCTCACCTTCATCGGCTCGGCGGGATCGCTCAGGTCGTCGGCGGGTTCGCCGGGATGCTGAATATTCACGAACATCGTTTTGCGATCCGGGGTCATCGCCATACCGGTGATCTCGCACCCGCGTGGCCCGGTCAGGAACCGCCGCGTCGTGCCCGTGGAGGGGTCCGCTGCGAGCATCATGTTGTGCCCGAGTTCGCCAAAACCAGGCTTGCCCATGACGCTGCTCGACATGTCGGTTTGGATCCAGAGGATGCCCGAGGGATCGAATTTGAGGCCATCGGGGCAAGCGAAAAAATCTCCTTGGGCATTGCTGCGGTAGGCTGGATCTTCGTGGGCTGGATTACCGCCGAAAAGGAAGACTTGCCATTGAAACACGTCAGCTGTTGGATCGTTATTGGCTTCCTTCCATCGGACGATATGCCCGTAGACATTATTGGCTCTCGGGTTGGCCGCGTCGGTGGCGTGACGACTCTTGTTGTTGGTCAGAGAGACGTAGACTTCACGGGTGGCGGGGTGGATCGATAGCCATTCGGGCCGATCCATCGGAGTCGCGCCTGCGATCTTTGCGGCTTCGCGGGTGCGAATGCAAATGTCTGCCGCATCGAATCCTTGCGAGTCCTCCTCGGACTGCTTCGAGGGAATGCCATGAAGACCGGGGGCGAGTTCGAGCCACTTGCCTGAACCATCGGAATCGAATCGAGCGACGTACAGTTTGCCTCGATCGAAGATACTATCGCCGATGCGAACGCCTTGGTCCTGCGTCGCATTAGGATTCCATTTCCCTTCGGAAACGAATTTGTAAACGTGTTGGTCCATCTCATCGTCACCCATGTAGACCACGACACGACCATCAGGGGCGACGGTCAGTTCAGCGTTCTCATGTCGGAAACGGCCTAAAGCCGTTCGCTTGACAGGAACAGATGTTGGATCCAGCGGATCGATTTCTACGACATAGCCAAATCTTTCAGAATCGTTGTCGGGACGACTGAGATCGAAACGCGGATCCTGCTCCCACCATCGATAGCCCGGGACCTTATTCCCATCGATCTTATAAAAGAAACCAAAACGATCGAGACCATATGCCTTTTGAGACGCCGAGGGCTGAAAGTTTGTATCGTTGGTGCCGAAGACTCCTTGAAAATTTTCTTCGCAGGTCAGGTACGTTTGCCAAGGAGTGTGGCCAGCAGCGCAATTGTTGACAGTGCCGCGAGCGGATGTCCCAACTTTGTCGGTTGCAGGTCCCGAAAGACGGACCGGGGTGTCCGCAGTGACACGTCGAGCTCGCTTCGATGGCACGACCGACCAGTTTCCCTTGCCATCTCGCTCAATCTCGACGATCGAGACTCCATGCGATGCCATCGACTTGCGCACTTTCTCCTTGGGCATTGGTTCCGGCGGCAGCGGTGCGATGCCGTCTGGAAAAAGAAGGCTCTGGTCGGTGTATTCATGATTGACGGCCAGCAATCCGCGACGATTTGGGTCTTGCCCTGGGATGGCAAAGAACTCCATGCCATCGTGTCCCATTCCCGCCTGCTGTTCTTGTTCGGTAGCGGAGTTGGAGGCATCCTTTTTGAACGCTGGGGATTGTCCATCGATCGGATCCCCCCAACGGTACAACACGTCGGCAACGTAACCCTCGGGAACGACGACCGTGTCGCTGGACGAAGGCGGGATGCCGGTGAAACGGAACAGGTCGTCGGTGCGGACAACCGTATTTTCCGCGCCCAGCGCGGATGGCCATGGATTCAGGGCGGCTACCGCCGTCGAACCTGCGATTGCATGAATGAAGGAGCGTCGCGACACCTGTGATGCGACCATATCCCAAAAGGGTTTCGGGCCCTGTCCAGTTTGCTCGTCGAATGCCATTGATTTTTTCCTGATCTAGGAAGTTTCACTCGCTCGGCACGAATCGCGTCTCTTGGTAGACAGGATACTGCCGACAAAAGTCGATTTTCGTTTCCATGAGCCTGAGGCGCTAGCCGATTTTTGCACGTCAAACAAACTCGGCTAGCGCCTCGGGCTCATTTTTGTCGACTGTGTCAGACAGATGTACTCGATTGTTGCTTGCTGTCCATCGCAATCGGCGTGTGATCGAACCCAGAAAAGTGCCGTCGCTACGCCAAATGGTTAACACGGAAGGCTTCGGAACCGTGTCTTGGAGGGCCCTCGGCTGTCCCTCGGTCACGCGTCGGGTTATGAAAAACTCTTGAAAAACGCCATGCTGTTTCTTTGGAAACCAGGAAAGATTCGACAATCTGCGTGGGACGGATTGGCAATCACCCTGAACTTCGATTTCCGCGGCTCGGAAGTCTCGCCTTCGGGGCGAGTGTGTGCAAGAATACCAATAGGGCGTCCCTGTTTTCCCTTAGAGCCTTGGTTGTGGCCCTTTTTCTTCTGGAATACGCATATGATCTCTCCCGAAACCGAATTTGAGTCTAGCGTTAGCGAAGCCACCGACTCGGAGCAACGTCGCCGACCGTGGCGAGCGATTACCTTCGGGGGGTTGATGGTCTGTTTGGTGGGGACCTCGGGGGCCGGCGGATTGGCGACCTGGACGTTCCGGTCCAGTCTCCCGCGTCTTGATGGGACGGTTCGCTCCACGGACCTGCAGAACAACGTGACGATCGATCGGGACGCACAAGGAGTGCCGACCGTCCAAGGCAAGAGTCGTACCGACACTGCCTATGGTCTTGGTTTCGCCCATGCGCAGGATCGATTCTTCCAAATGGACATCCTGCGCCGCAATTCGGGAGGTCGGCTATGCGAATTGGTGGGCAAAGCTGCGCTGGGGCGAGACAAGAGTTTCCGCAAGCATCGTTTTCAGTCGATGGCAGAAAAAATTATCGCTGATCTCCCATCTCGCCAACGGGATGTTTTGGAAGCGTACGCCAAGGGAGTTAACCATGGTCTTCGGGACTTGAAGGCGTTGCCCTTTGAGTATCTCGTCCTCGGCGTCGAACCCAAGCCATGGTCGGCGAGCGATTCCATCTTGTGCATGATGTCGATGCTGTGCGATTTGCAACCGATGGATGCCGGACCTGAGTTGGGGTTGGGATACCTCAAGGAACGGGTGCCAGCGGATGTTTATGAATTCCTGGTTCGGCCGGCGTCGCAATGGGATGCCGCGCTGGACGGTTCGATGTACCCTCCGGTCCCCATTCCCCCGGAATCGAGTTTCTCGTTGCGAGAGATCACCCGTGCGTCGCGACAGGAGCCTTCCGCGCCTTCGCCAACGACCGCGCAAGCCTCGATGCAGATCCATGATCACGAGTTTCGTGTCGGGAGCAACAACTGGGCGGTCGGTGCCAAGGTCGGACGCGACGGCAAGGCCATCCTTGCATCGGATATGCATCTGGGATTGCAAGTGCCAACCATCTGGTATCGCGCGATGATGAAGACCCCGAGCATCGACGGTACCGTCCGTCGATTGATCGGGGTGACCCTCCCAGGCGCCCCGGTAATGGTCGAGGGATCCAATGGCTCGGTAGCCTGGGGATTCACCAACAGCACTGGCGATTTTGGAGATGTGATTGAACTCAAGAGTCCCGATGGCGGGAAGGTTACCGATCGCTATTTGACTTCAAGCGGACCTCAAGAAATCGAGCGGATTACCGAGGAGATCGCGTTCCCAACCGGAAGCGAAACCTACGAGTATCTGTGGACCGTGTGGGGGCCTGTGGTCGAGACGCGTGACGACAGGATGTTCGTCCATAAGTGGATTGGCCACGACCCCGGAGCGTTCGATATGAACCTGATGGAATTTGAATCGGCTAAAAACGTCGAGCAACTCATGGAACTGGCCAACCGTGCCGGGATGCCGAACCAGAACGTCATGATTGTCGATACCGAAGGGAACATCGGCTGGACCATCTCCGGTCGTATTCCCAAGCGTGTCGGTCCTCCTCCCAATACTCCGGTGGATTGGTCTCAAGGAGGCGAATGGCTGGGATACTTGGCTCCCTCCGAGCATCCACGAGCTTACAACCCGCCTGATGGTCGACTATGGACCGCCAACAACCGAATCCAAGGGGATTATTTCCTCAGCGTGATCGGCGATGGCCGCTACGATCCCGGAGCGCGAGCCCGTCAGATTCGGGACCGATTGTACGACAAGGAAACGCATGACGAGCAATCGCTCTTGGATATCCAGTTGGATGACGAAGCCAAATTTCTGCGACCGTGGAAGGAACGTTTGTTGGCAATCGCCGACCTCAATCCGCAACCGGTTTCCAATGAGTTGGTACGTTTCGTTAAGACGTCGAGCGACCGCGCCAGCGCGGATGCGGTTGGGTATCGAATCGTGCATGAATTCCGCGCACAGGTCACCGCCCGCATTTTCGGTACCGCGAGTTCGCGTCGCGACACGCAACGGCCCGCAAACGCGAGCGGATTGGCCTGTATCCTGCCCGACAAGCCCTACGTGGCGATGTCTTTCGAGGATGTCGCGCAGCAACTGCTGACCGATCGTCCGATGCATTGGTTGCCAGCCGAATATGCCTCATGGGATGCCTTGCTCGCCGACGCCGCCAGGGGAACTGAAGAGACCCTGACCAAAAATCAGCCGCTCTCCGAAGCCCGTTGGGGTGTCCGCAACCGTGCTGCAATTCGCCATCCTCTGGCGATGGCAGTCCCGGCTCTGAGCGGTGTCCTCAATATGACCGACTACGAGTTGGCCGGAGACAATCATATGCCCCGAGTGCAAAGCCCATCAGGAGGTGCCTCCGAGCGGCTCGTCGTCTCGCCGGGCCAGGAAGAGTTGGGGATCTATCACCAACCGGGCGGTCAATCGGGCCATCCGTTCTCCCCCTTCTTCACCAAGGGTTACGAGGATTGGGTCTTCGGACACGCTTCTCCGCTGCTCCCCGGGAAACCGCAGCATCAAATTGTTTTGCTGGCCAACAAGCCATCGGGCAACTGAGATGCTTGCTCCGTTCGTTTTGACCATTTTGTCCCTGGGCGATTCCTACACGATCGGTGAAGGAGTCGCGCCGGAGAAGCGTTGGCCGGTGCAACTCGCTGTCGCGATGCGATCCCTCGGACTCGACGCTCGAGACCCGCAAATCATCGCACGCACAGGTTGGACCACCGGCGAGCTCCGAAAAGGGATTGAGGAATCTCAAGTCGAAGCTCGCTACGATTGGGTCACCGTGCTGATCGGCGTCAACAACCAATACCGAGGCCGGAGTCCTGACGAATATCGCAAAGAATTGAACGAGCTGATTCGCTATGCGATCGAAAAAGCGGGCTCCCATCCTAAGCGAGTGATCGTTCTGAGCATTCCCGACTGGGGCGTGACTCCGTTTGCCAAGGAGAAAGGTAAAGACCCAGCCAAGATCGCGGAGGAAATCGATACCTACAACCGTGTCAAACGGGAAGAGGCTGAACGACTCGGCGTCCACTTCGTCGACATCACCGACATCAGCCGCGAAGCGGGACTGGATGACAGCAAACTACCCGCCGAGAAACGATTGCTCGCCGATGACGGCTTGCATCCATCGGGTGCGATGTATCAACGATGGGTCGAGCGGATGCTCCCTATCATTCGAAGCGAGCTCTCGCTCAAGTAACTCCGCGTCGATCCGCCGAATAGCGAGCATACTGGCGACCCGCGACCACATCGACCAAGGCTTCTACGGCCCGATCGAGTTCGTCGTAGGTGGTGTAGAGAGGTGTGATACCGAAACGAATCGTGTCGGGTTGGCGAAAGTCGGGAATTACTTTGTGCTGATCAATCAAAGCTTGTGTGATCTGCCAGGCGCAATCGTGTCTCAGGGAAATATGCGATCCGCGATAGGCGGGATCTCGCGGCGTTTGCAATCGGTAGCCTTCCCGAAATAAGCTCGCATCGTACTTTTCGATCAGGTACTCGGTCATCCTCAGGGAATGGGAACGTAGCCAAGGGATCCCGGCTTCGAGAACCAGATCGACCCCCGGCTCGATCGCAGCTGTCGACAGGATCGGTGGCGTACCGACCAAGAAGCGTTGCACCCCATGGGCAGGAACGTAATGCTCGCCGAAATCGAATGGGTGACGAGCGCCAAACCATCCTTGGATCGGATTGCGAACGATGTCTTGCAAATCGGGGCGCACATAAAGAAACGCCGGCGCACCCGGACCGCCATTGAGATATTTGTAGGTGCAACCCACGGCACCATCGGCGCCGCTGGCCTCAATCTCGATCGGCATCGCACCGATCGAATGGCTCACATCCCACAGCATGGCTGCTCCATGCTCATGGACCAATCGCGTAATCCGTGGGACATCCAAGGCCATGCCGCTCTTGTAGTGGACATGCGAAAGGGATACCAAGCCGATATCATCGCTCATCTCGCAATCGATGTGATCGCATACGTGCTCGGGCAGTACATCGTCGAAGCAGATTGTTCGCAGATTGTCGCCTCGGCTCGCACCCGCGGCGATTCCTTGCAAAATGTACTGATCCGTTGGGAAGTTCGATCGATCGGTGAGCATCCTCGGCCGGTACGGATCCCGCTCGAGAAACGCCTTTGCGAGCTTGTACAGGTTGATCGAGGTCGAATCGCAAACCACGGTGGTTCCTTCTGCTGCCCCGAGGATACGGCCGATCTTGTCCCCGATGCGCGTGGACAAGCCGAGCCAGTGCGAATTCCATGACCCGATCAACTCGGATCCCCATTGCTGCAAGAGGACATGCGGCACCAGTTCCGCAGTCCGTTTCGGAAGCCGCCCCAGCGAATTCCCGTCGAGGTAAACAATCGATGGATCGGCAACGACAAATCGATCGCGGTAGACAGATTCGTCGCTCAACGCGATCCCTCCGAGAGTTGGGATTCCGCCCGATCGGTGGCCAAGAACTCGAGGAGATCCCGCACTTCCTCGAGAGTCAGCGAGTCGATCAGACCTTGGGGCATGAGAGAACTGGTCAGTTGCTTGCGGGCTGCGATTTGAGTTTTCTGAAACGTGACTTCCTCGCCGTGGTTGTTGCGATAGATCTCATAGCCTGCGGATCGGAGCAGGATACCGGTGAAGGTACCGCCATCCTCCAATTCGAGAAATGTCGCGTAATATTGCGGAGCGACATCGCGGTTCGGCTCGATGATTGACCGGAGAATCGTCTCCCGGTTACCTTGGCGGGCCAGCAGGGTGAGTTCAGGACCGACGACTCCGCCACGGCCATCGTAGCGATGGCACTGGCTGCAGGAGACGGCTCCCGAATGAAAGAAGATGCGGCGTCCCGATTCCGCGTTGGCAGATCCAGGCAATCGCTCGAGGGCTTGAAGAAGTTGCGCCGCATTTTCCCAACGGCCGCTCTGCACGTTCGAGCGTTCTCGTAGCACGCGCCATGCCTCGCCGCGCACTCTCGGTGCCTCCTCTCGCATCAAAGTTTCGATCGCTCCGCGTTGGTCAGGGAGCACCCGTCCCATCAAGCCAGCCAGGGCCTCGGCTCGTACAGCCTCCGCTCGCTGGGGGTTGGCTGCAATTTGGAGCAACGTGTTCGGAGTATTCTCCGACCGTTGCATCGCGATCGTTCGAACGATTTCAATGGGCCAGTCAGGACCAATCGCGGTATCCGTTCCAGAAGTGTCGAGCATGTTGAGCAGAAATTCCTCGGTAAGTTTCGGATGACTAGGGGGGATCAATCTCAGCCCATAGCGTTTGACCGCCGGACTCACCTTCGGATCCAAAATGCGAGCCACCCAGGATTCGGAATCGGTGATCCCGGCGCCCGGTTTTCCTCGAAGAGTATTGGATGTCGCGACAACGGCTTCGAATAACCGGTACGATAAATCGGGTTGTTCGAGCATCGCCTCGACGCGCGATAGATACTGCTGGAACACTCCATCGGAAATCCACCGAAGGCATTCGAAACGGATCTCCGGATCGGGATCACTCCAAAAAAGATCGACCCATCGTGCGTCGTTCAGGTATTCGCGACGGAGGGCAACCAGTGCCCAAACCCGATTGCCGGGGTCGAGTTGTTGGAACTGCTGAGGGGTCCACTGCCGGACACTGCGACCGAGAGCCGCAAGTGCAGCATCGGCCAAAGTGGGATCGCGGCCTCGAATCCATTCGAAGAGCAAGTCGGGTTCCGAAGGAACCGTGCCTGTTCGCAAGCGAGCGGCTTGTTGTGCGATCTCACTTGCCTCAGTTCGTTCGGCTTGGATCCAATCCGCTTGGGTTGAGTCAACCGTCATTTTCCAGATGCTTCCCATGCCGTTGACTTCGTAAGACTCCGAACCCCAATCCGCGATATAGAATGCTCCGTCGGGAGCGCGAGCCATGCCGACAGGTCGAAACGCCTGATGGCCGCGGATCAATCGTTTGCGTTCCGAGGCGAGGCTGGCGCCATTCCAATGGAGCGGGTAGTAATCGATGGTTCGATCAGACCAGGAGGGAATGATCACACCTCCACCGAGTTCGACGACCGCGCAGGGGCCCTCGCCACAGGCGGTGATCATCCCAAGGGTTCCTCGCAACTCACCATTCCAGGCGACGAAGGGATGGACCGGTGCGCTGCCGTAGACGTACTGAAAACCGTAGTCCGCGCCTTCGACCACGTGCAGCAATCGGCATGGCGGCCGATCTCCTGGGTCGTTGTCCGCCGCGAGGATCACTCCGTCGTTGCGAACGAGCAAACCGAATGGATTCCAAAATCCCCTTGCAATACGACGCAGTGACTTGCCATCGGCCGCGCATCGAAAAACGCCTCCTTCGCCGCGTCCCTTTACCTTGGAATCGTCTCGCGCGGTGAGGGTCCAATCCTTGCCAAAGTTTTCACCGAGGGAGAAGACCAGATCGCCATCGGGATGCCAAGCCAGACCGCTGAGACCATTGTGCGGATAATCCGCAATGGTATCCAGCGTCGCGATCTTCTCCTCAAGGTCAGCGACTCCATCACGATCGGTGTCTCGAATACGCAGGATACGGTCGCGTTGAGCGAGATAGACCCAACCATCGGGTCCCAGGAGGATTTGCATGGTGGAGCGGGTCCGATTGTAGAACACCCTCCGATTGGAACCGTCGGCATCGAAGACCAAGATCTCATCGAACTCTGGGCCCTCATAGCTGGCCGGGCGAAAATGGGTGTGGCATGCGATTGTGTAGATGTTCCCATCCGCATCGATATCGATTCCGGTGGGGGTCGCGATTTGCGGCGCCTCGACAACCTTTTCCAATCGAACGCCAAGCACTTCGGCAACAGGCGCGTCGGTTACAGGCGATTCGGTGCCGGAATCAGCGAAGGAACGCGATCCGATAACCAACAGACACAGCACGATCTGCAAGGGGAGGAGGGGACGAGATCGGGACATGGTGGGTGGTGGAGTCCTGGGATTGCTGGGTAGTCCGAGACTCCACGATTCTACTCGCCGAGCAGGGCGTTTGGGAATCGCAGGGATCAGATGTTGGGAAGGACCGGCGGCATCGGGCATCCCAGCGCGTCGGAGATAATTCGCAAGAGTTCGATCTCGTTGATGGTCGCCCGTTGATCGTAGGCGATGCACTCGGAGAATGCATTGAGCATGGCTCGTTTCCAGGTCGGGGGTGCCGGGCGAAGTTGGTCGAGGGACCGGTCCAGCCTGGCCAGTGTGCACTGGTCTTTCTCGATGATGGGAACGATTCTCGGCCCGTTTGACCAACTGCTCCAGGCCGCTTGATAAGCCGCTTCTGCATGTGTGTTTCCGCCGAGGTGGGCAAGCGTGGAGAGGACGCTTTGAAATGCCTCGACAAATTGTTCGCGGGAGGGTTGGGTGATTGGTTTGGGAGAGCTGGACCGGAGAATCAAGCGTTTCGTAATGAAGCGTTGCAGCGCGTATTCGAAGATCGTCCAGCGATTGTCTGCTTCGATCAAGCGACGGACGGCGATGCGAAGGGTCCCAGCCTGGGAATCGGACAATTGATCCAAGGCTGGCAGCGCCATGCAAGCCAAGGGCAATCGCTGTTCAATCTCCAAGGCGTCGGTCTGATCCAGCACGCGCAGGACCTCTTCGCGAAGGGGATCGCCGTGGTATTGGACGATGATGCCCATTTGGGTTCCGCGTATCTCCGACGATGCAGGAGCTAATAACAAAGCGTAAACTACGGCAACGGCCCCCATCGGATCATGAACTTCGCGGACCAGCATCGGATCCATATCGCCGACCAGACGTTGAGCGTGGTCGATGTGTTCCTCGACCGGCTTTCCAACATGGCTGACCGCGTTGGTCGGCTCGGTTTCGAAGTGCTGGACGCCGGCGAGGGCGGTGACATGTGATGAAGTCAGATTTTGACGATGAAGTCGCAGCGTGGTTGGATCGATAATGTCTGCTTCGGAGTGTTGGGTTGGTCGGGTTGTAGGAAACTGGCCATCGAAGCTCGGCTCGATCCGTCGAATGCGGGTTTCCAGGGGAGGATGGGTTGCGAACCAGAGGTACATCACTCCTTGGCCGAAGAACATATGGCTCGCTTCCTTGGCATACACCGAGGTCAATCGCGCTTTCTGTTTCCATCCGCCAATCCGTTTGAGAGCATCGGCGATGCCGGCGGGATTGCGTGTGAATTGGACCGCGGAGGCATCGGCGAGGAACTCCCGCTGGCGGGAGACCGCCGATTGAATCAAGCTGGCAAAAAAGACACCGACATATCCGATTCCCAAGAGGGTCAAACCGGTGACGCAGAGCGCCGCAAGGATCGCCATGGTTCCCTTGCCGTCGTCGTCGCTACTGGAAGCTCGCACAGGTATCTCGGCCATGAGTCGCAGCAGAATATACCCAATCATCGCGATCAGGAGGATCCCGTAGAGCAGACCGATCAACCGCACATTCATGCGCATATCCCCATTGAGGATATGGCTGAACTC
The DNA here is from genome assembly GCA_046306195.1 of Planctomycetota bacterium. Taxonomy (GTDB): domain Bacteria; phylum Planctomycetota; class Planctomycetia; order Pirellulales; family Pirellulaceae; genus JBKCUI01. The sequence goes on along the minus strand of JBKDXO010000156.1, from coordinate 113,310 downwards.
ATGCGCGATGACTCCTTGCAGTTCATCGCGCGAAAGAGTCTTCAAACAACCTCGGGTCACGCCAATCACCGCGTTCTGGGGGGATGTGCCCGCAGCAAACGCGTTGATTCCCTCCTCATTGAGAACATAAACCGGGGGGACCGGGGTTCCGGAAGCGATCGCCATTTCCTCAACCACGTTGAGGAGCACGCGTTCGTCGAGGTCGCGGCTATTGGGCTGTACCTTGACCCCGCCGAGTTCGACAGCCACGCGATGGCCATCCCCCGCGAGCTGCAGCGTCTTGTAAAAAGACCCGCTCAGGATGACCGTCAAGACCGCGCCGACGACCCCGACGAAAAGACGGGGGTGAAAGACAAAGAAATCGATCGGCTGCTCATCGTTTCGGGTCGCTGCATGCGCGATGCCCGCGACCCCGAAGTAGACCAAAGCGATGATCGCTACGATGGTGACCAAGAAATAGATGATCAGCCAAACGGTATTGCGACGAGCGCGTTCTTGGTGCGCAAAAAAGTCCACGGTCTATTATCCGAACTGGTTTCCGAATGGAATCGCTTAGAACTTGACTTGAACCGGTTCTCGTTGTGCGGTGTCGGTCAGTTCCCAGAGGGCAGCTTTTTGGAAGTTGCCGAGACCGGCGACGAGGTTGCCAGGAAAGGTTTCGCATGCGGTGTTGTAGTGCATCACCGCGTCATTGAACGCTTGTCGAGCAAAAGAGACTTTATTCTCCGTGCTGGTCAACTCTTCTTGAAGGGCCAGCATGTTTTGGTTGGCCTTCAGATCGGGGTAGGCTTCGGCCAAGCCGATGAATCGATTGAGGGAGCCGGCCAAGGCGACTTCCGCAGTCGAGAGATTCGAGATTGCGCTCGGATCCCCCGGATTGGAAGCAGCACGTTGGCCTGCGGCCATGGCCACGTTGCGAGCCTGGATCACCGCTTCGAGTGTTTCCTTTTCATGGGACATGTAACCCTTGGCGGTTTCGACGAGATTGGGAATCAAGTCATAGCGGCGTTTGAGCTGGACATCGATCTGGGAGAAAGCGTTCTGGAATCGGTTCTTCAACTCGACCAAGTTGTTGTAGAGTCCGACGAGATACATCAGAAACAAGACGACAAAGACACCAACGGCCAGCAATCCGATAAAGAACCCTGTCATAACCGACACCTTTTCGTGCGTTCAATTCTCTGGGTACAAAAAATATATCCACAGCCACACCAATAGACTGCTTCTCCCGAATCGATCGTACTGAAGGATCCTGCGATTGTCGATGAGGCACCATTGCGAGGCTCAATCGCCAGGCATGATAGGCGCGCCTTGCGAAAAAATCGCGACAACTACGGGTTCCTGGAGGGGAAAGTCGGAATTTGATCCGGATGGCAGCCCGGCTTGAGACGCGAATTCCCCCGGTCCGCAGGCTTGGGGATAACGGTGTGCATCCGGGAGCTTTCCCAGGAGATTGCGGTTTGCCAGACGGGCAGTAACTCCATGCCACGTTCGTTTCGCAGCAGATTCGAGTCGCTATCGATGGGAACTTCCTCGGTGGACATCGACATGGTGACCTGCAGGAGCCGCAGGATCGTAGGGACGTCGTAGATGTTGTCCATGCCTCGCAGATCGATCCATCGGCCCAAGTCATCCACGCGATTAGCCTGCTCAGAGAATGGCCAGTCGACGACGTTGGAAGCATCCCATTCCACGAGGGTTGGGGAGCCGGAGAAGATCGACTCGTTCGCGTTTCTGACAAAGGCGACGGGATAGGGGTTGGCCGTTCCCATCCGAATACGGACCCAGGGATTCAGTGCGATGGATGTCACGTGGGTCAACTCGGCTCGAACGCGAGGAGACCGATTCCGCGTTTTGGCTCCTTCGATCTCGATCATGGAACCAGCAACTGCCGTCCATACCTGCCGCATGGCGATTTCGACGCGATCGGCCGATTCGATCCGGATCACATCCCCTTGCCCTCGGATTGCGGAGTGCTCCACTTGAAGGCTGGACGTACCGCTCGCTTGCGATGGAGCCCCTTTGAAGCAAAAGACGCTCGGCAACCGGCCGGTGGACGCTGACTTGAGCGTGATCGTCGAGTCGAGCATCAGGAGTCGCGACCCCGAAGCGATCTGGAAGATGGCGGGCGGAGCACCGTCGGGGACGGGGTAAGACGCGTCGAGATCCAGACCTCGCAGTTCGACCGAGGCGGAATCGAGCATCAGCCAGTTCGCAACGGGTTCGGAGGAAAGGCGTCCTGCAGCTTCGCCCAGAACCACCAACGGCCTGACTTCGGTGGCACCTTCCAATCGGAGGGTTCGACCGTTGAGGTCGCGGCCGATTGAAATGGGTTTCGATATCTTGAGAGTTGGCGAGGCGATTACGATTCGTTCGATGGAAGGGAAGGATTCCCAACGGGCGAGGGCTTCCTCGAGGGATCGGACGCTATCGTACGGTTTTTCGACGCCGGTGAGCGAGGTTCCCTGTTCGCTAATCACGACTGTGGTTGGAACCGAGGTGGCTGGCGACGTGGATGAGGATTCGGATTCCGAAAGTGTTTCCACGTCAGTCGACGCGGGTTCTCGCACGATTCCTTGATTGTCGGTGGCATCGGTTTTGGATTCCGAGGCCAGGGGTGGGTAGTCCGATGCGACGGTCTCGCTGACCTCGACGCGCGGAATGACATAGACTCCGCTCCGTTGATTCTCATTGTACAACCAGAGAGTGACCAACCCGATCCCGCATATGCAGATGATCGCCGGGAGGAGAAACTCCCACCAACCTCGCCCGGCAGGGTTGGCAATGGCGGAGTCCTCTGCGAGTTCATGTTGCCACTCGAGCGAATCCATGGCTGCGAGAGTCCGCAGGTCATTGACCAGATCGACTGGTTCCTGGTAGCGATCTTTTGGTTTCTTGGCCATCATCTTTCGAAGGATGGCGATGAGTGCATCCGAGAGATCATTTCGAAAGCATCGCGGATCCTCGGGCATCTTGGTTCCATGCATGAGGAGTTTCTGCAAGGCGGTCCCGTCGGGAAACGGAGGTTGCGCGGTGAGGAGGAAGTAAAGAGTGCAACCGAGCGAATAAACGTCGCTTCGCACATCGGCTTCTCGAGGGTCATGCGCTTGCTCGGGCGAGATGTAGTCAAAGGTGCCCAAGGTGACACCGCTTGCAGTCAAGTCGGCACTGGATTGATCCAGTTGAGTAGTTCGAGCCAATCCCATGTCGACAATTTTCGCGCGGCCATCGAGACCGATCAGAATGTTCGACGGCTTGATATCGCGATGCACCACGCCGCGCTCGTAAGCGTGCTGGAGGGCCTCGGCGACTTGGCAAGTAAACCGCGTCGCATCGTCAACGCTCAATGGCCCTCGCTCGAGGACCAATTGTCGCAGGTTTGTCCCTTCGATGAATTCGAAGACGATGTAGCTCCAACGATCGGTTTCCCCGACGTAGAAGACACGAGCGATGTTGGGATGATCGAGCTTGGCGGCGCTTTGAGCTTCCATCCGAAAGCGTCGCAGCGCTTCGGCCCGTCGATGAGACATCGGAACCACTTTGATCGCAACGACGCGATCTAGCCGAAGATCGCGACCGCGAAAGACCGCTCCCATTCCGCCGATGCCGACCAAAGATTCGATGCGGTAGTGGTCGAGTTGTTGACCGACCAACTCGTGGACCGTCTGTTCGGAACGGGAGGAAATCCCAGCTTGATTTTCCTCTCGCGTCGGAATTGCGAAGACGTGCCCATCCCGAATCTCCGTTCGCTCGGAATCAGCAGCAGCGGAGTTTTCTGGACGTGCCGAAGTCGACATGGCAACGAGACGGAGTAAAGTTATTTATCGAATTCGTCGCCGGAACCCTCTTCCGAGTCGTTTCCTTCCGAGGTATCCGGTTCGACAGCCAAATCGAATTGCCCATCGCTTCCAACGATCGCCTCGCAGGCGGTTTGCAGTGCGGAAATGGAGGTGCGAGTGGTGCTGATAAGTTGCCCGAGCTCGCTTACTTTTTCATCGTTGAGGGCTTTCTGAACCGCTTCAATCGCCTCGATGACATCGTTGAGTTTGGCTTTGCGGCCCTCTTCGACAACGACGACGAGCCCTTTGGTGGGAGTTGACGCATTCGTTTTTCCGTATCCGTTGAGACCATAGTGGATCTTTTCGAGTCGTTGTTGCAGGATACGTCGGGCGACCTTGACCTCCTTGGGTTGTTCGTCGAACGGGTTTTTCTTGTTTTGGTTGCCAGGCTGCCCAAACCTTCCACCTCCACCTCCACCTGGTTTCCCACCAGCACCACCTCCGTCTGGTGTGTCACCTCCTGGCTCGCCCCCCATCCCGCCACCAGCAAACTTGCCGCCGAGCCCGCTTAGGCTGTAGTTGGTCTGGGCGCATCGGCGGTTCCACGATCGCAGACTCGCCTGAAGGAACTTGATGGTTTGTGTCTCGAAGTCGGTGATCTCTTCCGGTGTCAACTCCGGCTTGTCGATTTGACCGAAACTTTGGATGGCTGTTTCGACAAGCCATTCGGATTCAGATTTGTACTTCTGAAGGGCTGGCTTCAGCAGCGATATGAGAAGAGGCCGAGCTGCTTTCGCGGATTCCGATTCGCCATTGGCGATGATGGTCAAGTTCTCGACCAACAGTTCCCGCAGATACGATTCTTCTTCCTGCCCGCGAGCCCCCGGTTTTTGGGCCGCCAGAAATGTCTCTGCGTTGGTCACGAAACGTTTTCGGGCTTGCTCCATCTTGGTCGCATCCATACCGGGCCAAACCCAGTGCCTGGGCAGGTGGGTCAGCGCAGCAGCGACCAACCCATCATTTTCGGTAGGCGCGAATATTCGAAGAAGAATCTTGGTTGCTTCTGGTTCCGGCAAGCCTCCACTTGAATTCGACGTTTGTCGGTTCATTCGACCAGCCACCACCGCCGCAACAATTCGGGCAGAAGGGTGCGCCAGTTTGCCGTTTTGGTCCTTGGTGCTGATCACGTCGAGCAAGATGCGAGCCAGCATCTTGTTGTAGTCCTCCAACATCTTTGGATTGCTCTTGCCTTTGTTCTCTACCTTTTCGATGTCGGCAATCAACTCAACGCGAGCCTCATTCATCGATGCCGCATTCTCTTGCAGCAATCGGGGGAGGAGATTTTCGCGGTAATACGCTTCTATGCCCGCGACATTGAACTTCTCCGGATTGAATAAATCGTCCTTTTCCTTTTTGCGTTTCTCGCCGGCAGGATCCAACGGCAATGTTCGATACCTGGGTTCCGCATCTTGCCCAATGGCGGATTGAGCAAGCCACCCCCCGATGGTGCTGGTCACCAAACAAACCGTGCTGGCTACCACACAGGTTGTCTTGAGCAAGGATTGAAGATTCGGCATAAATCGTTTCATACCCGCGAAGCTCTCTTGCGGAAAAAGGAAAGACGCGACATCGGCACTTATTCCAGGGTACGACAGCCGAGGGGCCAATGTCAACTTTCCAGCGAATGAAACAGGCTAGAACGGAGGAAATAGCAAGGGTTTCAATCAAATCCCCGGATGCTTGACTGCCTCGCGGTTAGGACGAAGCCGGCCCGCTCCCCCCTTGGTTCGTTCCGCTACCAGGATTGCCGGCAAAGCCGAAGTCGCCGCTGGCCGAGGATCGCATCGCTTCGAACAGGGAAGCCAAATCGTCCTTGAGGAGGGCCGACTCGATATCATCCGTGTAGATCATTCCTTTCTTCCGTGGATCGGCGTTGGAAACGGCTGATTCGTCAGGCGGGACTTCCGAACGATCGCTCGCAGGCCCATCCCATTCCCGATCGTCACCCCCATCGGCGCGGGGCGGGTTGTCTGGTTCTTGCTCCGCGTCGATTTCCGCGTGCTGGACTTGTTCCGTCTCCGAATTGGGTGCTTCCCCCGTCGCTCCCGAGGAAACGCTCGAGGGATCTGGCATCTCATCGCTGTTCAATAGAGAGAGGAGTTCCTCGATTTGCTGTGGGTTGGCGACCCCCCCCACCTTTTGGAAGTCCGATTCGTCGTGCGTATCCTCGGTGCTGCCCCGTTTCGCCTCCGAGACGGAGTCGGACGCCGAACCGGATGACTTCTCGGGTTCCGTCTCAGGGAGAGAAGCCGGTGTCTCCGGCTCATTGTCCTCATTGTCCCAAGGACAGGGAAAGGGAGCCAAGTCGTCTACTGAGAACGGTTTCTCGGGAACCGCCGATGCCGCGGGGAATTCCAAAGGCTTCGACGCTTCCACGGGGACCGAACCGGATTTCATCTCGCTCTCTTCCAAGCAACGAATCAACTGTTCGGTCTCAATGCCTCGATCGCAAAACCAAAATTTCATTTGGCATTCCAGCGCAATCGCTTCGTCTTGAAACGAGAAAAAGTCGTATGCGGTTAGCGACTGTTCGATCACCGCGAACAATTCCGTGCATTCCGACAATGAGTTTCCGAAATGATGGATGAGGAATCGCGTGGGTTGGTCTCGCGAAATCGATGCTCTACCGCCGAGAGATTGCACGAGCAACTCCGAGACCTTTTGGATCGCGTCGTCTACACAACGCATCCCGTATCGTTCCGTCAGATGGTCCGCATTCGAAAGCGTCAGCAGAACGTAGGAGCTCGGATAGGCCTCTGGTTCTAAGTCCAAGCTCCATTCCTGAATCAATCGATTCATCCCCTCTGCATTCCAGGTACCCGTCAAGCCATCGCGGTAAGGGTCTGGAAGATGAGCCTGCAATTCCTGCAAACGTTGCTCGTCTGTGAAATTCCCCCGAACCGCCAAGGATCGTCCAACAGCGGTCGCGGCATGGATGTATGCCGCTTGCAACGGCTCCCAATTCACCACGGACTCCTTCGGACCGGTATCCGGTTGGTCGTTCGTGCGAGGACGCCAGACAATCGATACCAGCAAAAGGCCAGCAAAGATTTCTGCCAAAATGCAAAGCCAATCCAAATCCAGGCCCAACAATAAATCCATGGCGATTTACCACTGACTCGCAATCGAACGACAAAGGCTATCCCCCCAAACTGTAGGGCGTATTCTTCGCCCAGATGCCGGAAGGACCTGTTTCTCAGGGGGGACGCTTCGGTTCAGCCATAGGTTTTATGCAAGCATAACGCCTTTGCGGATTGTAAGGTTTTTTCCCACATGCTTGACAAGTGAGAATTCGATCGATTAGGTTGACCCGAAGTGCTTGTGATTGCTTCGCTAGCCACGTGTCGGCAAAAGGAATTGTGTCATGATTCGTCCCAGCCATCAGGATGTTGTTTCCCAGGCGAAAAAATTGCTCGACGACAGCCCGTTCCCTGAATTGCACGCAATCGATGTGGAACAGCGGGGGGACAAGGTTTGTCTCCACGGGGAAGTTCGCACTTATTTCTTGAAGCAAATCGCGCAGGAAACGGTTCGGTCCGCCACGCGCGGTCTCGAAGTGGAAAATGATCTCCTCGTCGACTTGCGCCGACGGGTTCACTAAAGAGCCCGTTTGGGACTCCCGCATTTTGGTCTTTCGATCCGGTCGGCCAATTTGGTATTGCCTCTCCTACGATTTTGAAACTTTCCGGGGAAGAGGATTCAATGCCCATGGCGCGATACGTTTTCATCGCCGCAGCCGCGCTCTTCGCAGGACTATTATTCGTCTTAGCGCTCTCGCTCGCACAGCGAGATGCGAGGATTGGGCACAGTCTCTCGGCCGATGCTCCTCCGCCGTATGCCGCACAACCGGTCGCTCCGATTTCCGTGCACAAGGCTGCCTTGGAGGAAGATGCTTCGACGGTGGTGACCGCCTCGCATGCCGTACCGATTTCCTACGATGATCCTCCGCGCTCGCGTCCGACCAACGGACTGACGGAGCCACCTCGTTTCGACGCTTCGCGCATTCTCTCCAAGCGTCCAGCTAGCTCGCTCCCTGTTGCCCCATTGCTCAATCCATTGGAGCCCCCGAGAGGGAAAGAAATGCCGGTCGAAGAGGATTGGGTTCCCCCTGTAATGGCTCCGAGCCTTCCTGAGCCCACCTCAATGGCGTCTCCTCCTGCCACCGCAACGCTTGGTCCTCCCCGTGCCGAGTTGCCGACGACGACTGAGTCGTTGCCCGAACTCCCAATCGCAGCCCCGGGGCTGAACAGCCTCCCCGGAATACTCGATGTTCCCAACAGTCTGCCCGCCATCGCTCCTCCCCCCATGCCCTCCCCGTCGCCCTCCCCGTCGGTCTCTGGTTCGATCCCCAAGAGTTTGTCGGTTTCCGACCAACCGTCGACGTCGGCCCCCCGGCGTCTGGAGGAGAGGAGTTCGATTTCGAACTCAGTGCCTGTAGTGACCGACTCCCGAACGCCAAGTGGGCGTGGGGCTTGGTCGATGTCTAGCGGAGCCCCCGGTTCGCGACAGTTTGACGGTTCTCAGAATCCAAGCCTCGAGATTGTCAAACGCGCACCTGCCGAGGTTCAGGTTGGGATTCCCGCGACCTTCACCGCCATCGTTCGAAACGTCGGCAACGCAACCGCGTTCGACGTGGAAGTCTGCGATACGGTTCCGCAAGGCGCAAAGCTCGTTCGTACCCTTCCACAGGCCGAATTGGCTTCTGGCGGAGGGTTGGTATGGAAACTCGGGGAGTTAGCGGCTGGCCAAGAGTCGACGATTCACATGGAATTGGTTCCGGAAAGCGAAGGGGAGATCGGTTCGGTCGCGAGCGTGAAGTTTGCTGCTCAGGCGTCGGTCCGCACCATGAGTACACTTCCCAAGCTCTCCATCAAGCAATGGGCTCCCTCGGAGATACTCGGAGGTGATTCCGTGACGATTTGGATCGAGATTACGAATGTCGGGACAGGCACTGCCAAGGGGGTTGAACTCGAGGAAAGCGTACCTGCTGCGTTTCGCCATACGAGCGGCGCGCGTTCTCTGGGCCTTGAGGTCGGCGACTTGGCGCCTGGGGAATCGCAGCGATACGAAATCGAATTGACGGCGATTGAAGCGGCAAAGGTATCGAATGTGGTTCGAGCCACCTCGCGCAACGCGGCGACCAGCGAGTCCTCGCAACCGATGGAGGTCCGAGCACCCAAGCTGCAACTGCAACTCAATGGACCTCGTATCCGTTATCTGGAGCGGCCCGCCCCCTTCGAAGCGGTGATCGAGAACGTCGGTACCGCCGTGGCGCGCGATCTATACATCGTCGCTTACTTGCCTCGGGGCTTGCATTTCAGCAGTGCGAACAACGAAGGAACGTACCTTCCCGATCAACATGCAATCGCGTGGAACCTGGCGGAGCTTGCAGCGGGAACGCGCGCCAAAACAGAGTTCATGGCCCTTCCCGTGGAAGAAGGCAAATCGTTGGTCCGGATGACCTCGGATGCCGAAGGGCTCGGTGTGGAGAACATCGAACGCGAGGTGCAGGTCGAAGGGCAAAGCGAGTTGATATTCGACATCGACGATGACCACGATCCGATCGAGACCAATGGAGTGACGACCTACACCGTCAACCTCACCAATATCGGGACGCGGCCCGATCAAAATGTCGTTTTGTCGCTGGAAATTCCCGACGGTAGCGCGGTTGAACAGGTCGAATCGACCGTGAAGTATCGTGTCCAAGGACGCACGGTTCTTTTTGATCCTTACCCCGTCCTTCCACCGAAAGACCGAACCGTCGTCAAGATTCGCGTGCGGCACGGGCGGGAGGGCACCCACGTCTTCCGCGCATCGCTGCAGAGCGACCTTCGCCCGGTCCCGGTGCTGAAAGAGGAAAGCACGAAGGTCTACGTCGATCGGTAACGCGATTCCCCCGATTCCTTCGCCCGTGGAATCTCGGAAAGGCCCGGGCTCCCCGTTCTTCATGGTTTCTTCACAAAACCTTCCGCATTCATCATTTCTTCATTTTTTCTTCACGTTGGCTTCACGGGGGTGCGACTACTCCCCACTACACTCTTCGACCTAGTAAGGCGATCCAATCGGCTGCAGTCATGGGGACTGTAGGGCAATCGCTCCTCGGAGTGGATTCCTAGATTGATTGGATGCTAATCAATACAGGAGAGAGTCTCATGAAGCGGACCAAGATGCGGGACGCCCGCCGCGGGTTCACGTTGGTCGAATTGTTGGTGGTCATCGCCATCATCGGTATTTTGGTCGGATTGTTGTTACCAGCCGTGCAGGCTGCAAGAGAAGCAGCCCGTCGAATGAGCTGCAGCAACAACTGCAGGCAACTCGGATTGGCGCTGCACAACTACGAAAGCGCTTTCAAGCGTCTTCCACCTAGCCGGATTTCTGTCAACACTCCCCTGTATCAGGTTTCCTGGCCTGCGTTGATCCTGCCGATGATCGAACAAGGCCCAAACTTTCAGAACTACAACTTCAATGCACCCTGGTTCTCGGCGATCAACGATATCGTCACCACATCGCAGATTCCCACCTTGGTTTGCCCTTCGACGCCGACACCTCGGGACATCCCCCCGGTCAACTTGTATGAGGCGATCTCAAACAGCACCCGCAACACGCAAATCGTTTGGGGGCATGCTGACTATGGATCGATCAACGCAATCCGCAACTCCGCATTTGTCGTCTCGGGTTTGCCGAGCCTGGGCACACGGGAAGTCCTCGGCGCGTTGGGCCGCGGGCCTGAAGGTGTTCGCATTGCATCCATCACCGATGGTCTTTCGAACACGATCGTGATCGGCGAAGGGGCTGGTCGGCCCTCGATGTGGGTCAGCGGACGCAAGGTAACGAACCCTCGGGTTGGAAATATCGCCTTTGGCACTCCGGTGACGGCGGATGGTTGGGGATGGGCGGACATCAACAGTGGGTTCAGCATCGATGGAGCGAATGCTCAAGGCTTGCAAAACAACACGAACAGTTCTGGAGTTGTGACCCAAGTGGCGAATGGAAATTGCTTCCTGAATTGCACCAACGACTCCGAACTCTATGCATTCCATGGTTCGGGCGCCAACTTCGTGTTGGGCGATGGCTCCGTTCAGTTTATTTCTTCGACGATTGCAGGCCCATCGTTCGTCGCTCTCTGCACCCGCGACAGGAGCGATATTGCTGTTATCGAGTAACGCTAGCAGCGGTTCTCGCGATTCACTCGAATTGCATGGGGAGTTGGAATTCTTTTTCCAGCTCCCTTTTTTTACCTCTTGCCCATTTCGTGATACGGAAAGACGGACATGACAAGTTGCGGCATTCTCCGATTCGCGATCGCTTGTTCCTGGATTTGCTTGGCGCACACTGCGTCCGCGCAAGTGAGCTTGGTCGGGATGGTTCGCATTCCGGGAACTGAGAGCGACAAGAGTGGTTTGGATGGCATTCTCGAAACAGGGACGCCCCAAAATGCGCTCGGTGGTTTTTCTGCAATCGAGTATGCGGGGGAGAAAGAGCGGTACTTCGTTCTCTCTGACCGAGGTGCCGGGGACGGGGCGGCGTCCTTTTCATGTAGGTTTCACGAAATCGATTTCTCAGCGAGAGGGGGCAAAACCTCCAGTAGCTTTACGCTGGTACGCACGACCCTCCTTCGAACGCGGGCAGGGGATTGTTTCAAGGGAGGTCTCGCGCCCATCCGGGAATGGGATGGGACTGGTCACCCGCCGAGTTTGGATCCAGAAGGGATCCGCTACGCTTCCGGAGATCGCTTGGTGATCAGCGACGAGTATGGTCCGAGTCTCGACTTCTTCGGTCGGGATGGAACACTGCTCGACAGCGTGCCGGTTCCGGAGCATTTCCGATTGAGCGAAAAGCGGACCCCTCCGATGACTCGCGGTACGTTTTCCAATCGCGGCATCGAGGGAATCAGCCTAACGCCCAATGGCGGTTGTCTGGTGGCCGCCATGCAAGGACCGCTGGTTCAAGATGGTCGCATTGAGAACAACAAATGCCTCGGTCTCGCAACGCGTTGGTTGGTCTATGATCTTCGAGGCGGACCACCCAAGGAGTGGCTGTATTTACTCGACGATGAATCGACGGGTGTGAGCGAGGTTTTGGCGATCGACGACCAGCGGTTTCTCGCCCTGGAGCGGGACAGCAAATCGGGTAGCAAGGCGAAAATCAAGCGAATCCACTTCGTCGACGCATCGCGGGCGACCGATGTTTCGGATGTGCCATCGTTGCGAGAAGGTATTCCATCCGGACATCGGGCCCTGGACAAACGGCTATTGATCGACTTGATGTCACCGGAGTACGGACTGTCAGGTGAAGCGACTCCAGAAAAACCGGAGGGGATGGCTTGGGGACCTTCGCCGCGCGAGGGACAACGTCTTTTGGTTATCTGCTTTGATAACGACTTTATGCCGGAGCAGGATTCAATCCTGATGGCATTTCTCGTCGACGAAGCTTATTGGAATCGATAGCGGACGATGCACCAAAGCGTGTTCACGAGATCCTTGAATCCAATTTTCTTTCCTTCTCTCCAGGATCGGCTTCGATAGGACACCGGAACCTCGAGGATGCGGTGTCCTCGCCGAGCTAGCTTCGCGGTTATCTCCGGTTCGAAGCCGAATCGATGCTGCTCGATTTCGATCGATTGCAAGATTTCTCGCCGAATCGCTTTGTAGCAGGTCTCCATGTCGGTGAGTCGTTGGGCCGTCATGCAGTTGCTGAATTGGGTCAGCAACCAGTTGCCGAATCGATGAACGAGCGACTGGTCTTGCTCGCTGTTTTCCAAGTACCGTGAGCCGTAGACGACATCGGTACGGCCATCCAGGATAGGCGCGACTACTTTCAAGATGTCCTGGGGTTCGTACTCCAAATCAGCATCCTGGACAATGACGATTTCTCCCATAGCCCGTTGAAAGCCGCTCTTTAGCGCTGCCCCTTTTCCTCGATTTCCAAAATGCATAATCACGTCGAAACCATCCCTACCGATGTACTCCGAGAGGATTTCACGCGTGCCGTCCGTGCTGCCATCGTCGACCAAAACAATCTGCTTGTTGATATCCAACGCCGCGACTTTCTCGATGACGCTCGCCACGGTGCCACTCTCATTGAACACTGGAATGACGATAGTCAGCGTTGGATGGATTGTCGAAGGGTAATCGCATTTCGATTCCCGGTTGGTCGTCTCCTCGAGCCATTCGACTACCCGCTCGATGCGGGTCTCGACAACCGCGTCAGGAAACGATTGCGCGTCCTCATGCGGCGAAGTCGACAGGGGGGCCGCGGGTTGTGTTTGCAAATTGCTCAAGATGCTTCGAGCCCCGTAACGGAAAAGATTGCGGAGAGAAATCTCCGAACCAAGTATGGCGAGGGTTTCAGCGACCGCTCGGACGTTTCGAAGAATCCGCAGGAAAGTGCCGAAACCGCCCAACGACCTTGTCGAGAATGCCGCCTGTAGCAGTCAGCGCGGCTTTGCTATTTGCTCTTGGAATTCTTGGTTTTGCCAGGCCAGAAATTAAGCCAGGTCTGCGAGATGGATTTCTCGTTTCCACCTTTTTCTTCCGACGCCTCAGCCTCTTCCTCGACGCCCACCAGCAATTCGGTCAGTTCCATCACAGCTTCCGTGATGGCGGCTTTGGGAGCCTGCTCGATCAATGGTTGGCCGTTGTTTCGCATTTCAACCATCGTTCGGTAGTCGTTTGGAATCTGGAAGAAAACTTCGCGACCGATGATTTCCTTCGCCTTCTTGAGGCTGATTTGTCCGCTTTCCAATCCCGCGCGATTGACCACGACCTTGATCTTGTCGCGGATGCTCTCGATCTGTTGCAGGCTCACCAGCACGCGAACCATGTTACGCAAACAGGGAAGGTCGAGTTGCACAACCAGTAAAATCTCGTTGCATAACTCGAGGGCAGTCAAGTCGACTTGGCTGAACGACTTGGATAAATCGATCACCACGTGCGAGAACGAGGCTCGCAACAGACCAAACACCTTTCGCAGGGCATCCGGGGTGATCAGTTCCAAATCCTGCAATTGGACGGGACGCGGCAACAAGTAGAGACCTGAGGAATGCTTGGTCAACGATTTCCGAAGCAATTGAAAATCCAATCGCGCAACGTTCTCGGTAACGTCCACGATACTGTAATCGGGAATCGAGTCGAGGAATACATCCGCGTCGCCGAGGGCCAAGTCAAGGTCGACCAACGCCACGGTGTTGTCTGTATTCCGAGCGATATTGCTTCCGATGTTGACCGCGATCGAGGTGCAACCGACGCCACCCGTGGCGCCGGCGACAGCGATCATCTTGCAGCCGCGGGTTCGGCCGTCCGATCCGGAAAACTTTTCCTGCAACAGCCGTTCGAGCGATGCATAGAGTTCCTCAACTTCGACGGGCGACGTCAGAAACTCCCTGGCGCCAGCGCGGATCGCTTTGAGGATAAGCTGACCATCGGTACTCTTGGAAATCGCGAACAGGTGGCACTTCGGAAACGCGCTTCGCACCTTTTCGAGCAAGGCCATCGCTCGATCGATGTTGCCGTCGAGATTGATCATCGCCACGTCAGGCTGCGACTGTTCGATGACCTCTGCGAAGAATTCATACCGTGAACACTCCGCATCCAGCCAGACGATATCGATACCGACGAGTATGTTTTTCAAGCTATCGCGCGACTGATCGTTAGGATCGACGATAGCGACTCGAAGTACATTACTCATAAAACCGTCCGTTCCTCAGCGATGATCGGTCAATTTCCCACCCAGCAACTTACTCAGCGGCCCGCTGGAACCGGGGTAGCGGGAACCGCTTCCATACCCGGTGCAACGAAACTCCCCGGGGATGTGGTGATCGCTCCCTGCGGGTTTGGGGTTGCTACGTTGGGTGACTCAATATAACCGTTCAGGTACAGGTGACTGTCGAGCGGCGACGTGCTGTTGTAGCCTGGGCCTCCGCAGGGAACTTCTTCCGGTTGCATTGGGCCGGCGAAGTTGGGGGTGACCAAAATCAAGAGTTCGATTTCGTTCTGAATTTCTCGATTTCTCCGAAACAGGGCTCCCAAGTAGGGTACGTCCGAAATCCATGGCAGTCCTACGCTTTCCGACTCGGTGCGCATTTGGAGCAAACCTGCCAGAGCCAGGGTTTCACCCGCTTTGAGTTCAACCGCCGTTTCGACAAACCGACTCCGCAAACCCGGAATACTTGTTCCCGCCAAGGTCACACTTCGGCCGGGATCGATTTCGCTAATCGTCGGTCGCACTTCCAACCAAATGCGGCCGTCCCCGCGAACCTTTGCGACGAAATCAAGCCGCGTTCCATACTCGCGAAACTCCACTCCGACTTGCCCCATACCGGCAGGCACCAGAATTGGGAACTCGCCTCCGGAGTTGAAACTCGCAGGACGACCATCGATCGCAACGACCGTTGGGTCCGCAAGAACCTTTGCCATATTGTTTTGCTTGAGAGCGCGGATGAAGCCGTAGAAGGTGTTATCGCCGCTGATCACTCCAAAACGAACGGTTTCCCTTCCGGTGGCGGTCACCCCTGTACCGAGGGAAGCCGCTGCCCCTCCCGGTGTAATCAATCCGCTGACGGTGGTGTCCACAAAACCATCACCCCACGAGGTTGCCCAGTCAACACCGAGCTCTCGGAGTTTCGTGCGGGAGACTTCCATCACCTGCGTGTGTAGCATCACCGTGTGGACACCGATCACTTCCAAACGGTTGATCACGTTCGGGTAGTACTGTTCGGCAATCGCAACGACCTGCTCGACATGCTCGTCGGCAGTCACCTGACCGGAAATGATTACCGCCTGTTGAATCGGCGTTATCTCCAAGGTCGCCGTCGGAAACTGCTGACCCAATATCGCTTTCAGTTCTCGACCGTCCCCGGTTACGATGATCTCGACCGAATAAGTCTCGTTGTCACGCGTCTTGAGATCAATCTGACTAACCCCAGTCGCCATGGCAGAGATCAGAATCTCGGAGCGGGTCAAAGGTTTCGCATAGATGATCGTATCGTTGTAGACTTGAACCGTCTCAATCACCTTGTCGAGCGCAATGCTCTGGGAGGTATTGATGATCAGCTGCAAGCGTTCAAACTTTTTGCTGATCAGCTTTCGTGAAGTTTGTGCGATCTCGGATTTCTCTTCATCCGAAAGCCCGGGTTGGGAAAAGATCCCCAACACCAACCCGACGCAGAATATCTTGATCCAGACATATGCCAGTCTGGGTGACTCCGATGGAATGCAGTACGCAGTAACTGCTCGGACGGTGCGCATTTCGGATGCCATGTCAGTCCCACTTCCCTGTGAAAACATTTTCCTGACCAATCCCTAGTCAGATCGTCCCAGCGAGCAATCATCCCACCGGGCCGTGATAAGCACATCGACCGCGAACCATCATCAGCTTTACTTGGACTGAGGGTAGACGGGCGTAAACCCCCCAGGTTGCCAAGATCCGGTCGCAGGATCCCAAGTCGGCCCCGGTGGGCTAGCATTCGAAGTCGCCGAGGGGTCCGATTGCAGCCCGGAAATGTCAGCCGCACTGGAACTTTGCGCCGAGTCGTAGGACCCTCCCCCCCCAGCTTGGGATGCTTCATACTCCTCTCCCGAGACCATCACGGGTATCTTGCGGCCATTGAGCCATCGGTAAATCAAAACCGATCCCGGAGTAATGACCATCATTTCCTTGCGTTCCTCGGGCTGCGGCCTGGGTTTGACGGCCTCGAACATGCCTTTGATCATGCTTAGCGAATTGACAGCGGAAGTCGCAACGCCTTGGGTATTGACTTTCTTCTCGGAATCCTTGAGCCAGGACAGGAACGTATCCCCCGTATCCGTGGGGGCGTTCGGAGCCAATTCATCCGCCTCGGGAGCCCGCAGGGAAAGCTTCAGTTTGCCGAGGTTGCTCGCGATATCGAGTACTTCGTATTGCTTGTCGAGTACGAGCAGTTGAATGGTTCCCGCTCGTTTGGGAGCGGCCTCGGGATCGCGGAAGGACACACCGTCGATCATAGCGACTTCGATGTTTTTCATGATTCGAATGCTCTTCGAGATGGGGAATCGATTCCCCGCTTCGAAGAAGCCTGTGACGTCGACACGATCGCCGGGGCTGATGTAACCGCTACCGCCCGAGGCTTCGTCGACTCGGACGTCAAAAATGCGATAACCGGGAGGGACCATGAGGTCCTTTCCTCGCGAGGAAAGCTTGGCTTCGATAATCGGTTCGCCAGAATAGAGTCGCTGCTTGGCAAATTTGCCTTCGACCTCTTTGGTGTCCGCGATCGAACCGGGTGGAATTCGATCGATCGGCCATTGCTCGATCCGAATCATGTCGGCCGTGAGTTTGGTCATCGGTGAGAGATCTTTGGCCGCAACGAGAACCCCGGATGTTTGAGGGGGTTCTCCGTCGCGTTTTTCCATCAGCACTTGGCTGACAGCGAATGAGGCAATCAAACCACAACTTATGGAGATTACCAAGAGAATAATTGGTTTCATACGCATGGTGGAACACCTTTTGGAGATACGGACACGATGGTCATTGTTGACCATCGCCATTTCTGCATCCATGCGTTTTTTGAACCGCTCGGGGTGGCTCTCCCCGTGAATCCTACGCGACAAATTCGATTTGCGCGGTGCGGCACTCGCGAGTTATCGAACTTCCCTGCGGTAGGCATCGATCAATTTCCTGAACACCCTTCCATTTCCTACGTTCGCCAGAAACGGTAAATCCGTCGTACGAGGATCTACTAGTGTTTCGCGTTTGGCTTTCCGTGGGAGGAACTCGGCTTGGAAGTATGCTTGGGCGTTTTGGTGTCTGCTCCCTTGGAAGGAGAATGGGAATCCTTCGGGGCAGGGGCGGTGTTTTTTGAATCGTCGTGTGGGGTGTCCGACGGCTCTGCCTCCCCTTCGTCTCCATGCACCGAGGAGGCTCCTTCTGCGTCGTCGTCCCCGTTCTCACTGCGAAGCGTCGCGACCAGGCGTCTGGGCTCTGGCCGGGGTACGTGGGTTACGAATTCGAGTGCACTTCGGCTGTTTCCCAGGGGTCGAATCCTGGTGATCAGCACATCTTCTACGGAAGTAGCTCCGAGCATTTGCGACAGAATATCGAGGAGTTGGGAGCGGAGATCTGTCAGGTAAGGATCTGCCAAATGCCTCCCGTCGAATTGCCGTAAATGCTCTTCCAGGGCTTGCCGAACCTGGGCTTCATTGAGTTCAATCAATTGACGGCTTTTCATCCGCTGTTTTTGAGGAACCATCGCATGAAGCGTCATTTCGATCGGCGGATCATCCTTGGTTCGGTATGCGATGAAATCCCCGAGCAAAACCTCGCAGGACATCTCCTTCTTCGCTTGGGAAGCTTGGTACCTTATGATGCCGACGATGCTGGCGTGCATCAGCACTAGGGCGAAAACCAGGAAGCCTATCCAATATCTGCGAATTGTTTCCAGCATGCGAGCGCCTTACAATCGGATTGCGGGGCGATGGACGCGATAGACCATCTGACAAACCGTAGGTCGCGATGCGGCCCTGGAGTCCGTGAGAAAAGATTTCCGGAGAAATTGAAGACCAAAAATGCTCGATCTCCTGTTTGAAAGCTCCTTGACGATCGGAATGATCGGAACGGTTATAGCAGTCGCAACTTTCTTTGCTTGGATGCAAACCGGATTGAAACAGCTCCTTTTCGCATGCATCCTCGTTGCCGTGGTAACACCCATCTTGGTTGCCGTAGGCATGATGTTTGAAAGCGAGCGAGAAATTCTCCGTCGGTTCGTTTACGAAACCGCCGAGGAACTCGAGTCCAATCAATATCAAAACGTCGTCTCGAAGATCCACCCGCAAGCCTCAGTGGAACTTCAAAACATCCGCGACCATCTTTCCGAAGTCCGATTCTTGCGTGTTCGCGTCAAGTCGATTCAGTCGGCCGAGCTAACGCATCACCGAACCGGTGTAAACGCACGCATCGCTATGAACGTTTACTTGGAGGTAGAGGACAATTTCCAACGAGCAGGAACCCCAGCGTGGGTACAACTCATCCTCGAACAGGTCGATGGCAAGTGGTTGATGGTCGACCTCGCTTATCGCGAGGCCGAAGAAGATTTGCTCAACGAGAATCCGTTGAGCCCGTTTAACATTCTCTCTCCCTAGACATTCTCGTTCGCCACGAAGGACACTGCCGACAAAAGTGAGGGACACTGCCGACAAAAGTGAGCCTGAATCGCTAGCCGAGTTCGTTCAACATGCAAAAAATCGGCTAGCGCCTCAGGCTCACGGGAACGAGAATTGACCTTTGTCGGCTGTGTCACTGAGTGCCCAGCCAGTGGTGATGCCCAGCCAGTGGTGGTGCCCAGCCAGTGGTGGTGCCCAGCCAGCGGTGCCGAGCGCCGATCTGGTGACACAGGTTACGCCCTGTTATCGAATCGTGATCATCCGTTCGCTCTCGGCATCGCGGACGACGAGCGTCATCGGTTGCCCTTGTCGTACTTCACCCAGGACTTCCAAAAACTCATCGGCCGAGTTGATTTTCGTACCGTTGACCGACAGGATGACATCTCCGACGTTGATTCCTGTGAATCGACTGCGGCGAGCCAGTCCGGTGACAACCACTCCTTCACCTTCTCGCAATCCGTATCGTCGCGAGAGCTCCGCTGGCACTTGATCGACCGCGATACCGAGCCGCTGCATGTTCTCCATGCTCTGCCGCTCGCTGGTTGCCAGGGCTTGTTCATCGAGTGCAGAGACAGTGACTGGAATCTCGGTCGTGCGTCCATCGCGCAGCACCTTGACGGAGACCGTGGTTCCTGGCTTGATTTCGCCGATGGTCCGCCGCATGGCCGAATCGGTCTTGATCTCGACTCCATCGATCGCCACGATGATATCTCCGACGCGAATTCCTGCCTTTTCTGCGGGCATCCCCTTCGTGACTTGCTCGACCAAGGCTCCTCGCTGGCTTTCCGGGAGAGCCAATTGCTTGGCGAGGGCGGGTGTCAAGGACGCTGGGCGGACTCCGATGAAGCCACGCGAAACCTTGCCGGAGGAAATGAGATCCCCGAGAACACGCGATGCTGTATTGCTTGGGACAGCGAAACAAATTCCGTTGTATCCACCACCCCGCGAGGCGATCGCTGTGTTGATCCCGATGATTTCTCCGCGAAGATTCAACAGGGGGCCACCGCTGTTGCCCGGATTGATGGCGGCATCGGTCTGGATGAAGTCGTCGTAAGGGGTGATGCCTTGATCGGTTCGTTTCGTGGCGCTGATAATGCCCGCCGTTACGGTTTGAGCCAATCCGAATGGACTGCCGATCGCGATCGCCCAATCGCCAACCTCAACTCTTGAAGAGTCGCCGATCGGGGCGGCCACCAGGCCGCTGGCATCGATTCTCAAAACCGCGAGATCGGTTCGAGGATCCGTACCCACAACCTTGGCAATGTATTTCGTTTCGTCGCTCAGATAGACCTCGAGTTCTGCGGCACCCTCGACCACATGGTTGTTGGTCAGAATGTATCCGTCGGATCGAACGATCACGCCGGAGCCTAAGCCCGCTTGGACCTTGCCTCCCGGAACGTCCGCATCTCCCTCTTCGTCTTGAGGCAGACCGAAACGGTCTCCAAAAAATTGCTCGAATTCCGGAGGCAAACCGCGAAGCCCTCGCTGCATACGGGGACGCTCGACCATCGACTTGATGCTGACGACCGATGGCTTGACCGATTTCGACACCTCGCGAAACACCCGCGACAGAGCATCGGCATGGGCCAGCGAGTCTGGATCGAGATTTAGGCGAGCCCGATTCGATTCCTGGAGCTGCTCGGCGTAGGCGGGGCTGGGGACCGTCGAGGGCTGGGAGTACAACCAGTAGCCTACTGGGACCGCCCCGATCACGAGGAGAGCCATCAACTTCGTACCGTTTCTCGAAAAGTTCATCAGTTTTACTCCCGATCCCAGGATATCAAATGACTTTCAGATCGCCGAACACATGCTT
Organism: Planctomycetota bacterium; assembly: GCA_046306195.1. Taxonomy (GTDB): domain Bacteria; phylum Planctomycetota; class Planctomycetia; order Pirellulales; family Pirellulaceae; genus JBKCUI01. The sequence continues at coordinate 92,524 of JBKDXO010000156.1, read as the reverse complement.
GCGGGCAGTCGTTGGGGCTGTCTAGCCGCTCGCTTCGTTCAGCGCAGCTTCTAGTCGCGTCCGAGGCGGAACTCCCTGGAAGCGTTCCACGATTTTTCCATCTTTGAAAAGCAACAGCGTCGGGATCGCGTTGATCCCGTACTGGGTGGAAAGCTCGGGGTTCTCGTCGACGTTGACCTTCCCTATTTTCACCGAACCTGCGTACTGCTGAGCGAGTTCATCGATCAATGGAGCGATCTGGCGGCATGGACCGCACCATGGAGCCCAGAAATCCACCAAAACCGGATGGTCCGATTGCAGGACGTCGGTTCCGAATCCGGCATCCGTAAATTCCGCAGCATTCCCCATGTCCTTTGACTCCCTTTCGTCGAAGTGATACTCGCCTAGCGACTGCCAAAAAGTGCGTCGTTTTCGTTCTCTCACTTTACCGCACATGGCGTGCCAAGAAAAGTCTACGCCAGGAGCAAGTTCCATGGGTAATGGGGAGGTCGAGGCGCTTCGGCGACGATCCGTTCCGCTGTCTTGGGGTGAGAAAACTGCAACCGGGAGGCATGGAGCGCCAGCATGGGCTCCCGGGTTTTTCGTTCCTGACTCGCGAAGTCGATTTCCCCGCCATACGCGATATCCCCCAAGACGGGATGCCCGCGCGAGGCGAATTGGAGGCGGATCTGGTGCATTCGTCCGGTCCGGAGCACGACTCGGACAAGGCAGGCGGGTTGCCCCGTAGGAAGCGTCCGCCGATCGATCGTATCGAATTCAAGCTCTGCGATGCGAGCCCCGTCGACCGTCGGATCCGCCAATTCCGATTTGGCCACATCGGGGATCTTGCGAATCCAATCGGTCCACTCTCCTCGCTCGGGGGTTTCTCCAAAAACCCAGGCGAGGTATTCCTTGTGAACGCTGCGAGCAGCAAATTGATCGCAGAGTCTCCGCAGGGCTCGTTGATTTCTCGCGACCACCATCACGCCGCTGGTCATTCGATCCAGCCGATGCGGGATGCCGACGAAAGGTTTGGACGGTCCGTTTCGCAGCTGATCGATCAACATCGATTGCACACTCGGCACACCGGCGACCGCTTGCGTGAGCAAGTCGATCGGCTTGTTGATCACCAAGAACCAGGGATCATCGATCAGGATTTCGATCATGGTGCAACACAAAAAAAAAGCGAGAAACACCGGCCACATGTACCTCGCAGTGAATGCGAATGGTGCATAAGTGCTTCTCGCTCGGATCATGTTCCGTTAAAGTGCAACCTGGGTCAAGAGGGATGAAGCTATCAAATCAGAGTTATCCCAAAAACGAGAACGATGCTTTCTTCGAGCGACATTCGGGAAACCATGCGCGAGTCGATTCACTTTGTGACAGGCAAGTTGGCGGAAGCGTCGGTTCGCGAGATCGTGCTTCACCTGTCTGAACAACGTGGTTTCGATTACAGCATCGATGTCTTGCCGATCACGGTTGCTGCGCTGATGACCCCCAAATGGCTGATGCGGCACATTCAAGTCCCCGCATCTGCGACGCGCGTTCTACTCCCTGGTTATCTTCAACCTCACATCGAGGAAATCCGGACTCATTTCTCTATTCCTGTCGATTGTGGGCCCAAGGATGTGCGCGATCTCCCCACTCTCTTTGGGAGTCGACGTCATCGCTCTGAGGATTACGGCCAGCATTCGATCGAGATCATCGCCGAAATCAACTATGCACCGCGATTCTCCATCGCAACACTGATTTCCGAAGCCAGGCGATTGATCGCCCTCGGTGCCGATCGCATCGATTTGGGATGTGAACCAGGATCTCGATGGCTCCAAGTCTCCGATGCCGTGAAAGGCTTGGTCGATCTCGGCATTCCGGTTTCGATCGATTCGTTCGATCCCGACGAAGTGGAATCCGCAACCCGCGCTGGAGCGTCGTTGGTCCTGTCGGTCAACAGCCAAAATCGATCCGCCGCGGCTCAGTGGGGCGCCGAAGTCGTCGTCGTCCCCGATACGCCCGCCGATTTCGAACACAGCATGGTCGAAACCGCCCAGTACCTGAGCGATGTGAGAGTCCCATTCCGACTCGATCCGATCCTCGAACCGATCGGCTGCGGATTCTCGGACTCGCTGGGACGTTACCTGGCGACCCGACAAATGTTTCCCGACGCGCCGATCTTGATGGGCATCGGAAACCTGACCGAGTTGACCGATTGCGATTCGGCAGCCGTCAACACGCTGCTCCTAGGTTTTTGCGAGGAACAACAGATCACTAGCGTGCTCACCACCCAGGTCATCCCATGGGCCCAGTCGTCGGTACGCGAATGCGATTTGGCGCGCCGGCTCGTCGCCTATGCCGTGCGGCATCGGACCCCTCCCAAGCACCTGGAGGAAAATCTGGTGATGCTGCGCGACCCCACGTTCAACCCTCCCTCGCCCGAGAGCCTCGCGGCCATGGCTGCCAACATCAAGGACAACAATTATCGGATCGCGATCGATGGCCAGGAGATTCACTTGATGGCTTGCGGAGTTCATCTGCGAGGGACCGATCCTTTCGAGATGATGGACGCCTTGATGCGTATGCCCGAGTCGAGAAACGTCGATGCATCGCACGCTTTCTACCTCGGGTTCGAACTGGCCAAGGCCCTCACGGCATTGACGCTCGGCAAACGCTACGAACAGGATGAAGCCTTGCGATGGGGCATGCACACTCGACCCGAACGGCACCACCGATTGGCCAGGAATCGATCCAAACCCTCCTGAGCAACTCATGCGGGGCCCATCTGGCACAGCTAGCGAATGCTCGTGCAACTGCAACTGGCCCGCGCGATCTCGCGTCCTCGATCGTCGGTGATATCGCATTCCACAAACCCAACACGCAATCCGCGCTGAATCAAATGGGCGGAGGCAGTCAATCGATTGCAACGGACTGGCCGCATGAAGTGGATGTGGAGATCGATGGTCGAAAAATCCTGGCCCGGATCCAAAGTTCTCCCGAACGCAATCCCCATCGCCGCATCCGCCAGCGCGGCGAGCATCCCGCCGTGAACCCTCCCCATCGGGTTGTGCAATCGCTCATCGACATCGAGCACGACCGTTGCCTTGCCATCCACGCGATCCTCGTCACTCGCGGGCAGCACGCGGAAGCCGATCAGCCGAGAAACCGGTGCATCGGAAAAAGGGTCTTGAATCGAGTTGTCGTGTTCCATTCCGTGAATCCATGCTTGTCGTCGGAAACAGGGCCGAGCCAAAAAATGCGTTCCCTGGCATCTTCCGCTATACTAGGCTCACGGGCTAGCCCACGCGCCCACCTTCCTTCGTACTTACCTTCGAACTCCGCGATCCGATGAACAACGCCACTCGGTGGACAAACCAAGGTTGCCGATGCAACTCCCGAGCTTGGATCGGGATGTCGGTCATCCTCGTGGGGCACTGGTTGTTCGGGCACGGGATCTCCTCGGGAGCCTCCCCGCAAACCGAGGATCATGTTTCACTCGAAGTGATCCCCGCGCGGATCTTGGCAACCCCTCGCTATCCGGCTGGTTTTGCGGTCATGGCAATCACATCGCGAGGCGAATCGATCCACCTCAACCAAGCCCAGGGTTTACGAGTTCGCGCGATCGATCCCTCGGTGGCGACGGTCGAATCGGGAACGATTTGCGTTCAGTCGATCGGCACCACGGAACTGGAGGTGGAATGGCGCGGAGCGACTGTACGAGTGCCGGTCGAAACGCGCGATGACAGCCCTCTGGCGTTCGATCGCGAAGTCATCTCGGTATTGACCCGGAGCGGCTGCAATCTGGGAACTTGCCACGGCAACTTGCACGGCAAAGGAGGGATGCGATTAAGCCTTCGCGGAGACGATCCGGCGTTTGATTACTATCGACTGACTCGCGAGTTTGCCCAACGCCGCATCGACCTCTGGGAACCGGAACAGAGCCTGATCCTCCGCAAAGCGACCAGTCGAGTCCCCCATCAAGGTGGAACTCGCTTTGAACCCACATCCACCGAAGCGAGATGGTTGTGCCAATGGATCGAAGACGGGGCCACCGCATCGAGCGCTAGCCCGCTCGTTTCCCTGGAATTGCTACCTCGCCTGCAGCGCCTGCGCGCCAGCGAGCGCTCCGCAAAGCTGATCGTGCTCGCACGCTTTGCCGACGGCTCGGTCCGCGATGCGACACGATGGTCGCGCATCGAACCGAGCATCGCGTCCGGTGTCGAAATTCTCGGCGATGGAACCGTCCGAGCGGATCATCCGCTCGATGCCAGCTTTCATGCGACCTATCTCTCGGGCCGCGCGAGTGCGAGGATGATTTTCCTCGGCGATTCCCCCAGCCAACCGTCAGATGCGGAACCATCGGCCAATCCCATCGATGTACTGGTCGAAACCCAATGCCGGGAACTGAATATCGTCCCAGCTCCACGAGCCGACGACTGGACGCTGGTGCGACGCTTGTACCTGACGACGCTGGGCCGTTTGCCCACTCCCGAGGAGACCCTGATCTTTGTGGAGGATCCCCTTCCGGACAAAACAAGTCGCACCGTCGATCGCCTGCTGGCCGATCCAGCATTCGATTATGTCTGGGCGATGCGTTGGTCCGATTTGATTCGCAACGAAGACAAGGTCATGAGCCCCAAGGGTGCTTCGCTCCTTCACGGGTGGCTGCGTCAGCAGATCGCATCCGATCGTTCGATGCAATCCTGGATCGCCGAGTTGGTGTCGAGTGTTGGCAGCACCTACGAGAATCCCCCTGCATCATACCATCGCACGCATCGCGATCCGTTCACCGCGGCGGAATCCTCAGCGCAAGTCTTCCTCGGAGTACGCCTTCAGTGCGCAAAATGCCACAATCATCCGTTCGATGTGTGGAAACAAGACGACTACTATGGACTGTCTGCCTTCTTTACAACCATTGACCGCAAACAGATCGATAACAAACCCAAAGACGAACTCGACAAGCATGTCATCACCGGAGACGAAATCATCTCTTTGGGGGATCGGATTCCAGAGATGTTGCATCCCGGCCGTTCGCAAAAGGTGCCTCCTCGGCCGTTGGCATTTCGCGACGCGTCCGGTCCCATCCTCGCCGAAAATGAGGGGACCATCCTCGCGCAGTTTGGACGCTGGCTGACGACCGACAACGCCCAGTTCGATGCCAATTTGGCCAACCGCATCTGGTACCAATACTTCGGTCGTGGCATCGTCGATCCTCCCGACGACTTTCGCGATTCCAACCCGCCGACCAATCCGGAATTACTGCGTTGGCTGGCTCGAGAGTTGCGATTAGGAAATTACTCGTTGAAACAACTATCCCGCACGATTCTGTGCAGTCGTACGTTTGCGAGCGCATCGGGTTCGGATGCTCCCGTCTCGAGTGAACTCAACGGCGTCCCCTATTTCGCATCCTACCCGACCCGTCGGATTGCCGCCGAAATCCTGCTCGATGCGGTGAGCGATGCCTGCGATGCCTACCCTCCGGTTCAACCGGGAAACGAGGAAGGGGTGTTGCCTGTTCGTCGGGCGATGGAAATGCCCGGTATCCCGGTCAAGAAGGGTTTCCTCAGAACGTTTGGGAAACCGGAACGACTCCTGGTCTGCGAATGCGAGCGGACCAATCAGGTTTCTCTCAGCCAATCGCTGTCGCTGCTCAATGGCCAAGAGGTGCGGGATCGCTTGACCCAGACGAACAACCGTCTTGGGAAGCTCGTCCAATCCGACATTCCGTTTCCCGCGAAGGTACATGAACTTTTTCTAGCTGCATTGTCGCGCAAGCCCGGTCAGCGGGAATTGCAAGGAGCGATCGCCATATTCGAGGAGAGCGAAAATCATGCTGCGATCACGGAGCAGCAACGGGAGCGACGCGTGCTCGAGGATATCCTCTGGGCCTTGATCAACAGCAAAGAATTTTCGATCTTGCGATAAGCTTAGGGGAAGCCGTCGATGACAACACGGGGAATCGGAAGCGTGAGGCCAAGGCATTCGCGACGCAGCGCACTCAAGATCGGTGGGCTCGGATTGACGGGGCTTTGGAGCTCCGGGCTCCTCGGTAGCGCGACGCGCGGTGGGGAATCAGCCACGAGTTTGCTCCCGCGTGCCAAGAGTGTCATCTTTTTGCATCAGTATGGTGGCCCGAGCCATATCGACACCTTCGACATGAAGCCCGGCGCCCCCGACGGTATCCGAGGCGAATTCCAGCCAATTGGCTCAGCTATCCCCGGAGTCCCGGTCTGCGAACACTTGCCGCGCTGGGGCGCGCAACTCGATCGCTGGGTCCAGGTACGCTCGGTCCATCACGACATGAAGAATCACAACCCAGCATGCTATTACTCGCTCACTGGAAAACGTCCTCCCACCGACGACATTCGACTGCGCGATACGCTCGAGTTGTATCCCGCGTACGGCTCTACGGTAGCCAAGTTCTCGGAGCCGAAGCGAGGTGTGCCTTCGTTCGTGGCGTACCCGCATGTGCTCCGCGATGGGGCGATCGCGCCTGGGCAACATGCGAGCTTTCTCGGCAAACGCTACGATCCCTATTTCTTCCAAGGGGATCCCAACGCTCCCGATTTTGCGTTGCCGGAATTGCAGTTGCCTGCGGATCTCGATTTGAGTCGCCTGGATCGACGTCGCGAATTGATCAGGCTCATCGATGAGGACCGTCGACTGCTCGAAACGAGTGCGGAAGCCAAGGGGCTCGATGCGCTTCAGGAGCAGGCGATGCAGATTCTCTCTTCGACGGGCCTTCGCGATGCGTTGGACTTGAGCCGCGAGAACGCTGCGCTTCGGGATGCCTACGGGCGGACGACTTACGGCCAATCGTGCCTGCTGGCCAGACGGCTGGTTGAATCGGGTGTTCGATTCGTCACCGTCTACTTCTCGCAGAGCATCGGAGGCAAGGGAAGCGAGGGTTGGGATACCCATCAAGAGAACTTCAAGGATCTGCGAGAACGCTTGCTGCCGATCACCGATCACACGGTTCCCACCTTGATTCAGGATCTCGAGACCCGCGGCTTGCTTCAGGACACGCTCGTGCTCTGGATGGGGGAATTCGGTCGCGGTCCTCAGATCGGCGATCGCGATGGAAAAGGACGCGGCCATTGGCCGGACTGCTATACAGTGATGATGGCCGGCGGTGGTACGCGAGGAGGAAAAATCTTTGGTCAGAGCGACGCCAAGGGAGCTTATCCTGCGTCCGATCCGGTCGGGCCCGAAGACATCGCAGCAACCCTTTATTGGGCCCTCGGCATCGATCCGGCTTCCGAAGTTGTAGATACTCAAGGGCGTCCGTTGCCGATCTCGTCGGGCCAACCGATCCGCGCCTTGTTCGAGGGATGATGCAACCGGGGGGCTAATCGCTGATGACCGTGCACGCCGCGATCGCATCGCGAACGATCTCGCTGGAGACTCCCGAAACGGTTTCGACCGCACCGATACGGCTAGGGAGGATCAGCCTCAACTGCCCATAGGCGTTCTTTTTGTCATGCATCATGGCATCGATCATGCGATCCCCAGCGATTGCCTTGGCTGCATCGCCGGCGAGCTGTGTTGGCAGGCCGAATCGTTCCAACAGCCTGGTTTGCCGATCGAGGGATCGCTGGTTCCATCGATGCATGGAGACAGAAAGATGCCCGGCCATCGTCATTCCGATCGAAACGGCCTCGCCATGCAGCAGCGTTCCGTAATCGGTAAGGGATTCGATCGCATGACCGAACGTATGGCCGTAATTCAGGATCGCTCGCAGGCCGGTGGTTTCGAGTTCATCCTCCGCGACGACCTTGGCCTTGAGCAAGCACGAGCGTCGAATGATCTCGACCAAAGCGTCTTCGTTACGAGACAGAATCGCATCGGCTCGTGTCTCGAGAAAGTCGAAGAAGTCGGAATCGAGGATGACACCGTATTTGACCACCTCGGCCAGTCCGCTCCGAAATTCACGTGTGGGGAGGGAGGCGAGGCTGCTGACATCCGCCCAGACCAAGACCGGTTGCCAGAACGCGCCGATCACATTCTTGGCATCGGGGAGATTGATGCCCGTCTTTCCCCCGACACTGCTGTCGACCATCGCCAACAGGGTGGTTGGGACTTGAAGGAAACGGACACCTCGATTCCAAGTGGCGGCGGCGAAACCCGCCAGGTCGCCGATCACTCCACCCCCAACTGCGATCACGATTGCCTTGCGATCCGCGTTGCATCGAAACAACCGTTTCCACAGGTGCTCAAGTTGCAAGACCGATTTGCTTTCCTCGCCGCTGGGAACATCGATCAGATGGATGTTCGCTGCATCCATCCTAGCTTCCTTGGCGATCGCGCGAGCGAGATGCTCGACGCGATTGTCGTAGACGATGACAATTTTCGATGGGGCCGGAGTCAGTTTTCCGATCGCGTTTGCCAGTTCCCCGGAAATTGCATGCCCTAGGTAGATCGGATAGCTGCGCGATCCCAGTAGGACCTCAATCGACTGCATGGTGTTCTCGTGCTTTCTTGTCGATGGCCAGTACGACTCGGGAACGGCACAGGTAGTCATGCAGCGCCTTGCGTCCCTTCAGGAGAAGGAGCGTGACCGTATTTACGGAGAGAAACAGAAACAATCCGATTTCAATGGCCTGGGCTAAAATCTCGGACGTGAGTGAGACGTAAAGCGCCAATGGGATGCACCAAGCAAACGCATTGCGCAGAAACTCCCGAGGCACTAACTGTTCGCGGCGGGGAGCCAAGCCATGTTCCTCGACGATTCGCAATTGAAACAAGTAACGCCCGAGAGATGGCCAACCGCGATACATCAACAACAAATAGAGACCTGGAACAATCAAGGATGCGAACGCGATGATCGGGATCAGCAATCGGATATTGAGGGTTCCCGACGTCTTCATCCCGTTCATGGTGACGATCGTCGCTGCGAAGGGAGCGATCGCCGAGAGGAGGCAAAATTGATCCACGAAAAACGCCATCGCTCGCGGGGCAAATCCGGCTGCCGTCGTACTGACCGGAGCGATGGATTCCAATTCCTCGAGCAGACTGTCGTAGCTCGCGAAGCGGTCCCCTGGTTTCTTGGCCATGAGACGTTCGATCAATTTCCTGAATTCGATTGGGATACTCTTGGGCCAGGGATTCGGGAACTCGATGGTCGCGGATTGATGCGTCTTGAGTTTTTCGAGAATCGTTTCCCCTTCTAACGGGAACGGGGCATGACCAAAAACCAGTTCGAACAACGTGACGCCCAAGGCGTACATGTCGGATTGAATGCTCAACCCTTCCCCTTGAATCAACTCCGGCGCGACATAGGCAGGGGTTCCGGAAATCGGTGCGTCGACATCATCGCCGGATTGCACGCGTGCGAGTCCAAAATCGGACAACTTGATCCGTCCATCCCCCGCCATGATCAAGTTCGCGGGCTTGATATCGGCGTGCACTAGGTCGAACGCCGAGGCATGGCGCAGTGCGAGCGCGACCTGGATTGCGTACCGAATGGCTTCTCCGTACGGGATCGCTCCCGAGGTCTGCAGTCGCTCGGCCAGCGTGGGACCGGGGAGCAATTCCATCGCCAGGAACGGCTCTTCTCCCTCGCGGCCGACGTAATAAATGGTGACGACGTTTGGATGGTTGATCCGAGCCTGAGCGACCGCTTCTCGCAGCATGGCATTCACACGGGAATCGGTTCGCTTTCGATGCTGGTGCAACACCTTGACGGCCACGTAACGTTGCAGCGAGGTATCCAGGCCGCGGTACACCGCCCCCATCCCTCCTCCGCCCAACTTGCGATCGAGGCGAAAGTGACCGAAGACCTTGCCTGCCAACTCCTCGTCATGCTCGAACTCGATCGATCGTGCGGATTCGTTGGCGTGCAGATCATAAATGCTAATCGTCGCCTTGCTGGCGTCTCGGATCGCCTCCGCGGTCACTTTTCTCTTGCAAACAGGGCATAGCCCGCCGGTTTGAGGGTCGACCGAGTATTCTTGACCACAAACGCAGTGGTAAAGCAGTTCCACGGCTGGCTTCTGCGGGACTTCATTTTCGCGAACATCTGGGCTGGTCGGCATAGCCAATATTGTACACACTGATGGCGTTATTCGAACCGATCGCTAGGGAGGAATCTGCATGCGCTGGTCTGATTTACCCGAAGACCATCCGACGCCATCGCTCGTGGTTCATCAGCCAACCGTCCGGGAAAACCTTCGGCGCATGCAAGACTACTGCAATGCGCACGGCTTGCGATTGCGCCCCCATACCAAGACGCACAAGTCCCTGGTCATGGCCGAGGAACAGATCGCTACGGGAGCCGTCGGATTAACGGTCGCGAAAGCGGGTGAAGCCCGCGTGATGAGCCAGGTGTGCCATGATCTTTTGGTCGCGTATCCGGCGGTCGGCGCAAGACGACTCCACGATCTCATCGAGGTCGCTCGCGAAGCCAACGTGACGGTGGGAGTCGATTCACTCCAAGCGGCCCAGCAATTGCAGGACGGGGCAAGCAAGGGGGGGGTAACGTTCGGAATCCTAGTCGATCTCGACGTCGGATTCTTTCGGACCGGTGTTCTCCACCCTTCGAACGCCGTCGATCTCGGCCGAGCGATCAGCAATATGTCGCACTTGGAGTTCCGCGGGCTGATGTGTTTCCCCGGGCACTTGCTCCCCAGTTCCTCGCCCCAGGACTGGGATCGCTATGCGGAGTCCCTGCACACCGTCATCGAGCAACTAGCCGCATCGGGAATCCAGACCCCAACGGTGTCCGGAGGTTCGACTCCCACAGCCATGGCCTCTCACCGAAATCCGTATCTGAACGAGATTCGCCCTGGGACATACATCTACAACGATTGGAATGAAGTGCGATTGGGAGTCGCAACCTTGGACCAATGCGCTGCGCGCGTCCTTGCAACCGTGGTCAGCGTTCCTTCCGACCGGAAATTCATTCTCGACTCTGGCAGCAAAACCCTCTCGAGCGATCGCAATTGCGTTGATGAACAGGCGGGATTCGGGTTGCTTCCGGATTACCCTTCGGCGAGGGTTGCGCGATTGAGCGAAGAACACGGAGAAGTGGTGTTCCCGGAAAATCATGCCGAAAAACTTCCTCGTGTCGGCGATCGGGTCTGGGTCCTGCCCAATCACATCTGCGTATGCGTCAATCTCCAAAACTCCTTCTACGTTTGGGAAGACGATTCGTTGGTCGAATACCCCGTGGATGCCCGAGGACTATTGACCTGATGAAGATTTCCATCCTGGTACCTGCGTTCAACGAGGAGTCCACGATCGAGAATGTGTTGACTCGATTGCAAGAGCTTCCGTTCTCCGAACTCGAAATCATCGTTGTCGATGATGGATCGAGTGACGGCACCGCGAACCGAATCGCCCGCTTTGCGATGATGAACGATCGGATCCGGTGGTATCGGCACGAACGGAATCGCGGAAAAACGGCGGCTATCGCGACTGGGATCTCGGAGTCGACGGGAGATATCGTGATCATTCAGGACGCGGACCTCGAGTACGATCCCCAGGAAATCCCGGATGTGATTGAACCGATTTTGAAGGATGTTGCCGACGTGGTGTACGGCAGCCGATTCCTGGTCAAGCGGGCATCGCGTGTTTTGTATTTCTACCACTATGTCGCGAATAAGTTTCTGACGCTGCTGAGCAATGTGCTGACCAACCGCAACATGTCGGATATCGAAACCTGCTACAAAGCCTTTCGTCGCGAAGTGATCGCTCCCTTGAAGTTGACCAGCCGCGGTTTCGGGATGGAGGTGGAGATCACCGCCATGATTTGCAAAACCCAAGCGCGAACCTACGAAGTACCGATTTCCTATTACGGACGCACTTACGACGAAGGAAAAAAAATCGGCTTCAAGGATGGAATCGCGGCGATTTGGTACATCCTGTACTACAATCTGATCGCCCCGTGGACCGTCGACGGCAAACGCTACATCGCGAGCGTCAACGATGCCCTGCTGCAGCGTCGACGCGGGGTTTCTTGACGCGGAACGCCGCGTGGTATCGAATGAGCCTCCACCGATCCCGCTCCTCGTATCCGCACGGCCATGAAAATAGAATCGCTCAACTCCGACTGGGTCTCCACTCCCTGTGATGCCCTTATCCTCTCCGTGGACGAGAATTGGAATGGGCGAGAGGACCTGCGGAGGCTCAATGAAGCGACTGGCGATTGGCTCTTCGGTATTCTCAAACGAGGGGATGTACCCACCAAACCGCACCGTGTCACGCTGCTGCACGCTCCTTCGACAGCCCCCGCCCCCTTGATCGCCTTGGTCGGAACGGGTGCTCGAGGCAAGGTGCCTGCCGATATCCCTTTTCGCGCCTCGGCGTCTGCCATCCGCGCGGTCATGACCCGAAACCGTTCGATCGTTCGTGTGGTTGGCTTGGCCGCCTCGCCGCAGGAGGAACGGGCGGTCGTGGCAGGCGCCATTTCCGCTTGCATGGGTCAAGATCTGTTTCGGAGCGAAAAGTCCACCTTCGCGCCCGAGCAACTGCAGTTCGCAGGTTACCATCCGCGCCAGGTCGAAATCGGGCAGTCAGTTGGCCAATCGATTCAACTTGTGAAGCGACTGGTTAATTTGCCTCCCAACTACCTCTACCCGGAGACCTTTGCCGATGAAGCGATGATCGTCTCGCAGGAAGCGGGTTTTGGAATCGAAGTTTGGGACTTGCCACGGTTGCAGCAGGAACGCTGCGGTGCTCTTCTGGGGGTCGCTCGTGGCTCGGTGCGACCGCCGCGATTGCTCGTCATTCGCTATCCGGGTACCGATACCAAACTGCCACCGATCGCACTGGTGGGAAAAGGGGTCACGTTCGACAGCGGAGGCTATTCCATCAAACCGACCGACGGCATGCTCGGCATGAAAGCCGACATGGCAGGAGCCGCTACCGTCCTAGGTATCGTGCGAGCCGCTGCCCTACTTAAACTCAAGCGTCCGCTCGTCGGAGTGATCGGGCTGGTCGAGAACCTCATCTCCGGGGATGCGTTCAAGCTCGGCGATGTATTGACCGCGCGCAGCGGAAAGACCATCGAGATCCATAACACGGATGCCGAAGGACGCTTGGTCCTCGCCGATTGTCTGAATGTCGCGCTCGATTACCGACCGGAGAAGATCGTCGACTTCGCAACACTCACCGGGGCTTGCGTCGTAGCGCTCGGCAACGATGTGACAGGGATGATGACCAACGACATGCAGTGGCAATCGGAAATTCGCGCCGCAGCGGATCTGTGTGGCGAATACACGTGGCCTCTCCCGATGTTTCCGTTCTACTCGGAGCAGATCGCCGGCAAAGTTGCGGATATCAAAAATGTTGGCGATGGCCGGTGGGGAGGCGCGATCACAGCAGCCAAATTCCTCGAGGAATTCGTCGGATCGACCCCTTGGACTCACCTCGATATCGCCGGCCCCGCGTTCGCAGAAACCAGCAAGCCTTGGGCAGATGCCGGAGGAACCGGATGCATGGTTCGATCCTTGGTAGAGCTGCTGATGAAATGACTCTCGATCCCCCAGGCAATCCTGATCTATCGAATGACGAGATGCGTCGCCAGTACCACGAATTGGCCGAACTCGCCGGTTCCTTGGCGCACGAAATCAAGAACCCGCTCTCGGTCATCCATATGAATACCGATCTGCTCGGGGAAGAACTCGAGGAGAGCCAATGGCCAGGGAAACGGCGAGCCATCGCCAAAGTCGATATGATTCGACAACAGTGCCATCGTATGGAAAACCTCCTCTCCGATTTCCTGCGCTTCGCTCGCATGCAAGACATGGAAATGACGGTGGCCTCCTTGAACGATCAAATCTCGGTCGTACTCAACCTGTACCAGGCCCAGGCAGACAAACAAAACGTCCGCCTCGAACGCTATCTCGACCCCAATCTCCCCCACATTCGACTCAACAGCGGCGCGCTTCAAGCCGCCTTGATCAACCTGGTCAAAAACGCGCTCGAGGCCATGCCCGATGGAGGAGAACTGATTGTTCAAACCTACTCCACTCCGACCGGAGTCGCTCTCGACATGATCGATACCGGCTGCGGTATGGATGAGACCACTGCGATGCGGATGTTCGAGCCGTTCTATTCCACCAAAACCGAAGGCTCGGGACTTGGGCTGCCAACCACCCGCAAAATCATCGAAGCCCATGGTGGCCGAATCAACGTCCAAAGCGAAGTCGAACGGGGTACCAAATTCGTGATCGAGTTCCCGACTCCCAAGCGGATCGGCTAGCAGTCTTCCCTCTGCGATACGCCTCGCCGATAACCCAAAACGAGTCGACAAACTCCCAACGCAGCCAACAAGCTCACAACGGGAATCGCCGGAGCGCGCATGCGCATATTGCTCCAGTACACGCTATGCACCAAGGTCAAACTGACCACCAGCAACAATCCAGGTAGCCAACGATAGAAGGCTTCCTTCGTACGAATCCCACGGATGCCACCCAGGACCGCCAACCCCATCGCGAGCGAATACCAACAGGCGATCGCCACCTGAATGCGCGGAGATGCCTGACGAGGGGCGGGCCAGAGCGCCCACAGCCATCCGGCCCGAATCGCGCAGCCCAGCGCGAATGTCCTCGGATCGCTGGCGATCGTCGACCAGGCGAGCGACTGGGCGAATCGATCCTGACGGATCTCGTCCTGCCCGACAGATTGCGATCGTTCCACTCGCCATTGCGCGTGGAACGCATCCTCGTCCCACTGGCGCGACATGCTTGTGCTCCAATGACGATACAGGATCGGATTGTTCGCGAGATAAAGGGTGTATCCGCCATGCGTCGTCGTCGCAACCGGAGTACCGAATTGAATCGCATTGCGCACCGTCCACGGCACGACCAACGCAGCTACTCCCAGAGCGGACATCATGACCGATCGATATCTCCCCTGCAGCAGCGCCACACCCCACCACAAAACCAGCCATGCCAACGCGGTTGGACGGCATAAAACCGCCAGCCCCATCCCGAGACCGAGCAGCAACGATCGCCAATCCCACCGATCCCTCACGAATTTCTCGCTATCCCTCAGCCAGCACCACCAAAGAATCGCGCCGAGAAATGTCGCGAGTGTTTCGGTCATTACCAGCGTGGATTGGCGAATCAAAATTGGATCGCACGCGACCCAGACCATCGCAAACACACACGCCCAAGCGGATAAACCGAGTTGTTTTCCGATCTGGAATGTCACGAAGCACGTCGCGATTCCGAGGACGCCATGCAGTGCCGCGATCCACGCTCGATCGGATTCCCCCGTTTCCGAGACCGGAAACCATGACAGGACCCAGGGATACAACGGCGGCCGATAAGCGCTGGGAACCGGGTGGCCTTCCCCATCGACACGCCCCAGGGTTCCCGTATCGCGCCATGTTGCCGCCAACGCCCGATACGCGTCGGGGTCCGCACCCAGGCTCTCCCAACCCAATCCCAACGCTCCGATGCGAACGCATGCAACGATCGCCAGTCCCGTCAAGAAAACCGATCGATGTTGCCAAAAGGAACCGGACATGTGGTGAGGTTTCCGCCGACCTACGGCGTTCAGGATGCGGCTGGCGACCAGCCTTTGCGAGGTGCGAGATCGATCGAGCACGGTCGTGATTGCAGTTTTCTGATGCGCTCCGCGGCGCGTTGCACTTCGCTCGCGCTGCTGAGGGCATTCAGTTTCAATCGAAACATGCGGGATTGCCCACCTTGCAATTTCATAACGCGTCCGTGGCGTTCCTCATATGATTTGGTATTCGGAAATCCAGAGGCGGGTTCGATCCCCAGCACGTACCCGTCTTCGACCCCGGCAGTGTTCTTCCAAAAGTTCACGCAGGGCAACGTGCGAGCGTCGAATTGGACTGAGTAGCCCAGCGTGCTGTCATGATTGGTCAACATCGCCTCCGTCCAGTCATGCTCGTCGACCAAGGGCGTGCTGTAGTAGACTTGCTCGCGGAATCCATCCTCGGGTCCCTGACAGATATCCCACGCATCGACATCTTCGCTCGCTCGGGCATCCCGAGGAGCCAGTTGATCGAGCGCCGCGACGATCCGAGATCCAGCCTGCAAGACCGGTTGCCCGAGATTGATGTGATACAGCAACTGCATGGAACCCGGTGTTGTGAGAGGGTTGGTGACGGTGTCAAGAATCTCTATGGTGCCTCGGTTGGGGTAGAAACGATAGCGAGTTTCCAATTCCAGCGCGTAGACGAGGAACCGCGACTCCATAACCTTGCCGACCACCTCGACAAATCCTAGTTCCGGCTGCGATTCCACGTAGAGTTCGTGGCACGGCAAATTCGCGATGCGACCATGAACGGGATAGCGTACCTGTCCGCGTTCGTCGAATTCCGGTGCACCGTTGCTGAGCAACCCGCAGCGGACGAGCAACTCATCGAACCCTTCAAGCCAGCCGATGCCAGAGGGATCGCCGATCGGGACCAACGCTGGATGAACCGGTCCACAGACCGGACTCTGCCAACCAAACTCAATTCCCTGAATCTGCGATTTCCAAATTCCCATCCCGCGCTCGGGCAGAATGACCGTCCGCATCAAACCGGTATCGAGGGTCAAGCATTTCATCCCCATCGATTTGCCGTACGGCCATGCCGACCAATCGACCCCGAAGACGCCGCCGTCGACATCGATCCGCTTCGGCAACGACTCCTGCGTGTCGGCGTTACCCCGATCCGGGTTTGGACCGAAGGGAGATGGGCGATGGATCAAATTCCAGCGAGGCATAGGGATAGCAGGTCAAACGGGGACTGTATCACAGACTTCGCGAGCAAAAGCCCGCACCGGCCTACATTGTAGCCGCCGGAATCGGACGATGGGGCAGGCCGCTCACCTCATGCAGGCTCGGCCGGCTTCACCGGCACTTCGACTCCCAGTTTCTGGTCTCGCGTCCGTTCGGAACGGACATCGTCGCTCAACAGCATCCGCTGGAAAAACAGCATCAGCAACGTGCACAAATATCGCCTTCCCATCTCCTGCAGCCGCAGATTGCTCGCCCCCCACGCGCGTCCCTCCCAGTGGACTGGGATCTGACAAATCCGGTATCCCGAAATCAGGGCGCTCAGGGAGATTTCCAGAGTGATATTGAAGTGGCACGCCCGATACGGTCCGCAACGCTTGACCACATCGACCCGAAATCCCTTGAATGCATTGGTCAAATCGTTGAAACGCGTCCAGAACATCCATTGGATACAGTGGTTGACTATTCGATTGACGAAGAGCTTGAAGGGAGGATAACCATTCACGCTTGCCCCCTGGATGAATCGGGATCCAAATACACAGTCGTAACCATCTGTCAAAACTCGGTAGTAACGGACCGCATCCTCAGGATGGTCCGAACGATCCGCCATGTAAATGATCACATAGTCGCCGGTCACAAACTCCAGACCGGTTCTCACGGCTCGGCCGAACCCGCCGGGAGGGAGCCGATGGAGCAATCGGATTTCGCTTCGGTGCACGGCTCGTTCGAGCACCACCTGTTCCGTTCGATCGCTTGAGTTATCGTTGACCACGAGAATCTCAAACGGGATCTTATCGCTGTCCAAGGCCGCGATCAATTCGTCCAGGCAGGGACCGATATTCTCCTGCTCGTTGTACGCGGGAATGACAATCGACAGCTTCACCGTGCTTTTCCCTGAGGTTCTGAATCCAAAACGCGTCCCTCCGCCGGAGTGTAGATCTTGACATAGCAATCCGCGGGCGTCGATGGATCCCCAAAGGAGCGCCAAAATCGGGCATGGTAATCCGCCGGCGCGTCCATATCGATCCCTTCGCGACCGATGATGAGATAATCGAACTCTGGATGAGTGTCCCCCCAGAACCGCTCGCGAGGCTGGCACAAGAGCGTCTGGCGACCGCTGAGCCATACATCAAAGACGAAATGGACATCCACGATGCATCGAGCATCCTGCGGTAGTTCCTGGAGCAAGGCGTCGACAAATCGGGTGGCATGGGTCCGCGATCCTGCACCATCGCGAACATAAGCCATCAAGGTCGTCGTGCCGGTACCCGGGATCATCAGTGCTACCAACAGAGGCCCGATCCCCCAGTTCCACCCGCACCGCCTGCCTCCGCGAAGAGCAGGGATCAACCAACTCAACGCGATACTCGAAGCAACCACAGAGCCCATGACGGCGAGCGGGTACAGCCATCCAATGGTATAAACCCAGTAGCCCTTGGTCGGATGGATTCCGGCGATGGTTGCGGTCAGGTAGATACTCGAAACGACCAGGATTGCGATGCGATATCGGTATTTGGCGACGATGGGAGTCGAGTCTTTGCCGAGCCCCAGGGAAATGAGACCGAGTACCCCGCCTGCGCTCAAGAAAACGAATTGGATCGCCTGGTGGTAATCCCATTGGTAGCGCGCGTGATGCCAGAGTGAAGCCCATGGCCAAAGCAACCGTTGCATGAGCCCCGGGCCGGAACGCTCCAGAACATTGCTCGTGAACTGGCTTTCAAACTCTTTCGGAAACCGAAGAATCAACGGCAGCCACAGGGACAGAACCAACGCCGCGGGCACGGCGATCGCTAGTCCGCGCAGCATCCGAAGCTTCCATCCGCCGCGTCGGCAAATGGCCCAAAGACCGCACTGCAAACAACCGACCAAGGCGAACGGATGGAACAAGAGTCCCAAGCCGCACAGCGTGCCTGCTGCGATCAGTTCCCCGCCGACGCCAGTCCTCTCCACCGAGTCCCGATCTGCCCAAAGCCACATGCAGGCGATCGCGCTCCAACAACAAACACTGCACAGCAAATCCGGACGGGCTGTGATCGCGGTAAACATCATCGGCCGACTCATCGCAATGAGAATCAAGCCCATGCCCCAGATGAAAGTGTCGTGAAATATCTTCCGAGTTAGCAACCCCAACACCACCAGACCGATTATCCCGCCAAAGAAAGAGGGGAGGCGAGCGGCGGAATACCCCGCAGGAAAGATCCCGAAGAATGGAGCTTGCACATAATGCAAGGCGGGCGGCAACGCGAACAAACACCGATCTGCATTCTCGAAAAAATTCTCCCGCTTCCGGGTTGGACAATAAGGGATCCGCGGGATTCCCTCCTTCCAAACCGTATACCCTGGAACGGCGAACCACTGCTCATCCATCTGGCCCGAGGAAAACAAGACCATCGGCAGACGGAGGGCAACGAAGAGAACCACCGCAATCGCAATAACCAACGCCGTGGTCTGAGAACAATATCGATGCGGCTCTTCCATCATTCGGCGGCTCGACTATCCGCCCACGCGGTATGCCGGCCGACCGATGCTGTGGAACTCAAATCCGATCGTAGCCAACCGCAACCCATCAAGCAGGTTTCTGCCATCGAAGAGAAATGCAGGGCGATGCATATCGCGAAAAACACGTTCCATATCCAACCGCTTGAACTCATCCCACTCGGTGAGAACCGCGATCGCATGCGAGTCCCTGGCCGCTTCGTAGGGATCCCGGGAAACGATGACATTCGTTTCGATCAAACGCTGGTGATGGTCCGAAAGACCTCCCACCGAATCCCGGAAAACCGCGGTCAACTCCTCGCGGATTTGGGACTCAGGCACCTGCGGATCGTAGATGGTCAAACGCGCGCGTTCCTCGAGCAGATCGCGACAGACGTAAATCGCCGCCGATTCGCGAGTGTCATTGGTGTCCTTCTTGAAGGCAAATCCCCAAATCGCAAGCTTCTTGTCGCTGACCGTATGAAACATGGTGCGAACAATACGGGCCGAGAACCGCTTCTTTTGGTAGTCGTTCATCGTCACGACCTGCTCCCAATACTTGGCGACCTCGTGCAGTCCGAAGTGTTCGCATAGATAGACCAGGTTGAGGATGTCCTTTTGGAAGCAGGATCCGCCGAATCCAACCGATGCCTTCAGGAATTTGGGCCCAATTCGCGAGTCGGTACCGATCGCCCGTGCGACCTCGTCCACGTCCGCGCCAGTCGCTTCGCATAAAGCCGAAATCGCATTGATCGATGAGACTCGCTGGGCCAAAAATGCGTTGGCCGTCAGCTTCGACAATTCGCTGCTCCACAAATTCGTGGTCAGAATCCGATCGCGCGGGATCCAGCGGCTGTACACCGACGCTAACTGCTCCACCGCTATCTCCGATTCCCCGCCGATCAAAACACGATCGGGATTCAACAAGTCCTGGACCGCCGTCCCTTCCGCCAGGAACTCCGGATTGCTCAACACATCAAAGGTCGCGTTGTTGGCCGAACTCATCAGGATTCGCTTGACCGCCTCTGCCGTGCGGACAGGCAAGGTCGACTTCTCGACGACGACCTTGTGACCCGTCGAGCATTCCGCGATCTTGCGGGCACACTTTTCGATGAACTCGAGATTGGCCGCCCGACCCGCTCCGATCCCAAACGTTTTCGTGGGGGTGTTGACCGAAATGAAAATGATATTGGACGATCGAATCGCACCTTCGATATCGGTGGAGAACGTCAAGTTGCGCCCCCGCGCTTCCTCGACCACGTCCTGCAGCCCCGGCTCATAGACCGGCAGATTGGACGAATTCCATTGATCGATCCGGTGCTGGTTGATGTCGACGACATGCACCGGAATGTCCGGACACTGCTTGGCGATCATGGCCATTGTCGGACCACCGACATATCCGGCACCGATGCAACAGATCCGCGGAGGGAGAGGCTTGTGAACAGAAATCATGCGGGCCACCAGGAAAAAACCTGCCGAAAGGAGCAGGCAGTCGAAAATCGAAACGAAGCGTTGCATGCATTGTAAATCCGATATCCCGGCAGTGGAACAATTTACAAAATCGAAGCCAAAAAGCCCCCTTCCCAATTTGCCCAATCGCCCCAAACCGTCAAATTCAGGGTCGAAAAAGGTTTTGGCACACCGAGTGCTATGTAGGTAACTCGTCGAGACGAGGGCCACCAGGCCCCGACGAGACGGGAGTCGGTGGAACCGATTCTCGGGTTCGCGATCCGAGGGCGAAGACGCTCGCCTAGGTGAATGAACTGGCGACCCCATCCAGGGATGCACCGTGATCTTAGTGGCGTCGAACGTCCGGAACCACCCGGACCAACCGACAGACCGCATCGCACCAGGTTAGGCCCATCTTTCACGGTTGAAAGGGTTCGCTTGATCGGCTTCCAACGAGGCCGATCGAGCGAGCCCTTTTTTCGTTCGCTCGCTCACCGAAAACGCTCGCACCAACAATCAATCATTCCCACGACCAAGTCGATGTCACGCTCATTGTTGGTGAGCAAGTGATTGCTTCCAGGGAGCGTGACGAGCGAGCGAGGATACAATCCGGAAACAGCCAACGGGTTCGATCCCAATCCGGTGTTGGCGAAAGCATGGCGATAGGAAACGGTTTCATCGTCCGGCGAGTGGAACGCGAGGAGTGGCTTGCGCAGGTCCCGTACGCGAGCAGGAAGATCCTGGCGGCGGAAATCGTCCAGCATCGAACGGGTAATGGTGTGGGTGAACCCGCCGATCACCACCTCGCCTCGCCCTTCGGATTCGATCTGCGGATTCATGGAAGCCAAAAGATCAGCCAGATGCTGCGTGTCGCTCGGGGCCGCCAACGTGATCACCCCCGCAACACTGGGCAACGAGTTGGCCATAGCCAAGCTAGCGGCACCGCCAAAACTGAGCCCGAACAGAAACCGTGGCGGTTGATACTCCCGACCGAGGAATTCGACCGCGCTGCGCAGATCCTCGCAATTGGTGCTGAAGTTGGTGTCGGCGAACGTCCCTTCGCTCCCGCCCAGCCCCGCAAAATCATAGCGCAGAATCCCCCAACCTCGCTGCGACAGCCCGCGCGCGATGCGAACGATCACCTTCAAATCCTTGTTGCAGGTAAAGCAGTGGCTGAAAATCATCCAAGCGCGAACATCCGTTCCCGGCATCTCCAGGATGCCGGTCAAGGTATGCCCGCTGTGGCCTGGAAAACGGACGCGATGACTGTGACGCAAGGCACTCTCCCTCTGGAACGATGCGCCGAAGTGGCCAGTGCTCAGCGCTCAACATGGTGACTGTATGGGTGGACGCTCGGTGATGGTAGTCGATAGACGTGGGCGCATCAATCATTCCATGTTCGCTGCGCTTGGGTTGGCGATCAACTGACCGCACGCTGCTTGGATGGAATCTCCCAGGGTATTCCGAAGCGTGGTAAACAACCCCGCATCGCGAAGGATCAAGGCAAAGCGACGAGCGGATTCCCGTTGAGGTGCCACCAATACAAGCCTCGGCTCGTCTTGGCCCGGTCCCAACTCGGCATGGGACGTATCGTTGTACGGAATCAAGTTGATCTCGACACGCAGGCCTCGGCAGAACGCGATCAACTCCTGGGCATGCGAGTCCTGGTCGTTCACCCCGGCCAGGAGCGCGTACTCCACCCAGACCGGCTCGTGGGGATCGATCGCATTGATTTCCCGAATGGTCGCGCGAAGCGATTCCAGGTCGGCGGTCGCTCGCGGTACTAGCCGGCGACGCAAGTCGCGATTTGCAGCGTGCAAACTCAAGGCGATCCGCAGACGCGGGAAGCGTTTCGCCATGGAGACCATCTTGTCCGGCACGCCGACTGTCGACAGAGTAACATGCCTGGGTGAGAAACCGAAACCGCGATCGGCAGTTAGGAATTCGATCGCGGCTCCGACCGCTTCGTCGTTGTGCAATGGTTCCCCCATCCCCATCAGCACCACGTTGCGCAAGTGGATTGGCTGCTCCGCCCTCTGGTTCCATCCATGCACCTCGTGCTTAGCGATCAGCACTTGTTCGAGGATCTCCGTCGGCTCAAGGTTGCGGATTCTCCCCATGCGACCGGTGGCGCAGAAGACACACCCCACGCCGCATCCGATCTGGGTCGAAATGCACACAGTCCCGCGAACCGGCCGCGGTCGCATGACCACGGTCTCGCATGCGTCCCCATGCTCCAAGGATCGGAGCCGGAATTTGGTGACTCGGCGATCGTCCGAAACCCAACGGCGCCCAACCTCCCAGTGACCGCAATACTGCTGCGGATCGACGAAGTCCGGGATCGCACCGTGACGGAGCCAATCCCACCGTGCCTTGCGATGAGCCCCCCCGGATTCACCGGAGAGCAGCCAATGCCAAAGAGATGGAGTCGACAAAGCGAGACTCGTGCCGATGGGTAATTACAATAGAGACAGGTTGAGGCTCGACTCGGCCCCCCAAGGAACCTGAAGCATCATACTCTCCCTCGGATGGCATTCCAAATGACAACGGCCCACGATTCTACGACCTGCTCGATCATCTCGGTGCGTTTGCCCCGCCAACTCTGCGTCGCGCTGGTCGCATTGAGTTTCGTGGCGTTCGCGATTCCCGCGTTCGGATCCGATCCGAGGGGTGTTTGGCGAGGTGAATGGACGAGCAACTCGACCGGACATCGCGGCCCCATGCGCGTCGCGATCCGTCAACGCTCCGACGGGATGTACCAAGCGAGATTCACCGGACGGTTCTTTGTTGTCATCCCCTTTACCTACGGCGTCACGATGGTTCCATCGCGCGATGCCATGGGCAACACAACCCTGAGTGCCAGCAAACGGCTAGGGCTCGGGCTTGGAAGCTACACCATGCAGACAGCGATCCAGGGGAATCGCCTGCAAGGTTCTTTTCGCGCCGCAGGCGATCGAGGCACGGTTTCCATGCGCCGCATTCGTTGATCGCCAATCCCCGATCCTATCGGGGTTGCTCGACCGCATCAAACTGTACGTTGCGATACAGTTCGGACAATGGGATTGAGATGCCGATCGACTCCAAGACCAGAGTTGCGTCGAGTTGGCGGGAATCGGTCAAGAGCCATCCTCCGGTCGCGATCAAGCTGTGCAACCATGTTGGCATGGGTTACTGAGGGAGTCAAGTTCCAGGACCCAAGGGACAACGTACTGATCCGAGTCGGGGCGGGACAAACAAAAAACCGTCGGCGGGAACGCCGACGGTTTGGATGAGATGAACTCTCTGCGATCGAGCAGCAGGTCGCTAGTCTTAGACCATGTCCTTGAGCTTCTTCAGAGGTCGCACCTTGACCGAGGTGCTGGCCGGCTTGGGATCCGCCCACTTCATTTCGCCGGTCTGCGGATTGCGCACTTGTCGCTTTGGCAATGCCTTCTTTTGGATCCGGACGACTTTGCAGAGGTCAGGAATCACAAACGTGCCCACACCCTTCTTGCCGATTGCGGAACCGATCTCGTTTTTCAGCGCATCGAAAACTTCTGCAACTTGCTTCTTCGACAACCCGGTGGTTTCGGCGATGTTCGAGAAGATCTGTACCTTGGTCAGGGGCTTTTCTGCCTTGCCTGCTGCCTTCGCCATGTGAGGAATCCCTTTCAACAAATCTTGAATCAAAAAGCGGTCCAACGCAGGACACTCTCCAGATGGCTGAATTAAAGGCCCGGATATTCAAAATGCAACCAGGAGCCCCCCAAAACCCCAAGAAAAACGGTGGGTTTTTGCGGAAAATCTCAAGAAATCCTTGAAAACCAGGGCTGGCGAGGGGGGAAACCCCAGTTTTCCTTGTGAAAAACCGCGAAAAATCAGTCTTCCCGAAATCGATAACCTACGCCGCGCACGGTCTCGATGGCGTCGGCCTCGGGACCGATCTTCTTGCGCAGTGCTCGGATATGAACGTCGATGGTCCGTTCCAAGACCAACGTATCTTCGCCGAGGGCCGAGTCGATCAACTCCGATCGTTCGAATGCGCGACCGGGCTGGCGAATGAGTGTATCGAGCAATCGAAACTCGCTCTTGGTCAACTCGACGGGAACATCGTTGACGGTGACGCGATAACGGCGGCGATCGAGCGTGATGCCGGCCCGCGACACGGTATCGCTGTCATCCTCCTCCCGAGTTGCCTTGCGGCGCTCTAACGCCTTGATTCGTTCCAGGAGGACTCGAACGCTGAACGGCTTGGTCACATAGTCGTCGGCCCCGACGGAGAAACCGATCAGTTGATCCGCCTCTTCGGTCTTTGCGGTCAACATGATGATCAACGCGCTGGCGGTCTCCGGCTTCGCTCTCAGCCGCCGGCAAACTTCAATGCCGTCGATCACCGGCAGCATCACATCGAGCAGGATGATGTCCGGCAACTTGAGCTGCGCCTGGTTCAAGCCGTCGCGGCCGTCGTGCGCGAAGGAAACCTCGTATCCAGCCTTGTCCAGGTTGTAGACCAGGATCTCGGACAGAGAACGATCGTCTTCAATCACCAATACTTTGCTCTTTGGCATACCCAATCAATCGTCGCTAAGGGGAATCGTCGCGGTCGAGTCGAAATCATGACTGGGTTCCTGAACGCTGACCTTGGCGATGCCGAATGATGATCCCTTCCACCATGTAGATGACATCCTCAGCAATACTGACCGCATGATCCGCGATCTGCTCCAAATGCCGGGCGGCAGAGAAGCAGTGCAGGGCTGCGACCGTTTGCGTTGGATCCCGCGCTATCAAGGTGGTGAGAGTTTCGATCACTTCGACGTTCTTGGCGTCGACCGGATCATCGTCCTGGATCACGCGTCGAGCTTGATCCACATTGCGATGAACAAAGGCATCCAGACTGGAACAGACCATCCGTGTGATCATCGTCGCCATTTCATTGATGCCGCTCGGGATCGGAAACTCTGGATAGGAGCATAGACTATCGGCGCGCTGCGCTATGTTGCAGGCCAAGTCCGCGATCCGTTCGAGGTCATTGTTGACTTTCATCATCGTGGTGATCCGACGCATGTCGGCCGCCACCGGTTGATGCAGCGCCAGCATCTTCAGACACTCCTCCTCGATCCGCACCTCCGCGCGATCGATCGACGTGTCGCGATTCACGACCTCCGCCGCCAATCCGCCACGCCGCTCGACCAAAGACTTCACCGCCAACGCGATCATGTCTTCGACCTCGCCTGAAATGCGCAACAAGGAATTATGAGCTTCTTCAAGATCTCGGCTTAAATGCAATGACATCGAATCTTCCAGCCGCCACGATAGTAACCTGGGTGTGTGAAGGACGCGTTAATGTATCATGAAGACGCGATGCGGTTCAGACCCGGATGCTTGCGCATCTCGGCTACGATCGTTCGTTCGACAGGCAAAAATCGCCTAGCGCCTCAGGCTCATGGAAACGAAAATCGGCTTTTTTCGGCGGAGTCCTTCTACTCGAAGCGGTCACCCACCGTTTCGGTGCGGCGGCGCAAGATTCCACGGCGCAGAGCCGGTTCCGGGGGAACGGCATGCGGGGAAGCCGAGGGAGAAGGCGATTCGATGGGGTGTGCGGCGGGGAAATCCTGGAGATTACCCAAGTACTGCTTCCGGACCTCCGGATGCTGCTTGACTTCCTCGGGCGTCCCCTCGTTCAAGACCACCCCCTTGCTGATCACATAGCACCGATCCACCGTGGACAAGATCTCCAACGCCGCATGGTCGGTGATCAGGATCGAAATACCGTTGTCTCGCAGTCGGAAAATGATTTGCTGAATGCTCTGCACCGTCACCGGATCGATCCCCGCGTACGGCTCATCGAGCA
Source organism: Planctomycetota bacterium (assembly GCA_046306195.1). Classification (GTDB taxonomy): domain Bacteria; phylum Planctomycetota; class Planctomycetia; order Pirellulales; family Pirellulaceae; genus JBKCUI01. The sequence goes on along the minus strand of JBKDXO010000156.1, from coordinate 66,099 downwards.
TGATGATCTTTGGGTTGGATACCAGGCACCGCGCGATCTCCAGTCGCCGACGCTCTCCCCCGGAAAGTTTCGACGCCCGCGATTTTCGGATGTGGGTGATATTGAATTGCTCGAGCAACTCGTCGGTCCGCTTGCGCCGCTGCGACCATGAGTAACCGAGGAGTTCGAGGATCGCGGAGATGTTCTGCTCAACCGTCAGCTTGCGAAAAACGCTTGAGTCCTGCGCCAAATATCCCATGCCACCATCCCGCGCTCGAAGAAACATGGGCCAGTAGGTGACATCCTCGGCACCGAGGAAGACTTGCCCGCGATCGGGAGTGACCATCCCACAGGTCATGCGAAACGAGGTCGATTTTCCAGCCCCGTTGGGACCGAGCAGGCCGACGATCTCGCTCGGACCGACGCGCATGCTGACGCCGTTGACCACTGTGCGGCGACCGTACGTTTTTTCGAGACCTACGACGGTGAGAACATCCATGCTCGTCGATTCCTGAAGGGTCAGCGGATCAATCCCATCCGTTGGAAATTCGGGAGGAACGGGATCGGGGAATTCCAATAATGGGGCCAGAATACGAGAAACGCGCGTCCGATCATCAATCGCTCTGGGACGAAGTGATTGCGCCAGGAACGTGCGTCCGCCGAGGCGCTGGAATTATCGCCCAGCGGGAAATAGGAGCCGTCCTCCAACTCAAAAGTCACCGTTCGACGCCGCGTATCGATCGACGAACCGCTCCACGCGTCAATATCGCTGAACAACGCGTTGCGGTTGAATGCATCCATGGTCGATTGAGCGAGGTACTGATCCTTGCTCAGACCATGCCGCGTTTGCGCGTAGCGGGTTCGGAGGGCATCGTTGGCCGACTCTCGCAAGAAACCGCTGGTATCGCTGTAATCGGACAAGAAGTCATTCGAACTGTGGGCGATGTAGTAGATATCGCGCGCCACGCGCGCATGGGTGATCGTGCAACCGCCACCCTGAACCCCAATGCCCAGCGGGGCGGCATCCAAAGGATCCGCTGGGGAAGTGCGAGGCGTGTGTTGGAAATCTGCGACAGCGGCCTGGATCGAAAACCGACCCTGATTCCCCCACCTCACCGGACTGCCGTCGACCCAGAGCGTGAGCGAATCGTCCACGTTGGCCAATTGAAGGCGATGTTTCGAGCCAGCGCGAATCGAGGTCGTGGCGCGAATCGAATCGGTCCAACCACCCTCTCCATTTTCGAACGCTGCCAACGGTTTGCCCTCGTACACCAACGTCGCCGTGGCAACTCCCGTCTTGAGATCGATGTCGCACCGATGCTCCACCCCCGCTTCAACGACCAACAACCGAACCAACTCGGTCGCAGGATCCGTAGCGATCTCCCACTGACCACTCAGATCCCCGGTCCAGTGCAATCCGTCGTTCTCCATCATCCGCGAGGATAGCCCGCCGCGCATCGCTTTGGTCAGCTCCTTTTGAGCGATCTCGGAATAGTTCACTGGGATCGAGCGGATGCGGCTGCCAAACGAGATGTTGGCGTTGTAAGCGGTGAAGTCGGTGACCAGACGATAGGAATCGGGCGCCAGCGGCTGCGGCAGTTGACGCTGAGTTCGGATCGATTCCCATTGATTCGGGTCGAGTACCCGATGCCGATAGCGAATCATCGCCAGAGCGCCACTCGCAACCCCACCGACCTTTGCGGACCATTGGCTACCTTGATATCCAATCGTCCACTCGCCGGTGCCGGTAGCCGAAGGTTGCCAGGCGTCTGGGACCTTGGCCTCCAGCAGCGACTTGGCCGGGTAATGGGTATCGGCCAGCGGCTGCAACATGGACTGGATCACATGAGGCGGCTTGCGCGCGATCTCGAACGCCTTCGCGGGACGCTCCTTGCTGACATGCACATCCCCATGCACGATCCGGATCGTTTCGTTGGAGGTTCCCAAGCATCGCTTGATGTAGTTGAGACGCGCATCCTCCGCATACTTGAACACAAACACTTCCCAGCGCTCGGGCTTGGAAAAGACATACGCCAGTTTGCTCACCAGGATCCGATCGCCGGTGAAGGTGCGATGGTTCGCGTTGTTAACCAAATCGAGAATCTGCGGCTTGCGACACAATGGGCAGATCGTGCCAAAAATCAATTCCCCCGACTGGTTCCCGGTATCGGTGAACTCCGAACTGGCACCGCACTGGTACTGAAACCCACAATCCTCGCAAACCAAATCCTTGTGGGCGCCCATCAACGTCGGTGCCATCGATCCCGTGGGAATGACAAACGCTTCGGCAATGAACGCCTTGAACATTAAGGCCAAAATGAAGGCTACCGCCAAGCTGTCCAAGGTTTCGCGGAACACATGCGGATGGTGCCCGCCATGTGTCGGGCCACTGGCCGATTCGGTCCGGCCGTCAGTCGATTTCGAAGCGGAGTTCATGCAATGCCAGCATTCAAGGGAGTGGATTCGCGGGAGGGGTACGTAGTCAAGAGGATTATAGGTACAAATCGCGGTCCCCGTCGACGGCATTCGCCGCTCGAATTGCACGAAACGTTGCGACGTTTGCCGCAGTTCCGACCCCGCGGGCTCGCGCCGGCACTAGCCTGCCGTTGGAACTATGGCAAACGTGGCAATGTTCCTCTCGGTTCGAACCGGACGCTAGCGAGTTCCGGCTGATGTTTTGACACAGCCGACAAAATGAGCCTCAATCGCTAGCCGAGTTCGTTTGACGTGCAAAAATCGGCTAGCGCCTCAGGCTCATGGAAACGAAAATCGACTTTTGTCGGCTGTGTCTGTTTTGCCGGTTTGAATTGTGCCACACACCGGTGCGATAGCCCTTAGCTACGCAACTGGACGAAAATGCCACGCGAGTGCTAATAAACCAAACGCTGCGATCCAGCTCCCAATCACGCGCAGCGCGATCCGGTGCCAAGCAACGTGAATCGATACCGCTGTCGCGCTCAAAAGCAAAGTCGCGACACTCGCAGCACTTACGATCCCGATCGAAGCAATGGCCGATGTCTCCGTAGCTCGCATCGCCGCACCATTCCAACTGCCATGCAGCAGACTGATCACGCCTGCAATCGTCGCGATCGACCAAGGAGGAAGGTTCGGATTGCAGCTGAGCAGCAGCCCGCTTCCCAGCAAGGTCGCTCCGGTCGCCCACAGGCAATCCTCCATCCCCGCTGCGAAAAATACACTCAGCACCAACCCGACGAACCATGCAGCAGGCAGTGTCAACAGCACCCAACGCGCGGCAGGTTTCCCCAGGAGTCCACTGAACAACGCAAGAGCCACCACCACGAGCAGATCGTCCATCGACACAAAGAAATGAGCGACTCCGTCAAAGAAAGGGCCAGCGCCGGAAGTGACGAGATGCGCTTCGGCGGTGCTCGGGATGGCAATCACCACGATGACAGCTGCCACGGGCGCGATCAAAGACCGCCAACCTGCAAACCGATGAGGGGAAGTCGGCTGCATCACGCGATGGTTCCCAGGCTCTTCAATAGAAAATAGATTCCGCTGGCCATGACCAGTGCTCCTGCGCCTCGTAAGACGAATTTACCGTTCGGCCATTCGCCGATGTACCCGATCCCGATCCCGACTGCGTGCAGCAACCCCGTCCCCAGGACGAATCCGAGGCTGTAGGCGAGTCCACTCTCGCCGTCCGGAAGCTCGTTGCCATGGGCGTGACCATGAAAGATCGCGAACACGCCGACGATCGCGATCGTGGCGGCAATCGGAAGCTTGAACTCCATCAGAACCATAGCCCCCAACACGATCGCGGAACATGCGATTCCAATTTCTACCCCTGGCAACGGGAATCCCATCAGACTGATCGCGGCTCCCAGGGCCATCATCAATGGAAATGCGATCGGCAACAACCAAATCGCGGGCGGTCCCAACTGGGCTCCCCACAATCCAACCGCGATCATGGCGACCACGTGATCCATGCCTTGGATGGGATGCGAGAAACCAGAACCGAATCCTCCGCCGATCTGACCGTCCCCATGCGCAAACGCGAGCTTGCTCATCCCGATCACCAGGATCACAACCGTCGCAAGACGCAACAGGATGGGATAGCACTTCAACACTTGGTTTGACTCCAACATGCGATTCCTTATGTAAGGTTGAACAAGACGAGGAGTCGTTCGATCGACCAAAACGCGCCCAGCGCACCCACGGCATAGGCTGGAATCCGCTTGACCCACCACGCTCGGTCGAGGTCGAGGGTGCGTAGCGAGGAAGCGACCCAGACCGCCAAGCACACAAAGGCAATCTGCCCCGCCTCGACACCGACATTGAAGAACAAGAGCGCCGAGGGGATATCTCGCTGCGGCAGTCCGGTTACGGTCAATCCGCTAGCGAACCCGATCCCGTGCAGCAAGCCAAATGCAAAGGCAACCATCCAAGGATGTCGGATCGTCAAACTCGTTTGACCTCGCCATTTGCGGACCACCTCCGGGCCAAGAAACAGGATGCTCAAAGCAATCATGCAGTTGAGCGGTGCCTCGGGCACTCGGATCACGGAGAAGACCGACAGGGCAAGGGTGATGCTGTGGGCGATGGTGAACGCGGTGATGGTTTTGAACATCGCGCGCCAAGTATCAACGAGCAGCAGCAATCCCAGCACAAAGAGGAGATGATCGAATCCTAGCAAGATATGCTCGACTCCGATCCAGAAGTAGGTGCTTGCAACTTGCCATTGGCTGGGCGAAGCACTGACGGTCATCGAGGGAGACTCCGGAATCAGACGAGCCACCTGCGTTGTGCCATCCAGACGTTCGATGCGGACCAGCACGTCGGTAAGCGTATGTCGAAGTCCATCGATCTGAATCACCGAACCCACGAGCGCATCGGGTTCGCGGAACTTCCATCGCTCGACATACGCGCCTCCCAGGAACATCCCGTGCGGCTCCGTAATTTTTTCTGCGGACTCCGGCAACTGCACATAAATCCCCAACCGAAGGTTCTCCCCGATCGCAGGGACTTTCCAAGTCAAGTCGAAGGTATCTGGCCCGGTTTGCTTCAATTGCAAATAGGCAGGTCGGGACTCATGAGCATTCGCCGAGTATGCCACGGCGATTAACGCCAACAGGCCCATCAACGTGCGCCAGAAACCGATGGTCATCGAATGCATCATGGCTTCTCAGTCACGGGCTCGGGCCATTCGATCGCGACCTTGTACTTGCGCAGCAACCCTTGATAGAAGTTCTCCGCCAACTCCGCTCTTCGCTTTTGTTCCCAATCGCGACGCACCAGCGGTCGCACCTCGTCGAGCGTGGGTGCCCGACCGTCGATGCGATCCTCGATGAAAACCAAATGGATGCCATACGCCGATGCGATCGGACCCGTCCATTGCTGCACTGGAGCGGTGTTCAATTTCTCCGCAAAGGAATCTCCGAAGATCCCAGCCACTTCGCGTCGGGGCAACTCACGGAACTGATGCTCCAGCAGGGTGCGATCCCCGAACTCTCGAGGATCCGCCGACTCGGATCGGAGTGCGTTCAATAACTCGACAGCCGTCCTGTCGAGATCTTCGACGTGCCGTTCTGGGTCCAAAAATACTTGTTTGAACGACAATTTGGAATCCGCCAAATAGGCATTTCGATTACTCGCAAGAAAGCTGGCGAGGTCCTCTTCGGTCGGTTCGACTTCGCTCGTGAGATCGTCTGCGATGAAGTCCATCTTCTGACGAATGCGACGGCGAATGATGGTATCGTCTTGATCCAATCCGAGTTTTAACCCTTCACGGTACGCGATCTCTTCACGGACGTAGTCATCGACCAGTCCCTTAAGTTCCGTCGCGTTGGGCGGCCGTTGCCATGTTCGTGAAAAGATCGAAGCCAAATGCTCAACCTTTCCAGCGGAGACGACCAATCGCTCCGAACCCGCATTCGTATCCCTTTTGGAGTACGCGTAGATAGCGAACAGGAGGGATCCGAGCACCAGGAAGTGAGTCAGCGGTTCCCGAAGAATCGCCATCAGGAACGGCATGAAATCCGATGGTTTCGCACTCGGTATCGAAGGATGATATCCGTTGTCTGTCCCGGACACGCGGTCAGTCATGAAGCGACCCTGCTCCATTTGCAGTCGCTGCGGACTGCAGATATCGCTGCACTTTTCCAATTCCTGACGGATCGAGCTCTTCGCGGCGTTGCTGGACGATGCGAACCAGGGCGTCCGACAACTCGCTTCGTTTCCATGCGTGAAGGTCCTCAGCGACCTCGGGTGCAAACTCGGGGTGGGATTCCAACAATCTTCCGTAGCAGGCGATCACCCGCTTTCGAAGCTCCGGTTCCTCGCGGGAGCCATGCATCGAGATGGCTCGTACGATCGCTTGCAACTCTTCGCGTGAATGGTCTTTGCCGCGAAAGTATTCCTCTTCGATGTACTCGAATACCGTCGGTGAATCCACCTCGATGGCTGCGGCGGTCCACGCGGCGAGGTTCGTCACCACGGCATTCTGTTCGGCGGATCGAAACGAGTCCATGATCCACCGTCGATCCGTATCGGACTGGCTTTGCGAGAGCAGAAGGATGGCCAGCCCTCGCCATTCTAAATAACGTCGTTCCTGTAGCATCGGCTCATACGCTCGTCGCGGAAGGGCCCGCCCCAGTTGGCGAACGGTCGAGTAGGGCGCGCGACCGAGTTCGAGGTATGCCAATTCACGGATGCGTGGATCGTCGCTCTCCATGAGGGACACGAAGAATTCGATCCGTTCCTTGATCCCTTGCGATCCAGTCCATGTTGGACACACCATCAAAATCCGTCGCACCAACGATTCCAAGGGTTTGTTCAAGCAGCCCAGGCTGCGCCATGGACCCGTGGCGGATTCCTGGACGAGTAGGACCTGGGATTCCGGATGGGCATCGAGCGTACGCTGCGTTGCGCTATCGACGAGGAGATCGAATTTGGAACCGTCATAGGTTCCTTTGAGAACGATTCCAGGCGCATATTGAAACGGATCGTTCGGATCGGTTCGCACCAACATCAGGCAGTGGCCGTCGATCAAAACGTCTGCATCGGTTCGGCTGGGGAATCCGATGCAGATGGCGCACGCCATCACTTCCGAAGCGGACGCGATGCCTAGAATCATCGCGAGTCCGCAAGTGGCGATTCGAAGGGGTTGGTGAGATCGCATGCTCCATCGCCCTAGGGCGTGTACCAAATCGGGCTGGTGTACGCCCGCTCTTGCAGAGACAGCGGCACCTCTGGTCCGAGCTTGATCCCGTAATGCACGGCGTCGTACAGGGTCCATCGAGGGGTTGGAATCTCGAGTACACGTGCGTAGTAGAACGCGTGTTTCGCGGGGTCGAAGTCTGGATCGGTCCATACAGCGATCAGTTCAGGGTCTCCAATCGTGTTGGTCCACGTGGCCTTGGTGGTATCGACAGTGTTTCCGACCGGAGGCAGGTTGCCCTTCGCATCGAGTTTGCGTCGATCGGCATCGCCCCACGCGACGTTGTAGATCCGTTCTTGGGCTTTGCCTTGGTTGTCGATCCACCCCTTCACGATCTGGATGCGATCGAGGTTGCCGCTCAGGCTGTCCTTGAGGGCAGCGACGAGAAAGCTCGGAGCTTTTCCTTTGGGGGCACTGGTGAGATCGCCCCCCATGGGGACCCCTTTTTCGTAACCTGCCACCGCGGGCTGTCGGCTTTGGGCATCGTCAGGGGTGAAATCAAATCCGCCGAAGAATCGGACCACCATTCGAGGGCCGGTGGTTGCGTAGGTTTCTTTGCGGTGCAACGCATCCCAAATGGCTTCGCGCGTATTTTCACTCGCCCACACGCCGGTGTACCCCGACGCTCCTAATTCCCATCCCTTGACGGTCCGCCCATCAAAATTGAATGCATCCTCATTCGCGCGTTCCGCACTGGGTTCCGACGATGGGAACTTGCCGAAGAAATTGTTCTCTTCGGCTGCGGTGAGTCCTGTATGCGCGTCGGTCGCACCCACCAAACCGAACTTGAACGGATTGACTCCCAGTTTCTGCTGGAGCTCCAAACCATGCTTGAACGCTTCGCGGGCGTACTCGTAATTCAACATCCCCGGTTTCTTGGGAACGACATTCAGATTCCCTTTGTCCCAGATCTCAAACTTTGCAAACTCATCGCTGGGTGACAGGGACGGGTGCTGTTCGCTGGTTCCCTTGCCTTGCGTAATTTCATAGAGTCGTTCCCACTTGCTCCGCGTTTCCGCCCATTCCTTGGTAAGCGGCTTCCCTTCGAAGGTTTCGAGAGCGAACATGAGTCCGTTGGAGAGATTGCCGTTGTGAGGAATCGCGAGAACGTCTCCACCTGTCTTTTCTTCGTATCGCTCCATCCATTTCCAGAGTTCTTCGGGGTTCTCGGTCTGGAAGGTTGTCAGCGGAAGCATCTGCTGTGCTTTCTCGGCATTGTCTCGGAAGATCACGTTGCGGTGCAGATTGTTTCCACCGCCGTAATTGGAGGTCCATTCGTAGGCGATCAAGGTACTAAAGTGGCCGGGATCATTGAATTTGTCCGCGATCGCCGTGTATCGTTTCCAAGCGTCCTTGAAGACTTCTGGATCCTTGATTGCCGCAGGAACTTTCCCTTGACCTTGAGCCGTAATCATTTCCATGACGGCGGCCATCGCTTGGTCCTGGCCGGCATTGAACATTTTGTTCCATCGACGCAGTTGCGGGTCGGTCATCAATTCCGGTTTGCCAGCGATCACATCCGAGACCACGCCGAGCGCATCGGAGTGATCGGCGATCGCCAACCAATCGAGAGGTCGGGAGAGTCGAACGGGTTGCCCGGTCGAAGAAACGATCTCTTGGCCCCGAGCCAATTGATACGCCGCCTCGGGCGAGACCCGAGTTCCGCCTCCGACGGCATCCGGTGACCAAGAGGTGTGCAAGTGCATCTCACCCCAAAGCGGGCGGTCTGGGAAATTGCGACCGGCGTATGGCGAGTAGCCATGTTGCTTGAAGTACTTTTTGGTCTTATCGACTTGGATGGTTCCGACGTCGGTTGTGACGGACTGCTGTGCCCACGAGGTCGAACCGAACATCATCATTGTCGTGATTGCAAAGCACCGAACGAAGGGTTGTTTCATTGTTTCTTTCCGTATCAAGGAATGGGGTACGTGTGTTAGCCACTTCGTATCCCTGCGGGTTTATCCAGATTCAAAAACCATGAGGATCATAATCGAAACAGGCGTTTTCACCAATGCATCCACCGTAAGGCGTTAGCCGAGATGCGCGAGCATCCGGGTTGAACTGCCCTGCACGTTGCAATGTTTGCCACAGTTCCCACCGGACGGCTCGCGCCGTTCCGAAAGGTTGTGGGAATTCGGCCCGTCTTTACGGCGTGTACCAAATCGGCGACGTGTATGCGCGTTCTTGCGTCGTCATCGGGACCTCCGGCGGAAGCTTCAATTTGAATCGCAAGGCTTCGTACGCGGTCCAGCGTGGCGTCGGAATCTCGATCACGCGAACGTAATAGAACGCAAGCTGCTTGCTGTCGAATTCGGGGTCCTTCCAAACAGCGATCAACTCGGGCGTACCGATTGTGTTTTTCCAGGTCGCATTCTTGACGTCGACCGTATTGCCGACGTCCTGTTTGCAGCGACCGTCCGTCCCGATCTTGCGATCTCCCGATACCGCGACATCGTAAACCCGCTCTGCGGTGCTGCCGTCGGCGTTGAGCCAACCCTTGACGATCTGAATGCGATCGAGGTTACCGCCATACGGGTCCTTGAGAGCCCCGACAAGGAACGTGGGCCCCTTGCCAGCGGGTGCCTTGGTAAGATCCCCTCCCATCGGAACCCCTTTTTCATATCCCACGGCTGCGGGGTGCCGGGTGTTGGCATCTTCGCTTGCAAAGTCCCAGCCTCCAAAAAACCGCACCGACATTCTCGAACCGGTTGTGGCGTAGACCTCTTTTCTCTTCATGGCGTCGAAGATGGCTTCGCGCGTATTCTCGGTGGCCCAAACGGCAGCATATCCGGAGGAGGCTTGTTGCCATCCGCGGACGGTCAAGTTCGGATCCAGTGGAGAGCGAATGACTTCATCCTCCCATCGTGCCGGTTCCGGCTCCACACCCGAATGCTTGCCGAAGAAATTGTCTTCTTCGACCGCACTGAGACCCGTGTGTGCGTCGGTGCTGCCGATCATCCCGAATTTGAAGGGGTTTACACCCAGTTTCTTTTCCAACTGCAATCCGAGTCGCAACGCGGATCGACTGTACTCGTACTGTAGCATCTCCTTTTTCTTCAGCTCGGAACCATCGAGGTTTGCCTTGTCCCATGTTTCATAATCCGCGAATTCGTCGTTGGGGGAGAGCAACGGATGGGTTTCACTGTCTCCTTTGATCTGCGTAGCCTCGATGATCGGTTCCATGCGAGCTCGAAGCTCCGCCATCTCGCGCGTCAGCGGGTTGCCGTCATTGGTCAATACCGAGAACATGCGTCCATTGCTCAGATTGCCGTTGTGCGGGATCGCCAACACCTCGGAGCCCGACTCCTTTTGGAATTTGTCCAGCGCCGTCCAAAGGTCCTCGGGATTTTGGCTGTCGTACTGCGAGAATGGGAGAGTGCGATTGGCTTCGCTTGCACCCCCTCGGAAAACAACGTTCCGGTGCAGGTTGTTCCCGCCGCGCGTCGTGTATTCGTATCCGATAAAGGCCGTGAACCGTCCCGGCTCATTGTACTTGTCTGCCAGGGCAGTGAAGTTTTGCCATGCTTTGCGAACGAGTTTCTCACTCTTGATCGGCGGTTCCTTGTCCTTCAGGGTGGAGATGATTTCCATGGCGGCACTGAAGATCTGGTCTCGGTTTCCCCCAGAAATCATTTGGTACCAACGCTTGCCCTTCTCAGTTTCGAGGATATCTCGATCCCCGCTGAGCAACTGCGGCATCAATCCGTACATTTCGGCGTGATCGGAGATGACTAAGAAATCGAGAGGTCGCGAGAGTTTCGCCCTCACACCGATGGTCGACGTTACTTCTTCCCCGCGAGCGAATCGAAACGCGTCTTCTTGGCCCAGTCGGCACATGGTCCCGGCATCCACGGAGACCGCGGTATGCAAATGGGTATCTCCCCATAGCACTTTCGTCGGATAGTTTCGCCCCGCGTAAGGAGAGAATTGCGGCGATTCAAATCGATGTCCGACCCCATCTTTGGTTGGAATCTGATCTTGGCCAAACGCCTCGATGCTGCCAGCGAGCAACGCACAGCATCCGCAAAGACCCACTTTGAAGAAGATTCTCATGGTGACATTCCTGTTTCGAGCAAAGACGGAGCAATTCGACGGTCCTGCAATATAGCGTCAGTGTTTATGGAGAGAAATTGCATTTCCACAGATATCGGTATTTCATCGATCGGTCTCTCTGGAGCGATGTCCGCACGATTGCTCAAAAAATACAAAAAATTCGCACACCCCAAGTCTCTGTGGGATTCGCGAACGTGGTTGATTGAGTTGCCTGGCACCGGGGTTGCTTTATTGGTGGACACAGCCGACAAAAGTCGATTTTCGTTTCCATGAGCCTGAGGCGCTAGCCGATTTTTGCACGTCGAACGAACTCGGCTAGCGCCTCGGGCTCACTTTTGTCGGCTGTGTCTTGGTGTCATGAACCGAGCATCTCGGCGAACAAAAGACCGAACAGCTTACCGCGGCTCATGCCATGGCGGCGGAAGCGGCTTTTGACGAAGTCGGGAGGATCAATTCCCAATACTCAGGCTGGACCCCCGCTGCTTCGGTGGGTATTTCTGCAACGTTGCCGCATGGGCGCCAAGTCGATCTGTGATCTCGTTGAAAAGATACGTCTTCTGCTGCGAGAGCGTTGCGCGAGGTCCAGGTGCTTGCTCGTAGCTTTCATGAGGATCCTGGCGAAGGTTGAAAAGCCAAGGTAACTCAAGCTTCGTAGTTGCACCGTAGTACCCATCCCGAATGGCAAAGTGGGCTTTCCACTGGTTCACTCGCACAGCCATTAATCTGGATTCCATGTAATAGATGTACTCGTCCCGAGCGGACTTGTCCGACTTGCCGGTCCAGTAGTCGAGGTTGTTGACTCCATCGATGTAGTTCTTGTGTTCAACCTCGGTCCCCAGCTTATCACCTTTGGCAATCCGCTCTCGTATATCGGAGACTCCAGCAGCCGCAGACAATGTCGTGAAGAGATCTTCGTGGCTTTGGATACCGTTGAGTTCCGCACCGGCTGGAATCTTTCCCGGCCATCGCACCATCATCGGAACGCGAACGCCACCTTCCCAAGTCGTCATCTTCTCGGAACGAAAGGGGGTCGTGCCGCCATGCGGGTAAGTCGAATGCTCGACACCATTGTCGGTCGAATAGATCACGATGGTATTATCAGCAACCCCGATGTCTTCCAAGTGCTTGAGGACCATGCCTACATGCTCGTCATGCTGGATGACGCCCGCACCATAGTCGTCGTGGTAGCTGGTATGCTGCTTGACTTTGTCGCGATACTCCTCGGGGACTCGCGTGAAGGTGTGCATTCTGGTAGTTGCAAACCAAACGAAGAAGGGTTTATTGCTCGCCTTTGCTTTGTCGATGAACTTGACCCCCTCTTGGATCAACTCTTGGTCCACGGTCTCCATTCGCTTGCGGGTCAGTGGCCCCGTATCGACGATCCGTTGCTTTCCAATTTTGCCAAACCGCGGGTCGACTGTTTCGTCGACTGTATTCGTGGCATACGTGTGCAGGACCCCGCGTGGACCATGCCGTTCCTTGAACTTTGGGTCTGTCGGGTAATCTTCATCTTCCGGCTCTTCCTCCGTGTTCAAGTGGTAAAGGTTGCCAAAAAACTCGTCATAGCCATGGACCGTCGGAAGGTGTTCATTTCGGTCGCCTAGATGGTTCTTTCCGAACTGACCCGTGGCGTACCCTTGCGTCTTCAGCACTTCCGCAAGCGTTGCGTCCTGAGCTTGCAGACCAACGGGGCCACCCACCATGCCTACCGACGTCAGTCCCGTTCGGATCGGGTACATTCCAGTCATGAAGGCAGCGCGACCCGCTGTACAGGATGGATGCGCGTAATGATCGGTGAACAGCGCTCCTTCTTTGGCAATACGATCGATGTTCGGTGTACGGTACCCCATCACCCCACGACTGTAGATACTCAGATTGGTGAAGCCGACGTCGTCGCCCCAAATAACCACAATGTTCGGCTTTTTCGATTGCGCGGTGGCGCTGTTACTCAGCAACCCCATTAGAACGATCCCAGCGATGGGCATCAGCCAGAGACGATCGCATTTCATTAGAACAGTGCCATTTCCTGCTACGTTGTAAAGATGATCCGAAGTGTCGAAGTGACGCTCCAGGACTTTCCCTCGTTTGTTGCAAGGAAAAGCCCAAGTAGCGTGTTTGTCTTGTTGTTGTCGCAACTTAGTCCCGCGAAAAAGGACGGGCTATGCAGTTTCGGCAGATCGTGGTTTGAATTACAATTTGGCAAGTGAATACAGGGAATTCGCGACAAAAAATGCAGGCGACGATGAGATCCGTTGAATGGCTCAGTTGAATTTCACCGAATACGACGCATTCGCCCAGGCGGTACAGGACGCTTCCGTGGTGATGCGGAACTGTTCGCTAGAGGAACGGCGATGGACTTTGCAATATGCGACTGTGGGAGCCATGCGTCTGCAGCGAGCTTGCGAAGGAGGGGGTACCCTAGCAGAAGGGACAACGGTCAACGACGGCTGGGTGTTCTTCCATCAGTCGCGACCCGTCTGCGCGAATGGACAGTCGGCGACAGACAATGACATCTTTGTGGTTCCGCCAGGTAGCGAGTTTTGCGTGACTAGCAAGCAAGCTCACGAGTGGCTCGCGATCGTGATTCCTTCGTCATTGCTCTTCCAGTCGCCAGCCGAGTTAGAGTCTGCAACGGGTGCTAAGCCGCGACTGCTAAAACCGCCATCGAGCGTGACTCGGCAATTCACTTCGCTGCTCCGTCGTCTCCTATCAGAAATCGAAAAAAGCCCCGAGCTCCTAGCAGGTACGCATGCCGAATCCTGTGTGCAGAACGAAATACTGCAAGCGACCAAGCACTTATTCAACATGGGGCAAGAGTCTTTTAGTCGCCATTACGGTTACTGGTACGGTCAAACGAAGGCCGTTTTGGAAGCAAAGCTAAATAATTCGTCCGAATCGATGTCCATACCAGATGTGGCTAGGTACCTTGGCGTGCCTGAGCGAACCCTCCGGTCCGCCTTTCAAAAATGCTACGGACTCTCACCTACGGAGTGCATTCGTATCTACCGACTGCATCAAGCTCGTCAAAGGCTCTTAACAAGTGATGCGGACCAGACAACCGTTACACAAGTCGCTCTCGACCTAGGCTTTTGGGAATTGGGTAGGTTCGCGGGTGCCTACCGAAAACTTTTCGGTGAGCGTCCCTCTGAAACGTTGCATAGGTCCCTCAGAGCGGTTCAAACCTGAGTGCTTGCGCACTTGGGCTAATACTCGATCCCGCCGACCATCCTTTGTCAGCCGAGATGCGCGAGCATCCGGGTTGAAGTGCCCTGCACGTTGCAACGTTTCCCACCGACACAGCCGACAACAGTGAGCCTGAGGCGCGAGCCGAGTTCGTTCGACCTGCAAAAAATCGGCTAGCGCCTCAGGCTCATGGAAGTGAAAATTGACTTTTGTCGGTTGTGTCCCACCGCTGGGCGATTCGGTGTCATGTACCGACCATCCTTTGTCAGCCGAGATGCGCGAGCATCCGGGTTGAAGTGCCCTGCACGTTGCCATGTTTGATGCAGTTCCCACCGGAGCGGGGGCAATATGGGAGTGAATCAGCAGCCGATCACTTCAGAAATTTGACGACCAGTGGGATCATCGCGATGATCGCTGCCACGAGACTGATGGGGGGCAGCATCCAAGGCCAATGCTCAGGGGAGAGCCAGCCGCGCAAGCCCAAGGCTACCATGTGGGCCACGACGAGAATAAGGCATACGTACCCCATGCGCTGACTTCGCTTCCATCGCATTCCTCCAATAGCCTTTGGCATCATCGGTAGCGTCGTGATCGCAGGGAGCGACAACGCCCAAAGGGCGATGATCCCGAGGATCAACCCTAGCTCACCTTCGAAATTGAGTTTTCCGTCTTCGGTGAAGTACTTGGCAAAGTACGCCGGCGTGATCAAGCACAGCGAGGCGATCCCGTGCACGGATGCAAGGGAAAATCCGATCAAACCACAGAACTTGATGACGACCAGTTTGCGTCGAGGATCTTTGTCGTAACGCCGTATCACTTTTCCGATCAAATACGAACACGCGACCAGCGCGGTGCCCGCCAGCGCAACCGTCTTGTTCATGATGAACAGCGGAAAATGACTCCAGGCGACCCCGCTGGCGATGTGATAACGGATGACCGCATAGGCTAGGGCGAGCCCGAAAACAACGATCAGCCATCTGGCAGTCGTCGGCTGCCACAGCCGGTGATGTGGCAGGCTCTTCGAATCAGGTTCATCCGTGAGATGGGCATCGGTCATGGCAATTCCAGTTCGATTGTCTTGCTATATTTTCATATTCAGTCGAATCCCTGCGACGATCGCGCCATCGCCACCGGTAAGCCCGCCGAGAATACCGTTCACCCATTGCACGTCCGGCGTGAACTCGATTGCGGGGGTGATATGGTAGCGGTAGTACATTTCGATGTTTTGAGCATCGCGTGGCGCGAAGAGGAATCGCGGGATCGCGCCGAACTCCGAGGATGCACCGGTATAGCCGAATCCCACACCGAATCGGTCCCCCTTGCCGCGTCGGCTTGCCAACGGACTGTTGCCACCGATGCCGAGGCTGACGAACCATGCGGCCCAGTTAGGGTTTCCCCTCGCATCATCCGCGATACTGGCTCGACCGAAAAAGCCCCAACCTTCCGAGTTGCCGCGTTTGTCAGGGCCACCGTAGGTGACCAAATACTGATCAAAGCCGTAAAAAAGCGTGTACGACTCGGAGCGAGATTGGAACGCGGGCGGGGCTGGCGCGTACGGATAGGTGGGAGGCAGGGGCGTAAAGGTCAGGTCGATCTGGTCGGCGTTCTTGTAAAACCCACCGACATGATGCTCTCCCGGCAGGCCGAAGAAGTTGGTGTCGACTTGGACTTGGCTGAAAATAATCGCGCCTTGGGAGAACAGTGTGCCGAAGTCCATGAAGTCGGTGCTTCGTTCGATTGTGTCCATCAGCGATACCCCGACGTGCCCCCAATCCTGCGGCATCGCAGCAGCAACCACAAACGTCGAGAGAGGGATCATAGGAACCATCAAAGGATTCGCGACGAACGACTGGTTGAGGAATTGGTCGCTGCCGTCTCCGCCAGCGAATTTGTTGTTGTCGGCAATCCCGATGGTTCTCGTCTTGCCAGCGCTCAGAATGAATTTTTCGGAGAGCGGTTGCACCAGCATGAAATTCGTGCAGTACAGATTCCCCGAAGCCGCCTGATCCACGGGCATTACGGAATTAAAAACGGCCGGTGCCAGCCCCCCCGTTTCGAACGAGACGTTACCCCAACGTCCCCATAGATTCTCCATCGTCAAGAGGAATTTGCTGTGAGGCAATCCTCCGAACTTGTCCATATCGAACAGGAAGTCGTGACGCGAGTTTCCCGTATACTCAAACGTATCGCCTCCCCCGATTCCAAGGTTGGCGAACTGATCCGGCACGGGAGGGTTCACCCCGCCACCGACGCCGAAGAAGAATTGAGTGACGCGTCCGCGGTAACCTATTCCCTCTTCCTTGAGGATGGTCCGGAGCCCATGCCAATCGCCCGTCAGTTTGTCGCGGCAGCGCAAGCAGTTGCATTTTTGCTTGGCTGCGGTGGGGACTCCCGTTGCCTCGCCATCGCTAGCCCCCTCCATCGGCACCGAGGATCCCTCCGCCGCAGGAGCATTGCCATGAGTATCGTCGAACCCAACATCCTCAAGCCACTCCGGTACATCCCCGGTCAGGTAATCGTCCTCCAACAGTGGGCGGTCGTCCTGAGCCGACGCTGTAACGAACCCCATGGTGACCCAAAAGAATGCAGCGAGGCAGACCTTCTGCGGGTAGCGAATAGACGGTAAATGCATCGAATGCGTCCTTGCATGCTCAGGGGGGCGCTTACTACTAGGTAATCTCTTCCGAACCTCATCTTTTCTCGGCATCCCCGAATAAGCCTATTTATCGGAATCGCAATTCTAGCTGTCGGTTTCCAGAGGTAGCGAGAAATCATCATCGGTAATCGTTAAAGTCTCCGCGTAGTGGGCCAAGCCAGTGCATCGAGCCACGGAATGCGCGATACCATCACTGCGGGCAGTCGTCCGATAGATGCCTTCCTTTGCTAGCCGAGATGCGCGAGCATCCGGGTGAAATCGCACTGCACGTTGCAAAGACATCACGTAAACGTTCTCATGTGCGTGCGGCAACAGTCCGTCCCAACACCCAGGGCGTCTCTACACCCCGAGCCAAACTGGATATTATTGGGTCGCGTCGGGTCGAAACTGTGTCGGAAAAAGGGGTAGGTGATGTTTATTGACGTGCGAGAAAGTGCAGTATTGAACGTGTATCAGATGCTGGTCGGCTTGGTCACGCCGCGTCCGATCGCATGGGTCACCTCCATTTCTGAAAGTGGCGTGGTCAACTTGGCCCCCTTCAGCTTCTTCAATGTCTTTGGGGCGAACCCCCCGATTGTTGTCTTCTCACCCACCCTCAAGCGGGATGGAACGAGAAAGGACACGCTGCTCAACATTGAATCCACCAAGGAATTCGTGATCCACGCGTCCACCGAACAGCACGCCGAAGCGATCAACGCATCGAGCGCACCTTATCCGCCCGAAGTCAGCGAGGTCGAAGCATTGAAACTAGCGACCGCGCCATCCCGGCTCGTGGCGGTCCCGCGGTTGGCAGACGCACCGTGGGCCTTGGAATGCAAGCTTCTCGACATCCGTTCGTACGGCAATGGGCCCATCGCCACCAATTTGGTGATCGGCGAAGTCGTTGCCATGCACGTGGCCGAATCAATCCTCGGGTCCGATGGCATGCCTGATCCCAGACGATTGAAAGCCATTGCCCGTCTAGGAGCGGAATACTGGTGCCGAACCCAGGACCTTTTCGAGCTTGCCCGTCCCAAATGAGGGATACCCAAGTAGGATTTGTCCGAGATTTTCGGTCTTTTTTGAAAAAAAAACCATATTCTTGGGCCTAACCAGGTGCCCTAAATCTCTCTTCTTTCAACGGCGATGATTCCGCGGAACCTCGGAATCGCCGTCGTCCTATCCCTCGCCTAGGGTGTCGTATCACTCGCCCGAGTCACGACAGGACTGTTTTTGCCCGACCGACTCAAGACCCGCGCGAAGTTAGCCCCTGTTTCGTTCCCTGTCGCAGCACTCACGCCTTCGCGACACATCGAGAACAGTCGCGTCGGTCTTGGGTCGGCATTTTTTTTCGCACTTCAATCGGGTGGTGAGTCTCAGTAGTCATCGCTTCCGCTTCGCATGCGCGCGAGACGATCGTTTGCGTTGCCGAATTCTTCCCAGCGTTCCCGGAGCGATAGCGCCTCGCGTTCCAGCTTTGCGAGCGACTCGAGATGATCGCGCTGCGCAGCCGACCACCGCTGGGTGCGGCACTGCTCCATCGTCTGGTGGATCCCTCCGACGCGAGACTGCATTCGCTGGGACATCCTGGCGACATAGGCTGCCAGGGTCTCCTCCCATATCTGCGTTACCAGAATCAAGGACTCGGGGCTAACCTGAGGATTGCTGCATTGCCAGAAGTCTGCCGTCCCGGACGGTTGCGCAACGGTCAGCGGCAACGAGGCGTTCAGGTAGCGACCGCGAAATTTTTCGATCGCGCTGGTCCAACAGGACTCCCAATCGGACTTTCCTTCAAAAGCGATCGAGGGGCTGGAACGCGACATGTCCGCGATACTATCGACCGGGACCGACAGGTCGATTTGATCCCCATCGGCTGTTGTTTTCCAGATTCCCCGACTCTTCAACTCGGGATCCGCATGTTCCGTCCATGTCAGGAGAAACCCTTGTGGAATCCCGGAAGCAGTCGAGGTCGTGCGGGCAGTCCGTTCGACATGAGCTTGGATCTTTGAAGTCGTCTTGTTACCGGCCATCTCAAATCGCCAGTCCGATCGCGGATCGATCGCGCTGGATGCGTCGCCCCATCCAGTAACCTCAGCTCGAAAACGAATGGGAGTTTCGTCCTCGGTTTGAATGGATCCTGCCAGAGTTGCTGATCGAATCGTCAAATGATTCCTGGGCAAACCAGGGATCCGAACCTCGCTTCCCCGCGAGGAAAATTCACGCTCTTGAAGCGGTGCGGCGGTTGTCGAAGCGCATCGCATAAGGAATCGTCGGGATTCCCAATAATGGGCGAGATAATGCTCAGCGAGTTCCTGAACCAACACCGGAGTCTGCGGCAATTGATCCGTGATGGATTGCGACATGTCCTCTCGCCACGCGTCCTGCAATCGCACGGTGTTTCTTTCCAAGGCTCGGTCGGTCTCGCGAATTTTGATTCGTTCTTCAGCCAATGCTTGAAGGAGATTGGCGACATCGCTGCGCACCTCCTGGATATCGCTCCGACTTCTCAGTGGATTAGGAGATGCGGCGGCTTTGATTTCATCGCAACGCTGCCGAAGGGAATCCAATTGCTTACGCAGTTCCAGATGGCGGATGTCGTGACGCTGAGATGCCGACAAAACCGCGATCTTCTGCTGATGCAACAAAGTGTCGGCCCAGACGTCTGGGGAAAAAGCAGGGAACGCGGAAACCAGTTGCTGTTCATTCCTGATTTCAGGAGAACTCTTGGGAACATGGACTACCAGGCCATCGACCCGAGCCGAATCGACGACTAGATCGCGTCGAAGAAACGCCTTGGAATCGAGATGGAACGTTGCGCGTACTGCGTTTACGGCACCGTGCCCATCCGCATCGAGTCGAAGGTCATAGCACGTCCATACGTGCCGCGCGGGATCCCAGGAAACACTTCCCGCGACCGTCGCTTTACCAGGCACGTACTGGGAGATCGCCCGCGTGACCATCCATCGCGCAATGGGCTGAGCGCCCAAACCGAGCAACGCCAATACAGCGATCGTCATCCCAGCGGATTCTCGCCATCTCATGCTTCGGACTCCGTCGGTTCGGATTCGCGGCGAGGGGTCGTCAGATGGCGAAGAAGAAAACGAAGCGAGTTCGATGACTTGGGTCCGGACAATTGCTGATGCGCACCGGAGTATCTTGTCACTGCGGAATCATTCGACGTCGCACCAGCACTTTCCTCTGACTGCAATTCCATCACGCGATCAGGTACCGAAGCAATCGAGGTCTTGGATTCAACGAGCATGGTGTCTTTCCGATCGTTCCGTGGAGAAGGTTGTGGTGGTTGAGGAACCCGCAGACGTACCACTTCGATGAATGTTTCTCGAATGGCAAGCTGATCAATGCCTTGCTCGTCTGTGCCTTGCTCGTCTGTCGAGGACCCCGAGTCGGAGTCCGTGTGCGATAAATCGATGCGAAGCGAATAGGGGACCAACGGCACTTGAGGAGTTGAGGGGGATTCAGGTTGCGAGGAAGGCTCGATCGTTGCAGTGCCGATCGTTGCAGTGCCGATCGTAGGTTGCTCCATTACCATCGGCGCCGGACGGGAGGTCGACCATGCAACCTTCGCGGGCTGATCGTCGATCCGATCGTTCCGTTCTCGCGAGATCGATGGTGACATCATCTTGCGATACGACTTCGCTTCCTGGGTGAGTTCTTCCAACGGGTGAATCGATCTCGGCCGTCGCTGACGACTTACGATCCGTCCCCATACCAAGTTCGGAATCAGCAGGATCAATCCGCATGCCAGGCTACCGACAACCAACGTGTTGTTGAGGCGAAACCAGGGACCCAGCGGCAGCGAATGCCACTGAACCACACACCACCTCACCCCATCCATGGACAATATCCATTCCCCGAAGGTGTTGGGGATCCCCGATAACTGGTCACCCAGGAGGATGGTCATCAACCAGGCCGCCCCGGCCGAAAGCTGATGCACTGGCAGAAACAAAATCGCTACCAAAAACAAAACCCAAACCAGGTTGTCGATCGGAAGGAAGCCGAGAGAAATGCCGAGCGCCCCGCCCATCGCCATGTTGGCCGGCGAGCGATGCTGCGTAATCTCAAACAGGAACCTACGGGCTGATACGACCAAACCTTGAAACATGCCCCCACCGTTTTCCTGAGACACAGTTTGCTATCATGAAGTAGACGTCGCGGTGACTCGTTTCCATCGTCTTCATCGGAAGACCGTTCCACGGAAGTGAAACCGAATCTCCCGATGACGCTAAATTGCCGACGACGCTTTTGCTTGCATTCCAAAATGACCCCCGAGAACACGATGAATTTTTTGTCCTTGCGAACAGAGTTTTCCCGGTCGATCCTGGTCGACCGCTGGGTCGCTTTTTTGTTGATGTTGGCGCTGGCCCCGCTGGTGCAAGGAGCGGACGAGAAGCCGGCGCCTCCCCATGTTGTCCTGATCGTGGCGGACGATCTTGGGGTCTATGACTTGGGTTGTTACGGCAGGACCGATCACCGTACGCCCCATCTGGACCGACTTGCGAGCGAAGGGGTCCGTTTCTCAAGTGGGTATTGCGGGTTGCCGATCTGCTCGGCATCGCGAGCGGCATTGATGACGGGGAAGAACCCGGCGAGACTGCATCTGACCAGTTATTTGCCGGGGCGACCCAATGCACCGAGCCAGCGGCTTCTCAATGTCGAGATGGAGCCGCAGTTGATTCCCTCGGAGCAAACGTTGGCGGAGGTACTCAAGCGATCCGGATACGCCACCGGGATG
Organism: Planctomycetota bacterium; assembly: GCA_046306195.1. Classification (GTDB taxonomy): domain Bacteria; phylum Planctomycetota; class Planctomycetia; order Pirellulales; family Pirellulaceae; genus JBKCUI01. The sequence continues at coordinate 44,316 of JBKDXO010000156.1, read as the reverse complement.
TTTGGCAAGTGGCACTTGGGAGGCGGCGCATCGTCTCCCAAGGCGCAGGGCTTTGATGTGGTCTTCGAACCACCGGGGAACGGAGATCCGGCCAAGGCGGGTGGCAAGAACGAGAATTGGATCACCGACAAAGCGATCGAGTTTTTGAAGGCGTCGGGGGGGAAACCTTGCTTGTGTTATATCCCCCACCATTCCCCCCACATCATGCTGCAGGAATTGGAGTCGAAGGTCGCTGACAACGCGCATGCATGGAATCCACTCTATGCATCCTCGATCGCATCGCTCGATGCATCGATCGGTCGATTGGTCCAAGCGATCGATGAATCGCCAGAACTCGCGAACACCTGGATCATCTTCACCAGCGACAACGGCGGGCTGCACGTGCCCGAAGGTTATCGCCAACCGGTAACCCACAACGGTCCCTATCGGGCGGGCAAAGGCTATTTGTACGAAGGGGGATTGCGTGTTCCGCTCCTGATGCGGTGGGCTGGGAAAATCTCACCCAACCGAGTGATTGAGACACCGGTCTGTCTGATGGATTTGCTGCCGACCATCTTGACCGCGATCGGCGTCGAGCCATCGAGAGCGGTGGGTCCGTTGGACGGCCTGAACATCTTGCCGATCTTGGAAGGTACGCCCTCCAATCCAGACGAACGAACATTCTATTGGCACCTGCCGCACTACACCAACCAGGGAAGCAAGCCCAGCGGCGCCCTTCGACGGGGTCGTTGGAAATTGGTGCATGATTACGACGCCGACCGGATCGAGTTGTTCGATTTGGAGAACGATCTGTCCGAGTCCGTCGACGTCTCGTCGAGTCATGCGGACCTCACTCAGGAGTTGAAGCGATCGCTCGAGGCATGGAAGCAATCGATCGCGGCGCAGGAATGCCAGCCAAACCCAGAGTGCAACACCGAACTGCATCGAGCCATCTACATCGATCGCGATTCCTCGCGACTGCGAGGGCAATCCGAGCGGGCCGTCGACATCGGCGAGGCATGGGCACCTTGGCGCGAGGCCATGAATCAAGCGATCGCGGGTCAGCAACCCAGACTCAAGCTGCGCGAAGGTGCCGTTTGGCTCGAAGCGTCTCAGGCGGTCCCTCATGGAACTCGTTTGCGATACGAGCCGGAGACGTACAAGAACGTCCTCGGCTACTGGACGGAGGTTGCGGATTGGGCGGAATGGGAATTCGATTGCGGCATCGATGGCCCTGCCGAGTTGGAGGTGCACTGCGGATGCGGGAGCGGCAACGGAGGTTCCGAAGTCGAGATCGCCGTCACCTTTGCCGATGGCACAATCCAGCGGGTCCCTTGGACAGTGCGCGAGACGGGGCATTTCCAAAACATCGTTATCGAGGACCTGGGAATCGTGAATGCCAAGCGGGGCCGGGCACGATTGGAGGTCCGCCCTCGAACCAAGAAAGCCGCGGCCGTCGTCGACATTCGCCAAGTGGTCTTGCGACCTGTGCGTCCTACCGCCAAGGGTAGGTAGACGACATGTGGTATCTGCGAGGAAGGTTCATACGAAATTTACGTTCGGGATCTATCGATTACGTGCATTATGACAACAATTTTCGATCTCGCCTCTTGCGACTTTCTAAACCAGTTCAGTCCCACTCCTTGTGCAATCCAGCAATGACTCGACGTGACTTTCAATCCGGCTTCACATTGGTTGAACTACTCGTCGTCATCGCCATTATCGGCGTGCTCATCGGCTTGCTTCTTCCGGCGGTACAAGCGGCCCGAGAGGCGGCCCGACGCATGTCCTGCTCGAATAACCTACGACAAATTGGACTCGCGATTGCCAACTACGAAAGCGCATGCAAACAATTGCCTCCGTCGGTGGTGATCGATTACAACAATCCAACTCTGGTCTATAACGGAAGTTGGGGTGTCCACGGTAGGATCCTTCCCCAACTGGAGGCTGCATCGCTTTACAATCGCATCGATCTGTCGACTGCTTGGGATTTTCAGATGGCGATCGATAATCTGGCGATTCCTGCCTATCAATGCCCGAGCGATCCGAGGGCGAGCGAGGTTAGGGTCACCGGGACGGGACGACCTCGATTGTTCGCCACGAACTACGGTTTCAATTATGGACCGTGGTTTGTATTCGAACCCGCATCGCTCCGCGGCGGTGAGGGTGTTTTTTTCCCAAACAGTTTTTTAAAGCTTGCATCCATCACGGATGGGTCCAGCAACACGCTTTTGGCTTCCGAAGTAAAGGCTTGGCAACCTTATTACCGCAACGGAGGCCCTCCCTCGGCCACTACTCCGAGCACACTCGAAGAAGCTTCGGCAATCGCGACTACCGGCACCCAATACCGCGAAACAGGTCACACCGAATGGCCCGATGGTCGGGTTCATCACACCGGTTTCACTGCGACATTTTCCCCAAACTCTCGCGTGTTGGTGAATGTCAACGGCAAAATGACCGACGTCGATTACAATTCCTCTATCGAAGGCCGGGATGGACGCATGGGTCCACCCACCTACGCGTTCATCTTGTCCCGTTCCTACCATGTCGGCTTAGTGCAATCCGGTCTTTGCGATGGCAGTGTCCGAGCATTCTCCAACAACATTGAACGGGATATCTGGCGAGCCTTCTCGACGCGCGCAGGATCTGAAATTGTCAGCCTCGAGCACTAATGACGCTCGATTTCAAAAGGTTTTTGATGGTCGCGAGACATGGTCTTTGCGTCGCCAGTTGATTGTTCCGATTGGCGCTACGATTCTCTTGGTGGCTCTGGCCGTTTCAGGCATCACCTGGTGGGCCGTCCGGGATTCCGAGCAGCGCTGGGCTGCCGAGAAAATGGATTCGGTCTATGAGCAATTGCGCGTCGCCTCCTTTCCACTTACCGAGCGGGTGCTCGAGCAGATCCGAAACTACTCCGGGGTCGATGTCGTCGTGATCCCCCACGAGGGCGTTTCGGTATCGACCCTCTATCCGAACGATTTTCGTGATTTGTCCAGCGCGGAGAGAATGGTGTCGGAGCCATCTGGCAAACTGACCTTGGGAGATCGTGTGGTTCACTATCGGACCTACGACGCGTCGCGCAGTTTTCGCGATGTGGAGGTGAAAGCATTGGTTCTGTTCGTACCGCAACCTCGCGACACTCGCTTTCTGTTTGGGCCGGTCTGGGCCCCCATCGCCAGCGGCCTGATCTCCATCCTCGCCATGATCCTGGTTACCACGGCGGTCGGCTCGCGCATCGTCCGGAGGATCGAAGACTTGGAGTCGCAAGTGGTCCGCATCGCGAGCGGCAGTTTCGACGTCGTCGAGCCGAGTGGGCCTGACGATGCTATCCGTCGATTGTCGATATCCATCAATTCCATGAGTTCGCAACTCGCGACCGCACAGGATTGGATCGCTCGCACGGAAAGATCGCGGTTGATCAGCATGATCGCTGGAGGCATGGCGCATCAATTGCGCAATTCCCTCACGGGCGCTTCCTTGTTGATCCAATCGTTCCGTCGCTCCCAACCGGGTGAACCTGCGAAGGAATTGACGATGGCCGAAAACCAACTCAAATCCGCGGCCGACGCCGTGCGACGGCTTTTGGCATCGGATCCGAACATTGAATTGGTTGATGAGCCGGAGATGCCAGCTCTGGCGATCCAGGAAGCGGTCAGGGATTGCGTAGCGATGTATGCCCAACATCGAGAGGTTTCCTTGTTGTGGGAGAGCGGAGGTTGCGATGGTGGTCTTTGGATCCCTCAAGGTTCCGCCGTCGTTGGAGCGATCGTGAATCTCGTGATGAACGCGATCGAAGCAACCGGGCGAGGAGGCGAGGTGCGGTGCCAAATGAGCACGGAGCCATCCAGCCATAGCGTCTGTTGGCGAATTGCCGATAATGGGCCCGGGCCAGATCCCTCGTTGGCCAACGCGATCATGGAACCGTTTGTCACGACGAAAAAAGAGGGGATCGGTCTCGGATTGGCGATGGCGGCCAGGGTGGCAAACCGTTGTCGTGGATCACTCGCCTGGCGCCGCAAGGAACCCTATACGATTTTTGAATTGACGATTCCTTGTACGGAAAAGGCCAACCCAGGATGACTCATCGCGTCTGGATCATCGATGACGAGCCGACGATCTGCTGGGCCCTGAAGAAGGAGCTCGAACGCAACGGGTTCGCTACCGACATCTTTGCGTCCGCCGAGGAATGTTTGGATCGCATCCAAAGCCGGGCTGCGTATCCCGATATTGCGCTCCTGGATGTCCGATTGCCCGGCAAGAGCGGCTTGGAAGTGCTCGATGTCCTTCGGGAGTTGCCGACCAGACCGGCCGTGATCGTGATGACTGCTTTCGGCGACTTGAAAGTCGCGGTCGATGCGGTTCGCGGTCAAGCCTTCGAGTATTTGACCAAACCATTCGACCTGGCGACGGTCTTGAACGTGGTCGAGCGGGCTTCGCAAAACGTCGGGGCCATCAAGCCATCTCCGACCGAGTCAGCGATCCGATTCACGCACGACACCATGCTCGGCGATTCCCAGGCCATGCAGGGAGTTTACAAGCGAATCGCGATTGCGGCCCAATCCGACGCGCCGGTTCTGATCGACGGCGAAACTGGGACAGGCAAGAGCCTCGTCGCCCGGATGATTCATCGCTTCAGCGATCGAGCTGCCGATCCGCTGGTCTTCTTCCGTCCTGACCAGGAACATTCCGCCGAATCCGACGCGGAGTTGTTCGGTACCTGTTTGCCTTCGGCCGTTTCCGGAAGCCACACTGGCCCGAACAAGCAGCCAGGGTTGATGCTTCTCGCGGGGCGCGGCACGATGGTCATCGACGAAGTCGTAAATCTGTCGATTGCCGCGCAAGCCAAACTGCTCGCAGCGATCGAAACCAGCTCGTTTCAAGCCATCGCGTCGGCGGAATCCGATCCCTTGCGAGCACGTCTTCTCCTAACGAGCTCGTTTGATCTGGAAGGAGCCCGCAACGATGGACTGCTCTATGAGCCATTAGCAACGCAAATGCGTGTCATCCATATCGCGTTACCTCCGTTGCGGGAAAGACGGGAAGACATCCGTGGGCTAGCGAAAGGATTCCTGGCGATGGCGTCACCCGAATCGCGAAAGCAGTTCTCCGAAAAATCGCTCGATCGGTTGTCCACGCTCCCGTGGCCTGGAAACGTACGCCAATTGAAGCAGGCGGTCCAGTATGCTGCGGTACACGCTCGCGGCAACGTGATTGAACCGGAAGACTTGCCGGCCGTTGAGCCGGCAACGGGAAAACCTGTCTCCGCGGGATCTCCCGACGACGTCCTGGCTCAAGCGACGCGAGCGTGGCTCGAAGCGCACTGCGAACGAGATCGGCACGAGAGTGAGTCCAGCGACGAGACCTCCGGCTTCTTGCACGATCAATTCTTGGAGGTTGCCGAACGAGCGCTGATTCAAGCCATGCTGGAGGAGTGCGGTGGGAACCGCGCGGCAGTCGCTTCACGGTTGGGAATCCACCGGACCACGCTGCGGCAGAAGATGAAGCGGTATGGACTGTAAGATCCGCAAATGTCAGCGGTTGTCAGTCGATGGCTTGAAGACCTGGACCGTGGTCCCGTCTTCTTGCTTGACCAAATCCAGGTTGCTCCCGATCTCCGATGTCTTGGCTGCGGAAACGAGCATCTCCTCCACGGAAGAGGCGACGACGCGGGCGGGCAATGCGTAGGAGCAAACTCTCCCGGCCCTCGCGATATTGATGCCCACCGCGTTGCCATCGACGTCGATCAAGGGGCCGCCGCAGTCGCAGGGAGCCAGGACCGTGTCATGCTGAATCACATCGCGGAACCCGGTGGATCGAGCGCTGACGCGGCCATTGACTTCCATCTCGGTCGGATCCAACAACGCACGGGACAGATCCATCATTTGCGCTTGCATCGCAACATCGTTGCCATTGCGTTCCACCACGATGCGAATTCGTTCTCCGGCCGAAACGCTCCTCAGATAGTCGAGCGCTTGACGCTGTGTCTCCATCGGTTTGCCGTCGAGTTCCTTGATGATATCCCCTTCGCGGATACCAGCGTTATCCGCACCGCTTCCGGTAACCACGCTTGCGACAAAGGGAGCGTCGTGACGGGTCGAGAGCTGGATGCCGAGCACCGCACCTTCTTGCTGGATCGTACGATTGCGGACGCTGACCACTCCGAGGGCCAGGGGCAGAGAACGGGCATCGGCGCTCGCGAGCCATCCGCCGAGCGGGACCTCGGCATCGATGTTCCATCGGATGGCGGGTAAATCGCTGCGCTCAATCTTGACCAGCGCCAAATCGAGGTCTGGTCTGCGGACCCGGACTTTGCCCGAGGCTCGAGTTCCATCGTGAAGTCGGACATCCACTGGGGTATCCGGTACCTCGGTCGATTTGGTGGTGATCCAACCATCCGATCGGACGATCGTTCCAAGGGCCAATTGTCGTTCCGCATCGAGGATCTGCACGGTGGCCTTCCATTGTTCGCCGATGGCTTCGCGATAGGCTCGCAGCGTTGCGTAGTGGTTCCGTTGATTGGATCGAGAGCCCGCCGAACGACCACCGCGAGTCAGAAGCCCGCCCCCTTCCTGAACCAGAATCGATGGGGTGGATTCTCGATCGCTCCCGCTCGCGGGAAGATCGAATTGGCTCAGGGAATCCCGATGGGTCCAACCCGCGAAAACGGCGGCCATCGCAACGGCACCGAACCAAGCCAGCTTCGACAATCCGTGGCGCATGAGATAGGTTCTCTGTACTTCGGGTGATTGATCAGCAAAGACGGAGCATGTACTGGGAAACCCCAGTATAAACGAGTTGGCGTGAGGAAGCGAATCTTTTTGATCCCTGTCATGGGGGATCGAGGACACCGACCACCAAACGAAGCATCTTGCGTTGACCGCCGCGTTCGATTTCCACCGAGACTCTCTCGCCAGGCACCGTCGCGTCGACTTCCTCCTTGAGACGATCGAAGCTGTCGATGGGGTTGCCGTTGAATCGAGTGATGCGATCACCGGTTTGAATCCCTGCTTGCGCGGCGGGACCATTGGGTGAGACACTGCCGATGACACATTCCACCGTGGTGTCGGAGTTGCGAGCAGCGGTCACTCCAATCACAGGCTTGAATCCAGGGAGAGTACCCCAGGCTTCGTTGTTGGCCAGCCGATCCCAGGACTCGATAAAGACTCGCATCGGGACATGCATATTGTCATCGACATCGACGCCGATGCGGCTGTGGATCCCGATCAATTTGCCTTGCAAATCGAAGAGCGGGCCTCCGCTGTCGCCACCGATCAAAGAGCAATCGGTCACGATGGTCGAATCGATGATTCGCAAGACGCGACCTACACGGATGACCGAGGGTCGATCCTGCACCCAACCGCCGGGATGACCACCCGCGATGCACCATTGCCCCACGCGCGGCTGCTCGTCCGCCGTCGGAAGCGTGGCATGAGGCCAGGGCTGGCCCTTTTCATCTCGCGGCTGGAGGATGCGAACCAATCCTGCATCGTTGTCGCGATTGACACCCATGCTGATTCCTTCCACGCGACGTCCATCGTGGAGGAGAATCCATATCGTCTGCTTGGGACGACCTGCAACGTGGGCTGCAGTGAGAATGTATCCGTCAGGATGAATCAGCACGCCGCTTCCCTGAGTGTTTCCATGCTGCAGGTTGACCGTGACTTGATCGATCCGTTCCGCAACCTTCGATTGCTGTTTCTGAAGTGCTTTCAGTTCGGCGAGATCTCGGGGTTCCGCTCCTTGAAGAAGCCGATCGATACCGGGCTCGACCGAGACGAAAGTAACTCCGCTGGCCATCCCGCCGCTCGATTCCACATCGACCATGGGAATCTTTCTCGCGGACCGGACTTCCCCGGCCTCCGAGGGGGCCGATGGAGTGATGGGTGCGACATCTTGGGCCCAGGCAGGCCATGGAAAAGCAAGCATCGCCAGAGAGCAACCCAAGGCCGCACGCCCAACACGCCGAATCGTTTTTCCACAGTCGATATCCATCCATCCCTCCGACAACAGTCGTTATGATGGAATCGATTATTCGCTAAACGTGCGCGAAATGAAACCCTCCAGTCCAATGGAACTTGAGAAACAACCTGTGGGATTCGGCAAATTTCTGAAGATTGTTCCGTTGGTATCGATTGATCGGGCTAGTTCATGCACAAGACACGTTTGATCGTCGGCTGCGGATACGTTGGGGAGCGGATCGCCGATCGCTGGCAAAACCGGGGGGATCGGGTCGTGGCGAGCACCCGGTCCCCCTCCCGCGCTGCGACCTTCGATCAACGGGGATGGGAGCCTCTGATTTGGAACTGGCTCGATCCCGCATCCGACCTGCCGAGAGACCTCCCTTGCTTCGATAGCATTCTTATCGCGGTTTCTCACGCCCCGGTGGAAGGTGTTCCGGCCGAGTCGACGCATACGCGGGGGCTGGATCGATTGCAGGTTGCCGTCGCGGCCAGTTCGCCCGAAGCTCGATGGATTTATCTTTCGACGACCGGAGTGTTCGCTCCGGTCCTGGATGGCTCATGGGTGGATGAGGTTTCTCCGGTCGGCCCCAATCGCCCTGGCTCCATCGCGGCGTTGGCCGGCGAGCGATGGATCGAGTCCAATCTAACTTCGGCGCACCAAGTTGTTCTGCGCCCGTCGGGTATCTATGGTCCGGGACGACTCCCCAGGTGGGAAGCTCTTCGCGACGGGCTCACCTTGCGCGTCGACCCAGATAGTTATCTCAATCTGATCCATGTCGAGGATCTGGTCCGTGCGATTGAAGTGGTCGCCGATGCGAGAGAAACCAGCCCGCTTTACTGTGTCAGCGACGGTCATAGCCCAACGCGGCGGGAATATTACGAAACGATTTCGAAGTGGATGAGCTGGCCTGATCCTGTTTTCGATGCCAATGCCGAGCGGCAAACGCGGAGCGAAGGAAACAAACGGGTCCGCCCTGACAAACTGCTGACCGAAATGGCGATCCGATTTGCATACCCGAGTTTTCGAGAAGGTTTGCCATCGCTGCTCTCGGAGTGGAGACCAACATGATGCCATCGAATCGTGACTCGTGCATGCGAGCGACTTGGGTTGTTCTTGCTTGCGTCGTATCGTCACCGTGGGGCGAAGCGCAGGAGATGATCCCCAAGCCATCGGCGGAGAAGACGCCGAGCGTCCGATTGCCGCAAACCGCGATCGACAAAGCGTCGTTTCCGGTGGTGGATGTCCATACCCATTTCTGGATCAAGGGAAGGCATGATGCCGAACTCTTGGACCGCTACGTCCAGTGGATGGATCGCAATGGAATCGAAGTCTGCGTGTCGCTCGACGGACAGATCCCGGGCAAACTCGATGAGCACCTCGATTTCCTGTGGGCTCGCTATCGGGATCGCTTCGTTGTCTTTGCCAATCTCGACTTTATCGGCAGCGGCAGTTTGGACCGGCCTGGAACCCTCGCATGCAACGACAGTCGATTCGTCCGAGACATGTGCGAACGGCTTCAGGCCGCGGCGGATCAGCGTCGCGTCAGTGGCCTGAAGTTCTTCAAGGATTTCGGGCTGCGTTATCGCAATGCGGACGGTAGCCTGATCGCCATCGACGACCCGCGATGGGATCCGATCTGGGAATGCTGTGCCCGCAACCGATTGCCGGTGATCATGCACACCGCCGACCCGAGCGCTTTTTTTCGCCCTGCGGATCAGGATAACGAGCGAGCTGGCGAACTCGCTGCGCATCCGGAATGGTCGTTTGCCGGCCCGGAGTATCCGTCCCGAGAGTCCTTGCACGCCGCTCGCAACCGAGTCATCGCTCGCCATCCCAAGACCACTTTCATCGCAGCCCATTTCGGCAATGATGCGGAGGATCTTCAGGAGTTATCGGGATGGATGGATACCTACCCCAACCTCTACGTTGAATTTTCCTCGCGCTTGAACGAGTTAGGGAGACAACCCTACTCGTCACAGGCGTTTTTTGAGCGGTATCAGGATCGGATCCTCCTCGGGACCGACGGACCGTTCCCCGAGGAGCGGTTGCGCATCTACTGGCGATTCCTCGAAACGCGCGACGAGTATTTTCTGTACTCCGAAAAATCTCCGCCCCCGCAGGGAGACTGGCGCATTTATGCGCTCGGCTTACCACCAGAGATCCTGAAAAAGGTGTACCATGCCAATGCCGCAGCGGTGATTCCCGGGGTCGCTGAGCGACTCGCGGCACGACATCCCCATCTCCTTGATTGAAATTCCATGCACACGGGTGTTAACCAAGTCGATCACGAACCCGAGTCCGTCATTCAGCGCCGACAGCGGGTCGGGCTGATCTTATTGACGCTCTTCACCATCGCATACGGCGGCTTTATCGGTTTATGCACCTTCGCCTACACATGGATATCGGAGACACGGATCGCAGGCATTCCTCTTACGGTCGCCTATGGGTTCGGCTTGATCGGAATGTCGATCGCAGTCGCATGCGTCTATGGCTTCATGAACCGTCAGGCAAAGTGAGGCAGCGATGGTCTACGAGACGAGCAGCATAGCGATCGCCGTTTTTCTTCTCATGGTGGCGGGTACTGTCGGGCTGAGTTTCTATCTCGGATCGCGGGCGCGGTCGAGTCATGGGTATTTCGCTGCGGGAGGCTCGATCCATTGGTTCGTCAACGGTATCGCCTTCGCGGGCGATTATCTGTCCGCCGCATCGTTCCTCGGCATCTGCGGCATGATCGCGTTCTACGGCTTCGATGGATTCCTGTATTCCATCGGCTATCTCGCAGGCTGGCTGGTGGCGCTTCTGGTCATCGCCGAACCGCTCAAGCGACTCGGCAAGTACACGTTCGCCGACGCGCTGGCTAGCAAGTTCCAGTCGGACGGAATTCGAACGGCCGCGGGATTCAGCACCTTGGTGGTCAGCCTCGTTTACCTCGTCCCGCAAATGGTCGGCGCCGGTGCCTTGGTCAAGCCCTTGCTGGGGCTCGCCTATTGGCAAGGGGTGGCCTTGGTCGGTACTGTCGTGGTGATCATCGTCGTCACGGCAGGCATGGTCAGCACGACCTACGTGCAATTCCTCAAAGGGGGATTGCTGGTTCTATTTTCCTTGCTGCTTACCATTTTGGTCTTGATGCGCGGAGTCGAGGTGCAACCTGGCGAGGGACGGAACGCACCCCAGCGGATTACCGTCGATGCCGATGGAAAACGCTACGTGGATGGGGTGCGTCTGGGGTTGGGAGATGGCCAGCGCAACGTCGCCCCCGTGGGCCGCGTGTTGGAGATGAACGATGGCCAGACAAGGACAGGACCCCTCGGACCACTGGACTACTTGCGAGCGATCTCCCGAAGCCGAATCGAGTTGTCCTCCCCGCCGAAGAAATCGACTGAGGAGGGACGCCCGGTCATCGAGTACGCGCCGCGCGTGGTGGAGGGGAATGCCATGATGGCCCCCGGGAATCACCCGACGTTTCAGGGAATCCGACGCGCCGAGGTCTATCCCAAACTCGATTTCGTGTCGTTGATGTTAGCCCTATTCGCCGGGACCGCCTCGTTGCCGCATATCCTGATTCGCTACTACACCGTGCGCGATCAAGCCTCGGCTAGGAAGAGTACCATCGTCGGCATCGGCGCGATCGGCTTCTTTTACCTGCTGACCCTCTATATCGGATTTGGAGCTATGGTCAGCGGTGCCTTGGATCCAAGCGATTCCAACATGGCCGCGCCGCTGTTGGCTAAGAGTTTTTCGGAGTTGCTGTTTGCAGCGGTATCCGCGATCGCGTTCACCACCGTACTGGGAACCGTCAGCGGCTTGATCGTCGCTGCCGGCGGAAGTGTCGCCCACGATTTCGTTGCGGGAATGTTGAAATTCCAACTCAACGACAGCCAATTGATTCGCGTGGCCAAGATCGCCTCGATCGTGATCGGTGGGCTTGCGATTCTAGCTGGCTTAGCATTCGAAGGGATGAACGTCTCGTACTTGGTCGGTTGGGCATTTGCAATCGCCGCCTCGGCCAATCTCCCCGCCTTGCTGATGCTTCTGTTTTGGAAGGGAACGACCAAACAGGGAATCATCGCCGGGGTGCTGATCGGTACGATCACGTCGGTGGCTTGGATTGCCGTATGCCCGGAAATGTTCAAGACCATGTACGGTCTCGATCCCGCGCGAGCTTGGGTACCGTTCAGCCAACCTGGTTTGGTGACCATCCCGCTCAGCTTTGCCGCAATCATCCTCGTCTCGCTCGCAACGCAGGCCAAACCGCCGCAACCCGCCGGGCCGACAGAATGATTGCCGTGGCTTTAGCTACCGGTCCGTGCGCTCAATGCCGCATCCCACATCGGACGGGGCTGGATATAATGTTTTTGGGTTGTGAATTGGATTTCAAAGCAGCGGGAGTACTTTCGGGGACTCGCCCATCGCTTGTTTCCTGGTGTTCCCCGCCCGTCGGTTCCGTGGTGTTCCGACCCCACCCACGTCATTTCTCGACCTGTTTTCGAACGTAAAGCTTTCCCTTGCTTGGACTTTGAGCGATAACTAAGTCTTCCGCCCACCCTTTCCCGAATATTGCGGTCCCGCTACCTTGCCACGAATTGTCTCCCAAATCCCTGCCTTCCCACTCTCCTTGGGGCTTCGCCTCCCGCCCGAATCACAAGGTCGATGGCTTCTGGGTGCGGCCCTGGGCACGGTTTTGCTGGCCATGGGGTGCGAGCCAGCGGTCGAGGTTCGGGTCTATGAAGCCCCCAAAGCCGACACGGTCTTTGTCGCTGGCCCGAAATCGGCTCGTGAGAACGGAACTGCCCAAACTGGTTCGGTCCGGGGAATGCCGTCGACACCTGCCTCAGGACCTCGCCGAATACTCGGAGCGGTGGTACCCCTGGAATCCGGTTGCTTCTTCCTCAAGGCCACCGACAGCCCTGAGCGAATTCAACCTCTGCTCTCCGACTTCCATTCCATCGTCACGGAGTTCGCGATCGATCCCGCGACCGGCAAGCCGAAGATGAAACTCCCGGACGGTTGGGTCATGAACCCGCGCAACGATATCGCCATGGCCGAGTTCGTCTCCCCGGCAGCAACCGGCAGCGTCAAATTCACCGTCACGGTCCTCGCGATGCCGAGCGCGGATCAATGGCAGGGTTATCTCCTGAGCAACATCAACCGCTGGCGGGGCCAGTTGAAGTTGCCCGACATTACTGAGGCCACTCTCAACGATGAATTGATCTCGGTAAAACGTCCCGATAGTCTCCTTCCCGGTTACATCTTTGATGCCGCGGGAAATGGTTCGGGCGCGATGGGCGGCCCTTCGGCCTCGACAACTTCGGAGAGGCCACCTTCCTCGACCGTCCCGTCCAGTTCCCAGAAAGATGAGCCCAAGAAACCGGAACTGAAATACCAACTCCCCGAAGGATGGGAGACGGCACCGGGAACTCCATTCCGCCTGGCAACGTTTGCCATCGCATCGCCGGACGGCGACGGTGAGGTCACCGTCAGCATGGCTCTCGAGAACCCGATGGGGAATACGATGATGTGGTACCAACAGATCTCTCGCGAGAGCGATCCGGAGAAGGTCAAGGCCATGGCAGAGTCCACCGTTGCCAAAGCCGAAAAAATCTCTGCCGCTCTCGGAGAAGGAGCCCTCTACACAATTCGCGATTCAGAACAAGTCGATGCACCGATGTTACTCGTTGCGTCCGTTCCCAGCGGGCGCGAGGAGCTCCGTGTTTTTGTCAAGCTTCGCGGCCCCGCCAAACTGGTCGATGCCCAGCGAGACAATCTCATGCAATTCGTTCAATCCCTTCAACTCCAATAGATTGCCATGGCCACTGCCTCTCAATACAACACATCGGTCGGGCGATCCACTGCGACGTCGAACCTCGGAATCGATAGCCTATTGTGGAAAGCCTTGAAGCTCGCCGGGTCGCTCAAGATCACCTGCGTGATGTTCGCGCTCGGGGTCTTTATCCTGTTTGTGGGAACTCTCGCGCAGGATACGGAGACGATCGTCGACGTGAAGAAGGCGTACTTCAACAGTTGGATCGCGATCGTCCCCTTCGATGTCTTTATGCCCCAGACGATCTGGCCGCATGCGAATCCGATTCCGTATGCGTTCGCGATCCCGGGGGGGGCGATGGTCGGTTGGATACTGCTGATCAATCTGATCGCGGCCAAGGTGACTCGATTCCCGATGGTGGCCAAGGGGAAGCAATTCGTTGCGGGGTTGGCCCTGACGCTCGTCGGCTTTGGGCTCATCGCCTTGATCGTGATGGGTGCCCACTTGGGTGACGGATTGCAGGGGGAGCCCCCCTTCAGTTACAGCGCGATCTGGAACGGTTGCATCGCCGCGCTTTGGGGGTTGATTCTCGGATTGGGGGCGTGGAGCATCTGGATTCCGCCGAAGCGTTCGATCCTTCGAACCGTCTTGTGGGTGTTCTTTGCGATCTTTCTGGCAGTCGGGTTGCTGTTGGCTTTTACGGGTGATGCGTACCGGATCCCGGACCCGGGATTGCGCATCGTCTGGCAATTGGCGAAAAGTGCTCTCGTTAGCGGTGTGCTGCTAGCGGGATTGATTTTGTTGTTCGGGCATCGTGGCGGCAACGTACTGATCCACTTGGGGATCGCCTTGATCATGGTGGGGCAATTCGTGTTCGGCGATCAGCAACGCGAGGAACGCATCGCGCTGTTCGAAGGCCAACGCACCTCGGCGGCGGTCCAAATCGACATTGTGGAGTTGGCGGTTATCGATACGACGATGCCGGACAAGAATCGCGTCGTCGCGTTCGATCATCCTCTTCTCGAGGCTTCCCTGAGCAAAGGGACCTATTTGACGGACAAGTCGCTGCCTTTTGAGATTCGGGTCGATCGTTACATGGTCAACTCCGATTTCGTCCCTCGCCGATCGGATCCAAAGCTTCGCGAGGAAGCCGCCGACCTGATCGGATTGCCTCCGGAGATGGCGTTGACGGAGACCGAGAAGAGCGGCGGCGCCAAGAGCGAGATGAATATCGCTTCCGCTTATTTGTCGATCCGCGAAAAGAAAACATCGAAGGAACTCGGTCGGTTCGCGGTCACCCAGTTCATGAACGATCCGATGATTCGCCCGGTCCCGATTCTGAACCAAGTCGAGTCCGATGGCCGCAGCTTTGAACTCGCCCTTCGCTGTCGCCGCAACCTGAAGCCTTTTTCATTCGAACTCAAGGATGTAGTTCTCGAGCAGTACACCGGGACTGCCATCCCCAAGGACTATTCCTCTTACGTCCGTATCACGGATGACGACGGCACCACACTCCAGGAAGGTCGGATATGGATGAACAGCCCCATGCGATTTCGCGGGGAGACATTTTACCAGTCCAGCTACACCCCTGCGGAGAAATCGCCGATGGGCGTCGAGCAAACGGTCTTGCAGGTCGTCACCAATGCGGGTTGGTTGATTCCCTATGTGTCGTGCGTATTGGTCGGCCTCGGGATGCTGGCCCACTTCAGCATCACTCTCACCCGATTCGCATCTCGCTACGATCGCAACGCGTTCAAGAAACCGGTTCGGCAACGTTGGTTGCTCGTTTCGCTACTGCTGCCCGTCCTCGGGATCGGCGGATGGCTTGCGATGCGAGCGTCCCCTCCATCGTCCAGCAGCGACAAGATCGATTGGTACCGCATCGGCACGCTGCCAGTTCAGCACGAGGGGCGCATGAAACCCCTCTCCGGAGTCGGAGCCCAGGTGCTGAAGGCACTTTCCAACAAACCCTTTGCCCTCTCCACTCAAGGACACAAATACGAAGGGAACCAATCCACGGGGGAACAGATTTCCTCCGCACAGTGGCTGATGAGCGTGATGGCGCACGAACCGTGGGTCATGGAGGCGCCCCTCATTCGCATCGATGCACAATCCGTACTCGACGAACTGGACCTCGATCGCCACAAGAGCAATCGCTACTCGGTCAAGCAAATCACCGAGAACCTCGATGGGATGGAGGAAAAGACGAAGGCTATCTTCGACAAAAAACAGGAGGAATGGACGTTTGAAGAGAAGAAGTTCATGGATGTGCAATTGAAGCTGGGCATCTTCTTCAATCTTTGGAACGCCTATGAGCCGATCGATGAAATTCTGAGCAAGGCCGAATCCCCGGAACGACTCTCGCAGGCGATCGCGGCCCTGGAGCCTTTGGTCAAATCGCTCGAATCAAAGAGTCCGCCAGCATTCATTCCTCCGCGAGAGGTTCCCGAGAAACTCGATCCCAAACTACCGCCACCGCGCTGGCATGCGTACGTCCCCGCCTTCTATGACATGGTCCGGAACTTCGATTCCAAGAAGGTGGACAATCCGACCACCGCATTTCGCGAATTGACGCGACTGATCCGACAGGGGAGCGGCAAGAGTAAAGAAATCAACCAGGCGGTCATCGCTTACGAAAAAATGCTCGATGAACGCTATAGCGCATTGGCTCGGTTACCGAAAACGCGCATGGAAGCGTGGTACGAGTACTTTGATCCGATCGGACTCTCGTACATGTTGTATTTGTTTGCCGGATTGATCACACTCCTGGGGCTTGCCGTTGCGAAGGAACACTTCCGTCAAGCCGCGTTTTGGATCTGCGTTATCACCCTGGTGCTTCACACCATCGCGATCGCTAGTCGAATCTATATTTCGGAACGTCCTCCGGTGGTTACCCTCTACTCGGCGGCCGTGTTCATCGGTTGGGCGATCGTCTTGGCGTGCGTCGTCGCTGAGATTCTTTTCCCGATCGCGATTTCCATTTTGATCGCCTCGATTGCGGGATTCCTGTCGCTGCAAGTCGCCTATGGACTGGATATCGGCGACTCGATGCCGGTACTGCAAGCGGTTCTCGACACCCAATTCTGGTTGTCGACGCATGTGATCAGCGTGACGCTGGGGTACAGCGCTACGTTTCTGGCAGGCTTCCTTGGGATTTTTATCATAGGCATCCTGTTTGCGCAGCGTTGGATTGCCTCCCAAGAGCGACGAGCCTCGCTTGCCTCGTTGGTCGAGGTTCTGTTTAGGATTTGCTACGGCATCGTCTGCTTTGGGATCTTCTTCAGCTTCGTCGGCACGGTGCTGGGTGGTCTCTGGGGCGACGACAGTTGGGGCCGTTTCTGGGGTTGGGATCCCAAGGAGAACGGGGCGCTGATGATCGTCCTTTGGAATGCTCTCCTGCTGCACGCGCGGTGGGACAAACTGGTCGGTGCACTCGGTTTCGGGATGCTGGCCGTGGTCGGCAATATTATCACCGCATGGTCGATGTTCGGCACCAACATTCTCGGTATCGGACTCCATGCCTATGGCGGCGACCCAGGCGACTCGATTCGCAACATGGCGATGTTTGTTGCAAGCCAGTTGGCCGTCGTCGCCTTGGGTGGGATCACCGTATTGCTGTCTCGCACGGAGACAGCCGTACTTGCGGGCAAGGCCCGGACGGCATAAACCGTCGATCGACTTCGTTTTCCAAAAATGCGCGTCGAGTGTTGTGTAGGTCGGCCATTGCGATTTGCTAATCATTGGCCGTTGAACCGTCGAAACGTCTTGTGGAAGATTCCCGGTGCTGGGCTCCCTAGACGATTTTCGTTGTTATCCCGGCGAAAAACCGCGTAAAAACCCCTGGTGCGACAGCCGTCTTCTTGCCAATTCGAGGACTCGCAACTTGAAATAGCAGAAAAGAGGGTTTCCTCATATTTCCTTCTGACCTAGGATTGGATGATTGCTCTCTGGAGACGCGAGGATTGTTTTTCATGGTCTCTCGAGACCACCTACGGATTGAAAAACAAAGATGCCATCGGGACCCGAACAGAACAAACAGGCGAACGACGATGCGCAGGCGCAGACGATAGACTTCGGATCCGAGACGGCGGATGGCTCTGCTAGCATAGAGAGCAGCCCGGATATCACCCGTGTTCTTTCTGCTCGTTCCTTGAAAACGACCCAGGTCGTCCCCGGTAGCAACATCGGGAAATACGTCGTCCGTTCCCAATTGGGGAGCGGCGGTATGGGGACCGTCTACCTCGCATTCGATCCGTTGATCGAGCGCGAAATCGCGCTGAAGATGCTCTCGTCCGAACAATCGGGATCGGACCTCGCGGTTCAACGCTTTATCCAAGAAGCTCGATCGATCGGAAAACTGACCCATCCCAACGTTGTCGCGATCTATGACATCGACCGATGGAGCGACCAGTACTTTATCGTGATGGAGTTGATCTCGGGTGGTAGCCTGAGCCAAACAGTTCGCCGAGATGGTCCGTTGGATTGGAAGGAAGCGTGCCGATTGATTATGCAGGCAGCGGAAGGCTTGAATGCCGCGCACCAGGCGAACCTGATTCATCGGGATGTGAAACCGGAGAATCTGATGGTCACCTCCGAGGGCCTTTGCAAGGTGGTGGACTTTGGTCTTTGCAAAGCGGCTGCGGTCGAGCAGGATTCTGAGGCGGCGATCACCCACGCCAACAACATTCTGGGGACTCCGCAATACATGAGCCCGGAGCAATTCCAAGGCAAGGAACTCGACGCGCGAGCAGATCTCTACAGTCTGGGTGGCACGCTCTTCTACCTGTTGACGGGCAAATACCCGTTTCATGAAGCAAAAGGGATTTTGCAGATGATGACCGCGCATATCAACGAGCCGGTGGGACCAGCGAGCCGGTGGAACCCACTCGTTCCCGTGGAATGCGATCAGATCATCGCCAAAGCCATGGCCAAGGCCCCAGACGACCGATTCCCGACAGCCGCCAGCATGGCCGCTTCCCTTCGCAACCTGCTGACCAGGGAGCAGTCCACGGAATCGATCGACGACTTTCTGCCGTCGATCGACCCCGAGCCGCTCGCAGAGGTGCTCGTCGTCGAGCCCTCCAAAATGCAAGCCACGGTTTTGTCGGGTTCGATCAGGAAGAACGGGATCCGATCGGTCCGGATCGCTTCGTCGATGGACGAGGGGATGCGGTCGATCGTGGAATCCAAACCGCAGGCCGTCATCACTTCTCTGCAATTCAACGACGGAACAGGCTTGGATTTTATCCGACGCCTGCGACAGGACCCATCGATGGCAGCCGTATCGGTGATTCTGAATTCGAGCGACTCATCGATTGAGGAATTGATCGAGGCGTCGCCAAAGGGGAATGCGATCCTGAGTCCGAAGAAGACGAAGCCTGAGGATCTGTTGCGCATGGTCCACGGAACGAGTCCCTTCTTTTGCGAGTCGCTCGCAGCTGGCGATCGATGGTTGGAGGCACAGCCCCGCCTCGTGGTCCTGACCGAAACCGGGGAATTGTCCGAACAACTCTCTGGGATGATCCGGGAATTGCAGATCCTGGATGTGGTGGTCGATTCGGTGGCTGGCCTGGCGACGCTCACCGCCCATGCTGGGCCAGAACTCCGGCTCGTTGTTCGCCACGGAGCGGGAGCAACCAGCTTGCTAGCGAAGCTTGCGGTGCAGTTCTCGTCAGACCCCAGCCTTACCGCGGTCGTCCAAGAAGCCGAGAACCGATTACGGCTAAGGACGGTATGGTTTCGAGGGATGCTAGCGCTCGCAAACACGCCGTTGGACAGCGCTCGATTGCGCCTGTTATTCGAGTCGTGCCTATCCTAACGCCCACAGCCCGACGACATCGGACCGTAATTGCTTGACTCGCTTCTCCCAGGCAACTAGCGTGTCCCAAGGGGGCGAATTCTGGAGGGAACAATGAGCGAAAAATCGACCGGGCGTGGCGATCCATCAACGAACGTCATCGAAGCCCGCAAAGCGTCGCAATTCATCGGTTTTTTGCTCGAAAACCAGGAATATGCATTCCAGATAGAAAAGATTCAGGAAATCGGGATTCCCGGTCAGATCACGGTGATGCCCCAAGTTCCGACGTACGTCCAAGGAGTCAGCAACCTCCGCGGCACGATTATCCCGATCATCGGTCTTCGGAATCTGTTCCACTTTCCCGATGGCGAGTCCAGCGACGAGCGGCGGATCATTGTCGTGAATGTCGGCTCGCAAAAGATCGGCTGCCTGGTCGATGCGGTGACCAAAGTCATCCGCGTTCAGAGCGACTCGATCGAGTTGGCAACCGAGGTCGCCCACACTCAAGGAGCTAAATTCATTTCGGGTTTCATCAAGACGGGCCAAACACCCATCATCATGCTGGACGTCGATGAATTGCTCGATCCCGAGAAACTGGACGAGGTGCACAGGATTGCGAGAATGCACCTCGAGCAAAAAGCGCACTCTCCGTTCGTTGAAAAGAGTTAAGGATCCTATTCATGGTTCAGAACCGATCGCGAAAAACACAAAACAAACCAGCGGTCGATGCACCGGTCGACCTCGCAGCAGGAATCGATTTTCGCAAGGTGCTCGAGGATTCGGTAGTCCGTGTCATCGTCGCGGATCGTCAGTTCAACATCATCTACATGAACCGAGCATCGCGCGACACGCTTCGATCGATCGAGCATCTGCTCCCTTGCAAGGTCGAAGAAATCATGGGCCGGTCGATCGATATCTTCCATCGCAATCCCGAACACCAGCGACGCATGCTGGCCAATCCCGCCAACCTTCCCCACCGCGCAAAAATTCGACTCGGCGATGAGGTGATGGACTTGAACGTCGTCGCGCTTCGCGATGCCCATGGAGAATACTCAGGCACCATGGTCAACTGGGAGTTGATCACCGAGGCCGAACGATCAAAGGAGCGCGAGACGGCACTGCAACAGGCGCAAGCCCAGGCGACGCAAGAACTGCGCGCGAAGGTGACCCAGTTGGTGGGGATTGTCGAATCCATCGCCGATGGTGACTTGACGCAAGAAGTCGCAGATTTCGGTGAAGGGGATTTGGGCACCCTCTCCTCCTGCCTGCGCAAGATGTCGGCCGATCTGCGGGAACTGATCTCCCAGGTCGTAGAGTCGGCATGCCAGCAGAATGAGGGTTCGCGAGCGATCGCCGAAAGCTCTCAGAGCCTGAGCGAAGGTGCCCAGTCCCAAGCCGCCTCGGTCGAAGAAATGTCCGCCAGCGTGGAGAACCTCGTCCACTCCATCAAGGTGATTTCAGAGAATGCGATGGAGGCCAAAAATCAGGCGAGTGCCAGCGCGGAACTGGCTCGGAACGGCGGGGCCTCGGTGCAAGCCGCCGTCGCTTCCATGCGATTGATCCAGAAGTCCAGCGATCAGATCAACGATATCATCCAGGTTATCAGCGAAATCGCCAGTCAAACCAACCTGCTGGCCCTCAACGCCGCAATCGAAGCGGCTCGGGCCGGAGAGCACGGGCTGGGGTTTGCCGTGGTTGCCGACGAAGTTCGCAAACTCGCCGAACGAGCTAGCCAGGCGGCCAAGGAGATCACCCAACTGATCAAGGAGTCGACGCGAAGAATCTCCGAGGGTGCCCAGTTGTCCGAAGAAGTTGGAAAGGCTCTCACCTCGATCGTAGACTCCGTCAGCAATACCGCCTCGGGAATCTCTCGAATCGCCGAGTCCACGTCCACGCAAGCCGAAAGCGCCCAGGAAGTTCAGTCGGCGATTCGGATGGTCGGCAAAACAACAGAAGCCAATGCAGCAGCGGCGGAGGAGATGGCCGCCAGCGCCGAGCAACTCGGTGCCCAGGCCAACTTTCTCCAAGAACTCGTCGCGAAGTTCAAGGTGTGAGCAACCTGATCGCGACAACGGTCCAATCCACAGGGACGGAGAGACGCAATACGATGGAACATAGTCAGCTGTCCAACGAAGAATTCGAACGGTTTCGAGAATTCATCTGGCATCTGTGCGGGATCTGCATCGCCGAGAACAAGCTGACGCTCCTGACCAATCGCTTGAAACGCCGACTGCGGGCGACCGGCATCGAGACATATCAAGCGTACTTTGACTTCCTCAAATCCCGAGCCGGCGCTTCCGAGCTGTCGGGATTTTTGGATGCGATCACGACCAACGAAACATCTTTCTTCCGAACAGAAAAACATTTTGAGTGGCTCTCCACGGAGTTTGTGACCGAGATGCTCGCTCGCATTCGCAAGCGCGAGCACGAAGAGACCATCCGGGTTTGGTCTGCTGCATGCAGCACGGGCGAGGAGGTCTACACGATCGCGGTCTGCCTGGAGGAAGCCCGTCGAAAAAGCCCGGTCTGGCAATTCGAAATCTTGGGAACGGACATTAGCCAGGAAGTCCTCGAACGCGCCAAAGCGGCAACCTACAGTCTCGCTACCATCAAGGATCTGCCGGACGGATTAAAGAAACGCTACTTCGAATCGTTAGGTCCCGACGCGTTCCAGGTCAAATCCTCAATTCGCGATCGCGTGAAATTTCTGTCGCACAACCTGATCGCGCCTCCGCCGGCCAATCGATTCGACGTCGTCTTTCTCCGGAATGTGCTCATTTACTTCAATCGGGAAAGCAAACAAAAGGTTATCGAGCAAATCGTCAAAGCCATTCGTCCCGGCGGCTACCTGGTAATCGGCCCCTCGGAAGGGATCTTCGACATGTTGCCGATGTTGAAACGCTGTCATCCATTCGTATTCCAAAAGGAACTTCCTTCTGCTTGAGCCCCTCGCCCCGTCGGCGATTACCGTGCGGACATCATGACCCAACCATCCCAGAGTGACAATTCGAACAACGGTGATTTCGGCGATATGGCCGAATACATTCAGGTCTTCATCGATGAGTCGACGGAGGAACTGGACCACCTCGTGGAAGCCATCCTCGTGCTTGAGAAGGATCCATCCAATACCTCCGCGCTACACAGCGCATTTCGAATGCTGCATGCCCTCAAAGGTTCCTGTGGGATGATGGGATTCGAGGCGGCCGGGAATTTTGCCCACCAACTCGAGGACCAATTCGAGAGCTATCGAAGCGGCGTTAAAGTCATCAACCGAGAAGCGACCACCTTGATGCTGCGAAGCATCGACTTCTTTCGCGATTTCGTCACTCGTTTGCGTCAAGGCGAGAGGCCCGATCGCGCTCCAACGGATCTCATCGAGGCGTGGAAACGGCTCGATTTCAACGACCAAACGCCGACCTCGAGCCGAGAGAACCGCCCAACGGATGCCAAATCTCTCGGTGCGATTCCGGCGTTTTCCATCTCAGGAGGAGTCCGACTCGTCGTCACATTTCGCGACGGCCTCCCCCTGGCGGATCTCAAGGCACGCTTGATTGTCAACAAACTATCCTCAATCGGCGAAGTGATCGATTGTGATCCACCGATCGATGAAGCAGGCAGTTTCGACGACTTGCGCATTTTTTCGTTGACCCTGGTCACCAGCCATTCGATCGAGGACGTGCGCCGAACCGTCAAGGTCGATGGGGTCGAATCGATCGATATTCAGGGCGGCCAGGCGATCCCCTTTCCGCAAGCTCGCACGGATTCAGGGAAACCATCAACCAAGACCCCTTCGGCTGTAACGCCACCCCCAACGCCGGCACCTGCCCAAGTGGCGACCCCGGCGCCGGCAACGGCAGCGGCACCGGCGACTCCATCGGGGAGCGAGGGAGCGGATGCTGCGCCACCTGGCGATCGCGGACTCAAGGAGTCCAGTAATCAAACCATTCGGGTCGAGACCTAGCGGCTGGACCAATTGATGAACTTGACGGGGGAACTGGTGATTGCGGACGCCCGCTTCTCGCAGATCTCGGATTCCCTTCAATCGATTTTCGCCAGTCGGTCTACGTCCTCCCACGGGCGGGATCTCGTGCAGCGACTGCGCTTCCGTCTCGACGAATTTCGCAAATCGGCGTCAAGCCCTGCGGAATCCGAGTCGTTGGTGCGGCAGTTCCTCGAAGGGATCGACGACGAACTCGATTTGCTTGAACAACAAGGAGACCACTGGAACGAGGGTTGCCAGCGATTCGATGAGATCCAGGACGCCGTCGATCAATTAGGACGCATCTCGAAAAATCTCCAGCGCTGCGTTCTCAAGACGAGAATGGTTTCCGTCTCACCCCTATTCAATCGTTTCAAGCGGGTCGTGCGGGATCTGAGCGTGGAGCATGGCAAGCAAGTCAAGCTCGAGATCTCCGGAGAGAAAACCGAACTCGACAAGCAGATGATCGATGCGTTGGGAGAACCGCTGCTGCACTTGGTTCGAAACTGCGTCGACCATGGGATCGAATCGTCCGAACAACGACGGCTTGCGGGCAAGCCACCTACGGGGACGATCTCGATGGAAGCTTCGCAGCGCGGCAACAACGTCTTTATTCGGATCAGCGATGATGGCGGAGGAATTCGGGTCGACAAGATCCGGGACAAGGCAGTGCGGCTCGGTCTTGTGCCGAACTCAAAGATCGCCGAACTCTCAGAGCCAGAGATCCTCGATTTCATCTGGGAGCCCGGATTCAGCACGGCGGACCGCATCACGGAGACTTCGGGGCGCGGCGTTGGCATGGATATTGTGCGCGACGCGATCACCCGACTCAACGGGACCATTTCCCTCGCTTCGATCGAAGGAACTGGAACCATCTTTACCATTCGATTGCCCCTGACCCTTGCGATCATCCATAGCTTGGTAGTCCGGGTGCGAGGCACTCTGTTCTCCGTGCCGATGGATGACGTTCGGGAGATCGTATCGATTCATCCCCAGCAGGTGTTCCGCGTCCAGCACTCCAACGCGATCGAGGTTCGTAATCGCGTGATGCCGCTGCGTCGATTGGACGAGGTTCTCTCATGGAATACGAGGTCTCCACAGGCATCCGATCGCGTTGCGGAGGAAAATCGGTCGGCCGCAAGCCATTGCAATGTGATCCTTCTGGAGGTGAGGAATCGGATCGTCGGGCTGGTGGTCGACGAGTTGGTGGGAAGATCGGATATTGTGATCAAATCCCTGTCGGAGAATTTTCGACCGGTGAAGGGCCTCTCCGGAGCGAGTATCACCGGAGATGGAGAAGTTTGCTTGATGCTCGATCCCCTAGTGATTTTGGATCCATCATCCGATACGATCGGCCGCTGAGTCGTCGAAACGATTATCCATTCTTCCGTGCAAAAGGAACCTGCCGTGCAACCGACAACCGATCCAACGAACGGGCCCGAGGCATGGCTCAATCAGGGATTGCGGCTGGCAGCAGAGGCAAGTTCCGATGCGCTCGCGCGATGGCTCGGTGTTCCCGCAGTCATGCATATCGATGAGATTGTCCAGTGTTCGGTGGAGGAAGCGATTCATTGCTTGGGGGACGACGACCAGGCGATCGACGTGTGCGTGATGGGGCTCGATGGATCGCTGCGAGGTTTAATGGTCCTGGCGTTCGACGACGAGAGCGGATTGAAGCTGGCCGATTTGCTTCTTTCCAGATCCCAGGGAGAATCCAGTACGTGGGGCGAGGTGGAGATCTCAGCTGCCTTGGAGTCGATGAATATCCTAGGGAGCGCGTACCTGAATCGGCTCGCCGAGCATCTGAGCAATCGCAGCGCGGAATCCATCAGCCTTCTTCCGACACCACCCGAATTCAGTCGCGATTTCGCGGGAGCGCTTATCGAAAGTTTGTTCATGGACCAGATCGCCCAAGGCTGCGAGGCGTTCTATGTTCAAACCCGTTTCGCCGTCAGCAATCAAACGGTCCACTGGACATTCTTGATCATTCCCGAGGAATCGTCGCGGCAGAAACTACTGGAAGTGATCGGGCACACGGAGCGCGGCCATGGCTCCGATTAGCAAGTCAAAAAAAGAGACGGAAAGTTCGGATCCAGAAACGGAGTTGCGGATCGGCATCGGCGAGCTGGTCGTCGCGAAATCTCCGGCGATCCTTCGGACCTTGGTCGGTTCGTGCGTTGGGATCGCGTTGTACGATCCGCTGCGCAAACTGGGTGGCATGGCCCACGTCGTGCATCCCGAATCGAACGGTCGGCCCGATCAACCCGGCAAATATGCTGATACGGCGATTCCGGAACTGATCCGGGATCTGACCCGACTCGGAGGAGAGCAACGCCGGTTGGTTGCGAAGTATGCGGGAGGAGCAAAAATGCTCAGCGCGTTTTCTTCCAACCCCATCG
This sequence comes from Planctomycetota bacterium, assembly GCA_046306195.1. Lineage (GTDB taxonomy): Bacteria > Planctomycetota > Planctomycetia > Pirellulales > Pirellulaceae > JBKCUI01. Next base: position 18,439 of record JBKDXO010000156.1, on the reverse strand, counting down.
GAGATTTGAACGCGGAGATGATCGAACGGATCCTCACCCAAATCGGCATCCCCGTTCTCGGAAAGGATTGCGGAGGCAAGCATGGCCGCCGACTCGCCATGGATTTGACAAGCGGCACCCTTCGGATCGAAGCGGTCGGGCAACCGACGTTGGATTTGTGACCCCCAGAGAGCGAAGAAAACATGAATCGCCTATTAATCGTCGATGATGCGTTGATCATGCGGATGAAGATTTCCGAGGTCGCCAAACGGGCGGGATGGGAGGTCGTCGGTCAAGCCTGCAATGGCCAGGAAGCGTTGGATATGTATCAGGAACTCAAGCCGGATCTGGTGACGATGGATATGGTCATGCCGGATGTGGATGGTTTGGCCGCCCTCGAGGCAATTCGGGCCGTTTCGCCATCAGCGCGCGTCGTCATGGTCAGCGCGGTCAACCAGAAGGACAAGCTGAGGCGATGCATCGAATTGGGCGCGATCGACTTCATCGTAAAACCGTTTGATCCAGAGGAATTGAAGCAATTTCTCGAAGTCCAGAAACATACTTCTGCATGATGCGCGATCCATGAATTTGCGTGTTCTTCTCGTCGACGATTCTGCTCTCTTTCGAACCCACCTCGCCAATGCGATTCGCGGAATCGATGGTTGGACCGTGGTTGGATTCGCCGACGACGGCGAGAAAGCGATCGAGCAAGCTCGGCTGTTGAAGCCGGATGTCATCACGCTCGACATCGAGATGCCCAAACTCAACGGCATCGAGGTTCTGAGAAGGCTCACGGCCGAAGGAATCCCGTCCAAAATTATTATGGTCAGCCGATTGACCAACGAGGGTGCCCAGGAAACAACCGATGCGCTGCTGTCGGGCGCGTTTGACTTTATTTTAAAGCCGCAGGGAAGGGATCCCGTCGCCAATCGCGATCGATTGATCGAAGGCCTTCGCGTGTAATTGCAAGCCGCGCGGGCTTCGATCGAAGACCATGTCGTCGACGTCCAGCGGACTCCGTCGAAAACGGCCGCAGCGCCAGCCTCCCAACGGCCAGCAACCAAGCTCTCTTCCGAGATTGCAACGATGCATTTCGAATGCGTCGTGATCGGTTGCTCGACAGGAGGCCCTGATGCGCTAGCGCGAATCATTCCGATGGTTCCCCCGAATTTTCCAGCCCCCATACTGATCGTTCAGCACATGCCGGCCGGCTTTACCAAGTCGCTTGCAAAACGGTTGGACGAGGCATCGGAAATTCGGGTGGTCGAAGCGGAACACGGCATGAGCCTTGAGCGAGGCACGGCCTATCTAGCACCTGGCGGTTGGCACGTGGCTCTTATCGCCTCGAACTCGGGGCCCGCGAAAATCATGTTGAACGAGGATCCGAAGGTCAATAACTGCCGGCCGTCCGTGGATTACACCCTGAAGTCGACGATCGCTCTTCTAGGAAGAAAAGTGCTGGCGGTGATCCTGACCGGCATGGGAAAGGATGGCTTGGAAGGCTGCCGAGAACTCTCCACAATCGGAGGATACGTCGTGGCCCAGGCCCCAGAAGGTTGCACCGTCTATGGCATGCCCAAAGCGGTGGCACAAGCAGGGATCGCGAATCTCGTGATACCGTTGGATGACATTCCAAAGGTCATGGCGAAGCTTGTCGGCGCTCGTCGATCGAGCTTGTAAATGTGCGACCGGGGACTTCGTCGCTCCAGCGTCCATCATTTCGGCCCGTTGGGCCTGGGTTGATGGATGCCCTAGCCCGAAGGGCCAACACATGTCGGAGACGTGCTACCCATCGCCTCGCGGATCATCGTGGGTTGAGGCAAGGGCCAGTTAGGGCCGCGTCGCGCTGTTGGGGATGACGCCTAGAACTTCGTCTTGCTTGATGTTCAAGGCTTGTTCCAGCGGGTCCAAGCCGAGGGTGGTTTGTAGTTTCGCAAGAGACATGAAGTATTCTCGCTCGGCATCCAAGAGCTTGATCTCGCTCTCGGTGACCTTGGCTTCCTGTTGCAGGAGGAAAAGAAAATCCCGGTTGCCTGCGGCGAAATCGCGACGGAAGTATTCGAGAGTCTCGCGAGTCTCGCGCACCAACTGGGCCGAGCGATCGACCATTTGTTTGGAAAAGTCGAGATCGTTCGCTGCCCGGCGCAGTTCGATCTCGATTTTGTTGACTTGAAAGACGCGTTTCTGCTCGATCTGTTGCAGTTTCGCCAGCGTGGAATCGATTTTACCGCGGGCCTTCCGGCGTTGGATCGGAACGCCCCCTTCGAATCCGGTTTCGACCATCGCTTCTTCTTTGTCGTCAAACCGGGACGCAACATCGCCGACGTTTTTGAAGGTCCGCAGCTGCGCGTCGAACGTTGGAAGCAATTGGTTACGCGCCAGTTCCAAATCCCATCGAAGTCGCTGAACATCGATCGCGATCAATTGTAATTCGGGGCGGCGCTGCTGGGCGGCTTCGAAATCGGCTTCGAAGTTGATCTGAGGAAGCTGTTCCACGACGGGGAACCCACCAGGTAGCCATTCGGGGGCCGCCAGCATCGGCGCTCCCGAGTCATCCCGCAAGAAGATCGCGAGTTTGATCGCGGCGTTGCGGAACTTCTGCTGTGCATCGAAGACCTTGAGCTGTCGTTCCGAGATGGTTTGCGCGTTGATCGACAGTTCGTTGCGAGTCGACAATCCGCGATCGAGGAGTTTGATCAGAATGTCATTGCGTTGGATCGCAAGTTTGAGGAGTTCTTCCTGGGATCTCAGGACATTTCCAGCTTCGACCCAACTCCAGTAGGCGTAGGCGGCATCAAGGCTGGTCCAGAGAACATTGAACTGGATCTCCGGTTGCACGGCGGCTTGATCGAGGTTGGCCTGGAACAATGCCACGCGGTAGGGATCAATCGCGCGGCCTTGCAGCAAAGGTTGGATCCAACCGACCGTGAACTCGCCCCCTTTGTCCGTCTCTCGCTCCTTGTACCACGGTTCGAAATCACCCCGTCCGATGCGGTAGCCAGCCATCGCGTATCCGCCCCACCACAGCTGTCTCGCGAGCGCCACACCGTTGCGAAAATTTTCATAGGCACCGATCGGTCGATTGAGCGAGTAATACTCCAAGTTCAGGTCATAGGCGCCCAAGGAACTCGTGACCCGTCCGCGAGCTACACCCGATTCAAGCCTTGCGATCTCGATCTCTGGATACGCACGATAGGTGGATGCAATGACATCGGACAGGAGCAGCGATTCTCCCATCGCTTGAGCGTCACCGGCAGGGGTCGGGATCGCTTCGCGGACGACGGGAGCGGGTGAAGGAACAACCTCGGGTGCCGCCGCAGGAGGCAGCGACTTGTCGGCATCGAGCAGCATCTTTTGTCGCTCGAGCTTCTCTTTTTCTCGCTCGAGCTTCCCTTTGCGGACCCTCTCTTCGAGTTCCCGCATACGTCGATCCGGATCCTGAGTTTCCGTTGAAGCCGGCGGATCTTGTGGGGACGCTTGGGGTTCGGTTTGCTGGCCTAATGCTTGGAAAGCGTGCAATGACAGCAAGGTTCCAAGAAATCCCGCAATCCAACGAGTAGCTAAGCCTACTTCATTTTGGGCATTTTGGGATCTTTGTCCTTGTTGGCATCCTTTTCGGACGTTGGTTCCGAATCGCTGATCGTGATTGGGAAGCCGTTCATTTGACGCCATATCTCGTAACCCAGCGGCACTGTCTTCAAGATGACCCAACCGTTAGCTCGTACTCCTTGGCGTAGATATCGACTGCCGGGCCATGTGTTCTCCGTACGGTCTTCGGCAACTTGGGACGAATTGTCATTTTTGCTCGATGAAACGGGCCCAACGATGATCTTGAAGACCCCTTTGCCCGAGTCGGTCGGATTGATAGCAATCACTTCGCCGGGGAAGGTGCCGACAGCAACGCTCGGCCAACCTACGAACTGGATGGCGGGCCAGCCTTCGAATTGCAAGCGTACGGGATCGCCGACATGGATCAGCGGGGTATCGACACCGCGCACCGTGAGTTCGACGGCGAGATCGTCGGTCTCGGGGACCACTTCGAAGAGGAGGTCCCCTTCTTTGACCGCCTTGGTTCCCGCTTGACCGCGGATAGCTTGGATGCGACCACGGCTAGGGCTGCGGACCTCTAGTCGATCGAATTCCCCTTGTTTGGTCAGTTGGTCATTGAGTTCCTTTTGTGCGGTATTGATCTCGGCTTGGGCTTTGTCGGCGTAGGCCTGTGCTTGCAGGATTTTTTGCTCCACGTTCCGTCGTTTCCCTTCGAGAGCCCGTTCTTTGGCGTCCAAGTCATTGTAAGCTTTCTTGGCAGCAGCCATGAGACTTTCCAGTTTGCGGAGTTCCTCGATCTCTTTGTTTTCGAGGTTGGAGAAATCGACTTCCGAGATGACATCTCCTTTCAGATCTTGATAGCGCTCGCGTTCGAGTTTTGCTTGATTGAATTTCGGTTCCTGGGCTTCGACATCTCGGGTCGCTTTTTCCCAAGCGTTGGTGGCGGCGCGAACTTCGGCTTCGGCGGTCGCGATTTCCTGTTGGGCTTGATCCCGAACGGAGGTGACCTGCGAAACGGTATTGGTGTAGATCAAACGGAGGGAGTCGAGTTTCTGTTGCTGTGCGACGACAACTTCGCGAGTCAGTTTCTCGGCGTCTTCCGCAAAGGGCTTGATCACCATGATGACTTCGTTCTCCTCAACGATCGAGCCTTCGCGCAGGTCTTCGCGGAGGGAGAAGATGATTCCCTTGGCGGGACTTTCCACGGGTTGGAGCCGGAATTGAGGTAGCCGCGCGACGACCTGTCCTTCGCCGCGCGAGGTCTGCTGCCAAGGGAGGAAGATAGCGGCGAAGACCATGAGGATCATGAGGGCGAGCAGCGCTCGGGACAGAGCTCTCGCGAACCATCCGGATCGTACCAAGTGCATCGCTGGAAATTGATCGCCGAGCTGCTGGGTGGGTCGCAGCCGGACGAGTCGGCGAGTAGGGAACGAGTTCGCTGTCGGTATTTGCGTTGAGTTCGCCATGATTAAGCGTGGGTGTGATCGTCGAGAGTTGGAATCAATTCAATCGCTTTGGAACAAGCTTCGATGATTTTCGGATCATGCGTGGTCAGCAGCAATGTCCACGGCTGGCCGACGCTTGAAATCCTTTCCCAGATGCGATGCCGCATGCGTGGTGGGAGGAGGTCGAGCGTTCCGTCGATCAGCAGCAATCTCGGTTTGGAAACGAGGGCTCGCGCTAGCATCAGCCTTGCGGTTTGCGATTGGCTCAACGGGAACCCGCCTGTCTGCAACAGCGTGTCCAGTCCATTGGGGAGCGCCAAGACTTCGTCCCACAATTCGACCAACTGCAACGCTTCGCGAACGTCGTTTTGCGAGATCGAGATTCGATTCAGCGTCACTGCGTCTTGGACGCTGCCGTTGAATACCTCGATCCCCGACGACGCGCTGACCATCGACCCGTCTGCAAAGCGGTTGACATCTCGCGAGTCGATTCCGCCGATCTCTGCCACGCCGGCGAGCGGAGATCGCAACCCTGCTAACGTTTCGATGAGCATGGTTTTCCCACAGCGACCTTCGCCCAGGACCGCAGCACGCTGGCCTGGAGCAACGTGAAAGTTCGGAATGCGAACTCCATGGTGACTGCGTCCCACCGCCAATTCGCGCGATCGAACTTCCACCGGACCGATCCCTGCGTCGAGCGGCCGCGAGGGAGGAATGGTCGGCAAGTCGATCATGTGTCCAACCTTGTTCGTCGCCGCCATCAGATCGTAGAACGATTCCAGACTTTTGCCGACCTGTGAAAATGCGCCAACCACCACCGCCACAACCGAAACGCTCGCGACCAGCATGCCGATCGTGATCGCGTCGTTGATGACCAGCCATCCCCCCAACGACAGCAAGGCAGAGATCGAGATGGCGTACAGCATCAAGGCGAAGAGCGATTGACGAATGAGCACGATGAAATGCCGGCGACGAGCACCTAGATACTCGACCACCAAGCGATTGGCACGATCGACGGACAATTCGCCACCGCCATGAATCTGAAAAGCATTCGAGTTGCCAATGACGTCCTGAAGCCAGTGGGCGATCCGGTACTTGATCAAGGACTCTTCGATGGCCGTCTTCACCGCACCCCGCCCCAACCCGTACAGGAAGACGGTCATCAGCATGATCAAGACGACATCGAACATCAGCAGGTACGGACTGTAAACCGCAAGCAGTAGCAAACCTGCAAGGGTTTGGACCGACAGGGCGAGCACATCGATCAGGAGCGAAGCGGTCGCTTTCTGAAGAGTGATCACATCAAAGAATCGATTGGCCAACTCCGGACCGTGGATCCCGTCGATCGCGCTGCGCTCCAATCGCGTGAATCGCTCCGACAAGTCCCCCACGACACGGACCATGATTCGGCGTTGCAGGATTTCAACGACAAACAACTGCAGCGCTTTGATAATCGCTGAAAGGGTTAAAATGGCGAACAAAGCCACCGCGATCCAGATCAACGGTTGAATCACCATGGCGAATCCGATGGTAGTCACCATCTGCTCGACCGCCAAAGGGATCGCCAAATTGAGGATGCTGGCCACGATCGAGAAGATCGCCAAGGTCCAGATGTCCCGCTTGTCGAAGGAGAGCAACCTCCAGTAGCGTCGAAGGGGGGACGGTTCATGCTCGTGATGGTCCGGATCGTGCGAGTCGTTGACCTGCGCGAGACTGGATTGCTCAAGGTCGCGATGCGCCGAAATCGCGTCGCACAGAAGCGATGGTTCGACCACATGAAAAATCGAATTCGGGTGCTGCCGCAGCAAACGCCGGATCGCTCAGGAATTCAGCGAGTCCGATTCCTTGCCTCGAACGGTGATCTTGGTACCTTCCGCCCGACCTCCCACCACCTGCGACAGGACCCAGGCGCATGGCTCGCCGGAACCATCCTGGTTGACCATCGCAATGAGAAAATCTTCGAGCAGCAATTCCCACACCGCCTCGGAGGTGATGTCCGTCGGGATCAGGCGAAGCCCAAGGGACGACCCAACGCGCATCAATCCGGTAGTTGTTGCATCCGATTGCAGGCCGCCGCTCAGCCCCATCCCGACGTCGTTCAACGCCTGAACGATTTGAGCGTTTTCATGGGCAACCTCCAAACGGGTCAGCAGTTCGGCCAACAGCCCACGAAGCAACTCCCGGGTCGGATCCGTTCCTCGGCTGGGGGACTCAGAGTTTGTTTGCAACATGGACCAACCGCCGGATAAGGGAGGTGCGGTCGCCCACGTCGGAACTCAACACCTCAAGGAGAATAAGGAAAGATGGAGCAAAAAAATGGTTTGCCAAATGAAATTCGCCTTTAGCACCACACCAAAATTGCAAAACTGTAATTTATAGGGGGTGTCAACCGGTTTTTCCAGTTGCACCAGGGACTTCGTTCCCTGTACGACGAGGCACAACAATTTCGAGAAAGGGTCGGTGACAAATCGTCGCAAACCCCTACAATACTTTGCGGAGATTGTGAAAGTTTTCACAAAGTCCCTTTTTGGCATGGGAGACAGAGGCGTGGCGAGTCAGTTGCCGATTTTGATTTATCTCATCGCGGTCATCGGATTCGCAGCGGTTTCGTTGATCCTGCCCCACGTGGTTGCTCCCAAAAAGCCGACCCGGGTCAAGGACATGCCCTACGAATCGGGGATGGATCCTGTTGGGGACGCCCGGAAACCGTTCGACATCAAGTTCTATTTGATCGCGATCTTGTTTTTGGTTTTCGACGTCGAGTTGATCTTTCTCTATCCGTGGGCGGTGGCGCTCTTGGCTCCGGATGGGATCCCCACCGCATTTCGGTTACCCGTCCTTGCAGTGCTGCTGGTCCTGTTAGCTACCCTGGCCTTGGCCTATTTGGTGGCGTATCGCAAAGGAGTTTTCGATTGGCGACGGAAATAAACAAACAACTCGGTGACAACATCTTCTTGACCCAAATCGATGCGGCGGCGTCGTGGGCTCGCGCCAACAGTTTGTGGCCGATGCCGTTCGCGACCGCTTGCTGCGGCATTGAGCTCATGAGTACGGCCGCCAGCAAGCACGACTTGTCCCGTTTTGGGAGCGAGGTGATGCGATTCTCGCCTAGGCAATGCGATTTGATGATTGTTGCCGGACGCGTGGTGATGAAGATGATCCCTGTTCTGCAGCGGATTTGGCTGCAGATGCCCGAACCGAAGTGGTGCATCTCGATGGGTGCCTGCGCTTGTTCAGGCGGTGTGTTCGATACCTATGCCGTCGTGCAGGGGATCGATCGCTTCATTCCAGTCGACGTCTACGTTCCTGGTTGCCCGCCGCGACCCGAGCAGTTGATTCGTTCGATTCTCGACTTGCAGGACAAGATCAAGAAGACCGGGACCTACAACGCCCGCGAGTTCGCCCTCCGAATTTTGCCCGACGGTCCCAAGCGATTCGATGAAGACGAATTGCTGCGTATCCGCGAACGCAATGGCCTGAAGCTTGACGATCCCAAGTACGATCCGATCCACTGAGAACATCATGACACAGAGTCCTGGAACTGAACAACAGCCACCTTCGGAAGGCCAAAACCTGCGAGAGTCACTGGGATCGCGCGTGCACGATTCTCGTCTTCATTGGTCGACGTTTCGCGATCAGCAGCGGTTGGTCGTTCCGCACAGCCTGGTTCTGTCGGTGATGCGTGAGTTGCGATCCCTCGGGATGGATCAACTGGTCGATGTGACCGCGGTCGATTTGCTCGAGTATCCGAACGCGACCGATCGGTTCGAAGTCGTCTACCTGTTGCTCAACACCGAGTCGGGTGAACGCCTGATTGTCAAAACGCACGTCAACGAACCCCATTTGACTTTACCTTCCATGGTCCCGATTTGGTTCGGGGCGGATTGGTTGGAGCGCGAGGTCTACGACATGTTCGGCATCCGGTTCGATGGGCACCCGAACATGAAGCGACTGCTGTTGCCTGAGGAGTTCGAGTCGTTCCCTCTCCGCAAGGATTACCCGATCAAGGGACGGGGCGAGCGCCATAACTTTCCGATCATCACGCGTGCCGAGAGCTAGGTTGCGACTCCGCGAGAAAGGAATTTAAAAATGCCACTCGATCTGCTTGATAGCCCTGGGCTGAACGCCAACGAGCGCGAAGGCTTGTGGACCCTGAATTTCGGTCCTCAGCATCCAGCCACCCACACGACGCTTCGGTTGGTGTTGCAGCTCGACGGCGAAATGGTGATCGATGCCCAGCCCGATATCGGATTCCTGCACAGCGGGTTCGAAAAGCTGGCCGAGGTTCTGGACTACAACCAGTACGTGACGATCGTCGACCGGATGAACTACATCTCGCCGCTGGCCAACGAGATCGCGTGGCATCATGCCGTGGAAGGGATGCTGGGAATCGAGTTGACTCCTCGATGCAAATACATTCGGACGATCTTTGCCGAACTGATGCGGATCCACGACCACTTGCTGTGCACCGGAACATGCGTCTTGGACTTGGGTGGCGCGACCGCGTTCATGTACGCATTCAACGAGCGTGAGAAGATTTATGAAATCTGCGAACGGGCCAGCGGTCAGCGTTTCCATACCTCCTACACGCGAGTTGGGGGACTGCTCTACGACGTGACCGACGACTGGATCGCGATGGTGCGCGATTTCTGCAAGACCTTCCCGAAAGCCTATCGCGACTTTGCAGGGCTGGTGATGAAGAATCGTATCTTCGTCGAGCGGACGCGCGGGGTCGGTATTTTGACCAAGGAAGATGCGATCGCCGGGAGCGCGACCGGGCCGGTGGCTCGGGCCAGCGGCGTGGTTCGTGACCTGCGCCGCGACGAACCGTATTTGGCCTACAACGATCTTGACTTCGACGTCTGCTGCGCCAAGGAAGGGGACTGCTACGCTCGGTTCCAAGTCCGGATGATGGAGATGCTCGAGAGTTTGAAGATCATCGAGCAGGCGCTCGACAAGCTTCCGAGCGGACCGGTCTTCACAGCGGGAACCGGCAAGGAAGGGATTCCGGACAAGCTGGAAGTTTATCGCAGCATCGAGGGTTTGATCCATCACTTCGAGAACATCATGCCCAATCGGCAGATGCCCTCGCCGGTTGATTCCTACTATGGAGCGACGGAATCTCCGAACGGAGAACTCGGCTACTACATCGTTTCCGATGGCGATTTCCGCGCGTACCGGGCTCGCACGCGACCACCTTCGATCCTTCATTTTTCCTTGTTCGGCCGCATGATCCGGGGCTGCATGCTCAGCGATGTGGTGGCGGTCTTGGGCAGCATCAATATCATCGCAGCGGAGTTGGACCGATGAGCGAACTGAGCGAACAGGCCAAGCAGACCATTGCCGAGCATTTGCCGAGGTATCCCAGCAAGCAAGCGGTGACCTTGCCCGCCTTGCATGTCGTGCAACAAGAGAAAGGGTGTGTCAGCAAGAAAGCGATCCACGAAATCGCCGACTTGCTCGAACTCTCCCCCGCGCAGATCCACGACACACTCTCGTTCTACGGGTTCTTTCGGACGGAGGAGAATCCGCTGGGGCAAAAGCGGATTTGGGTTTGCCGATCGTTGCCCTGCATGTTGCGAGGAGGCGAGGAGTTGCTGGCCGAGCTGTGCCGTCGCTGGGGGATTCAACCGGGCGAGACGACCGCCGATGGCAAAGTCACATTGGAGTTGGCCGAATGTTTGGGCGCCTGCGATGGCGCTCCATGCATCCTGCTCGAAGACGAGTTGCATCTCCGCGTCTCTGCCGACGATGTCCAGTCCATGGCGGGCAAACCTTAGTCAAACTTACTGAAAACCTCGAGGCGAATCGTGAGTCAAACGGAATTCAAGCCAGTACTTCTCGGACGCGTTGGTCGGCATGACAGCCAATCGCTAGCGAGCTACCGCGCGGACGGCGGTTATGAAGCCTTGGCCAAGGCACTCAAGATGACCAACGCCGAGGTCACCGAAGTGGTGAAGGCGTCTGGACTGCGAGGTCGCGGCGGGGCCGGGTTCCCGACCGGGCTGAAATGGACGTTTCTCCCCAAGGACGTCAAAGGTCCGGTCTACCTTTGCATCAACGGCGACGAGAGCGAACCGGGCACGTTCAACAATCGCGTGTTGATCGAGGAGGATCCGCATCAGATTCTCGAAGGGATCGTCATCAGTAGTTTTGCGACCCGCACGACGACGGCGTACTTTTATCTGCGGTACGAATACGGCCGATGCTACCGAGTTCTGAAGAAGGCCATCGACGAGATGTATGCCAACAACTTGCTCGGCAAGAATATTCTCGGCTCGGGTTATGACCTCGACATCTACCTGCACCGCGGTGCGTGCGCGTACATCTGCGGCGAGGAGACCGGATTGATCGAAAGCCTCGAAGGAAAGCGCGCGTGGCCTCGTATCAAGCCTCCGTTCCCTGCGATCGAAGGAGCGTTTCGCCGACCGACCATCGTCAACAACGTTGAGACCATGGCGTGTGTGCCACATATTCTCAAGCACGGTCCCGAGTGGTTTCAAACCATGGGAGTCCCGAAGGACCCGAACAATCCTCGCGATGCGGGTTCGTACGGCCCCAAGCTGTACTGCATCAGCGGACACGTTAACAAGCCCGGGCTGGTCGAACTGCCACTGGGCGTCACCGCGCGGGAACTGATCGACAAGCATGCGGGTGGCGTTTGGCATGGTCGCAAAGCCAAGGCGGTGATTCCAGGCGGATTGAGCATGGGATTTATGACCAACGCGGAACTCGACACACCCCTCGACTTCAATGGTCCAGGGCGGGTCGGATGCTTGGGATTGGGAACTGCGGCGGTCGTCGTCATCGACGACGCGACCAGCATGGTCGACGTCCTGTACAACGCATGCCGATTCTTTGCCCACGAGTCGTGTGGGCAATGCACCCCGTGCCGCGAAGGAACGGCGTGGTCGACCAAGATTCTCGAGCGGATCCGCGATGGTCGGGGCAAGCCCAGCGATATCGATCTGTTGCTCGAGATCGCCAACTCCATCGGGACCATCCCGGGGACAACCATTTGCGGGTTGGCGGACGGAGCGGCCTGGCCGATCAAGACCGCCATCAACAAGTTCCGTGGCGAGTTCGAAGAATACATCCGAAGCGGGCGGCGCAGCGAAAGCGCGGTGCTCGTCGGCGCCCACTGAGTCCTTTTCATCCCTCAACGCACTGGAATCGAAGATCCGTGGTCAAAGTCAAGGTCAACGATATCGAAGTCGATGCCGATCCCAAGGACAACTGCATCCTCGCGGCTCGCAAAGCAGGATTTGAAATCCCTCATTACTGCTGGCACGAATCCTTGTCGGTCGTCGCATCGTGCCGAATGTGCCTGGTCGAAGTCGGAGAAACCAAACCCGATGGCACCGTCGCGATGGGCCCAAAGCTTGTGCCTGGTTGCCAAACGCCGATCAAGGAAGGAACGGTCATTCGGACCGACACAGCCAAGGTCAAGACATCGCAGCAGATGACCCTCGAACTGCTGCTCCTGAACCATCCCCTCGATTGCTCGATCTGCGATCAGGCGGGCGAGTGCTACCTGCAGGACTACACCTACAAGTACGGCAAAGCCCAGAGTCGGCTCGACGAACCGAAGATCCAGCGGATGGACAAGTACCATATCGGCGACCAGATCGCGCTGTTCACCGATCGCTGCGTGATGTGCACGCGCTGTGTCCGCTTCACTCGCGAAATCAGCGGAACTTCGGAATTGCAAGTCGTTGCCCGCGGCAGCCACGAGGAAATCGATGTCTTCCCCGATGAGCCGTGCAACAACAAGTTGGCCGGCAATGTGGTCGATCTTTGCCCGGTCGGCGCGCTTTGCAGCAAGGACTTCCTCTACAAGAAGCGAGTGTGGTGGCTGAAGCATGCAGAGAGCGTTTGCACGGGATGCTCGACCGGCTGCAGCGTCCATGTCGACCAGGCGGAAAACAAAGTCTATCGATTGAGGCCACGCGAGAATCCGCAGGCCCAAGGGCACTTCATGTGCGACGAAGGACGGTTTGGGTTCAAGTACATTCACGACGAACGCCGGTTGGCTGGTCCGCGATTCTCCGGTGCATCGATTGGTTCCAAGGGTTCCGTCGGCAACGGGAAAGGCAAGCCGGAGGATTTGCGGTTCGCGGATCCGTGGCCGGAGGCATTGAAGCTGGCCCGCAAGCGAATCGCGGAAGAGATCAAATCCGACGCGCATGGATTCGTAGGCGTGCTGTCTCCGTTCATGACGGTCGAGGAAGCGTATCTGCTCGCCTCGTACCTCAAAGGACTCGACCGCCGCGTACGCCTCGCACTCGGACCAGTGCCGGTTCTCGGTAGCGACGATCGCTATCCGAAAGGACCAAAGGGCGAGCCTCCTGCGGCGGGCAAAGAAAAATTCACGATTCGGGCCGAGAAGTGTCCCAACCGCGTCGGGGTCGAAGCGGTGCTCAAGTACTTCGAAGGCCAAGTGGTCCGCATTGAATCGTTGGTCAAGCAACCCGATGCCAGGGCCTGGTACTTTGTCGGAGGGTATCCGCAGGGCTGGGTCGTCGATGCGATCGATCGAGCGGTGGGCAAACCGTCGCTGCTGATCGTCCAGGACATCTTCCCATCGCCACTGAGCGAACGGGCCGACTTTGTCTTTGCGACTGCTTCGTTCGCGGAGCGGGACGGCACGTACGTCAATCATGCGGGCCTGGCCCAAGCGACCCATGCCGCCATTCGTCCGCCCGCCGAGGCGCGGGTCGATGGTCGGTTGCTGATGGAATTGTCAGAACGGACCGGATTGTTCAATGCGATGGCGATGCGCAAGGAGATCGGCAACACGATTCCTGAATTGTCGGCCCTGGCGGCGGGTGATCTGGGAGAGCACGGTGTGCGATTGGCGCGATTCGCCCAACAACCCGCGACGGCTGGTACCTAGACCCCAGGCAAACGATACCCAGAACGAACTGGATGAGGTGAATTGAACGATGTGGCAATGGATCATGGAACTTTGGCCTTCATTGTGGCCGGCGCTCGCTGCGATCGCCATCATCCTGGCGGTAGTGCCGCTGATGGGTTTGTACATGACCTTTATCGAGCGCAAACTCGCTGCCTACGTACAAGATCGCATCGGTCCCAATCGGGTTGGACCGTTCGGTTTGCTACAAGCGGTCGCGGACGGAATCAAGATCTTTCTGAAAGAACAGGTGATCCCCGACCACGTTTACACGACCCTCTACTTCTTGGCTCCGGCGTTGAGCTTGATGACGGCCATGTTCGCCGTGGTGGTCATGCCGTTCGGGCCGGTTGCCCCGGATTACAAGGAAGGGTTTCGATTTGTCGTGCAACCGGGCAACGACATCGGCATTTTGTTCATGATGGCCATCAGTTCGTTGTCTGCGTACGGGATCATCGTCGGCGGATGGGCGTCGAACAACAAGTACTCAATTTATGGAGCGATTCGATCCTGCGCCCAGTTCATCAGCTACGAAATTCCGCTGGGATTGTCGTTGGTCGGAGTGATCGCGATCGCCGGTTCGCTGAACATCGAGAAGATCGTCGCAGCTCAGTCCGGCGGCATTCTCGATTGGAATGTCTGCTGGCAACCCTTGGCACTTTTGATCTTCTTCACCGCCGCGTTGGCAGAAACCAACCGTTTGCCCTTCGATTTGCCCGAATGCGAGCAGGAGTTGGTGGGCGGTTTCCACACCGAGTACAGCGGTATCAAATTCGTTCTTTTCTTCCTTGCTGAGTACACGCACATCGTGACGGTCAGCTTCCTGACAGCGCTGCTGTTCTTTGGAGGTTGGCATTTTCCGGGACTGCCAAATGCGACGGGGGGAACCACCTTTGCGTTGTTGTTGGGATTATCGGTGTTGCTCGCCAAGGTTGCGGTGGTAGTCGCCTTCATCATGTTGTTGCGTTGGGCCCTTCCACGATTCCGTTTCGACCAACTGATGGGTCTGGCTTGGAAGGGTTTGATTCCGATGGGGTTGATCCATTTGGTGGGTGTCGCGATCGTGTTGACCCTGGGGTTGCCCAAACATTTGTTGATTTTGACGGCCGGTCTTCCGATCGCAGCGGCCTATTACAGTTCGATCAAGTTCAATGCATCGATGGCGCAGTTGTCGGCGTCAGCGAGCGGTGTTCGCAAAGCGCAAGCGGTGAGTTATGAGTAGTGTCAGGAAAGCCAAGACCGTAAAGTGGGGGGAAGAGCCCAGGCTCGGCGTCCTCGAAGCGTTGTATTTGCCGGCGATTGCCTCCGGGGTAGCCACGGCCATCCGCCATGCGGTGACGGGCAAAGCGACAACGCGTCAGTATCCCGAAGTCGAGCCGGAGATTCCGCCGAATTATCGCGGGGTGCATCGATTGAATCGGGACGAGGCGGGACGGGTCAAGTGCGTTGCCTGCTACATGTGCCAGACCGCATGTCCTGCCAATTGCATTGAGATCATCGCGGCCCCTGCGCCCAAGGACGATCCGCATTGGAAGGATCGAGACAAGTATCCTGCGACCTTCACGATCGACGAACTGCGCTGCATTTACTGCGGCATGTGCGAAGAAGCTTGCCCGGTGGATGCGATTGAACTGACCAGCATCTACGATCTCACGGGTCTCTCGCGTGAAGAGATGATCTTCGATCGTGAGAAGCTGCTGTCGGTATTCGACGAGACCGTCAAGTCGGGCAAGGACCCGGTTCGCACGCATCGCGGTGTTTTGGGGCCTGCGTCGGAACCGGACGCTGCAGCCCGGCAAGCGCCACCGCCTCCGGGGCGTGGTCGTCGAGGTTGATTTAATCGGATCCTAATCGGAAAGAACAGAGCAACGTGACAACTGATCCTTTTGGCATTTCGATTGGAAGCTGGTTTTTAGGCCAGCAGGGAGTCGATCCTGGGAATTTGGCGAATACAGCCGGAGGCTCCACGGCGATGAGCTTCTCCAATCTCATGCTCGCATCAATCGTCCTCGCCGCGGTGGCCTATGCATTGATGCAATACGGGGTTGTGAAGGAGAAGCGGGCGACTTGGATTGGGATAGGATTGTTTGTGGTGGGAGTGATCACCGCGTTCATTGCCACTCCATCGGGCGATTCCACGGCGCTGATTCGGTTTTGTTTTTCAACGCTTGCCCTCTCGGGTGGGCTGGCGTTTATCGTGGCCCGCGAGCCGGTCCATGCGGCGTTGGGATTCGCAACGGCTGTGTTGTCGTCCTGCGGCGTCCTTTTCATGCAAGAGGCGTATTTCGTGGCGGCCGCGACAATGATTGTGTATGCAGGCGCGACCATCATCATCTTTCTGTTTGTTTTGATGTTTGCCCAGCAAACGAATCTGAGAGCGTACGATCTCAAACTGACTCGCCCTCTTTTCGCGGCCGCGGTCGCCGCTGCGTTGGTGATCGCGATCACCTGGAGCGTTGCCGGCGATGGAGAGTTGTTGCGAGCGAAGGGGGATGCGAGCCGTTCGAACAGCGCGGCGACTGATTCCGTTTCGACGACATTCCTCGCTCCATCGAAAACCGCTGGCTTGGGACGGGCGATGTACACCGATTATTTGATGGCCATCGAGCTGGCTGGCACCGTTTTGTTGGTTGCGACCATCGGTGCGATCGTCTTGGCTCAGCGTCCCGTGGAGGAGAAGACATGAACATCGCCAGCACCCAAAATCTTTTGATCCTGGGAGGATCGCTTTTCGCGATTGGTTTGGTCGGCTTCTTGACTCGGCGATCGCTGATTTTGCTCTTTCTGTCTCTGGAGACGATGCTTTCGGGAGTCAGCATCAACCTGATCGCCTTTTCGAAACTGCACTCGAACTACCAGGGTCAAGTCATGGCGATCATGGTTTTGACCGTCGCGGCATGCGAGGCGGCAATCGCGCTGGCTTTGGTGGTATCACTCTATCGGCGCAAGGCGACCCTGGATGTGGAAGCCTGGGACGAGCTGAGCGAAACGCTGATTCCCAAGGAACCGGAGGATGCCATTCCCTCGATGCATGGATCATCGCTGGAGCCCGAGCTGTCGTTCCCGAAACTGGTACCCGCCGGTTTGGATCCTTTGTCAAACCCGGTGCCATCGTCGTTGGATGCTGCCTTGGACACAGCGTCCCGTTCGAACGCAAACCAAAACTCGGAGGGCTCCACTCGTGCTTAGTTTGATGGCTTGGATGGTGCCTTTGTTTCCGCTCTTGGGCTGCGTGATTTGCACGGTTTTGGCGTTTCGTGGCGATACGAAATTGGCTCATGTTCCGGCGATCGTTTCCTTGCTTCTTTCGGCCTTGTGCACCGTAGCGTTGTTGCTGACAGGAGCGCCGGGTACGGAAGGCGTGCAGACTTTTGACGGGTATCGCTACCTGCAGGTGGGGACCCTCACCATCGATCTCGCGCTGCGGGTCGATTCGTTGTGTTTGACCTTGCTGACAATTGTCACCTGCATCTCCGCCATGATCGCGATCTATTCGCGCGATTACATGCGAGGAGATCCGGGTTACGCCCGTTACTTCGCCGTGTTCTGCGGTTTCGTGTTCTCGATGACGATGCTGGTTCTGTCCCATAACTTGCTGATGATGTATGCGTTTTGGGAGGGGGTTGGCACCTGCAGCTATCTGTTGATCGGCTACTGGTATCGCAAGCCGAGCGCCGCCCGGGCAGCGACGAAAGCGTTTCTGGTGAACCGCATCGCGGACACAGCGTTCCTGTTTGGGATTTTGCTGCTGGGGTATGCCGTCGGTCAAACCGATGTGGGCGTCGCGCAGTCGTGGCTCGCGCGATTGAATTTCGATGCGATCTTCAATGCCGCTCCGGTACTCGCTGAGAAACATGGCGGACTTCTGACCGCTATCGGTTTTTGTTTGATGATCGGAGCGATTGGAAAATCGGCCCAGTTTCCGTTTCATGTTTGGTTGCCCGATGCCATGGAAGGGCCGACTCCGGTATCGGCGTTGATCCATGCGGCGACGATGGTGACCGCTGGGGTCTTCCTCATGGCGCGATTGTCCCCATTGACGGAATGGACGCCGAGTGTGCTGACGACCGTCGCGTGGCTGGGTGGGATCACCGCCTTTATCGGTGCATGGATGGCGATGTTCCAGGAAGATCTCAAACGAGTGCTCGCCTATTCGACGGTGAGCCAACTCGGTTATTTGTTCATGGCGCTCGGAGCGGGTGCAGTGAAGGAGTTGATGACCGTCGCGGTGATCGCCGCGATGTTCCATTTGGTGACCCACGCCTTTTTCAAAGCTTTGCTGTTTTTGTCAGCCGGGAACGTGATGCATGCGATGGGAGATGTCATCGACATGCGGCAATTTTCGGGACTGCGTCGAATTCTCCCCAAGACCCACATTCTGTTCGCGATCGGGGCAGCAGCCCTGGCTGGTCTGCCGCCACTGGCTGGATTTTTCAGCAAGGACAGCATTCTCGGAGTCTTGGCCGACGCCGGGAACGACTCCCTGGTTGGAAATCATTTTCGGTTGTTGTTCGGCGTCGCATTGGTGACCGCGTTCCTGACCGCGATCTAT
>JBKDXO010000155.1:0-26299 GCA_046306195.1 Planctomycetota bacterium | reverse complement strand
GTTGCTCGGAGAGCCAGCCAAACGTACCGTCGAATCGATACGGGAACCGATGTTGCTCGCGAGAATCTTTGAATAGGGATTTGGCGAAACGCATATTCTGCCTACTCCCGGTTGTCGAGCGATTCGCGTATCCAGAGCGGTTCACGTCGCAGATCGAGAACGGCAACGACCGTAACACAATCATTGGCAACGGTGTAATAAAGGCCAAAAGGAAATCGTTTGGAAAGAGATCGATGGAATCCATATTCAATTTCATGGATTCCCCCAAAGTATCTTAGTGACTCAATGTCAACGAAGATACAACTACGAAAGTAGTCTCCAAGCCCGATACTTTGACGCTCGTAGAACCAGTAGCCATCAGCGACATCGGCTTCCGCACCGGCGGAAATCTCAATTTTCATTTCCCAAGCTTCTGCAGTCTTTCCTTGGCCTCAGACCAGGGCGAAACCGCCATCGTTCCATTTTCAATTTGTCTTTTTCGCTCGTTCAAAATCACGGCATGCCATTCTGGAGAGCGGACATCACCCGATTGACGACAAAGATTGTCCCAAACCTGCTCCAGCAGTTGGACTTTCTCTTCGACAGACATTGTATTGAGCGGTAATTCGATCGGCATAGTATTCTCTCCCGACTCCATTCTAGCAGATTGCACCAGACAATCCAAATATCGCCGCAAATTGAAGGCAGAACCTGTTTTTATACGGATCAGCCTAAACTCTGTAGACCGCACCAATGCAGCCTATCACGCAAGCTAGCCTCGATCCGAAGCTGAATGTTATCAGGCACTTGCGAGCGGATCAAGAATTTTGTGGAGTGATAGGCTGTTTCGGTCTAGTTTCAACACACCCACTTCTCAGAACATCACTCGGATAGTTCGAATCCTACCGCCTCCACGGGTGTGGATCGGTGCCAGACCGGGGATATGCAAAACCCCAGTGTTTTGGCGACTCGCGCGACTCGAAATACGACTCGATTTCCGGTGCGCGACGCGAAATACAACGCCGCACTCCGCCATGCACCGAGTTGCATGGGCGCTACAGAACTCCAAAGCAATTGGCCAGAAATGCGAAAAATCCTGGGGAAACCAGGGTTTTGGAACGGAGAGGACAGGAACCGAACAACCTACAAGTTCCCTAAGAAAAGTCGGGGTTCCAAAATGAGGCCGCGCGAAATCCGACGCGCCCAGCAACGACGAGTCATGCGCTGGCCTCGCATAGATTGACCAGCAGTCCATGCTCGGAACTCTTAGTGCTCCATCGCAAAATGTCCCGATTGGGAGGCCTGTCACAAGATGGTCGTTTCTACTTGAAAACCGGTCGCAAAGGGATAGAGTACTCCCAACCGTTAGCCGGGAGAACTCTATGCACAAAGCAATCGACACGTCGACTGAGGCTGAAGAAGTCCAGTTGGCACTCATGCGAGCCATGTCCGGACGCGATCGCATTCGGCAGGCATGTGTGCTGTCCAGCCATCTGCGACAAATGGCGTTTGATGCGATTCGAAAGCGATTCCCAGAAATGGATGAGAGCGAAAACAAACTCGCGTTCATAGAGCTGACTTATGGAAAGTCGCTTTCCGATGCAATACGAAGCCAAGCAGCAGGAGTCTCAAATTGACACAGCCAGACGACTTGATCGATGCACTCGAACCAGTCGTTCAAGTCTTCCGCGAACTTGGTATACGGCATTTCATTGGAGGTTCGATCGCAAGTTCCTTTCATGGCGCGACGCGCTCAACGATGGATGTCGATGTTGTTTGCGATTTAACGGAATCGCAGGTTGTCCCTTTTGTGTCACGATTCAACGCAGATTTTTATGTCAGCCAAACCGCAGTCGAGAACGCGGTTCGAAACAAGTCCTGCTTCAACCTGATCCATCTTCCTACCGCCTTCAAAGTGGATGTCTTCGTCAGTCGCGGTCGACCGTTCGATAAAGACTCGATGCGTAGGGCGACTCAGGAAAAAATTGGTACAACAAGAACCCTGGAAGTGCCGATCGCAACGGCAGAAGACTCAATCGTCAGTAAGCTAGAGTGGTATCGCCTCACCGAGGAAACGTCCGAACGCGAATGGGTCCATCGTTCCGGACATGTCCACGCGATGTCGGGACTGCGATCCCACGCTCTAACCTTCGCACGTGGAAATTGCGATCTCCTAAACCGGTCATTGGTCTCGTAAGCTCCGACCATTCGATCGAGAAACTCGAATCTACGCACCGAAATGACTCGCCTCTTACGACGTGCCGGAGTCTCGAATTGGGCCACGATTGTTCCATACTATAAAGCTTCAAGAGGAGCGGGCTAGCAGACAAACAGAACTCCAAAGGGAGTTCCCCCTGCACGTTGTCTGTTCCTGGCTCGGCAATTCACCACGCATCGCACAGCAGAGTTACTTGCTGGTCACCGAGGATGATTTTGCGAAGGCGGCTGGCGTGGCGAAGGTGGTGGTGGAGGGGTGATTTTCAATGAAAAAGCGCCTCGGTTTTGAACAATACGGCCTGGAACATTACCATTTCGCGATGTCTAGA
The DNA here is from genome assembly GCA_046306195.1 of Planctomycetota bacterium. GTDB lineage: Bacteria > Planctomycetota > Planctomycetia > Pirellulales > Pirellulaceae > JBKCUI01. The sequence goes on along the minus strand of JBKDXO010000155.1, from coordinate 23,774 downwards.
GCAATCTTCGATCGAACCACTGAACAAGGAGCTAATCAGCGATGCCACGTCAGCTATCAATATTTTTATCAACTTTATTGATTTTTGGGATGATTCAATTGGATTGTCAGGTATTCGCCCAATCCCCCAAAACGATCACCAACAGCATCGGGATGAAACTGGTCCTGATCCCGAAGGGGACGTTTCAGATGGGCTCACCCATCGAGGAAAAGAGGGTAAGTTACCATGAAGAGCAGCATCAGGTCACTATCAGCAAGGACTATTACCTTGGCGTGACGGAAGTTACTCAAGGGCAATACGAGAAAGTAATGGGAATTAACCCTAGTTACTTCCAAAGTGAGAAGATTAAAGGAAGCAGTTCCGATCATCCGGTTGAACAGGTTTCGTGGGAAGATGCTGTTGAGTTCTGCAAGAAGCTTTCGGACTTGCCCGAGGAGAAGCAAGCAGGTCGTGTGTATCGATTGCCGACAGAGGCAGAATGGGAATATGCCTGCCGAGCTGGCAGTAAGACAAACTTTAGTTTTGGAGAGAGCTCAAAATCACTTGGCGACTATGCTTGGTTTATTGAAAACAGCAACGGTCAAACGCACCCCGTCGGAGAGAAGAAAGCAAACGCTTGGGGCCTATACGATATGCACGGGAACGTCTGGGAATGGTGTAGCGACTGGTTCGGTGATTATCCCAAAGGTGCGGTTAGCGATCCCGTTGGACCACGTGAGGGCTCCCGCCGCGTGGACCGTGGCGGCAGTTGGCTCTCCGAGGCCGCGTTTTGTCGGTCGGCGTACCGGAGCAGGCTCATCCCGTCGTACCGCGACTACATCCTCGGCTTCCGCCTTGCCCTGAGTTCCTCCGGAATCCCCGGGTCGCCGGAGGCGTCCAGAGAGATGATACGAGAGAGTGGAAAGTAGAGGAGAGCGGAGCCTGGGGTCGTAGGCACGGAGGGAGCGCGGAGCGGCGACCGGAGATGCCGTAGACCGCAGGCGTAGCGGTCTTGGATTGCGGGGGTACAGGGGGCTATGCCCCCGCTCGCGTTATCTTTTCGATGTGGACTTTTTATCATCATGCCATTTCGTATTTTCTTGATTCCAGTACTTTACAGCGACGAAGCGACCGAGGAGCTAAACGCGTTTATCGCTGGTCATCGCGTTGCGCACATCGAACGCAAATGGATCGATCAAGGGGCTCAATCCGCTTACGTGTTTTGCGTCGAATACGTGCTTGCTTCGCCAACACGCGATGGCAACCCGAGATCGCAACTGAGCCGAAACCGGATCGATTACAAGACGATTTTAAGTCCCAATGAATTCACGATTTTTTCGCTGCTTCGCGAGCTGCGCAAGGAGTTGAGTCAACGGGAAGGAGTACCGGTGTTTGCCCTCTTCAGCAACGAGCAACTGGCCCAAATGGTCCAGCGGCGATGTGCATCCAAGTCCGATTTGCTCGGTATCGAAGGCATTGGCGAAGCCAAAGTAGAAAAGTACTCTGAGAAGTTACTCGCAACCCTCTCAAAGTTTGCATCGCCACCCCCGAGTTCGGAATTGCCATGAAGCGAGTCGGCGGATTGTACGAGCCGATTCTGGAGCTCGATAATTTCCTCGTCGCTTTTCATCGTGCGGCGCGGGGTAAGCGCTATCGGGCGGACGTACGTGAGTTTCAGGAGGGAGGGAGCAAGAGTTTTGTGATGTGTTCCACTCACCTAATCATCTCATGGTAGCGCGAGTGCAATAAAAGCCGAGCAGCGCAAGCTGCCGGGTTGAACTGCGGCAAACGTTGCGAGGTCGAGTGCGCTTCAACCCGGATGCTCGCGCATCTCGGCTAACAACGGCCCTCGTTACGATAGGGCTTGCCCCCATCGAACGCTAATCGCAACCAGCACGCGACCGCAACGCGGTCTCCATCACGACGCGGGTTTATCCCCGTCGGATGATGATCAGATGATGGCGCGCCTCATCGAATCCCACGCCCATCGCAAAGCCTCTGGGCGTGCCACCCAAAACATCCGATCATCGCCCCACGTGGGCAAGCCACGCAGTGGCGGCGTCGCGTAGGGTTTCGCGTTCTGGTTTCGATCAAGGCTCCATGCGGACGAGCCGCATGGTGGGCTTCGGACACCTTCAGAAACGCTGTCGCTGCGTTGGGATGACATCGATTGGGAGATGAATCGGATGAGCATTCCAGAGCCGAAGGTCGAGCATCACGAAGGCCGTGGCATTCGCAGTTGCCCGATCTTTCCTGAGTTGCGACCGATCCTCGACGAAGCGTTCGAGATCTTCGGACTTTGTCGTTGATCGCTCCGCGATCATGGTGCTTGGTCTGCAGCGCCATGAAGATGCGGATCGACGGAGCGATCCGCGACGATCGGGAGCCAATACAGCGATGGGCTGACTAAATCGTGCTCGTGCTCAATCCGCCGTAGCGGATGGTGCTCGTAATCGTAATCGAAATGGCTCGCTCGAGTGCGATTACGATTACGAGCACGAGCACGAAAATCCCCTTCGTTGGCCACGATTGTTCCATACTATAAAGCTTCAAGAGGAGCGGGCTAGCCGGCAAACCGAACTCCAACGCGAGTTCCCGCTGCACGTGGTCTGCTCTTGGCTTGGCAACTCACCACGCATCGCACAGCAGAGTTATTTGCTGGTCACCGAAGATGATTTTGCCAAGGCGGCAAAGAATCATTGCCCCTCACTTAAGAGTTTCTTTACTGTTTCCTCGATTCCCTGAGGATGCGCGAGTGCTACTCTCACTTTGCCGGATCGATCCAGTAAATACAGTGACGGATAATGCGGAACGAAAAAAGTCTTGACTGTGGAATCCTCGCGATCTACCAAGTGAATCCACGGTAGTGATTTCTTCGCTAAGTAATCCGGAAGGTTCTCGGACCCGTTGCTCGTGTGGATGCTCACAATCTCAAGTCCAGCGGATTGATACTTCTCGTAGAGAGCTTTCAACTTGGGCATCTGACGCATGCACGGTCCGCACCAGGTTCCCCAGAAATCGATCAGGACGACTTTGCCTTTGTAGTCCTTCAGGCTGAAGGTTGCACCTGATCCAAATTCCGTCACCGTGACGCTGGGTGGAGCTTGTCCTTCGAGCTGCCGAATCCGTGCAATTTCTTGTTCCCCCTTAATGCGAGAGAGCCCATCCGCACCCACCTCCAAATCGCGCACCAACACTACCCCTTGTTCATCAACATTCCCCTCGAACTTGCCAATGTACGTTTCGGGTATGTCCTGCGTAAATGCGCTATCGACTTTGGATGATGCAACAACCAGTAGTCGAAGCGATGGAATATTGGAAAGTTCCGAAACGCCGTCGTCGGTCAAGAAGCCACTCACCATCAAAGATTGGAGTGTGCTGATCTTCGATAGCTCACTAGCCCCACGATCGCTGATGAAGCAATTATCAGTCATGTGGAGAAATCTCAACTGGGGGAGTTGAGAGAGCTCCGACGCAATCGTATCGTCGCTAAAACCTCCTAGATCTCCGAACAAACGCAACTCGCGGAGCGAACGAATTCCGCCAATGCACTTTAGCGACTGCATGCCGAAATGACCGCCGATTTGCAACTCTTCAAGGTTTGTTCTGCAGAGACCCGTCAAATCGAGATCGATTTCCGCGTCATCTTTTATTCCGACGAAGATCCGAAGCTTTTTGAAACTCTCGTGACCCGCGAAAGCAGCAAACCCTCGCCCCCCGACGTGAGTTTTGAAAAGATTGAGGTATTCTAACCTTGGCAGTACAGAAATTTTCTCAAGCCAGGTGTCATCTACTCGGACGCTTTCGACGTTGATTTCTCGAAGATTCTTGAGTTTTGCAAGCTCTCCCAGGTCATCCGCTTGCAGTGTGGAGTCGATGCCCTTGATGGATAATCGCTCAATCTCGGAACGAGATAAAATGACCTCTAAATCATCTCGCGATACTTTCTTGAGCTTTGGCCAGGAAGTGAGTTGCGGAAGTTCGCGACACACGTTAGACAGGCCAGACAAGACATCTTCGCTCGCGTCATCAGTCACCAAGTCTAAGCTCTTCAGCGACTTGATCGTCGCTATCGCGTTGAGGGATTCAGGTTTTAGGTCGACAAATACCAAATTCAGACTTTCAAGTCGCCCACTCTGTCCCAGCTTCGTTATCGCATCCCTCGAAACCACCCCACGAACTTGCCGATAAGAACGCAACGTATCAAGCTGTCCAATGAGGTCGAGCGAAGCAGGAGGGCAGTCTTGATTAGCTACGACATTAAGGTGTTCTAATCGAGGAAGTTGCTTTAGGGCTGTGAGCGATGCGACTGCGTTCACGTCGAGACTTGCGTGAAGCGACTTTAGGTTAGGTAACCTGGCAAGCATCGATATCCCATCGCTTGAGATCTGCGGTATCACCACTAGCTCCTCGAGCTTCTCTTGCTGGCTCACCCACCGCACAAAACTCTGTTCAATTTCCAGGCTGAAGTCTTCGAAGGTAACAGTGCATGACTTGAGTTGCGGAAATTTGGGAAAAGAATCGAATGCATTCTCAGAGAACTTGCAACGTTCGAACGCAATCCGTGTGAGGTCGGAGAGCTTTCCTAGTTCCTCCAAATGCTCTTTGCTCAAGCTTGCCTCGCTCACAGTCAAGATTGACGTTCGTTGTGGCAAATGCAGCGAACGCAAAGCCGATGCGTCTGCTATCTTGCTTCCAATCAGTTCGAGTCCTAGCAGACCATCGTTTGGAACGGCTACGTCCCCAACAGCCCTACTGCAAAACCAAGGCCTCGGAGTGGGGTTAAATCCCTCCTCGCGAGCATTTGATGGCGATACCGTCACGTAGCCAATTGGAGAGTCCCCGAATTTCAGCAAATCGTCTGCGAATGTTACCTGAGATACGATGGCAATAATCAAGAGGGGAAAGAAGCCTTGGTTTGCGATCGGCATGTCATTACCACTTGGGATTGGGTGAATTGAAAACTGGCAATCGGATCGCATTCGGCGGTGTTCGCCACCAAATAGCTGTGTATTTCAGAAAAAATTCGTGCGTTTGAAATGCGTCAAGCTAGTGTTTCTCCATTGCATGCCTCATGGTTTCAATAATTCAACTCGGCTTTATTCAGGCATGCCTAACGTCCATCGACTGCACCAGTTACGTTTCACACTCAAGCGAAAGAAGGCAAACATAGCCGGTTCTAAGGGCCTGTACAACTTTTAGGTTGGGCTATTGGCGGTTTCGGCCCTCTCTCATCGCGCCCTTGCTTCAAAAATCGATGCCGATAGTTCGAATCCTATCGCCTCCACGAGTGAATTGCATGGATTCCGGCTTCATCTCGAAGATCAGCAAGGTCGACTTCAATCGTATTGAGGAAATGATCGCCCCAACCATCACTGATATCATTGAAGTACGCCGCAGCGGAAACAAGGTCTGACGAAGCTTCAGGACGAAGAGCGACGTTCATGTACTCTCCGCCTGATGTCTTCCATCGCTTCGCCCAGCGGTTTCGAAGGTTCCGAAGAGGGATTCCGCATACGTTCTGCCAACACCTCAGCGTGCCACTCAGGTGGCGTGTATCCTTGGGCATCACCCCGAAGCGAGGACCAAAGCAATTCCAAGGCGTAACGCTTTTCGTCTTGAGTCAAATTGCAAATCAACGCTTCAACCGACATGGATTAACCCTCCAAGCTCATCTTACCAGGGATAATCCCATTAGTCGAGAATTTCTAGTCCTTAGAAGCATAGGGCGGTCGCACCGGCTTGGGCAGTCGCTCGCGCCGACAAGGCCCCACGTTTGGCAAGTTATCCTGGGCATTCCAGAGCCGAAGGTCGAGCACCACGAAGGCCGTGGCATTCGTACCTGCCCGATCTCCTCCGAGCTTCGACCGATCCTCGACGAAGCGTTCGAGATCTTCGGCGACAAGAGCGAGTATGTGGTCGCGGCTCCCCAGTATCGAGCAGCAGCCAACACGGCGATGGGCTGGAAGAACTCGAACCTACGCACTGAATTGACCCGACTACTTCGCCGCGCCGGCGTCTCGAGTTGGCCACGACTGTTCCACTCGATGCGGGCGAGCAGACAAACGGAACTGCAACGCGAGTTTCCACTGCACGTGGTCTGCTCCTGGCTTGGCAACTCACGACGAATCGCTCAGCAGAGTTATCTATTGGTTACCGAGGATGATTTCGCGAAAGCGGCCGGGGAATTTGGTAGACCCAACGAATGCAGTTCAACGGTTTGAATTTGAAAAATCGTTCGCCAATACATGGCTTTGCTGATCCCCAAAAGGGACGTTCATGATGGGCTCGCCCGAGAGCGAGGAAGGGCGCCAGAAAAACGAAAACCCACACGAAGTTACGATCAGTAAGGACTACTACCTTGGATTATACGAAGTAACTCAGGCACAGTATGAGAAGGTGATGGGTAAGAATCCCAGTCGTTTTACGACGAGGCGGGCTTGTCCCCATCGGACGACAACCGCAACCAGAGAGCGTTCGCAACTCGGTCTCCATCACGACGCGGGTTTATCCCCGTCCCAACATATCTAATCATCGCTCCACGTGGGCAAGCCACGCGGTGGCGGCGTTGCGTAGGGATTCGCGTTCTGGTTGCGATCAGGGCTCCACGCAGATGAGCCGCATGGTGGCCCGTTGGCTCGTCGTCCCGACGCGACTCGAAAAACGAATCGATTTTCGGTGCGCGACGCGAAATGCAATCACCGCATTCCGCCATGCACGCACGTGACAGGGTAGCTACGATGAGAGTGACTGGCACAAGCGACCTTCACTAGGGAATCGTCCAGTCGATCGGCGTGGCCTTGACTACCTGTTCCTGCAACCGTTCGATGTCGGCCAGGAGAGCGGCGCTCGACCGTCCCGTGCGCGCCATGTCGGCCGCAGCGATACCGCAGGCGGTGCCACTCGACCACTCGATCGGATGGAGCCGTGTGCTGGAGTTGGCGAGGAACGATTGGGCCATTGTTTTGCCGGCGACGAGCAGATTCGACACGTCGCGATGCGTGAGGGCCCGGAAGGGGATATAGAACGGCAGCGAGTCATGAGCCTCCGATGCATAGGAAGGCATCTTACAGGTTGCGACAGGGTGGATGTCGGCTGGATAGGCACCGAGCGCGACACGGTCCGAAAATCGTGTTCCCGTCCGCGAGCCGGGTGGCCCGGTCAGGTCGGCAAACCGCAATACAAATCCGTCGAGCCCGATCGAACGACGTGTATCGCGGATGTACGGTAGTTTCGCCAGTCCATGGCCTGTGCCCAGCACGGCACCGGCCAGAGTGATCCTGTTGGGTTCGATTCCCTCGGGGGCCTGACGACGAAACCACTGATGCCAGGCGTACGCGCGATCTTCGGCACCGGCGAGCGCCGCGAGATCTACGCCCCCGCGCCAGTCGTCACGCTGCACCTCGGTCTCCCTCTTGGAAAGAAACAGATAGGCATGTGGATAGTCGTTCCCGCCATCGCCGCGTTTGGCCGAGTAACCCCAGTTCTGTAGGCAGATGTCTCCGCTGGCGGGAGGTCCCTTGCCTCGCAGGCGTCTGTAGGTCCAAATCTTTGTCCAGGGGTCCGGCTTATCGTGGTAGTCACCGTAGCCCATGTCCGCAGCGCGAACTGGCCGATCTGGTTCGCTAGCGGGCGCGTCACGGAGCTCTTGGGCAAAGCAGTACACGATGGCTTGGCCGCACGTGTCACCACCAGGGAGATTATTCAGACTCCCGTCGGAATCCTCGATTCCTTGAAGATAATCCTTGCCTGACAAGGCGAGGACTTCCCCCCACTCCGTCGCGTCGACGAAGACCGTGGAGCGATCAGGCCGGGACACGAATCGGATGGACTGCTTCGTAAACCGGTCTGAATCTGTCGGTTGGTACCAGTCATCGAGATCCTGGGATGGAAGCCGATCATACCCGCGGGCATGTAGCCCGCCGCGTGGCCGGCGGCCTATGCAATCGAACGATTCGATTCGCGTGCCGTCAGCATTCAGCGTGACCCTCTTGACCACTGTCTCGCGGAACACGATCAGTCGCCCAGCGACGGCGCGCTCGAGCGGATCCAACTGATTCACCACGAAAGCATCCGGGCAGAAACAGAAGCGACTCACCCAGCAGTCACCGCGCTGCTCGATCCCCTGCAATAGCGCCAGGAATCTCGGCGTCATGTTGGCGGGCAGTCGAGCCACCTTCGACACCGCGTAAGGAGGCTGGCCATCCGGTTGCTTGACGCTGTGCCACGCCTCATCGATAGCGGGTACGCCGCTCGAGGTGAGCTGCCCTCCGACCCAGTCAGTCGGTTCGATGAGCGCGGTTTTCGCTCCCGACTCGGCAGCCGACAGGGCCGCAGCGAATGCCGCGGTACTCCCGCCTGCGATCACTACATCGAAGTCTTCGTGAACGAGCGACGGTTCCACCGTTGCGTCTTCTCGTCCTACCGTTTCCTGGGCCTCGGGAGAAGCCAAAACAGTTAAAACAAAAAGAGCGCACCAAGCGGAACGAGCAGGTCGGAGGAGGAACATGGCAATTCTTTTTGGGTGGGGCAACTATTCCAAATCCGCAACTGTTTCTCCACCTTGCGAGGTGGAAAGTGCCCGCCATGTTGCTATGTTGATCGTGTTGGACACGAACCGAACACTTGCATCGCACAATGTCACATTGACTCCGCCTCCATGCCGGCTTCGAGCAGCAGCTTGATGCTCGGCAGCCTGAATGCAGGGCAAGCCTTTCACGGGCAAGTTGTTGCAGTAACTCGCAAACTGGAACTGATCAGGGCTTGGGCTGTTGGGTTGGTTGAATGCATGAAATACGGCCCCAGGCCCCCACCATGTAAAACCGCGAAGGTCGGTGCCTTCGCCACGGATGAGCTCCGATGCCATCAGAGTGTTGGAAAGCCCATCCGTGATCTGACCAAACTTGACAAATGCTCCTTGCGCGTTGTTGAAGGAGTTTCTTCCGTTGCGGATGAACGGTGCACCACCAAACACGACGCCGTTTAATGGCGAACCGCGAGGAGTTTGCCCTTGCATACGATTGGTATTCCCTGCGTTCACCACGTAATTGTGTTTGGTAATATTGGAGAAGTTGGGAGCAAAGGTCGTGCTCTCTCCGTCGCTCGGGCAGAGAAGGGTCGGGATAACCGTGGTGGTAACAGGTCGATTGATAATGTGGCCATATCCCACCGCAGCAGCCGTGCTCGGCGATCTACCGGTCTTGTAACCCTGATAGTTCAAGGACAGATTGGTTTGCTCGATGTACGGCAAGATACCTACTTGCCAAGTTCCCCAGTCGCCACCAGCGTTGTAGTCGCTGGCAGGAAGCATTCGCTCGTTGTCGTGGATGTTGTGCATCGCCAGCCCAATCTGCTTAAGATTATTGCTGCAAGACGTCCGGCGTGCCGCTTCACGGGCCGATTGAACGGCCGGTAGCAACAATCCAACCAAAATCCCGATGATGGCAATCACCACCAACAACTCGACAAGTGTGAAACCCTTGCGGGAATTCCCGATCGTCATGGTTAAATCTCCCATATCAAACCGAAAAAGAAAAACTAAAAGGAAACAGAAAAAAGTGATTACTTCAATTCCAACGCAACTTCGTTCGGCTTGTCGTCCGTTACCTTGGACACGGTAACCTGGATTACCGCTTCGTTGAGAAACTTTTCAGGCAGGATGTTCTGAGGAGGCGTTCCCTCCTCTCCGGGAAATGCCCCAGGCGGACCGGCATCCATTTTGTCGAACGCTTGAACGTAGACATTGTACTTGCCGGGCCCCACGCCCGATGAACGCTCAATCCTGAAACTCCCATCGCGGATCGACGCAGTCGTCCCTGTGGGTTCGTTCCCAACCGGTTCAAACCGAACAGTTCCGAACTGGATGGGCTTGCCTTCGAATTTCGCACTCCCCTGAATCGGCTGCCGCTGAAACGGATCGCCGTTGCCGCAACCTGTGGTACTCAACCCGCAGGCAAGCAAAACAATCCCGGAAAAAAGAGACCTTGGAAATTGTGATTGATTCTGAAACATGATCTTATCGCATCCTGAGTAAGCCAGACGGTCTCACAACTGCGGACCGTCTCTTTCCATCATCTATCGACGAGACATCGACTGTGTCAGACTATACGGACGCCTTCAGATCGTCAACGGATTTCATGAAAAGGTATCGATTCGAGCATTGGCTGGTATTTGAAGCAGGCCCGAAATCACCTCAGTCAGCGTCTCCATGTCAAAATTGTTATCTAGAATCAGGGAGAACCAGGACAAGGAAAGTCCCTGCAAGTTCGCCGGGGCGGTTACGTCGCCACGGAAGCAAGCTGACCAAATCGAAACGCCTCCGCCAGGGCTGGCGGTACAAATGCTTCGGACCGAATCAGCTTCGCCTGCGCACAACGAACGCGAGCCGTCATCTCCTGCAAAGTTGCAATCGCACCAGTACGTCGCGCCTCTGCATTTGCCAACGCAGATAACATATCGGAGTTGGCTTGATCGAACTGCAAGCGAGCTCCGATATTCTCGCCCAGTTCAATGTTGGATATGTCAATGGAAATAATGGAGAAAGCGGTGTTGGCGTCCAGTTGGTCTCTCAAAGCTCTCTCCGAAATTTGCGAGGGAACTGCGAGGACTTCGAGATGAGTTGCGGCGGTCGCCACAGAAGCAATGATCGCTTGCCCAACTCTTGCTATGATCGTATCGTCAGATGCCCCTCCTACCAACTGATCCATATTGGTGCGCACTGTTATTTTTACACCAACCAGCAGTTCCACCCCATTGTAGGCGACGGCACTAATCGCTTTTTTAGTCGTTCCATCTTGTCGAGGGCACGAGATTACGACGGGAGTAATGCTGGTCTTTACGGCAAGGAGTATGTCACGGCCTGAAAGATCGATGGCTGCTGCACGATCAAAGTCCAGATCCATTCCGGCTTGCTTGGCTACGATAATCGCGCGTACAACATCGGACACGTTGCCACCTGCGAGATGATGCGCCATCAACAGTGCCGTTGTCATACCATCTTTTCGATCAATCGGAATACCTGCTTGGTGCGCCATTATCTTCCCGTCAACAATCATCTGATGATCCATCCTGAGCAGGCTCATAACGAGCAAGCTCTTAAGACTCACGTCGGCGCCACATGTGTAGGCTTGCACCCAAATGCGACCCCAAAAGAGGAACAGAATCGTCAGCGCTATGAGCAACACTAGCGGTACCAGCACGACAAGCACGACGATCGCTTTCTCCATCAATTCCATAGCCAATAATTCTCTATCTTGGATGAGTCACCGTAATGCGAGGCAATGGAATCCTACGGCCTAGCGTTGGAAAAGCAAACGAGTGAAACGAAGTAACGTATCTCGCTGAGAACGGATTCCTCAAATTCGAGCAGCAGGATTCCGCCAATATTCGAAGAACAGTCTGTTTGCTGCTTGCGGTATCCCAGGGTTCTGGTACAACGCAAGGAGACCTGTGTTAGAGCCTCGTTGCAACTTGACTCTCGACGATGCGATTGGATCGCCGTCTTTCTTTTCACAGTTCGTTGTTTTCTCCCGATGACACTCTTCGCGAGACGACTGCGGCAGGTCCCAGATTCGCCAAGGAGGCGATCATGTTGATTGTTTCAGCCAGGATACCACGGTATCTCTTGAGTGATGGTTTAGGCTACGCGTCGCCGCGTGTCTTGCAACCGTCGTACCAAATCGGTTTAACCGTACTCTACGGGTTTTCAGACAAGCCTGAGTACGACACATTTATCTCCAGCAGCGAAATACCGCTGACTCCTTATCCACTGGTTAAGGGTTACTTGGAAAGAGCGATCGACAGCAATTTGCTCCAATTGGTTGTACTCGATGCAGGGACCTCTCAGCAGACGCTCCTACAGGCTTCCACATTCGAAGCTATTTTAGAATCGCTCTGCAACAAGCTAGACACCGTTCCAGTCACGCATCGATTGATGATCGACAAAGCGAATACCGCATACCTTGTTGAAGAAATTAATCATCTTGAGGGGGCGAGCCATGCAAGCGTCCAAGGATAGAAAAGAATCAACGATCGAATTTATTGGCGGTCCGTTTGACGGATATTTGCAACGCTGCTCTTCGTCACGGGAGCGATTGCCTGGTGACGTCGTTTGGCTTGTTTCGAGCGATTCTTTTTGCCAAATCAATTTGCCACATCCCTTGAAACCGCCCTCTGTTGGAACGCTGACCAGTGTAGCGCTGTATGGGTTGGACACTTCGTCTGAGCACCCACGCTACCGACATGTGGGATCTATTTCAACGACCTGTCTTCAAACATTGTTACGGAATCTCTCTCCAAAATTGAATGGTCAACAACCCTTGGATTGAGATCCACGATTGCAACTATCGAAAAATCCAAAGGGATGGTAAAACGATGTGTTGGCCCCGACGGAGGTCTTTTGCTCTCAGAGCATTGAGGAGGACCCGTGCATGAGTTTTGGAATCGTTTAACTCGAGATTGGTCCAGCGCGTTGCGTCAAGTTGCGCGCTTAAAAGTCGCTGCAAAACCGTGTTTCGTAGAACCGCCGCTCCGCTCGGAGCTTTACAGTGTCGAACAACTCGAACGCCACGCCAAAGCGATTGCGGCTTTGCACGAGGTCGTACCAGGGCGGAGTCCCGACGATCTTTTAGAGCGGTTGGCTGAGAACAAGCGGCTGATCACCGAAACGTATGACTTGATCGTTGCAGCGACCGCGAACGGTGCTTTCATCGAGCCCGCTGCTGAATGGCTACTCGATAACTTCTATCTCATCGAGGAACAGATCCACGCCATCGAGCGATTGTTGCCCCCTTCGTTCTGCCGCGAATTGCCTCGAATAATGAGTGGCAATAACCTCTATCGACCGAGGGTTTATGGCATCGCCTTGGAACTCATCACCCACGTGGATGGCCGCATCGATGCAAATAGCTTGAATGGCTTTATTGCAGCGTATCAATCGGTTCGTCCTCTCAAAATCGGCGAGCTTTGGGCTTTGCCTCTCATGTTGCGAATGGCATTGATTGAGAACCTGCGACGCGTGTGCGTGCGGATCGGAAACGCCCGCAGCGAACGGGATCTGGCGATCCAATGGAACCATCGCATGGTTGAAGCAGTTGATCGTCAACCCACGGATCTGGTCATCGTGCTGGCCGAATTGGCTCGCTCAGAGATCGATCTAACCGGCCCCTTTATTTCGGAGTTGACGCGGCATCTTCAAACCCAGAGCCCTTCTTTCTCTTTGGCCAGCAACTGGCTCGAAAATCGATTGAACGATCAGGGACTGGCGTCCGAGCAACTCATTCGTGCCGATGGACAGATTCAAGCCGCCGATCAATTAAGCGTCGGCAATAGTTTTTCGAGCCTTCGCTTTCTGAGCGCGTTCGATTGGCGCGTCTTCGTCAGCGATCAAAGCGTGGTCGAAAAGGTACTGGCCAGCGACCCTGCTGGCATTTATGGCCATATGGACTTTGCGACCCGCAATCGATACCGCCATGCCATTGAGGGAATTGCTCGACGGAGCGATGCCAGCGAGTTGGAAGTGAGCCAAATCGTCGTTCGCTTGGCCGCAGTAAACCAAGGCATCCCTGACCGCGATCGACAAGCGCATGTCGGTTACTTTCTGATTGACCGAGGGAGACCCGAATTGGAGCGCGCGGCGCGGATGCGTGCTACCATCGGTGTTCTGCTCGATCGACTCCGGCGTCGCTACCCGCTGGCGATCCATCTGACAGTGATTCTGACGATCACATGTTTTGTCGCCGTTCTCTTCGCCCGTTTTGCTGCGTTCGACAATCCATTTGGGTGGTTGCTGTGGCTGCCCGCGCTGTTGGTCGCATCGCATCTCGGAGTCATGATTTCGAATTGGCTTGCGATCCAATGTTTCGTACCTCAATCTTTGGCGAGGATGGACTATCGATGCGGAATCCCATCCGATCAGCGAACGATGGTAGTGGTTCCGACGATGTTATCGAGTCCTTCGGGAATCGAAGGTATGCTCTCTGGCCTCGAGTTGCGTTTCCTGAACAACGATGACCCAAGCCTTCATTTTGCGTTGTTGACCGATTGGGTCGATTCCATTTCGCAAAGTTCTCCGGGCGATCACGAACTACTCGATCTGGTGCAGGAGGGCATTCATCGATTGAATGCCAAATATTCTTCTTTGCGGGACGATATCTTTTATCTGTTTCATCGCGATCGACGTTGGAACCCCTCCGAAAATTGCTGGATGGGACACGAAAGAAAACGGGGTAAGCTGGCAGATCTCAATGCCACTCTTCGAGGCGCAACCGATCGATTCTTGGTCGTGGTTGGCAAGCCGAGCATCTTGCCTAAGATCCGCTATGTCATCACCCTTGATACCGATACGCAATTGCCACGCGATGCGGCGAGGCAAATGGTGGGAACTCTGGCCCATCCGCTCAATCGAGCCATGATCTGCCCGAAAAGTGGCCGCGTTCGCGATGGATACACCATCCTGCAACCTCGAGTGGATGTCAGTTTGCCCGGCTCACAACGATCCCTATTTGCGAAATGGAATGCGGTCGATGTCGGCGTGGATCCGTACACGCGCGTCGTTTCCGATGTCTATCAAGACCTTTTTGGCGAAGGCTCATTCATCGGCAAAGGAATCTATGAGGTCGATTCCTTTGAACGAATGTGCATGGACTTTCCAGAGAACACGATTCTGAGCCACGATTTGATCGAAGGGGCCTACGGACGCTCGGCGTTGATCAGCGACGTCACGCTCTACGAGGAGTATCCATCGCGCTATGCCACGGATATGGCGCGACGCCATCGTTGGACACGAGGGGACTGGCAGATCGCAGGTTGGCTTCGCCCTTCGGTCTTGAATCACGCGCAGCGACGAATCCCCAATCCCATTTCTTGGCTATCGGCGTGGAAGTTACTCGACAACATGCGCCGGAGCCTCGTGCCGATCGCCATGCTCGCCCTTTTGGTTGGCGCCTGGATGACGTCGAGCCGTTCCAGCCTAGGCGCACTGGTCTTGATCTTGCTGGCGGCCTACACATCGGTTTTCCTAACCTTGGTCGCTCAACTCTTTGCAAAGCCCAATGACTTGCCAATCCGCTTGCATCTCCAACGTTCGTTGGGATCCCTTTGGAATCCGTTGCTGCAAGGATTTTTGAACCTGGCCTTCGTTCCTTACGAAGCCGCTGTCAGCATCGATGCTATCTTCCGCACAGCGTTTCGAATGCTGGTCACGCGGAGAAATCTATTGGAGTGGCAAACCGCCGGCGACTCGCAAACCAAGACTCCTCGCAGTTTGGTCGCGAACTATCGGCATATGCTCATTGCCCCCGCCCTCGCGATCGGCGTTGCGGTTCTGGCGCTGGCAGTCGACCGAAGTCGCATGATTATCTTTCTCCCTTGGATTGGATTATGGATCGCTTCGCCGGCCATCGCATGGTGGATCAGCGAGCCGCTGAAGCCCAAATCGATACGATGGACTACCGACCAAATCGATTTTCTAGGCCGATTGGCGAGACGAACCTGGAGATATTTCGAAGAGTTTGTCAACGAAGAAGAGAACTGGTTGCCTCCCGATAACATCCACCTGCAAACGAATCCCGTGGTAGCCTCCCGCACCAGCCCTACCAACATCGGCATGTCGCTGCTATCCAATCTTGCTGCCTACGATTTTGGTTATTGCTCATCCGCTGCTTTCGCGGAGAGAACTTCCAGGACGTTGACCACGATGGCCAAGATGGAGCGGTACAACGGCCACTGGTTAAATTGGTATCACACTCGTACGCTCGCTCCATTGCTGCCACGGTATGTCTCCACCGTCGACAGCGGCAATCTCGCAGGCTGTCTGTTAGTACTCGCAAGCGGATGCCGTGAATTGATCGATGACCCTGTTCTTTCGCCGCGTTGGGCGCGCGGACTGCGAGATACATTGGATGTGCTGCTGGAAGTCAGCACTTCATTGCCGATCCAAGAGGGGATGAACTCTGTTCGGATCGAACTGCAAGAATGGATAGCACTGCTGCGGAACGAATCAACCGGACTTCGCGAATCCGATGATTTGCTGACGCGTCTGATGACTTGGTCTGGCGGTTTGGTTGGAGAATCGAGACCAGCAGCGGCCTGGTGGATAGAAGCCATCCAAAGAACATGCGTCGACCATCAATCGGAATTGCGGCATCTGGCTCCCTGGTTGCTCTGCAAGGAGCCGTCCATCGCAGAGACACCTATTCCACTGGTTTCTGTCCGTTCACCTCTCGAAGCGATTCAGCGTGTCCGTGCGGTCCAGGACTCTCTCAATCGCTCGTCGACCCTGGCTTCGATCGCAAAACTGCAGGTGACACAATTGCCCGAGATCGAAACGATCCTCGAGGCGGCTCGACGCGAGGATTGGCCTGCCGAAGTTGTCGCATGGCTCGACGCGATCGCAGCCTCCTTTCGCAATGCATCGGAATATGCATGCGACCAAATTCGCCGGCTGGAGCAACTGGCGAACCAAGCCCAAGAGATGGCAAAGATGGACTTCACACTTCTCTACAGTCCACCTCGGGAATTGTTTTTTACTGGCTACAACGTCAGCGATCGGCGCATGGATAGCAGCTGCTATGACTTGCTCGCATCCGAAGCTCGCCTGGCGAGTTTCATCGCCGTTGCTCAAGGACAGATCGAACAAGAGCATTGGTTCGCACTCGGGAGACTGCTTACCAGCAGTGGGCGACTGGCGACATTGCTCAGTTGGAGCGGCTCGATGTTTGAGTACTTGATGCCGCTGCTCATCATGCCGAACTTTCCTGGTACGTTGCTCGACAGTACCTACCAGGCCGCCGTCCGTCGGCAGATCGAGTATGGCCGACAACGAGGTGTTCCTTGGGGCATTTCGGAGTCGGGTTACAATGCGATCGATCAATTTCGCACCTACCAGTACCGCGCCTTTGGCGTCCCGGGTTTGGGGTTGAAGCGAGGATTAGCGGATGATCTGGTCATTGCACCCTATGCCAGCGCGCTGGCGTTGATGGTCGCTCCCGAAGCTGCATGTGCAAATCTCCAACGCCTGGTCAGCGAAGGGCAACTTGGTCCCTATGGCATGTTCGAGGCAGTCGATTACACACCCAGCCGCATGCCTCCAGGAAACGAGCGTGTCACGGTGCGCCAATTCATGGCCCACCATGAAGGGATGAATCTGCTATCCCTGGCCCACCTGCTTGTCGACCAGCCGATGCAACGTCGCTTTCAAGCCAACCCAATCTTGCTCGCAGGGGAACTGCTCCTGCAAGAACGCATTCCTAAAGCGACCGCACCGGTTTATCCCCATGCCATCGAGGTCGCAGCCGCCAGTCCGGTAACCAGTCAAGCCACGGTACCGATGCGCATCATCACCGATCCGAACAGCCCAACCGTCGAATCCCATTGGTTATCCAATGGCCGCTATCACGTTGCCATCAGCAGCGCAGGGGGCGGTACCAGCCGATGGGGAAACCTAGCCGTCACGCGATGGCGGGAGGATGCCACCCGAGATGCATTGGGAAGCTTCTGTTACATCCGAGACATCGAACGGAACAAACTGTGGTCGAATACCTATCAGCCAACGCGAGCGACTCCGACCCACTACGAAGCCATCTTCACTCAATCGCGAGCAGAATTTCGAAGGATGGACGCGGAGATCGAAACCTATACGCAGATCAGCATCTCTCCCGAAGACGATGTGGAACTGCGACGTGTGAAACTGACCAATCGATCCGGCAGTCCGCGATCGATCGAGATCACCAGCTATGCGGAGGTCGTCCTCGCTACGCTCGCTCAAGATGAATCGCACCCTGCCTTCAGCAATCTGTTTGTACAAACGGAATTGTATCGGGATCGCAACGCCATCTTCTGCACCCGCCGACCTCGATCGACCGAAGAGTATCCACCTTGGATGACTCATATGATGCAGGTGCGAGGACCAACCATCCAGAGTGCAACCTACGAAACCGACCGCATGCGATTCATCGGCCGGCGGCGAACACTCGCATCACCGCAGGCTTTTGATTCGTTGGCCGGACTTTCCGACACGGCCGGATCGGTGCTCGACCCCGTGGTGGCGATTCGGCAAACCGTCTCCCTGCAACCCAATGAATCGGTCACCATCGATATGGTGACGGGGATCGCGGATTCGCGAGCAAAGATTGAAGCCCTGACCGAACGTTATCACGATTCCAATCTAGCCGACCGCGTGTTCGACCTCGCCTGGACTCATAGCCATATCTTGTTGCAGCAACTGGGTATCACCGAAGGAGAAGCGCAAACCTACGGGAGGCTGGCTTCTTCGATCCTCGTGGCCTCCTCCCTGCGACGGGCCAGCCCCAGCATTCTTATCAGAAACCAACAGGGGCAATCCGGATTGTGGGGATACGGCATTTCCGGAGATCTCCCGATTGTGCTGGTCCGGATCCGCGACGCCGATCAGCTCGAATTGATTCGTCAAGCGATCCAAGCGCATGCCTATTGGCGCCTCAAAGGACTCGCAGTCGATCTGGTGATCTGGAACGAAGACGATTCGGTCTATCGTCAAGAGCTCCAAGAAAAGATTTCCAATTTGCTCGCATCCAGCATCGAAACGGTCGGTACCGATCGCCCCGGCGGCGTGTTCATACGACGCGGCGAACAGATCTCCAACGAAGATCGAGAGCTGCTGCAATCGGTCGCGCGAATCGTGCTTTACGGTGAAAACGGAACGATGGCCGAACAAACCGAACGGCGAGCTCGCTTGGAATCGACCAGCCCGCCACTGATCCCGACTCGGCGGACCACCGATAGCCCGGTCGCGGCACAACCCTCACGCAACCATTTGGCCCTCTTTAACGGACTGGGTGGCTTTTCTCAAGATGGTCGCGAGTACATCACGCACCTGGCTCCCGGTCAATCCACCCCAGCACCTTGGGTCAACGTTATCGCCAATCCCCAATTTGGCACCGTCATCTCGGAAGCGGGCAGCGCCTATACGTGGGCGGAAAACAGTCACGAGTACCGTTTGACTCCTTGGCACAACGATCCGGTTTGCGATGTCGGTGGTGAAGCCATCTACCTTCGCGATGACGAGACAGGCCACTTTTGGTCTCCCTGCCCCTCCCCAACGCCACGCTCGAATCATTACACCGTTCGACATGGTTTTGGTTACACGATCTTCGAGACGATCGAAGAGGGCATCGCGACGGAATTGATGGTCTATGTGGCCACCGATGCACCCATCAAAATTTCAAAATTGAAAATCACCAACCGCTCCGACAGACCGCGAAAGCTCTCGGTCATCGGATTTTGGGAATGGGTGCTCGGGGAAATCCGAAGCAAGACACTACAGCATATCGTGACCGAAATCGATCCTGCCAGCGGAGCATTACTGGCCCGCAACGTCTACAACCCAGACTTTGGAGATCGTGTTGCGTTTGTCAATTGCAGCGAGCCTATCCGTTCCTGGTCCGGCGACCGAACGGAATTTATCGGTCGAAATGGATCGTTGTCAGAACCCGCAGCCATGAAACGAATCCGGCTCTCCGGCCGAACAGGCGCTGGATACGATCCATGCGCTGCCATGCAGATGCCATTCGAACTCGCCGTTGGACAGGAGCGAACCGTAACGCTGTCGCTCGGGGCGGAAAAGAACATGGTAGAAGCCCGGTCGCTGGCCCTCCGTTTCCGAAGCCTGGAAAGTGCCGATCGCGCGATCCACCAAGTTTGGGATTACTGGAGCCACACTCTAGGCAGCGTGCGCATTGAAACCCCCGATCCCGCCGTCAATTTCCTCGCCAACGGGTGGTTGATCTACCAAACTTTGGCTAGTCGCATGTGGGCTCGATCCGGTTTCTACCAATCCGGTGGCGCGTTCGGATTCCGAGATCAATTGCAAGATGCCATGGCTCTCACCTATTCCCAACCCCACTTGCTGCGCGAGCATTTGCTGCGAGCCGCCGCGCATCAGTTTCGCGAAGGTGATGTTCAACATTGGTGGCACCCACCCAAGGGCCGCGGTGTGCGCACCCATTTTTCGGATGACTATTTATGGTTACCCGTCGCGATCTGCCGCTACGTTCAAAAGACCGGAGACACCGGTGTCCTCGACGAGGTCATTCCATTCCTCAGCGACCGCCCCCTCCGAGACGATGAAGAATCCCATTATCACTTACCCGCCATCTCGGAGGATCGCGGAACCCTCTATGAACACGGTGTTCGAGCCATCCAACATGGATTGCGATTTGGCGAACATGGTTTGCCCCTGATCGGATGCGGGGATTGGAACGACGGCATGAATTTGATCGGACAGGGGGGGAAAGGGGAAAGCGTTTGGCTTGGTTTCTTTCTGTTCGATGCCATGCGGCAATTCGTTGAATTAGCAAACCTCCGAGGCGACAACGAGCTGGCACAACAACTCGACACCGCATCCGAGCAACTGCGAGTCCAATTGGAACTTCACGGCTGGGATGGAGAATGGTACCGACGAGCGTACTTCGATGACGGCACACCCTTGGGCTCGATTCAAAACGACGAATGCCAAATCGATGCGATCTCGCAAAGCTGGGCGGTGCTGTCCGGCGCAGCGAATTTGGAACGATCGCAACTCGCCATGGATAGCTTGGAACGGCGATTGGTGGATCGACATTCGCGATTGATCAAGCTATTGGACCCACCCTTCGATCGCTCATCACTCAATCCTGGTTACATCAAAGGCTATGTGCCCGGGGTGCGCGAGAATGGAGGGCAATACACTCACAGCGCGATTTGGGCGGTGATGGCTGCTGCCAAACTGGGAGACTGCGATCGTGCTTGGGATATGTTCGCTCTGATCAATCCCTTATCCCATGCGGATCGACAGGAATCGATCGACCGCTATCGCGTGGAACCCTACGTCGTTGCTGCCGATGTTTACGGCGTGGAGCCACACGCGGGACGTGGAGGCTGGACTTGGTACACCGGCTCCGCCAGTTGGATGTATCGTTTGATTATGGAGTCTTTGCTCGGTATCGATCAGCGTGCCGATCGCTGGCGCATCCAACCTTGCTTGCCGCATCATTGGTCTCACGTTGAACTTCACTTTCGGTATCGCGAGACCTTCTATCATGTCCGCATCGAGTCCAATGCCGACAAACCTTCCCAGCCATCGGGATCCACTCCCCAACGTCGTACGCAACTCATCTTGGATGGGACCGCAATGGCCGACGATTTTATCTTGTTGGTCGATGACCGCCGCCCCCATGAAATCGTCGTGCTTCATTGCCATGATTCCGGTGAAGAGGCAAACGTGTCCTGCTCCATCCATCCGTGAAAAGCTTTTGCCTACGGATTCCACAGACGAGAGCGATTCTCTGCAGTCGGTCGACCGCGATAGCCAGCGGATCGATTTTCACTCGCGAGCGGAAGCGGTGGCAAGATTGCGTGACGCGTTTCCCCTCCTCGCCCCGCCTCGGGGAGAGGAGGCTGGGAGGTGAGGGGCTTGTTTTGATCCGGTAAGCGTTGCGGACCGTTGCTTTGATCTGCCCGGAATGAGCTTAAACCGCAATACAAGCATTTCGCGACCAATCGAAACGCAATGCCTGTCCTTATTTTCTTACCAATAATCGAAGCAAATCTTGAGGCTCATGGATCTCAAATTGACCATCAACTGCCCGCAGAAAGAAACTCGCAAAGACCGATTGCGAGTAATCCATGGAATCGTACAGGCGGGATAGCCGCGTATCGGACAATCGCATGCGTACCTGCCGTCGCACCAACGGCTCATATTCGCGAAGCAACTGTTCGGCTGCCTCGGAATCACCACACCGAATGCGTTCAATCGTGGCCGCAAAACCCTGGTCTGCCATGCCGGATTCGCCCTTGTTGTCGCTAAGTGACTTCGTTCAAACGAACGGCAATGACACGCTCGCTATCCCCTCCCAAGATAACCTCCCCACAGAAACCGTTCCGATTCGGGAAGATCCTAGAGCTCAAATTTTTTCAAAATCAACCGCGTTGATGTGCGTTTTCCGTTTCGATCGCCATTCCATGGTGTCGACCGAACATCACCTGCACGGTTGCGGACGAAAAACAAGCAAGCGGAATTCGGAAAAACAGCTTTACCTTAGGAACGAAAACCATGAAAAAGCGAGTCTGTCGGTTTCTGGGATTGTTGGTATTGATGGGCAGCTTGTGCGGCGGTATGCCTGCCATGGACCAACAGCAAAAAGGGTCTGCACCGAAGAACGTTTCAAGTGGAGCCAGCAGCGAACGTCAACCGTGCCGCAGCCCAACGAGTCAGCGAAGCACTGGAAGTCCGTCGTACTGGAGCGTAGCGTACGAGTTCGCTATCAATTGCTCGCAGCCCTCGCAAAGACCGTTTTGCCTTCCTTGATGGTTTCCAAAACGATGATGTCCTTGATCGTTGTCGATTCCACCTTGAGCGGATTCTTCTCGAGGATCACCAAGTCGGCAAGCTTGCCCGCTTCTAGCGTTCCTTTGGAGGCTTCCTCCTTCAGTTGGTAGGCTGCCATCGCTGTGACGGCTCGGAGCGCATGGTAGGGAGGAATGGTTTCCTCCGGTCCGACCACTTGGCCGCTTGCCGAAATCCGATTCACACCGGCATCGACCAACGCCAAAATCGAGGGGACTGGCGTTACAGGCGCGTCGTGTGAAAAGGTGAATGGCAGACCATTTCTCAAGAACGTGCGAGAGGCCAACGCGATGGCAGCTCGTTCCTTTCCCCAGAGCCTGACCACGGCATCCCCACCCGTCGTGATTCCAGCCGTGAGGAAACTAGGGATAGCGCCGTAGGTTTTGATTTTTTCGATCTGGTCCACTCGCACCAACGCGGCGTGGACAAAGACCGGTCGATGATCCCGCATGCCATGCTTCTTTACCGCCTTGGCGATCGCTGAGAGAGCTTGATCCGCCGCCGCATCCCCATTCATGTGCATATGGATCTGTAAGTCGCTCGCCCAATACTTGTCAAACACGGCATCAAGAACTTCGTCAGGTATCTGTTGGTACACAGAGAAGGCACCGGTCTTGCCTGGCGGATTCTGAGTGTACGGCTGGGTGAACCAAGCGGTATCGAGACTCCCATCCAACCAGAATTTGACACCTCCCATTCGAACACGGTTCACATAACGCCGATCAAGATCCGGACGAGCGGTCCTCAATTTCTCGACGACACCATCTGAGTTCGGGTTGTATTGAGATGCGACGGAGTAGGCTGCTGCGAGCGTATCATCCAACGACGAGTCTTTCGCAGCGATGTAGAGGTCGATGGGCAAGAGTTTTTTATCGATCGCATTGAGGACGATTCCGATGTCATCGTTACCGAGCCCCAATCCGGCCTCCATCGCCGTGGTCTGACCATAGCTCGCCCAAACCTCTGCGGCTCCAGTAATTGCGCGCGCTGCCAATTCTTCCGTGAGCGCGGGCCGCTTGCTCCGAACCGCATTCAGAGCCGTCTCCTCCATCGGGCCCAACAGCGATTTTCCATCGGTTTTGCGCGCGAATGAGCCACCCTTCGGGTCTGGAGTATCCGCGGTGATCCCAGCCGCTTTGAATGCCTGGCCATTCGCAACCCCCAAATGCCCTGACGAATCGACGATCATCACCGGGCGATCGGCCGATATTTGATCGAGCTCTTCGCTCGTCGGTGCTCGCCCTTCCTTCAGTGTTCTTGCTTGGTACCCAAATCCGACAATCCACGCACCTTCGGGGGTGCGTTCTACCTGTTTCTTCATCCTCGAAACAAGTTCCGCGATGTCGGCACAGTTGAATAAATTGGCATCGACCAGGTTCTTTCCAAAGTAGACGAAGTGCCCGTGCGTATCGATGAAACCTGGCAAAAGCGTCTT
>JBKDXO010000154.1:0-6238 GCA_046306195.1 Planctomycetota bacterium | reverse complement strand
GGAGGCCGTTCGCCATCCCGGCGAACAGAAAGTAGATGGGAGAAAGTAGTAAGTAGACAGAGTTTCCGGACAGAGCGGCGAGATGCGAGACACCCAGCGATGGGTTAAGCCGCCGCTTTCTCCCAGCAACTTGGTCTACGGTTCTACTCTCCACTCACTGGCTGTTTGCGGGCGATTCCTAGAAGCAGTTCTTTGATAACGCGGTCGCTTACAACAATGGCTCGGGGACCCCCACCGAGCGATTGGTGTACTCGTACGACGCCTTCGGCCGAATCGTTCAGCAGCCGCACATCCGTCCAACCGTAACGGATACGTACACCACCACCTATGACACCCACGGCCGAGTCACCCAAGAAACGACCCCCACCGGCACGATCCAGTACCAATACGACCTCCTAGGTCGCAAGACCCAATGTAGAACCGTTGTCTCAACGGTTCCTACCGACATCCTCTCCGAGATCACCTACACCTACGATCTCTTCGGCCGCCTATCCACCGTCAACACCGTGCGTCGCGACGGCGCGCTGGTCGACAGCAACGGAGCCGCACCCGGTACTCCGCCGGAATCGACAGCGTACTTCTATGACCTGCTCGGTCGTCCCGACTACACGCAGCTACCCAACGGGGTGATCGAGGACTACACGTTCGACGCCATGGACCGAATGGACCTGATGGCGCACCGGCGAGCGTCCGACAACGCGGTCTTGGCCTCCTACGACTACACCTACCGCGCCGACGGCAAGCGGACCGGCTTGAACGAAAGCTTTTCGACCACGACCGCCCGCAGCAACAGCTACACGTGGTCGTATGACAACGCAGGCCGTTTGATCAGCGAAGTCCTCGACTCGAGCGACAACTCGGTCGACCAGACCGAGTCGTACGTCTACGACTTGGTCGGCAACCGGATGCGGAAAGAGGTCAACAAACCCGCGACCGCCTTTGTTGATCAAGTATTCGCGTACAACTACGATGCGAACGATCGATTGACGAGTGAGACGCTCGACAATGGAATCAACGGCGCGGGTATCGATCAGACGACCACTTATGGATGGACGCAAACGCAACAGACGTCAAAGTCCGTTCAGATCCCATCGACCTCTTCGGTCACCCAGGCCATGTCCTATGGCTTGGGAGGCCAGCTTGAGCGAGTCATCACAACGACCCAGAATGGCTCAGGTACCGTCACCGCAAGAACGCAGGTCGAATACCGATACGACACGCAAGGTATTCGCTTCATCGCAATCGACTCGACCGACAGCAATCTGAGCACGACCGGTATCGAGCGCATCGAGAACGGCCGCACCGAGTATCTGATCGATCGCGCCAACTTTACCGGCTACCAGCAGACGATCCTGGAGACGGTGAAGAACGCCGCAGGCCAAGCAACCAAGCGTACCACTTACACCTTCGGCGTCGACGAGATCACCCAAACGGTCAGCAATCTGAATGCGTCGACAGGTGCAGTCGTCTCGACCGAGACGCTCGCGTTCGCCCATGACGGCAAGGGCAGTGTCCGAGCCTTATTCGGCGCTGGCGCAGCCATCGCGCAGGTCTTCACCTACAGCGCCTACGGCGAGCTCCTCGAGATTCACAACGGATCGGGCACCCTCCAGCCTCTCACCTCCAGCCTCACGTCTGTTCTGTACAACGGCGAAGGGCTAGACGCCCGCACGGGCCTCTACAACATGCGAGCGCGGTGGTATTCGGCTTCCAATGCACGATGGGAACGGCTAGATCCGTTTAACGGGAATCCAAGCGATCCGTTCTCGTTCAACAAGTACGGGTTTGTGCATGGGGATCCGGTGCAAGGGATCGATCCGACGGGGATGTTCTTTAGTGTCGGCGGATTCTTGGGTAGTTTTTCTCTGAGCGCTGCAACAGCAGGTGCTGTCTTTGGTGCAGTTTCGGGTGCTGCTACGGGCGCGTTAGACGCATACTTAGGGAACGAGAGCGTAATTGAGGGTGCGCTCTGGGGAGGTGGAATTGGCGGCGCATTGGGGTTCGTTACGGGGGGCTTTTCAGCGGCAATTGGAACTTTCGTCCAGGGACTATCAGCGGCTCAAAAGTTAATAGCTTTTCGATCCATGTACTTCCTTAGTCTTGCTGGTGCTGGATATGGAATGGCAACAGCAAAGAACGGTTGGCAGGGAGCATTTCGTGGCTCGCTGGGGTTGCTAGGTGCACTATTCACGGCATCTGCTGCACGACAGGCTTTTAAGGCAATGCCAACTTGGACAATCGCGTCTTATTCGAGTCGATTATCTCGAAGCTCACTGACTCAGTATGCAGAAGCATTTGAAGCTCTCGGACAACGGCTTGACGAAGCATATGGTACAGCAGCAGCGTTTCTTCGTTCAACAGTTAGACAAAACGGGCGCCACATCGTTGGGGAAGACGACATCCTCAAATTCCTCTACGGAAAAGTAGTTCCCGGCAAGAAGGCACCAGAAGCATTGCTTGAAGCGGTAGATGGTTACCGAGGGATTGAGGTGAAGAACCAAATCAATCCGGATGTTGGTCATGCTATGCAGAAGTTTGAATCAGTAGCATCAGCACTTAAAGAAAAAGGGCTTGCGGCAGAGGGGTTCGATCTAGTAGTCAGCAAATCTAAGTTTGCGGGATTTAGTGATCGCAACTACGCAATCGGAGCTGGATCAAGCCTCACTTACCTTGGACGGAATGTAGTAATAAATGGTGCTCCCGTGACTGTGCTTGTAGTCGACCTTCCTGGGTAATCTCTCGGAACCTCCATATGAGTATTAACACTTACGCATTTTTAGATAGCAGAGCGAAAGACAATGACATCTTCGAATGGATTATTGGGAAAATTCAGTTCCTCGAAATTGAATGTTCCATGGTTGATAGTTCGAAAACCGAGTATTGGATAAAGCACCCAGATGGAAAAACGATCTGGATGAACATCGAAAAGCTTTCATCATCAAACGTGTATTCATCGCATTTCACTAGGCTTGACTGTCCACCATGGATCGTCTCGCTTGATTCCAGCGCGGGACGCCGAGAGATTGATCTTGTGTTGATGTACCTTGTTCCATGGCTGTTGATCCAGCATTCGCATGGACTAGGTGCTGTTGACCCGCAATTGGGAAGCGAGTTAGTAACTGAAGAAACCGAATGGCTCAGAATTACCAAACGGGTATTCAGTGGAGTTGATTATGATTTTTTGTCTGTCTTTGAGAAGAGTAAAGACATGATTGAACAAGATATTTCAAATGAGGACCCACCACATTGACCATGCTGAAGACTGGCAGTGGAAGGCTCTATGCAAGATAAGCCGGAAAGGGGGCGCAGCTCATTGCAGGAGCCGGTACGCCGCCGGAGTCGACGACGTACTTCTATGATCTCCTTGGCCGACCAGACTACACGGTCATGCCCAATAGTGTCGTCGAAGACTTTACGTTCGACAACATGAACCAACTCGACGTCATGCGTCATTACTTATCCGATTCCAACAACGCGAACCTCAGCGACAACGCGTTGCGAGACATGTTCGATTATTCGTACCGAGCCGATGGTAAGCGGACCGCTTTGTACGAGACATTCGGTGGTACCGGTTCCGGCCCAACACCGTTGAACCCAACCCTGACGAACAACTACACTTGGTCGTATGACAACGCAGGACGCCTGCTAAGCGAGATCCTCGACTCGAGCGACAACAGCATTGACCAAACCGAGTCGTACATCATGGACTTGGTCGGCAACCGCATGCGGAAAGAGGTCAACAAACCCGCCACCGCTTATGTCGATCAAGTCTTCGCGTACAACTACGACGCCAACGATCGGATCACCAGCGAGACACTCGACAACGGAGTCAACGGCGCTGGCGTTGACCAGACCACCACGTATGGTTGGACGCAAACGCAGCAGACATCGAAGACCGTCTATGTGCCCTCCGTGTCCTCGGTGGTTCAATCGATGTCCTACGGCCTCTCTGGCCAGCTCGAGCGCGTCGTCACCACGACCAGCAACGGCAGTGGTACCGTCACCGGTCGCACGCGAGTGGACTACCGCTACACCCCGCAGGGGATCCGAACCATCTCGGTGGACTGGAATGATGCCAACCTCGACGGCACGTTCGCCGCAGGTGAGCGAACCGGTTCGATCGAGTACTTGATCGACAACGCCAACTTCACCGGCTACCAGCAGACGATCTTGGAGACGGTCAAGAACGCCGCAGGCCAAGCGACCAAGCGCACCAGCTACACCTTCGGCGTCGACGAGATCACCCAAACCACAACACTCCCTCTCCCCGGGGGGGGAGAGGGTTGGGGTGAGGGGGAGACGCTGACCTTCGCCCATGACGGCAAGGGGAGCGTACGAGCCTTATTCGGCGCCGCCGCCGCCATCGCACAGGTCTTCACCTATTCCGCTTACGGTGAGCTGCTCGCGATCCACAACGGATCGGGTACCCTCCAGCCTCTCACCTCCAGCCTCACGTCGGTTTTGTACAACGGTGAGGGGCTAGACGCCCGCACGGGTCTCTACAACATGCGAGCCCGTTGGTACTCGGCCTCCAACGCCCGCTGGGAACGCCTTGATCCGTTTGCTGGAAATCCGAACGATCCGTTTAGCTTCAATAAGTACGGGTTTGTGCATGGCGATCCGGTGCAAGGAATTGATCCGACGGGGTACGAGTTTTCGCTTTCCGGAATGTCAACGGCAATCAGTATTGGTCTTGGTAAGGTTGCGGGAGTTGTCTCCTTAATTGGATCTGTTTTCACTGCAGTAAACACAGTACTGACCGTGTTCGATGTAATCCAATCACTATATGACATTGCGAGCAATGGAAATCTTTCTCAAACAATCAAGAAGGAAGTTACCGAGTACTTTACACAACTACGTGCCAACGCGAATGATCCGGAGATCGGGGTGCTCTTTAATGGGGATTTTTGGAAAGGGAGTGCTGAGTCTTTCTCACGGAATTTGGACGAGCTGAGTAGGCAATTGCTTGCAAGTCGTACAATCACAAGCGATTTGCTGAATGCACTCCGGAAGATCCGAGACTCAAAATACCCAAGAATCGTCATTCAGTTGCCGGTTCCCCCAACTTTACCAGTGCCCAAAGCCCTAGTCCCTCTTCCTATAAAGGTGCGGCTGGGGCCCATTCAAGTCGGCGTTACTTTGCAGTTTGGAGCATCGAAAAAACACAAAGGGCGAGTTCTTGGAATTGCTGTACAGACTGCGGACAACGAGTCCGCAATCACCCAGGTTTTTCGGCAGGACTATCATGAATGGCATGTCCAAAGTGGCCCGTCGGAAGATACTCGATGGAACGACAATACCGGTAAATTTAAATTTCACTACCACGTGCCAAAGTAGCTATGTACTGCGAACATTTGATCGATCCGGAAGACAATTGTGTTGCTAAAGTTGCGAGCATTATTTTTTCGCTGTTTGGCATTGTACGAGCTCGCGCTTGGAAGTCGCCAAGAGAGTGGATTGATCTTTTGCAAACTGAAAACAGCGAGAATCTAGCGCGTAAATTGGATGCAAATGCATGGATAATGAGCTCGGATGAGACGGCCAAGTTTATCTCTCGCGAGCTCTGCGCGTTTTACGCAATCGACAGCCCGCAGTTACTTTCCGATCTGATGCGATTGTCGGTTAGGCATTGCGATTTCCCGCTATATGTATTCCCCGATGAAAGTAGCAGCTTGGGCATTCTGAAGGTTTTGCAACAAGCCGACCGTCTTCAGATGAGTGATCTGCACTGGCCTGAAACGAACACAACCTCGAATAATAGATGGTTAGTTGGTTGGAACACCGAGAGTGACGATTATCTCTCAATTGCATTTAATTGCCCGTGCATCACAACCTATTCAGCCTACTTCAATCGACTTGGCGATGTGGGTCACTTGATTGTTGCCCGCCAGGACTAACCTCTTCGCGGAAGCCACGACGTACTTCTGTGACCTGCTCGGCCGTCCCGACTACACCCTGCTACCCAACGGGGTGATTGAGGACTACACGTTCGACGCCATGGACCGAATGGACCTGATGGCGCACCGTCGAGCGTCCGACAACGCGGTCTTGGCCCCCTACGACTACACCTACCGCGCCGACGGCAAGCGGACCGGCTTGAACGAAAGCTTTGCGACCACGACCGCCCGTAGCAACAGCTACACGTGGTCGTATGACAACGCAGGTCGTTTGATCAGCGAAGTTCTCGACTCGAGCGACAACTCGGTCGACCAGACCGAGTCGTACGTCTACGACTTGG
>JBKDXO010000153.1:0-15372 GCA_046306195.1 Planctomycetota bacterium | reverse complement strand
GAACGAATCGCTGATTGTCGAATGGGCAATCATCTCCTTCCAATTCGATCCCAATCGTCGACTTCGGAGGTGGAGCAAGTTTGACGATCCGATGCGAGCCGCGTGGGACGGTGCATTCGACCGCTGTGTCAGCGAGCCCTCGGCTCTGTTCATCCATCCATCGAATGCGAAAGGATTCCGACACCGAATCGCGCGCATTGGAAACGCGAACTCGATATTCTCCGGCCGCATCGGAAGGATCGAGCAAGACCAGCGATGCGTTTCCAGGTTTCGAAGGATTGGCTCTGAGCAATCGCAAACTGACATCCTCGGGCCATTGGCATTCGGCCAACGCTTGAATGTCGCAACCCGTCGTCAGATCGGACAGAACGATGATTTCAGCAGGCCCCGCGGCTTCATCGTTGTCCGCGCGATCGACTCGCAAGGCATCCAGGCATGCACTCAGAGCCGCTCCGAGGTTCGATTGCGAGTAGGTTGGGGAGACGGAGTCGATCGCTGCGAGGGCCGACGACGATCGCTTGCCTACCGGTAAACCGCTCGCTTGCGAGAGGGGAAGAACAGGATGCCACTGGGCATCAAAGCTATAGATCGCGATGGTGTCGGTGGGGAGAGACGACTGGATCAGCTCGCGGGCTTGTTGGATAGCATGTTTCCAAACTCCCTCGCGCCGCATGCTCGCGCTTTTGTCGATCACGATGCACTTTCGTTTCCCGGCAGCCGATCCGGAGGGAGTGTCCACCGTCTGATTCCAATAGGGCCTTGCAAATGCAAAAGCGATCATCAAGAGAACCAGCGATCGAAGCAGCAGCAATAGCCAATGCTCGATTCGGCTGTTGCGAGTCAGGCGTGGAGGGGACTCGGGAAGGAATAGAAGCGAACTGAACTCTAGCCGATTCTTCGGCTCTCGCCGCACCAAGTGGAGCAGGATTGGGACCGCGACGGCGAGCGCGGCGAGGGCGTAGAGCGGTGTCAGAAAACTCATGGGGTTCCAACCTCCGCGCGAGACCGGGGTGCACCCGACCGCTGTTGCTTGGACAGGAATCGAACCAGCGCTCGATCCATCGGCAGATCGGTACGCAGGGTCTCCATTGCGATGCCGGAGGACTCGCACAGGGATCGCAATCCGAGTTCGTGTTCTGCGAATCGTTGCCGATACAGCTCTTTGGCTTGGTTGGGGTCGACAAAAATTTCACGTTGCGACTCGGCATCGCGGACCATCGCGGGACCATCGAGTTGGAAATCGATTTCGCGGGGATCGAGGATGCGCATCAGGACCACTTCGTGGCGCCGCGCCCGCAGCAATCCTAGCGGAATGCGGAGCGACTCGACCGGGACGAGGAAATCCGAGAGGATGAGGACCAAGCTACGCTGGGAAACCAATTGGGCAACTTCGGACAGCGGTTGGGAAAGGTCGGTTCGATTCCCCGAGGGCTGGCGATCAAGCAGGCCCAAAATCCTTCTCCATTGTCCGTGGCGAAAACGGGCTGTGACGACTTCTTTGACCGAGGCATCGAACGTCAGCAGGCCGACCGCATCCCGCTGGCGAATCAAGTGAAGCGACAGCGTAGCGCCCAAGGTCCTCGCGTAATCATGCTTGGTGTAGGCAATCGAACCGTATTGCATGGATCGGCTCTGGTCGACCACCAAATAGCAACGGCGATTGGTCTCGTCTTCGAATTTTTTCACGTAATAGCGATCGGACCTTGCATAAAGCTTCCAGTCGATCGTGCGCGGATCATCGCCGGGGCTGAAGGGTCGATACTCGCTGAACTCGACCGAAAAACCGTGCAGGGGGCTTCGGTGCAAGCCTGCGGTGAGCCCATCGACCAGCGTCCTGGCACGCCAGGGGAGATCTTGGATCGCCATGAGGGTTGGCATGTCGATCCAGGGTTCGCGCGGCGACAGATTCGTTGTCACGGTCGAACTTCCTCGAGAAGTCGAGCGATGCAATCCTCCACGGTCACTCCCTCCGCTTCGGCTTTGTACGACATCAATACGCGATGGCGAAAGACCGGAGGAGCCAACGCTCGAATATCTTCGTGTCGTACATGGGATTGGCCATTCAGGAGCGCACGAGCTTTGGCTCCGAGGACCAGCATTTGCGCTCCGCGCAGCCCTGCCCCCCACGTCACCCATTGGTGGATGAAATCCGGCACTTGCTCGCGACCTGCCCGCGTCGCGGCTGCCAATCGTACGGCATATCCCGCCACTTCTTCGGCGATCGGCATCCTGCGAACCAGTCGCTGGAATCGCAGAATATCCTCGCCGCTAAACAGAGGCTCGATCGGCTGTGGTGTTCGGCTCGTGGTGTCGAGAACCACTTGCAACTCATCCCGGTAGGGGAGGTAATCGATCAAGACGTTGAACATGAAGCGGTCGAGTTGGGCTTCGGGAAGCGGATAGGTCCCCTCCATTTCGATTGGGTTTTGCGTTGCCAGGACGAAGAATGGTTCTGGCAAGGGATAGCGTTTGCCGGCGGCGGTGACTTGATGTTCCTGCATCGCTTCCAGAAGTGCCGATTGGGTTTTCGGTGGCGTGCGGTTGATTTCATCTGCAAGGATGACGTTGGCGAAGATCGGGCCGCGCAGGAATTGAAGACTGCGATGCCCATCGACTTCGGCCAAGATCTCCGTTCCCGTGATGTCGGCGGGCATGAGGTCGGGAGTGAACTGGATCCGTTGGAAGTCGAGATGGAAAACCTGTGCGACGCTGCGCACCAACAGAGTTTTTGCCAGACCCGGTGCGCCGGTGATCAAGCAATGTGTTCCCGAAAAGAGGCAAATGAGCAACTGTTCGATCACCGGTTTCTGACCTACGATCACCTTGGCGAGTTCGCGTTCGATGTGGACTCGCCCGGTTCGCAGTTGTTCCACAAGCTGGGCATCTTCATCTTCGGTTTCAAGTCGTTGCATCGAGTTGGATTTCTTAGGTGGAGTGGTTCAGGAATGCGGAGGCGCAAGCGGACACTTCAATGCGTCATGGCATAGGTGACGATGTTGATTCCCATAGGATACGCTTTTTTGACCGAGAATTCCTCAAAATACCAAGGGTCCTCTCCTTCGCGTTCCCAGCCGTCACCCAAGTCGGTATTGTGGCAGATGAAAACCATGATGCGACCTGCATCGTCGTAGATCGCCCGATAATGCGGAATGCTGGTGTCGGATCCGGGCCGATACTCCCAGAAGACCCCCGATTGGCGACCTTGCCAAGCCGCGTAGATCGAGGGGAGTTGCGGTTTCTCCTTGAGATCGTAGAC
Organism: Planctomycetota bacterium; assembly: GCA_046306195.1. Taxonomy (GTDB): domain Bacteria; phylum Planctomycetota; class Planctomycetia; order Pirellulales; family Pirellulaceae; genus JBKCUI01. The sequence goes on along the minus strand of JBKDXO010000153.1, from coordinate 12,116 downwards.
GCAATGAAAGATCTCATGCTCGAGAGGGACTTCCTGCGGCTCTCGGTCGGGAAATACCCGTTTGATTTCCTGGTAGAAATTTTCGTATTCGTCGTCTCCCCAGAAATCGTCGACCAGCAGAAATCCTCCACGGAGCAGATAGCGTCGCAGGGCTGTCACTTCCTCGGGATGAAACATCAGAGCGCCTGGTTCGATGATATAGATGAACGGGTAATCGAACAAACGCGGATCGGTCAACTGGAGCACGATCGGCTCAGGATTGACCTTGAGGGTGGTGAGTTGTTGCAACCTCAGCGAGAAATTGAGTTCGCTGTCCCGAAAATCGGTAGCCCAGCCATACCCGCGCCGATAGGGGTTACTGTCATACCTAATGCGGACGAACGTGAATGTATCCTTGACGAATTTCGGATCGACCTGCCAGCTTGGAACATCCCCTCGGCCAACGCTTTGCCAGTCCCGGTTGCGGGAACGCCGCATGGGACCTTGCGCGATCGCCAAGGTCGTGATGCAGATGCATGCGATCACTGCAACGATTGCAAAAATCCGACGTGCCATCCTTTGGCTTTCCAAGCGTTCATAAGCGGTGCGACGTTGCGGCGGGGCCTACGACAGGCGACTCGCCATGCATATCAACTGCCTCGATTGTGTTCCGCGATGGTGCCTGAGGCAAGTATTCCCGATCGGAAACAGATCAAATCGGTGCCGGATCACGGATTCTGCGATTGGTTTCGGATCTTGATGGACAGATCAGGGATCGCTGGATGCTTGCGGTCGGATTGCCGAAGCCTTCGCAGACTCGAGTTTGCATCGTCCCAACGTTGGGCTCGGATCTGGAGATTCGTCAAGCGGACCCAGGATGCAATATCGTCTGGTTTGTACTGAAGGTACTGAGCAAGATGGACGATCTCAGCCTCCCGATCATCGGCCTCGTTGGCGATATCCGCCGCCAACAGTTCAGCGACAGAGGATGGCAAACTGGATTGAGAACGGACCGATTCCAGTGCGCGATAGCAGAGAATCTGATGGGTTTTTGGAAAACTTCCTTTGGTAAAAACATCGCGTGCGAGGTTGTAGAGGTAGGTCGGATCGTCGGAAAAAATTTCGATAGGGACGCTTCCGTCCGCATATTGAGAGCCCATCAGTCGACCGATCCCGATCGAGGCCGCTGGGGAAACCCGCAGGGAAGCCGACCACAATCGCAGTCGATCCTCTTGGGATAACGTGTCATTGAAAAAAGTGGATGCCGACGTCAGCAGTTGCGGCAGGTGACTGCTAGTCCGCTGCACGACCGGCGCGAAGACCGCCAGGTCCGCTGTGGAGCACTCAAAACTCGTGTGGATGTTTCCCCAGAGGGCGTGCCAATCCAACGGAGATTGCGCGCGTGCCTTTGCATAGTATTCGTTCGCCTTGCGAAAACGCACAAGCCTCGCCTCGCCTCCGATCGATCGCAACCAGGCTTCCCGATTAGAAACGTCGACTCGCTCATAAGCCAAACGAATCAAGAACGGAGCTGTCTCGAGCCAGGCGAGCCTAGGATCGGATTCCGGTGGTCGTGACGACCACAACTCTTTGCGGTCATCGTAGCAAATACTGTCGGCGACCAGTCGCAGAAGGTGTGGGCACTCGTCGAAGGTTACCCCGCGTTCCGCCGCACGTTCTATCAACATCTGCACGCGCTGGCCGCTGCGTTCTTCCAAACCCAGTTGATCTTCGCGTTCGAATTCGAGGTCGATCGAATGGGCAACACTCAGCGGGATCGCCGCTTGGCGACCATGGAATAGAGCGAGCATGCTCGCGGCGGCAAGGGCGACATAGACCAATGCAAGGAGCCAAGGAGCTCTGCCGCGATTCAACTCGTCGCTGCGCGACGTTTTTTTGAGCCTTTGGATCACGCGATGCGATTCCCGTCGTCCCCCCAAGGCAGCGCCCAGAAGCAATGCCGCTGGTGCGTAGACTCCCGGCAAAATTAACGAGAAATCAACGAAACTGTGCAAGCTCTGACTGAGCAGCAGGAATACCCCACAGACCAGCAACGGGACAAAATCCACGAACCGCCGCGAGACGTAGATCCCGCGAAGAGAAACAAAGATCACGACAATCGCGACAGCGACCGCGAAGGCTCCCAAGAAGCCCATCGTGACCAGCACTTCCCAGTAGATACTCTCGGCGTGATAAAACCATCCGATCGACGAAGGTCTCTGGAATGGAAGCGAGGCGAAATGGAATGTGCCCAATCCACTGCCGCACCAACCGTAAAAAAGAGCGGCATGCCGACTGACGTTCCAGATATAGAGTCGGCCTCCGCGCGATTCGCTCTTAAGATCGATTTCCCTCAGGCTTTCCATGCGCACCGCGACCTGTTCGTCCAGTTGAAAGAAGACCATGATGGCGATCGCGAGAATCGCGACTATCAACGCGCCGACAAGGGCGAATGCACGGTGTTTACTCGGCAGAACCAGAATGATGGTCGCGACCACTGCCGCGAGACTTGAGGCGACCGCACCGCGGGATAATGAAACCAAAAGTGCTGACACAATCCATGCCACGGCCAAAATCGAAGCGATTTGCAGGGCATCCAGGTTGGCGACATAAGCCCGCAACCACGGGAATCGGCTCGTTTCCAAGTCTCCTCGCAATGGCCCCAACCCGTTCACACCCAGTCGCGCCCAACCCCGTTGCATCGCCCAAAGTGCAAAGCCCAACGCTGCGGCCAAGGAGACATTGAGAAACGCACCGGCGGAATTCCTCGACACGAAGGTAGCGAATGAGGCTCGCCCTCCCAGGCCGAGCCAGTCGCTCGTCGCAGAGACCGACGAGGTCAACAGCCCCACGGATGCGATCCCAACCCCAAGCAACGCGACGCAGCCAAGCAAAATCGGATAGCGACTCCGCCGCGAAAACATCAAACTCCCAACCCAAACCAACAACCCCGCGAGGAAGAAATTTCCTGCTGCCGCGCGAGTCGTCATCGGCTCGACACTGATTGCCAAGCGTTGATCTTCCGATGCAACCGAACGAAGGGGGCACGATACAAGCGATGGTTCCGCCCGAGAACCTTGCGATGCCTTGAGATCTCCCGATTTCAGCAAGTCGTTCGAAATCGCGACCGGCGCATCTTCGTTCCCCAAAGCCCAGCGTTGCAACACCACCGACGGAGGACAAGCCCGTCCGTCGCTATGCCATCCATAATTCGCCTGGGCCTGCCAAAATCCCATCCCCCCTAAAGCGAACAGAATCCACGTCAGGATGCTGGGGCCCTCAATCGCTTTCCCGCATAGCAATGAAAGAACGATGTGAATGGCCATGATGGCCGACATCCCCATCCCAAGCAAGAAGAGAACCTGCTGGGCATCCCACGTCGCCGACCCATACCAGCACGGAGAAAGCACGATCAAGCCAATCGCCAACATCTTCAGGATGAATGCCGGCAAAAGCGAGAGATGGATACCGCTAGGCCCGAGGAATGGCATGATTGAAAAGACTGCAAAGGTCAAGGAACCAATATCCACCCTACGGTAATCGGGAAACCGCTGGCCAACAACGGAACCGGTGCATTGCAAACCAAGGTTCCATCAATACCGAGATCCCGGGTGCTCGAATACGGATAATCGTTGTTCTCGGAAATAAAGGGAAATCAGACACACTCGGCACAATCGCTAAATTAGTCATTGCTGGCAGGGCGATAAACGAAATTGGTTGAACGTATTGAATGGCCCGCTCGCGGAATGCTTTCATTTCGCGTGGTCAGATCCAAACCAATAGGGGAATCGTCGATGGTCGTCGATGAAGTCGTAAACCGGCGCCAGAACGGCTTGGTCCACAACAAGCGTCTACGCGGGTGCTGGGGTGCAATCGTAGTGATCGCATCGACACTGGCAGCATCCACGGGTTGCAGCGCGTGGACCGGAGCTCATCATGCTTGGCAGTACAATCGCCAATGGAATGACAGCATGATGAGCTACCGACAAAAGTGCATGGCAACCAAGGCTTGGCATAGTCGCAAGCATTGTTACGCGAATCAAAAATATCTCAAGGACTTTGCACAAGGGTTCAAAGCGGGATACATGGACGTCGCTGCAGGCGGTAAAGGTTGCACGCCGCCATTTCCGCCACGCGAGTACTGGGGATGGAAATACCAATCGAGTGAAGGACAAGCCCGAGTGGCAGCGTGGTTCTCTGGTTACCCATATGGTGCCCAAGCTGCAGAGCAAGAAGGGGTTGGCAACTGGACACAGATTCAGACCTCGAAAGCTATTCAAAATGAATATGTTGAACACGGTCGGATGCCTGCGGAGTACAACGGCATGTATCCGGTTCCCCCGTTCGATCCTTACAACCATGGCATCTCCTCCGGTCACGCTGTCCCTCATGAGGGTGTCATCGAATCGACCATCTTGGAGGGTGTCACCGATCCCCATGTACCTATCCCGGAACTACGAACGCCGTAGTTCCTGTCAAGGGTTCCCCATGTGATTGCCCGAACCAAATCAACAAGCGATTCAGCATACGCGACCTTAGGTTTGCGGAGAAATTGATATGACCTACGGATGGAATCGATACAAGCAATTAGGACGAACCACACCATGCCATCGGAGCAGTCCGATCGGTCTGTGTTGGCTGGCTCTCGCGATCCTGTGCGGTTTGAATGTGGGCTGCACCACGCTCACTCAGCCGATTTCAGGGATCCCCGCGCAGCGCGTTCCTCCGCAATTCCTTGCGCAATCCAAGGCGAATCTCGTCCCCTTGGATCCTTCTCGCTTGGCCCGCGAGCCGGCACGAGAATACCTGCTGGACGAAGGGGATATTCTCGGCGTCTATATCGACGGAATCCTCCCCTACAATCTGCCCGATCAACTTCCAGAACCGCCACCTGTCAATTTTCCGGAAGTCGACAGCCAACTTGATCCCTCGATCGGGTATCCGGTTGCGGTGATCAATGACGGAACCATCCAGCTTCCGTTCTTGGCACCGATCAAGGTCAAAGGCCTCACCGTCGACCAGACTCGCGAGCTGATTCGCAAGTATTATCTGGATACCAAGATCCTCACCGACTCGTCTCGATTGCGCCCCATCGTCACCCTGCTGAAGGAACGCACCTACAATGTGGTTGTAGTTCGCCAGGATGTCAGTGAGCAAGTTGCCCAAGGGCAGCCGGGAGGGGGCGGCCGTCCCGGCGGAGCGACCGGGGGATTTGTGCGAGGGTCCGACCAGAGCGCCCAGGGGAGCCTGATCAAACTCAAAGCCTACCAAAATGACGTGCTCCACGCGTTGATGACGTCCGGGGGATTGCCCGGATTGAACGCGAAGAATGAAATCAAAATTTTGCGAGCTTCCAAGGCGGACCAGCGCAAGCGGGATGCGTTCATCCAAGCGTTCTATCAGCAGTATTATTGCAACCCGGATCCGTGCGGCTGCCCACCACCACTACCGGATGATCCCAGCATGCTCAAGATCCCGATGCGATTGCCACCTGGAATCACTCCCAATTTCCGCGAAGAAGATATCATCCTGGAAGACGGTGACATCGTCTACATCGAGTCGCGCACAGCCGAAGTCTTTTACACGGGCGGCTTGCTCCCGGGTGGTGAATTTATCATCCCGCGTGATTACGATCTCGATGTCTATGGCGCGATGGCCTTGGCCGGCGCCGCAGTCTCCGGTCCGCGAGGAATGGGCGGCGGAGGTGGTGGCGGAGGTGGATTTGGAGTCGGCTCGATCGGTGGAGTTCCACCCGGGGTCCTGTACGTCCTCCGCAAAACGCCCTGCAACGGTCAAATCACGATCGAAGTCGACCTCGCCAAAGCAAACTTGGACCCCAGAGAGCGAATCCTAATACAACCTGGAGACACCCTCATCCTGCGGTACAAGCCGTGTGAAGAACTCCTGAACTTTGGGCTCGGGACCTTCTTCACGTTCGGGATTCAGGCCGCGCTGGTTGGCTTCAACAACAACTAGCAGCCTGGCTATCAACGGGCTCGGGATGCTTTATCGCCCCATCAATCGCCGCGATTGCTGCATGATCACCAGGCACTCGCGGCGATATGGATCGGATCCGGCGCTCTCGCTGGCCCTGGAAAGCATGCGATCCCAATCAGCCCCGGCTGCGAGCTGGCTTCGACGCAGCAGCAACCCAAACTCCGCCACGCTCGATGCCCAGTCCATGTCGCGCCGGTCCTCCGCGTACGAATCCTCGTCGCTGTCGCGTAGCGTGAAGGTCTGAAGGGTGCTCTCGCTCGCCTCCGGTTTCTTGGAGCGGATCTTGAGTTGCAACCACTCCATCGCGAGTTCCGGCGGAACATCCGCGTCGTTCGTCTTGGCTGTATCGAAGTCTCGGCGCTTCGCGTAACGGAGTTCCGTGCTTCCCGGGATCGAATCCGCACTTCCGGCCGGGATCACTTCATAGAGCGCCGTGACACTGTGGCCGGCTCCGATCTCACCAGCATCCTTGCGATCGTCCGCAAAATCCTTGGTCGCGAGACGCCGGTTCTCGTAGCCGATCAAGCGATAGGAAGCGATGCGAACCGGATTGAACTCGATTTGCAATTTCACATCCTTGGCCACCGTCATCAAGGTCCCCGCCAATTGCTCGACCATCACGCGTTTGGCCTCGAGGTCGCTGTCGATCATCGCATAGATGCCGTTGCCTTGATTGGAGACCTGTTCCATCATGGAGTCGTTGTAGTTGCCGATTCCATACCCGAGAAGGGTCAAGAAAATATTGCTCTGAGCGTTCTCTCGCATCATCGCTACCAATTGATCATTTCCCGTCACACCGACATTGAAGTCGCCATCGGTACAGAGAATGACGCGGTTGATTCCGTCTGCGATGAAGTGCTCCTTGGCGATCTTGTAGGCAAGCTGGATTCCCTGGCCACCGTTGGTCGAACCACCCGATTGCAGTTCGTTAATCGAGGCGAGGATCGCATCCTTGTTCGCCCCCGAGGTGCTCGGCAACACACAGCCTGCAGCTCCCGCATAGACCACAATCGCAACCCGATCTTGTTCCCGCAATTGCGAGACCAGGAGCTGCAATGTTCGCTTGACCAGCGGCAGCTTGTTCGAATCGCTCATCGATCCCGATACATCGATGAGAAAAACAAGATTGGAGCTCGGTCGCTGTTCCGCAGGGGGCTTCTTGGCCGCAATCGCGACTCGCACCAGCTTGTGGTCGGTGTTCCATGGGCAAGGTACCAATCGGATGTGGGCGGCAAATGGCGAGTCGTCTCTGGGCCCGGGATATGCATAATCGAAGTAGTTGATCCACTCCTCGATTCGAATCGTTTCAGAAGAGGGAAGCGTTTGTTGCTCGAGAACATACTGACGCAGCTTGCTGTACGAAGCGGTGTCCACATCGATCGAAAAAGTCGAAAGCGGTTGCTGGATGACGTCGGCGAACGGAGTCTCTGGGATTGCATCAAAGCGGTCCCCCACGCCTGCCTTGCGCCGATTCATGCTCGGCACATTGGCGCGCAGCTCATCGGGCAACTGCCCCTGCACGTCGGGCAACTGCCCCTGCAATGGATCGCGTCCTTCCCCGAAGCCAGCATATCCATCGGATTCGCTCCTGCTCAGCTTCCGCTCGTCGACAACCGTACCGCCCGATTCCGCGACACCACGCATCGCCCCACCACCAAACGTGCCACCAAATTTGCCTCCCCCACCTCCCGCAAATCCCATGCCTCCCATGCCTCCCATGCCTCCTGGCACCTTCCCAGGCGCCTTGGCCGTCTTCAGAGAACTCGCCTGGGTAGGAGCCGACTCGGCAGGAGCCAGCTCGGCAGGAGCCGACTCGGCAAGAGTCTTCTCAGCGGAAAAAACATCCGCCGACGACGCGTCAGCCACCGAATCGGTCCGTCCTGCCGGAGATCCAGCAATTCGTTCGGGCAAGTTTTCCACTGTCTGAGGCTCGAACGACGGACCTGCGGGACCTGAGACCTCACCGGCGGTGCGAGCTTGCTCCTTCCAACTCAATTGCCCCCCCGCGTTCATGCCCGCGTCTGGACTGCCGGTCCACTGCAGCATCAACATCACCGAAGCAGCAAGTGCTGCGAGACCTGCCGCTCCTGCGATGCGCCATCGCCACGCACGAGATGCTTCATCAACTGCAGGGCGAGCTCCAGGTCCCGACGGAGCTTTTGATCGCATCTGAGCCATCACTTCGTCGCGGCGCGGCAAGTCCAAACCCTCGGGCCCGCGGACACTTTTCAACTCGGTTGCCAGAAGCGCCAGGGTCGATTGGATCTCTGCGTACTGCCGCGCGAGCTCGGGATCGGCATCGATACGTTGCTGCGTCGACGCCGCCAACTCGGGACTCAACTCGCCGAGAGCCAACGCGGTCAAGTGCCATTCCTCGAATACGTTCCCATCGTCAGACGTCGATTTCTCATTCATGATCGTTGCCGTATCTCTACAAAATAGATTGATTTGGTTTGGTTCACGCGCCGGCCAAGCCATCGGCCTGACCGAGTGATTGACGCAAGCGTTTCACAGCTTGATGCAGCAATACCCCAACATGGGAAACGCTCAAGTCCGTCACATCCGCGATCTGTTTGTACGAAAGTCCTTGGGCCAACCGAAGCTGAACCACCTCCTGCTCCAGTTTTGGCAACCGCGCGATCTCCGCCTCCATCATCGATTGCTCCTCGTTTTGAACAACTCGCTGCACCGGAGTAGTTTCTCGGGATTCCAGCTCCTGGAGCGGAGCAGAATCCGAATGAATCGTCATGCGAGCCTCCTTGCGATGGATATCCATCGCGTGGTTTCGACACGTTTTGTACAACCATGCGTCGACATGCGAAGCGACCTTGTGGTAATCCTCGCGGCACAGGCGGCAGAACGCTTCTTGCACACAATCCTGGGCTCGATTCCAATCCCCACCCATCAACCTCATGGCATATGCCGACAGGGGTTGCTCCAACCGGCCAAAGACCTCCTGGAGCCACGCCTGTTGGTCCCGCGATGGTGTTGACGATGAGTTCTCGACCGACTGCTTCACGATGGCCTCATGGCTGGGAAACTCCTGGTCGAGACCGGGGTTCGAAATGCCGACACCCAGACAACGGAGCAAGCCGTAGGATTCTTAGGAATTTTTTTAAAATTCTTTCAAGTTCTCCTCTCAACTTACCCTTGCAGCCCTTCGCGTCGATACCCCTGAGCTCCTTTCTCAGAAGGGTGGTCTCGCCGAACCGCCAGGAATCGTGACAATACTTCGCTTTGCGATCCTTGCTTCCCTCGCTAGTTACCCCAAAGATGCCTGCACCCAACCCTTCCATCTCTTTAGAATCGCTTCGCCACCAAGTGGTCCTGGTCACCGGGGGAGCTACCGGTATCGGGCTGGGGATCGCGCAAGCCTTTGCGGCCGCGGGGAGTAAAGTCGCCATCGGTTCGCGGCGCCCCGAAATCGTTGAACAAGCCCTGCAGGGATTGCCTGGGGAACCACAGGATCGGTTTGGCACCGCACTCGACGTCACCGACCGGGATAGCGTGGCGAACTTTGTGGCCGAGGCGCAAGCCCGCCTGGGGCTTATTGATATCCTCATCAACGCCGCTGGCGTAAATATCAAGACCCGGTCGATGGCTGAAATGACGCCCGAGCAGTGGGATCAAGTGATGGGAATCAATGCGACCGGCGCTTACAACGTGACTCATGCAGTCCTTCCAGGCATGCGTCAGCGCCACTCCGGCTTGATCATCAATATCTCGAGTGTAGCCGGAAAACGAGCGATCGCTCTTGGAGGAGTAGCCTACTCGGCCAGCAAGTTTGCGATGACGGCCTTAGGAACCTGCATTGCCAATGAAGTAGGTATCGAAGGTATTCGAGTCACCAACATCTATCCCGGCGAAGTTGATACGCCGATCCTGGATCACCGTCCTGTTCCACTCTCCCAGGAACATCGCGACCGAATCCTCAAACCGTCCGATGTCGGACAAGTCGTCGTGAGCCTCGCAGCCCTACCACCGCGAGTGCATATTCCTGAATTGGTAATTAAACCGGTGCACCAGCAGTACTACTGAGACAAAAGGGAACCATGTTATTTGCGGCCGAGCTTTGCGCCCGCATAGATCCGCGATGCGTGGTACCGGGGAACGGCCATCGGGGTAGGTCGAATATCGAAACCGATTGACAACTTCTTGAAGTTCTCCAGTTGCTCGTTCCGGGTTCCCTCCGTCAGTTCCGGAATCTGGTTCTGAGGCACGATATCGAAAAGAAGTCTCGGCTGGACCGCAGGCCCGAAATTCATCCCAAATTCAGTCGTGTCGCGTCGGTTGGACGATGGTCCAAATTTCGCAACCACCTTCTGAATGTCAGGAGCGTACTGGAATTGATTGTTGCTGTCAGGCGCACCCAACGTCTCGAAACTGCCGACCGTCACGATACTCTGCGTTCGATCGTGAAATTGATACGCCTCGATACCAGCGCGTCGCAGCGCCTTGGTCGCCAAGTAGGCTTGTTCGGCCGCAAGCTCCAATGCCGAAGGCTTTTTATCATCCTCTTGGCCATTGCGTCCTCGTTGGGATTGCCCCCAAGATACGAATTGATCATCACCACGAAACGTCATCACTCGTACGGTATACTTGCCCTTGCAATCCAGCAGCGAATGTTCGTTGTACCCGGAATCATGGTTTAGGTCGTAAACGAATTTCTCCAACTCGGGAGCTTGGAAAAAGTCTATCGGAAGGAGCGGGTTGCGGGTCACGAACGCGGTTTCCAACGGGCCTGGTGTCTTGTCCTTCGTGGAACTTCGGAGCAAATTGCGGAAGCCTTTGACGCTCGAAACATCCTGCTTCTCAGGCTCGGCTCCAGGCGACATCAACGATTTGGGTTTCGATGTCTTCACATTGCCCAAAGTCGTTTTCAGGTTTGGATTTTCGGTGGAGTCGAACTCGCCCACCAGCACTGCATAGCTCTCCACCACTTTGCTATCTCGGTACTTCATCACTTTCCGACGTCCATCTTCCCGAATACCAGACCCATACATCAATTCGGTGAAGTCGAATTTCTTGTTCATGATGAACGCAGGGAGCCCAAGATCTTGTTGGAGGTCTTGTGCGAGAGCGTCGGCTTTCTGCTTGGCTTGGGGTCCTTCGAAGGAGGCGGCAAAAATAAGCCACGGTCCATGCTCAGGCTTCAATTCACTGACTTGCAATTGCACACTGCCCGTCTTGCGGAACAACTTCGAAAACGGAGGATCTGCCAACGCAACACAAGGTGCAGAACAGCATGCGACAATCACCCAGGAAACCTGCACAAGCGAGCGAAGCGACGATAGCATTTGCATGGCCGAATCCATGATCGATCTTCCCTAGAATCATTACGACGACTGACGGTTCGACGGCAACGCGCGAACCGTTCCCCTTCCAGCATGGAGGAATTAGCAGGTCGGCCCAAGAAACGCTAGGGAGATTTGTTCAATTTACCCGCAGCTTTGCGAAACGCCTCGAATTGCTCGCGCAGCGTCTCCGGCGGACGCAGGCGTCCACCCTCCTCTTGCATCCCCTTGAGTTGGTCGTCTCGATCCTGGAGGCGATCGGGGCGACGATCCGAATGCCTCAACCCCAGCGATCGCAGCGCTGCCTCAAACTCAGCGCGCTTCTCGGGGGTCAATCGGGATTGTTCGCGAGCCGATTTCCAACGGTCCGCAAACTTTCTCAAGTCGTCTGCAGTCCATCCCATCCGCCGCAGCAACTCAGGATCGGGTTGATCGCGTTGGCGATCGAGGTAGTTGAGAACCATGTCGGTAGTTTTCTCGGCGTATTCCATATTCGCTTTCTCCGGACCTTGCAGGGCCGACGCCCCTCCGCTACCAGGCGCTCCACCTGCACCTGGGTTCGTTCCGCGACGATCGTCACCTGAGCCCGGTGGCCCCTTGGAACCAGATGATTTGCCCGCAGCATCTTCGGCTCCCTGTCCATTCTCTCCTCCCTGGCCAGCGCCTTCTTTGCCAGCGCCTTCTTTGCCAGCGCCTTCTTTGCCAGCGCCTTCTTTGCCAGCACCTTCTTTGCCAGCGCCCTCTTTGCCAGCGCCCTCTTTGCCAGCGCCCTCTTTGCCAGCACCCTCTTTGCCAGCACCCTCTTTGCCAGCACCCTCTTTGCCAGCACCCTCTTTGCCAGCACCC
>JBKDXO010000152.1:0-23124 GCA_046306195.1 Planctomycetota bacterium | reverse complement strand
GGATCGTGCGGGCAGCCCTCGCTGGCCTCGATATGCAACCAGTGGTCGATTCGCGAACGATGAAAGTTTTCGAAATCGACCCCGCCATCGCCTCTGCGACCGAAACAGCGATCAAGGCCTTTCTTCCCACAGCGCAGGTTGGCGCGAATAGCGCAGCCGGAAGCTTGATCGTGCGAGGAACGGAAAAAGACATCCAACTCGCCGAAGAGATTCTCCAACTCTGGACGCGCGGGCATGCAAACAAGTCCCTGCAATTGCGAGCCTTCCCGCTGGACCGTGTCGCTGATTCCAAATGGCTGATAACGGTCCAAAAACTCCTGCCAGACGCCAACGCATGGTTGAGCGCAGACGGCAAGCAATTGATGGTGCTGGCTCCTGAGAAGGACATTAGCCGGTTGGACGAAACGTTGCCTCAATTGCTCGCCCTGATTCCCAAGCAAGTCGATCGACAGTGGAAGGTCTACATCCTTACCAAGAACCAGTTGGCCCGACGCACCCTGCTGACTGCGGAGTTGCCGTCCGACTTGAGCACCATGAAGTTCGTCGACGGATCCAACAAGCAGGAATTGTTGGCGGCCGGAACAACCGAGCAGCATGCGCTCTTTGCATCTTTCCTGGAGACCATGGATCAGCCGGGAATGATCCCAACTCCAGCTACCGCGAGGATCTATCCGATCGATGTCGCGAACAGTTCCCTGGTGGTGCAATTGCTGACGGCGGAATTTCCGGAGGCAAAGATTAGCGTCGACAAGTCAGAGACGATGTTGACGGTGATCGCAGACGAACCGACCCAGAAGCAGGTATCGGAGCGTCTGACCGCGACCATTGCCGAGCTTCCCAAGAAACCTCGCATGAAGTTGGAAAGCTACTCCGTAGCGGGAATGACGGCCAGTGCATTGAACACCTCGTTAACGCCACTGCTTGCGAACGCTCGTGTCAATGTCGATGCCACCAAGAATCGGTTGTTGATCTCGGCGGATGAGCAGACGCACGAAGATATTCAAACCATGGTCCAAGCCTTGGACGCGACCACCACCGCAGAACAACAAAAGATCGTGGTGGTTTATCCGGTCCAGCATGCGACACCCACGCAAATCAAAACCATTCTCGATCAAATCATAGTGGGTACCGTGATCCTTGCGGACGACAAGCTGAAGCAGGTTGTTGCCACCGGTACAATCGAGGCCCAAGCGACCGTCAAGGCGACCGTCGAACAAATGGACCGGCCCAGAGCCAACGCCATGTCCAAGGAGGTTCGGACGTTCGACACCAAGAAGGTTCAAGCCTCTAGTTTCTTGCCAGTGTTGCAGAAGCTGTGGCCCGACATGGAACTAGCCGCAGACAACTCGGCAAACCGAATCATCGCATCCGGATCGGTAGAAGATCTCGCCAAACTAAGCCAAGCCATGGAGCGTTTGGTCGCTTCCCCGGATGGGAGTCCGCAATCGGTCAAGACGTATGCCGTCGCTGCCGGCGACATGCTGACCTTGGCATCGATCCTGGGACAAATCGCGCCCCAAGCCCTCGTCAGCACCGATGCCACTTCGCGCACGGTCACTGCATGGGCCAGCGATGAACAGCATCAACGGATCGCTCAGGCTCTCGAGCAAATCAGCAAAACCGCTCAAAATGCGAAGACCCCTGCGACCTACATCGTCAAGCCAACGCAAGTTACGTCGGTACAGACGGCTCTGCAAACACTTTTCCCGAGCGCCTCGGTGGCCGGCATCGCGACCACGGGACAACTCATCGTGGTCACGAGCGACGAACAGCAAAAACGAATCGCTCAAGTTATCGAGATGCTTGCCAGCGGCCCCAACGCAGCCGATCGCACCGTCCGCGTTTTTCGCCTCGATCCTGAACGGATGGATACTGCCACAGCCATCAGCGGACTGCAGGCGGTCCTGCCATCCCAGATTCGTTTGGAACCGAACACGTCCAACCAAACCATTCTTGCGATCGGTACACCGGACGAGTTGGATTTGGCGGCCAAGAAACTCGAGGAATTGAAGCAGCAGATCCCTGAACCCGATGAATTAACCACACGCGTTTATCCACTCCGTCACGGGAGCACGACGAGCGCACTGACCATGCTGCAAACGATCATGCCCAAGGTATCGATGGTCCAGGACGCGACAACACGCACCCTCTCTGCGAATGCCAAGCCGCGCGATCATGATCGGATCACAGCGTTTCTCAAGGAATATGATCGCCCGCGCGAACCAGCAACTTACGTGGTGAAACCGAGTCAGGCCGCAGCAGCGCAATCGTCGCTGAAAGCCCTCTTCCCCTATGCCGATATCACCGGCGATGCAACCACTGGGCAACTGGTCGTCGTCGCCGAATCGGAACAGCAAAAGCAAATCGCCAAGGTCGTCGCGATGCTCGGAACGGGACCGAATGCTGCGGAACGTACCGTGCGCGTGTTTGGCATCGATCCCTCGCGCGTCGACCTGACGGCGCTGATCAGCACCCTGCAGTCAACCTTGCCTCCGAATATTCGCATCGAAGCCAACCCCCGCAACTATTCCATCCTTGCGATCGGGACGCCGGAGGAACTGAATCTCGTGGCCGTGAAGCTTGACGAAGTGATGAAGCAACTCCCGAACCCAGAACCCATGACCTCCGTGGTTTATCCGCTCAAGCACGGCACGGCGACCGGAGCCTATGCACTGCTCACCACGTTGCTGCCTCGTACCTCCATCATCCAGGACGCAACGTCCAAAACAATTGCCGCGACCGCCTCGCGGGGGGAACACGAAAAGATCCGTGAGGTCCTGGCAACGTACGACGTGCAGCGCCAGGAACAACTCGAAACCCAGGTTTATCGGTTGAAGCAGGGGAACGCCTACGGTCTCGCATCGGTTTTGGTTACCCTCATGCCGCAAGGAGCATTCTATGGTGGACGCGATGACGGAGTGTTGGTTGCTACGGCCACCAAGGAACAGCAACAGCGAATTGCGACGATCGTGAACGGATACGATACCGCAGGAGAGGGGTCGGAAACCCGAGTGTTTCCGTTGACCAAAGCGGACGCGGCGAGCTTGAAAACCGCCCTCGCAGCATCCTCCACCAAAATCAATGTGGTTGCCGACACGGCAACCAACAGTCTGATCGTCACTGCGGCGAGCAATGACCTGCAGCGCATCTCGGACGTGGTGAAGTCGGTCGATCAGGGAGAGGGAAGCGGAAAGACCACTCGCTATTTCCCACTCGGAGCTGCGGATCCGCTGGCTCTGTCGCGAGCATTGATCGAGAGTTTCCCGAAGGCCAAATTCGGCGCCGATGCAACCAACGGTGGACTCTTTGCTACCAGCAACGAACAAGAACTGGAATCGATTTCAAAAATCGTGTCCGAAGTCAATCAACAACCCGGCAAACTCCCCTCGTTTCGAGCCTTTCCGCTGAAGCATGCCAATGCAGAGTCCGTTGCGAAATCGCTGACCACCGCCCTGGGGACCCGATCCACCGCAGGCATCACGTACCAAAGAGACGCGAAAACCGTGTTTGCAGTCGGCGCCAAACAAGACTTAACGAACATCGAACAAATGATCGCTCAGATGGATGTCCCCGAGTCTGGGGAAAATGCGAGGCGGCTCGAGATCATTTCGTTGCGGGGCGTTGACGGCAAATCCATCTCCACTGCGTTGGAGAGCCTGTTCAAAGATTCAGCAATCCCCGCCGAGATCAAATACGATACGCTCAATGAGCAACTGTTCATCACCGCTGATCCGAAACAGCTCGCCATGATTACGGATTCCCTCAAAAAGCTCACTCCACCCAAACGTGAACTGGCCATCCTGCAACTCGAAGACAACGACCCCTATTCATTCAAGATCATGGCAGAGGCCCTATTCGCGGATGAACCGTTGAACTCCACTCCTTCCATCACCGTCGATGGCAACCAGCAGCAGCTTTTGGTTCGTGGCACCCAAGAGCAAATCAACTTGATCCGAAAATTGTCGACTCAGCTTGGCGAACAAAGCCGAATCGACCCTGTGAAAAGCGATACGACCTCGAGCAACCCGTCGCGTCTCCGGGTCGTCCCCATCCACCGCAACCCCAAGCCCTTGCTCGAAGACGTCGAACGGTTATGGCCTTTGTTGCGAGGAAATCCAATTCAAGTTGTCGACCCAAAAGAGATCAGCAAAGAGCCAGCGGTTCCGCCTCAAGCAATCCCCAACACGAGCGACCTGCCGACCGCAGAATTCGAGGGCCGTAGCCGATACGTCGCCGTGCAACCCCCAGCGGATACCAATTCCGAACCATCGAATTCTTTGCCACCCGTGATCGTAGTGACTGGCGAGAATCAATGGACCATCGCATCCGACGATCCCGATGCACTGGCTCGCCTCGACCAATTGCTTGCGACCTTGCTCAATCCAATCATGGAACCATACGCGACCGCTGGAAACTATTCCGTGTACATCCTCCGACATTCCGACGCGAAACAACTCGCAACCCTACTCACCGATTTGTTTCGTCCTTCAGAGCGGAGTAGCCGCAACCCAGTCTCCGATGCCTTGCAGCGAGTCAAGATCGTGGCCGACACACGCATCAACGCGTTGGTCATCGGCGGAAATCGGGCCGATCGAAAAGTCATCGAGGAACTTCTCGGTGTCTTCGACTCCAAGGACCTCATCGATCGCCTCCAGCGGATCACCCCGATTCTCGTTCCCCTCCAAAGTGCCAGCGCCAAAAACGTCTCGGATATCGTCAAGGAGGTTTACAAGTCCCAACTGACCAGCGGCGCGGGGCGCGACCCCCTCGATATCCCAGAAGGCGTTTCCTCCGATGTCGCCACAATCCTACAACAAATCAACGCCCAATCCTCATCTCCGCTCCTGACCCTTTCGATCGACGACCCTTCGAACACCCTCGTCCTTCGAGGCCCCAGCGAACTGACCGAGGAGGTCAAAGCCTTCATCACCAGCCTCGACCAGCAAGCCGCCGCGGCCCCGGCCCGACGTGTCCAAGTCCTGCGGCTGGAGTCCACCAACTCGAAAAATCTCGAAAAAGCGCTGAAACTCCTCTACTCGAAATAGAGACGCTAGTGTCGCTATTCACCCCGATGCTCCCGCCAACGGATAGATAACGACCATTACTACGCGGATTCCACCCGGGCGGGCTAAACATTACAGGTTTGAGAGGTTGGCGAATGTGCCCCTTGCTGGCCGATATTCTAGGGTGAGGACTGCGATCCCCCCGGATCGGCAAGGATTGCAAGCTTG
Source organism: Planctomycetota bacterium (assembly GCA_046306195.1). Taxonomy (GTDB): domain Bacteria; phylum Planctomycetota; class Planctomycetia; order Pirellulales; family Pirellulaceae; genus JBKCUI01. The sequence continues at coordinate 17,893 of JBKDXO010000152.1, read as the reverse complement.
ACCTAGCCGGATACTTCAACGATACTTCCGATAGGAATTGCTGGCGAATCGGAGCCTTCTCCGACATCGCCCGGCGGCCAGTTTCCAGACCCGATCGGATTGGCAAAGCCACGGTTCCTCCCCGCCACCACCTACCCACCTCCACCTCACCCACCTGATCAAGTTCGCGGAGCGAACTTCTCTGTTTTCACAGGAAGATTCCTTTGATTTCCGATCCTCATGGCATGCAGCCCCTGCTGGATTCCGTCAAGCTTCGCGAACTCGCGGATTGCTTGAACGGAGGCTCTACGCTCGAGCAGTTGGTGGAGCGATGGAGTTTCAACAGCCCCCAAGAGCTTTTGGCTACCAGCGCCCGCTCGATGCAACTCGAGTGGCTGGAATCGGACGAGTCCGATGTTGCGGACAACTCGCTAGAAGGTTTTCCCGCGAAGCTGATTCACCGACACACGGTTTTTCCGATCGAGCGAGGCGACGGGTGGTTGCGGCTTGCGGTCAGCAATCCATTTGATTTTGCTGCCATCGATTCGGTAGCGTCGGCGTTGGAGGTCGAAGTTCGCCCCGTGATGACGACAGCCGAAACGATCCAACGTCTCATCAAGCGTCATTTAGGCGTCGGCTCGGAAACCATCGACGGCTTAATCGCGCTGCAGCGGCAGCAGGGCGGCGACATCGAGATGCTCGAAGGGATCGACCCCGACAGCCTCGAGGATGCCGAGGAAGCCCAACAAGCTTCGGTCGTCCGCCTGGTGAACGAAATTTTATGCGAAGCCATCGAAGCTCGGGCGAGCGACATCCACATCGAATCGCAAGAAGCGGGCCTCAAGATACGACATCGCATCGATGGAGTGTTGCAGCGTCAGCCGACTCCATCCGAGATGAATCAATTCCGCGCCGCGATCATCAGCCGACTGAAGATCATGGCGAAGATGAATATCGCCGAAAAACGGGTGCCGCAGGACGGGCGAATCAAGCTGCGAGTATCGGGTCGCGAGATTGATGTGCGTGTCTCCGTGATTCCCATGCTCCATGGCGAGAGCGTCGTGATGCGGGTGCTGGACAAGTCGAACTTGAAATTCTCGTTGAAGGGAATCGGTATGCCCGATTCCGTATACGAAAAATTTCAGAAACTGATTCGTCTCCCACACGGCATCGTGTTGGTGACCGGTCCAACCGGCTCGGGAAAGACGACGACGCTCTACAGTGCCCTCAGCGAAATCAAGTCCGAAGACATCAAGATCGTCACGACCGAAGATCCGATCGAGTATCAACTCGAGGGCATCAACCAAATCCAGGTCCACACCAAAGTTGGTTTGACCTTTGCGGCTTGCTTGCGAGCAATCTTGCGGCATGACCCCGATGTGATTCTGGTCGGTGAAATTCGCGACTTGGAAACCGCGGAGAATGCTACCCAAGCTTCCCTCACCGGCCACATGGTCTTCAGCACGCTCCACACCAACGATTCGGCGGGCGCGTTCATGCGGTTGGGAGATATGGGGGTCGAACCCTTCCTCGTCGCCAGTACGGTCGAAGGGGTCATGGCGCAGCGGCTCGTTCGCGTCCTGTGCGAGGCATGCAAAGAACCTTACCACCCTGCCCAAGAAGATCTTCCCGAGGATTTCCCGGTCGAGGCGCGGGTCGATCCGAATCTGGTCCTTTACCGACCGGTCGGATGTGAAGCCTGCCGACGAACGGGTTATCGCGGCAGAATGGGGATCTATGAACTGCTGGTTACCAACGAAGAGATCCGTCATTTGATCACCCAGGCTTGTACCTCGGATGTGATCAAGCAGGCGGCGATTCGCAATGGAATGGAGACGTTGCGAATGGATGGATGGCACAAAACGCTTCGAGGAATCACGACCGTCGATGAGGTGCTGCGTGTCACGAAAGCAGACTAATCATCCGAACTCCGTCGAAATTGCAGGTGAGCGATCATGACCGACTTCGCCTACACCGCAAAATCGCTTACCGGCGAACGGCTTTCCGGCATGGTGGCTGCATCGACTCGCGCCGAAGCCATGCAAAAACTGCGATCGCAGTCTTTGTTCCCGATGACGCTGGTGGACCAACAGGCGAACCGTCCGGCATGGACCAAGATCTCGCTCCCGTCCCGCATCACCAAAGAGCAAACGGCCGACCTGTGCGCCCAACTCGCGGATTTGCTGACCAACGGCGTGCCGATGTTGGAATCGCTCAAGATCCTTTCGGATGCTTCGGAGAACCCAAAGCTCGCGGAAGCCTGTCTGCGCATCCACGATTCGGTATCGCAAGGAGACAGCCTCGACGTGGCGATGTCAAAGGAATCGGGCATCTTCTCCGAATTGACGTTGAGCATGGTGCGAGCCGGCCAGGAGGGTGCGTTTCTGGAAGAGGCGCTTCAGAGGACGGCGAATTTCCTCCGCAAGCAAGACGAGATGCGCAGCAAGATCATCGGCGCACTGACGTATCCGATGATCCTCGGCTTCGTCGGGACCATCATCGTTGCGGCCATGGTCGTATTCCTCGTACCGAAGTTCCAGCCTTTCTTCGATCGGCTGGAGCAGAACGGATCCGGTTTGCCACTCATCACAGTGCTCTTGCTCGGGGCGAGCCACACGATGATGCATTACGGGCTGTTTGTCATTCTGGGAATTGTCGGAGTGGTTGCGATCGCGATGCGCGCAATCAACACGCCCAGGGGCCGCCGCATTCTCGATCAAGTCAAGCTCAAGACACCTGTCGCTGGAGCTATCTTCCACGACGCCGCGGTATCGCGTGCCTGCCGCGTGCTCGGCACCATGCTCAAGAATGGAGTTCCACTGCTCAAGTCGCTTCGGATCAGCAGCGAATCCACCGGCAATATTCTGCTGGCGGAAGCCATGATGAAGTCCGCGGAAAATGTCACCGCCGGCGATTCGCTCTCCAAGCCACTGGCAGCGAGCGGACTGATTCCTCCGCAGGTCATGGCGATGATCCGCGTCGCCGAGGAGTCGAACACGCTCGACGAAGTCCTCGTGAAGATTTCCGATCGCATCGACAGCCGCATCGAGCGAAAGCTCGAAGTCATGGTACGGATGATCGAACCGATGATGCTGATCTTCATCGGTGGCATGGTCCTGTTCGTCATCGTCGGTGTCCTGTTGCCGGTCTTCGATTTGAACTCTTCGGTAGGATGATTTTAGAAATGCAACCCTCTCCCTTAACACCGCATACAGCAGTGAAAACTTTCTCGAAGAAAGGACAAACAACCATGAAACGCAACGCACTGTCGATTCGCCGTCAGGGCCTCACGTTGTTGGAGTTGATGATCGTCTTGATCATCCTGGTCGGATTGATCGCGATGGTAGGCCCCCGCCTGCTTGGTACGCAAAAGAAAGCTGACATTCGGACCGCGCAAGTGCAAATCGGAAACCTGGTTTCCGCACTGAAGTCCTACGCGGTCGACATGAAGTCGTTCCCATTGACCGAGGAAGGGCTCGAGGCGTTGGTCACCGCACCCGAAGATGAAGCCATCGCCAAGAATTGGGACGGCCCCTACTTGGAAGGTGGCAAATTGCCCAAAGATCCTTGGGGAAGCGACTTCCAATACGAGTACGAAGCAGCGGAAGCGTCCGACAACAAATCCGAAGCCAGCGACGATTTCCCCCGCATCGTCTCGCTCGGCCCGGACCGCCAGCCAAACACCTCGGACGATATCAGCAACAAAGCTTCGGATAAAGAAGAGTCAGACGACTCCTCGTCCAAGCGTAGCAGCAAGTAATCTCGATTCGCAGGAGAATCACTCGTGACCCGAAATCAAAAGACCTCGCAGAGATACGCTGGATTGCACTCCGGATTCTCTCTTTTGGAACTGATGATCGTCCTGGTGATCATGGTCGGAGTCTTGGCAATCGCTTGGCCGAATCTGCAGAAACCGTTTCGACGCGCCGAACTGAGCCAAGCAACCCAACAGCTTCGCGAGGCGATCGACGAGAGTCGCTACCAGGCGATCTCGACCGGCACTCCGGTTTTTATCCGGTTGAAGATGGGGGAGAACAAGGTGATCGCAGGCGGTTTTGAAACGTTCGCCGCCAGCAAGGACTCGATGACCTTCGATCGCGAGGAGGAAAACGTCCCGAGCTTTGAAAACTCCGTCGCCTCGGATCGCTTGCAGGAACCCGAATCCTCAACTCCTAAAGTCTGGAACCTCCCCGAGAGCGTGGTAATCTCCGATGTGACCTGGAGTGAACCTGAGGATGATGTCGAAGCCGATTGGGGGTCCGAAGATTCCTCGCTGGACGATGGTAGCTCGATGGGTGCGGACTCGGTCCAATCCAAGGGGCGCTTCATTTCGTCTCGATCGGATCGCGCCGAGATCGAACAATCGCCCGAAGCATTCGATCTCCTTCCCGGCTCGGAGCAGGTATGGTGGCTGCCGGTCTCATCCCTCAACCAAGGTCGCGATGTGGAGATCACTCTTTGGGACAAAGACTCTCATGAGAGCATGCGGGTGTCCGTCTCCTCGGCGACTGGCGAGTTGGAGATCCATCGATGAGCCAGCGGGATCCGGTATCCCGCGGAGCGTTTTCACTTTTGGAAGTCATGATCGCAACGGCGATTCTCGCCGGAAGCGCGATGGTCCTGTTGTCGTTGATCAATCTCGGTACCCGTCTCGGGAACCGATCGGAAGCGAGGATCAGCGCCCTGGTCTTGGCCCAATCGATCCTCGACGAATCGATCGCACGCGTCGCTTCCGAGGATGCGACATCCGGGAGGTCGGAGTCCAGCTACAGTGGCGAGTTACCCGGTATGCCGCCAAAATCCTATCTTGTGACGATCGAGCCCATTCCCAGTGAAGATGACGATGGCGACTGGAACAATCCCGAAGCTCCCAAACTTGCCGAGGGAGATCCGATGCTCGCCTCCGATTCGCGCCGCACCGAGATCCTGTGCGTCACGGTCGAATTGTTCGAAGGTGCGAATCCTACTCCAACCAATCGCGACGCGCTGGTCAAGCTAGCCCGTTGGATTCGTATACCGGCTCCGCAATCCGCACCCGCGTCCCAAGCCAACCCGGCTACCCAATCTGGGATCGCGCCGCGAGCTGGAGGAGTGCGATGAAACTACTCTCGAGATCTGCTTTGCATCGACGGGTTGGGTACAGCCTGCTGGAACTGATGATCGCATTGGGATTGCTGTCGGTGCTGCTCCTGGTGGGTTGGTCCCTGATGCAATCGATCCAGGATGCGGAATCGAGAAGTTGGAAGCTCACGCAGCGCATTCGCGTACTTCGCACGACGCGAGCCTGGCTTTCCGACGACATGGACCATTTGATTCGATCGATTCGCCCCGATCCGCTCGCCAACGCGATGGCGACGGCCCGCCCCGTTACCTCAAACAATGGGTTCACCCGTCCTGGCGCGGAAAAGTTCGAGGGTGACGCGACTGGCTTTGTCGCAACGATTTCTCCCTCGTTGGATCCGATTCGCTTTTTTGACAGATTGGTTTCAACCTCCGATGCCAGCGGTTCGCTCGATCAGGGACTGCCGAAGGAATGGTTGCTCGCGTCCGAAAGCGAATTAGCGGTCCGCGAAGCGAGAGAATCGTTGTGGCCTGCACAAGGTATCGACGTTGAATATCGCTTTGAACCGGTGAACGACATTCGCGATTCGATGCCAGGTGGGATTCAAGAAGCGCAGGACATCCAATTCGAACTCGTCCGCCGCGAGTGGCTGATGCAGCAGGCCAACACCGCCGATCGCGTCTTGAGCTCTTCAGATTTGTATCGAAGTGCGGACGCCGCGGAGGAAACTTACGTACCGCCACTCAAGGAGACGCGTTTGTACGGGATGGTTCGCGCGGAGTTCTTTTACTTTGACGGTGCATCGTGGAGTCAAGAATGGAACAGTGTCGAACGCATGGGCATTCCCAAGGCGATTGCGATCCATTTCGATTTCCCTGCTCGTCAGGATTTCATACGACCCGAAGCCTCATCGCGCTCGGACAGCGACGGTGGCGAAATCGATTTCCTCGATCCTTTGGGCGACCAAAGAACGACGGTCCTCGACCCGGCATCTCAAGAATCAACGCTCGGGAACCCCAGCGATCGGATGGTCGAGTCCTCGGATCGCGAAGTAGTCATCATCGTCGAGACCGGCAACCGCGCTCGACCAGTCGCTGCGATCAATCCTGGGAAAGGAGTCTCGCGATGACCCTTCCCAAACGATCGTCCAAGAACAATCGGCGTGGCATGACCTTGCTCGTCATCGTGGTGCTCGTCATGTTGATCTCGCTGAGCGCGTACCGCTACACGTTCGTCATGGAGAGTGAATATCGCCTCACTCGCCTGCAAGAAGAACTCGTCCAATCGCGGCTATCCGCGCTGAGCGGTGTGGAATATGCAGCGCATCTGCTCGAACAGCCCCCTGTTCAAAGATCGGCACGGGCAGGTATCGGAGCACGCGAGCGGATCTATCGCCGCGCTACCCAGCGCGATGACACCACTCCCGATCTGCGGCAAGACCGCAAGGAATCCTGGCAGTTCGGATTGGTTTCCGCCAGCGTGGAAAATTCTGTCGCCGATGCGTCGATGAGGCCCGTCGCTAGTGCCACGTCGGGGAGTCTCGAGGAATCTATCCATTGGCGTTGGGGGTTCGAGAACGAGTCCGCCAAGCTTTCGATCCCAGCCATGCTCCAACTCGAGCAGACGCGCCCCGGACATTTTCGGTCTTACCTTCTGACCTTGCCCGGTCTCGATGAGGAATCTGCCGATGCATGGCTCGATCAACTCGGCGTGCCCCGAATCAATGGCCCGAGTCGTCGCAATACCACGATGCCTGTGGATCAGAACACGGTTGGAATTATTGATAACGCAACGACGACCGATCGCGAAGAGTCGCGCGATCGCATTCGCGCTCTTTGGTACGGGGGCGACCTGAACCAAAACTATCGACTCGATCCGATCGAAGTTCAGTTGCTGGATAAATTGTCTCGGTCCCAGTCGGGGCTGATGTCCTCGGGGCCAACCTCCACGACACCGACGCCGCAATTCCAACCCTTGCAACGCTACTTCACGCGGACCAGCGGCGAACGGAACGAACGCAATGACGGACGGCCCCGAATCTATCTCAACCAACCCAACCTGCAACGATTGCATCAAGAGTTGTCGTCCGCTTTCTCGAACGAGATCGCCAATTTCGTTATCGCGTATCGCCAGTATGGCCCCAACAACGGGCCGAGGTCCGCCAACCCCATCGCGAGATCGCCTCTTCAACCCTCTCCTGCACAGCCATCCACCACCCAATTATCGAAGGCCTTCACACCTTCGACCAATAACCCGCCGACCGGTAACTCCTCGGTGGCCGCTCCAGCGAAAGGCAATCTCGGCAACGCACCACCGAGTGAAATCACCCTCTCGGCCAGCGAGTATGCGCCTGTATGGACAATCCCCGGCACATTCGTGATCGCGAATTCATTGGATCTCGTTGGGGTATCGGTTGCCCTTCCTGCCGAGGGCAAACAAACGGCAAGTGCACCCAAGAAAGTCCTGAGAAGCCCTTTTTCCAGTGACAATGGCGAGCGTCGAAATTATCTTGGGAAATGGCTCTCCGATACGACGCTCGTCGACACACCTGTCCTGGAAGGCCGAGTGGATGTTACGGAGGCGCCGGCCGAGGTTTTGATGGGGATTCCTGGAATCGACGCCAACCTCGCCCAGCGGATCGTTGAACAACGACGCAGCGTTGCGTCCAATCCCGAAGCGTTGGACTCCGTCGCGTGGCTCGTGGAAAGCGGCGTGATCGATATGGCAAAGTTGCGTGAGATTGAGCCCTTTTTGACCAACCGAAGCGATGTTTACACCGTCCAATCGATTGGATTTCGAGACAACCGGTCACCCGTGTACCGATGCACGGTGACCATCGATGCTCGCACCATTCCTGCTTCCGTGCTCGACCTCAAAGTATGGCATCCCTGGGATCGTGGTTTTGACATCGATTCCCTCAACGGCATAACCCGATGAAGTTGTTTGATCCAGCAAAATTGACGTTTGGCAAACGATCGCTGACCAAGCCGACCAGCGGTCGTACAGTGGTGGTCCACTGGGATCGCGAAACGATTCACTTTCTGGTTGCCACTGCGGGTTCGAAACGAGTTGCCTCGAAGGAATTCGGAGCTATCCCTTACTCGGCGCCGGACAATCCATTCACCGCGCTGGCAAATCATTTCTCTTCGCAGAACATCCATGCAACACGGCTCGTCGTATTGTTGTCGCGACCGGAGCTTGATCTGTTCACCATCAATCTTCCTCCCTCGGAGGCTACCGAGATCGCCTCGCTCGTCAGCGCCGAAGTCGAACAGCAACTCGGCGAAACCCTCGAGCCCCCGATCATCGACTACTATCTTATCGAGGGCTCCAAAGATGTCGCGACGAGTGGTATCCAAGTATTGGCGTTCTCACTCAATCGCAAGGAATTGGACTCGATTCGCAGCCAGAGCGAAGCGGCAGGGTTTCGGTTGCAAGCGATCGGTTCGCGACATCTCGCCCCCTTGAGCCTGCTGCGTCAGGAGAAACCGTCTTCCGATTCGCTTATCGTGGCGATTCACTTGTACCCAGGCGAAACCGAACTGACGATTTGCCTGGGCACTGAACCCATTTTGCTTCGTTCGATTCGCAACAGCACAGACGATCCGGAACGCGTTGCGGAACAGATCGCACTGGAGAGCCAACGCTGCTTCACTCTTTTGCCGCAGTCCGTCGCGGAACTCCCCAAGACATGGTTTCTGTTCGCCACGGGCGATGCAGCGACTAAGGTGTCTCAGGCGCTCGACACCCGCGAAGGGATTTCGGTTACGAGCTTGGACCCGCTGTCGCAATACGATGTCGAGCGATCGAGTGATGCGACCAATCCTTTGACACTTGCTGTTTCTGCGGCCAACGTCGGAGCATCGCAGGATTTCTTCAGCCAGTCGCTGCCGATCAATCTGCTCGATCCCAAACGCCCACCCACTCCGCAAAACGCGCTGCGTCGCTGGGGCGGGTTGGGATTGCTCGCCGCCGTCGCGGCGTCCTTCGGCGGCTACCTCCTCCTGAGTGACGTTTGGCAACTGCAAACAGAGGCTGAGGATCTCGAAGCCGAGCTCCGGGATACAACGAAACTGACCCTCAAGTACATGGAGAAATCGGATCAAGTCCAGGCGGTCGAAGGCTGGCTGGCCGATCAAGTCGACTGGCTCGCGGAATTGGCGGAGCTGTCGAGCCGATTGCCGGACGGCGGCAATGCTTCGGTGCGACGATTGTCTGCCAGCACCAATGGCAACGGGGCCTCGATCGATATTTCGGTGGAAGCGAACGCGCAGGAGACGATCTCGGAGTTGGAGAATCGAATTCGGGGGGCCAAGTATTCCGCGATCAGCAAACAGATCAGCCAAAATGCCGACTCCGAAGAGTATCCCTGGCGATTCGAGACCCAAATCTCGTTCGCGCTGGATCCTCCCAAGCCGAAGCGATTTGGCCCTCCCAATGCTCCGTCCTCCGACACTTCGGAGGAAGTCAGCACGCCGACCAAGGAGGGGAGCCAATGACCCCTCGCATGAAATGGTTGCTCGCAGCCTGCGCCGGTGTCTTCGGTCTCTACATGATCGATGCTCTCTACCGAAACTGGATCGAACAACCGCAAACCGAACTGAACCGCCGGATCGAAACGCTCAGCAACGACCTGACCGAAAGCAAGCAGCAGCAGTTGCAATCGCAAAAAACGGGACGCCGTTTGGCGGAATATTCCGCACGCGCCCTGCCGAGCGATCCCATGCTGGCTCGTTCGTCCTATCAGGAATGGCTTCTGGAGCTGGTGGATCAACACAAGTTCGCCGCGACCTCGGTCGATGCGTCACAACCCGTGCCGTTGGAAATTAAGTCCCGAACCAAAAAAGGAAAACGCATTCGCATCGGGCATCGCATCGACTATTCCCTGCGCGGTCAGGCATCCCTTGCCAAACTCGCGGAATTCTTGGACCAATTTCGCAAGGCAGGCCATTTGCACAAAATTCGTTCGTTGACTCTCAATCCGATCGGCAGCGAGGGGCGCCTCGATGTCAACCTGTCGATCCAGGTCCTGAGCATGGAGTCGTCGATGAACGAATCGGATGTAGGGGATTGGACGATGTTTTCGGAGGCGCAAGAGTCCCTCAAGCCGGCCGCAGCGTTGGTACGAAGAAATCCATTCGCGCGAGGATTTGCAAAGGCGCTCAACGATGTCCAGTTGCGAGCCATCACGACCAACCGCGAAGGGATCATCGAAGCTTGGTTCGCTGCCGACGCGCGTGGCTCGATCAAAAAGGTACCCGCAGGGAGTAACATCCCATTGGCCCTTCATGAGATCACCGTGGTGGAAATCCTCCGGGATAGAGTGTTGGTGAACGTCAATCAAGAACCGCAATGGATCCAGATGGGCGAGTCGATTGGAGACGCGATGACTCGATCGATGAAGGTTGTTTCGGGAGACGAGGAATGAACCGATCTGCGAACCGAACTTTGCGTAGCATCGCTGTCCGTGCGGTACCTTGCTGGATGTGTGCGATCGTGTGTGTCGGAATGGGGCAAACGTCCGCTTTGGGGCAGTTGATCGGAAACCGTACCGTAGGCAACGCACCGGGGAATATTCAACAAACGCCTCCGAGTGGCAGGCTTGGCGCTGGCTCTTTTACCGGCATGGGTGCCAATAGCGGCCCGATGGGTGCTGGTGGTATGAATTTGGGGACGGTGCAGGGCGGGATCCAAACCAACGGCAGATTCGTACGTGGCAATCGACCTCGAGGTGAGTTCGTCGGGTCCAATCGGACCGAATTGAGTGGGTTCGTGGGTGCGGGGCAAGCGATCGGGGTCGGCCGCGTCGCGAGTTCCGTCGAGAATCTCAAAGTGGAAACGCGAGCTGCACGCATCAATCGCCCCGTGCCCTCGCAACCGAAAAAGGGGATGTACTATCCGCGACTGAAGGTCGATTTCTCGAACCGCACCTCACCCGAACCGGTGCCGGCTACGCCGTTGAACCAAGACCTGGAGCGCCGCATCGGAAAAACGGTCGGTTTTGAGCCGAAAGTGAGTATAGAGGGCCGCACTGCGATCCTGGACGCTTCATCGATTTCCCCCGAGTCGCTGGACTTGATCAAAACGTTGTTGAGTTTCGAACCCGGAATCGATCGCATCGAGATCGCCGGAGCCGCCCACCCTTAGCCGCGGGAATCATCTGTCGAACGGTCCTCGCCGAGCTTATCGATTCTCCAAACGAAGAGCCTCTCGCAGAAACGCGGAGGCGCAGAGAGAAATGCAACTATACGTTTGGCACGCCCAAAGGTTTTTGAAATGGGCGTGGGTGGAGTATTGTTAGCCGAGATGCGCAAGCATCCGGGTTGAAGCGAGCAACACCATGCCACGTTTTCGTCACTTCCGATCGGACAGCGCGCGCCCACGCGAGGCCCCGGTTGGAACGGTTTCACACGACGCGATGTTCCGATCGCCTCAAACCGAATACTATCGCATTGCGGCTGATGATTCCGAATAGGCCACGCCGTACCCCACGCCACACGTACTCATCTCCTTTCAAATAATCCAAAATTTCTTCCGAAATTTTCTTGCATCTCGGTTTTGCAATCGTTAAAACCTTGGGAGGTGTGCGGCATTTCGACGCAAAACCCTTGTACTATGCGGTCCTGTGGCTTCTCGGAGCTCACCATGGTTACAACGCAACAACGCAACAACGCAACAACGCAAATTTTCTTATTGCGTGGGGTTGTGGATGGTTCTGTCGCTAGCGGGTTGTGACCAAAACCGTTCGATCGAATCGTTTGCGGTAGCGGACGCTGGGTCTGCTCCTTCCAAAACATCATCGGTGCTCGACGTCGAAATCGTATTGTCGGACCGCCCGGGCTATACCTGCATCCCCCTGGACCGGATCGGGTTGCCGTCCGACGCCCAGATCGTGCGGATGGAATCCTCATGCGAGTGTGTCAAGCCACGATGCGTGACTTACGCTGCCCCCGGGTCGCAGCGCGCTCAAGGGATCCTCGTCGAGTTTGTCCCGGAAGATCGCGACACGGACCCTGGCAAAGGCTCGCACGCGACACAGCCTACGCCGATGCTCCTGGGGGTGATCGTGCAAGTTCACCTCGCCGACGGCACTCGACGCGACTTCAACGTCGATCTGCTTCATACCACTTTGCTCGAGAACACTTCAAGTGCGGAGGTGTCACCATGAAACCGACGTCGAGGCGGGGAGTGACCTTGGTCGAACTGCTGGTGGTGCTGGCCGTGATTGGTTTGCTGGTAGGACTCTTGGTACCGGCGGTGCAAGCTGCCCGGGAAGCTGCTCGCAGAGTGCAATGTACGAACGTCGTGCGGCAATGCTTGATGGCGACGCACGCGTTCGAGAGCAAAACCAAACAACTACCTGAGTTCTTATTCTTAAAGGATCCCAGGCTATCGCCGAGATTGGACTTGGAGAGGTCGACGTTTGAGTCGATTCGAACCGAGCTAACTAGCCAACAAACTACTATCGAAAGGTCGTCGTTGGGGCAAGTTTCCGCGATCTTCGAATCCATCCAGCCGATTCTGCAGTGTCCATCCGCCACGGGACCGTCCATGTTCCCTCGTGTGCCTGATGGGTTTTCAACAACCCATCTACGTGATACGGCTCCGATCGCATCGGTCGATTATGCTTTTAATGGCGGTCTGCTGACGAACTCTGGAGAGTTTTTTGAAGGCACGTCTACCACGCGAGTCGCTGGACTTCAAAAAGCACGCACGTTAGCCCAAGTAACCCGTGGTACATCTCATGTCTTGCATGTTTGGGAAAGCGTCGGAGGAAAGGCATACGGGCCAGGCAGGACGGACCATGGTCCGACCGATCGCTATCGTTCCATGGTTCTCCTGATCTACCTCGACGAACACCAGTCGATAGCGGCTGGGTCTCGCGAGGCCAGCAGTCTTTATGCTTGGACGGGCCTAGGACCTCGAATAGCGACGATTGAGGAACGTTACGGCAAAATCAACGATAGTAATCTTGCGCAAGGCCCTTTTTCGATGCATGGCCAGGGGGTCGTGGTTGGACGCTTGGACGGGTCGGTGGAGTTCATGCACCAGGAGATCGCGTGGGATGCGCTCAGCCAACTGGTGAAATCACAATACTAGGAATGTTTGAAATCCGCCGAGAGCTTGTGCTCAAAGCGAGAGTCGTCGCGAGGGCCAATCACGACGACTCTAGAAAGATCTTGGCCGAGAGTGAAGGAGAGAATAATGAGAAGTTTGCTTTGGAAGACGTTCGGACTGACTGCACCCATCTTGTTAGGGTTGATCGGATTTTCAAGTCCCAGCGAGGGGCTCGTAGGTGGAGGTAGAGTGGCTGTGAGTGTCTGCGGTGATTCTGCGCCATTGTCGTGTTCTTCTAACCGTCCTAGGGACAGCTGTAAAGACGGTAGCAAGTGGGTTAACGCTGACGCGGATCCAACCCCTGACGATGTCTTCGTTCCGAAGGATTTAGTTGATTGCAGAGAAAAAAATAGTGGTACTGAGTGTAATGGCGCTGCATATGCGCCCTACTGGCATTTGGATTGTAAGAACTTGGTACCGGTGATGCATTGATTGTCATGATCTACGTCATCGACGACCGCGATGTCAACCAAGCAACACCTGGCCAGGTGTTGCTTGGTTGCTTTTCTCGTGTTCGTGTGGTTTTTTCGAAATAGATTTCGGATAGATAGGATTGGATAATGCGGAAAGTAGGCTTAATTGTTTTCACATCCGCTTTGAATCGCGTTATGTTGGATGTTTTGTTGGGATTTGGCTTGTCCTTGCTGACCGGGTCTCCAGTGCCAAGCCAAGCAAGGGCTCAAGACTGGGGAATTCACGAAGGCGTCCTAGAAATCACCGACTCCAAAGATCCCAAAGTCGATCAGGTGGACTTTCTGATCGTCAACAGCCCCACGGCCATTCTATATGCTTACCATACGGGGAGTTTGTCCGGTGACGGAAAAGTAAGAGTCTGGTACGAGTTCTTCGATGATCGCAACCCTTTCGGGGTTATTGTCGAGGTGTTGAGACCGCGAGGACCGATCAATGCTCCCTGGAGCGACCAAGATATCGTTAATACGCTCCAAGAGACTCCTTCTGCGGGTCGACCTCCACCGCAAGCGCTGGACACGGCGTCTCTGGGTTTGTTAGGCACGTTCCACGATTTACGTATCGAGCGACGAGACCAGATTGCCGAGGGACCGTCGCGAGCAAACCCTTACTTCACGTCGATCGCATTGCGTGGGCAGCTGTCTGCCCTCGAAAGCTTCGAGATCCGGCAGACACAGAAAGACTTACTTATACAATCCAACCCCAAACGACTGGAAGACTGTCTGTTTGACAATCAGGGCACGGATAAACTGGACTCGGTTGTCATTAGAGTGGAGTTCCCAAAGCCTGTCGATTTTCGAATCGCTGGCAATAGCCCTCCGACCATCACGATCCAGATAACATCCACGGAGGGACGAACAGAAAGTAAAAAATACGCGGTCACTAAGTTGACCCATCTTCCTTCCGCAGAGGCAGCCGAACAATTCTTGTCGGGATTCTACCAACGCCTGGGAGATGGCCGCAAGATAATGACCGAGAGCAACGTCGACTTAGTTTGTCAAAACGGGGTAGTGATGGTTGCTGTTGGCAAGGGTGTGGAAGAGAAGATTTCGGCTCTCAGTTATTTTTCCAAACCAAATCGCTGGACGGGAACCCTTCGATTGCTCCTGCTCATCGGCATCGCGACTTCGGTGGCAGTCGGCTGGTTCTGGTTCCAACGGAGCCGTTCATGAACATCGTGAAAGTGATGAGTTTCGTGCGATTGCTTCGCCGCCACTACAGGCTGTGGATGATCGTAATGGCATTCCTCTTGCTGGTTGGTATTCCACTTGATGCCATGAGCCTAGCAGTCGATCCACCATCCTCCGCCGAAAGACGTCCATCCCAAGACGTGACGGCTCGCGAACTAGGAGCGGTCGAAATTGAAAACGCTGGCAGGCAGCGGTATTGTGGCGTTCATGCCGTGGTCCTGGTCGCGCGCATGCTAGGCAAGCACATTGAGGTCAGCGAGCTGTTGGACAACGAAAACGTCTCTTCGAATCGCGGCAGTACGCTAGCGGATCTGTGCCGCATGATCGATGGAGCAGGCTTCAAACGTCAAGTGCTCGCGGACGCCTCGGTCGGTTGGTTGGAAAGCCTCGAGACTCCAGCTATCTTGCATATCCGTGGGCAGTTGGATAAGCCTACGTTCAATCACTGGATCGTCTTTGGCGGTGTTCAAGATGGCAAGTATCGACTGATTGATGCTGCAATCGGTGAAATTCTCCTTGGTCGAGCCGAGCTGCTGTCCGTTTGGGATGGTGTTGCTATCGAAGTGGTCGCGGCGAGCGCGCGGAAATCGTTTGGAGCAAGCATTGCGTTGGCCATGGATGAGAATGTTCAATATATCATCGTCCTAACCGCGATTGCGTTCCTGGTCGGAGGATTGAAGAAACCGGCATGGTTTCCAGCGAGCGTTTGCCTGCTGTTCTGCTCCGCCTTTTTTCTTTTGAAGTCCGACAGCATGTTGTCTCACCAATACGCGATGAACTGTGCTCGCCCCGCCAATGCATTGGTTTCCCACGAAGTCGAGTCCATTTCCCATGAAGACCTAGTCGAAGGCATTCAGTCCAACCGCCTCGTCCTGGTGGATGCAAGAACCTCAGGGCAATTTGAGCATTACCACATCCCAGGCGCCATCTCTTTGCCCATCGATGCCAGTTCGTTGGAGTACTTGGTGTTCTGCCGCGACCGACAATCGGATGGCAAGTTGGTGGTGACGTATTGTAATGGTGTTCGGTGTCGTTGGGCCGATCAGGTCGCGAAACGACTGGCTCGTATGGACGTTCAGGTTCAAGTCTACTCGGGAGGGATTGAGAGTTGGAATCAAGCAACAACCACGAGCAACAAATAGCTCGGCGTTCATCCTGGGCTGCTTACGTCCTGTTGATCTGCGCGGCGATTACTGCCTTTGCGTTTGCCAAATCTGCGTTCGTTCACATCGCCAACCCCTATCAATTCCTTCGATCGATCGATGCGTACCGCCTGGTACCAATGACCATCACGCCCTACCTGGCCTATGCCATCCCTGTACTCCAGATGTTCCTTTCCTTAGGATTGATGTTTGGCGATTTGAAGCGATACGCGATTGCCTCAGCAAGTCTCTTGCTGCTCTTCTCCGTCGTCCAGGCAAGTGCCATGTTCCGGGGCATTGACATGAGCTGCGGCTGTTTCTCCAGCAGTGGAGGGGAACGGATTGGTTTGGCAACGCTATCCGTCCCTTTGGGGCTTGGACTGACGCTGCTAGCTGCGGTAGTTTGCCATCGTCAAGCAGTGACAGGGTCCTTTCAACAAGTGTTTTACAAGGCGTTCGCTCGGTGCGTTTCATGACTCATCGTGGACGTCGCGCCATCGAGCCTTAGATTCAGCCTGTGGAGCGGATCGCCTACGCCTACCACGTTTACCGGATCGATCCGCTCCCTGCCGACGCTGGTGAGTCCGATCCTAAGGCGTCGGCTGCAAGCGTCGAGGAATTAGAATCCGGTGAGTCGAAAACGATGCAGCATTGAGGACTGGTACTGAGGGCTCTCCCAAAGACTCAGAGACGCAGAGCGAAATGCAAAAGCACGTGCGGCACTTCCAGAGGCTTTGCGATGGGCGTGGTGGAGTATGAGTAGCCGAGATGCGTCAAAGATCCGGCGTTGCGGACAAGCATCCGGGTTTGAAGTGCACGAAACCTGGCAATGTTTGCCGCAGTTCTCACCCGAGGGTTCGCGCCCAACGGCTAGCATTATCGGGTGCCTCAGGCACCCAAAAGATAATAGCCGAGATGCGCAAGCATCCGGGTTGAAGCGCGCAACACCATGCCACGTTTTCGTCACTTCCGATCGGACAGCGCGCGCCCACGCGAGGCCCCGGTTACGAACTGTCTCACACGACGCCATGTTCCGATCGCCTCAAACCGAACACTATCGCATTGCGGCTGATGATTCCGAATAGGCCACGCCGCACCCCACGCCACACGTACTCATCGCATTCTAAATAATCCGAAATTTCTTCCGGAATTTTCTTGCATCTCGGTTTTGCAATCGTTAAAACCTTGGAAGGTGTGCGGCATTTCGACGCAAAACCCTTGCACAATGCGGTCCTGTGGCTTCTCGGAGCTCACCATGGTTACAACGCACCAACGCAACAACGCAACAACGCAAATTTTCTTATTGCGGGGGGTTGTGGATGGTTCTCTCGTTAGCGGGCTGTAACGCAAGCCGTTCGATCGAATCGTTTGCGGTAGCGGAGGCTGGGTCTGCTACTTCCAAAACATCATCGGTGCTCGACGTCGGAATCGTATTGTCGGACCGCCCGGGCTATACCTGCATCCCCCTGGACCGGATCGGGTTGCCGTCCGACGCCCAGATCGTGCGGATGGAATCCTCGTGCGAGTGTGTCAAGCCACGATGCGTGACTTACGCCGCCCCCGGGTCGCAGCGCGCTCAAGGGCTCCTCGTCGAGTTTATCCCGGAAGATCGCGACACGGACCCTGGCAAAGGCTCGCACGCGACCCAGCATCCACCGATGCTCCTAGGGGTGATCGTGCAAGTTCACCTCGCCGACGGCACCCGACGCGACTTCAATGTCGATCTGCTTCATACCACTTTGCTCGAGAACACTTCAAGTGCGGAGGTGTCACCATGAAACCGACGTCGAGGCGGGGAGTGACCTTGGTCGAATTGCTGGTGGTGCTGGCCGTGATTGGTTTGCTGGTGGGACTCTTGGTACCGGCGGTGCAAGCTGCCCGGGAAGCTGCCAGGGGCATGCAGTGCCAATCGAACTTGAAACAACTGGGGC
>JBKDXO010000151.1:0-41979 GCA_046306195.1 Planctomycetota bacterium | reverse complement strand
AGCCGATTTTTGCACATCGAATGAACTCGGCGAGCGCCTTAGGCTCATAGAAACGAAAATCGACTTTTGTCGGCTGTTGCCCATGAGTCAGGGCTGGGCTTTGCAATGGCTTGTCATAACCCGACGCGCGAGCGAGGCACGTATGAGGGAAGACGTCGCCTGTCAGCGGCTGATTCGATACTGCAAGGTTCATGGTGAAAACCGAAGATCTACGTGGAATTGTTCGCCCTGGATGACTTCAAAACGCTCGAACAGGGGTTATAACTACGCAAACACGACGTCCTCGTAGCTCAATTGGATAGAGCGTCGGCCTCCGAAGCCGAAGGTTGTGAGTTCGACCCTCGCCGAGGATATTGGAAAAAAACCAAGCGTTTCGCTGGCAAAACGTGAACCGGGAGATGTCTCCCGAGCGCCGATTTCTTGTTCAAAAAGTGTGTAGTACTACGCACTTGCAAGTTGAGGAGCGCTTAACATGCCACGAGAACCCGGTTACTGCCATCATCGTCCTACCGATCAAGCTTACGTTCGATTAGGTGGGAAAATCTTCTATCTAGGGCGATACGGCTCGGACGATAGTCGCCAACGCTACGCCCAGCTCAAAGCCCAGTGGCTTGCGGATCCATTGCGGTTCCGAGACACGCGGCCAAAGTCGGGACCAACCATGGCCGTGCTTGCACTGGCGTACCTGGAACACGCCAAAGAGTACTACCTCAAGCGCGAGGAGCAAAGGGAATCGACGGAGTATGCGAACCTTCGTCTTGCGCTAGAACCCGTCAGCGAACTGTACGCCCTGCTCCCGGTCGAGCATTTCGGTCCTGGGGAATTTAAGACGATTCAAAAGTGGTGGCTTGCTCGTAAAAGCCGACGTCGTCAAACGCATCCGAGGCCTCTTTCGCGAGTCTTCATCAACCGGCAGATGAAACGGCTCTTGCGCATGGTTAGATGGGGGGTATCCGAGGGAATGGTACCCCCTTCACATGTCGTCGCGCTGCAATGTGTTCCGCCGCTGAAACGGGGACGCACCACGGCGCCAGAAACGAAGGCGATCCGAGTCGTCGACGCTACAACGGTTGAGAAAACGCTCAAGCACTGCCCCAAAGTAGTCGCGGATATGGTTCGGTTCCAGCAATTGGTCGGTTGCCGACCTGGGGAACTGGTCCGAATCACTCCACGTATGGTCGATCGAGGCAGTGAAATTTGGGAGATCTCGTTTGAGGATCACAAGACAGCCTACCTCGGCAAGGATCGCAGGGTCTTCGTCGGACCGAAAGCTCAGAAGATCCTCTCGCGGTATCTGCTGCGTGATGTTGACTCACCCTGTTTTTCACCGAGTGAGGCGATGCGACAACGTCGGCAAGCGAAACTGGACGCGAGAGTAACGCCACTGAATCAAGGGAACCGACCGGGAAGCAATCGGAAACGCAAGCCGAAAAAAACAGCTGGGATTGCATACACAACGGCAAGCTATCGTCGGGCGATTGCTTACGCCTGCAAGTGCGCGAAGATCGATCCCTGGGGTCCAAATCGGTTACGCCATTCGGCCGCTACGGAGATTCGTAAGCGATTTGGACTGGAGGCCGCTTCATCGATCCTTGGCCACTCGGAGATCGCTACCACCCAAATCTATGCGGAAAAGGATCGAAATCGCGCAATCGAAGTCGCTAAGGCTCTTGGTTGATTGAGCCCCTGAGACTCGATAACCTAGAGGTTTCACGTCGTGGGGAGTAGCTACCCCAGCCAACCATCGCAGGCATCCCTCCATTTGCTTGTGATGGCTGGCAGCGACGAGTCATCACAATGGAGGATCCCAGGCAATGCCATCGTCCGACCCCTACGTCGCTAGCATTGAAGATATCAACACGGCATACAAAATCCTTCATGATTTGGTCAACACGTACTCCACCTTTTCTCAACGTCCGCCGTTTCGATTCCACGGTGACGAGCTCGAACGCAAGGAGACAGGTAAAAGCGGCAATAAGAGGAGTCCGAAAAGCATCCTGTCGTCGCAGTTGAAATGGAGAAGGGACTCGGCTTCCAAGGAACACGCAAGCCTACTAACTCTCTCCGCGATCAGGAACAATGTCCGCTATTCCTTCTTTCGTTTACCGGTTCTTCCAGTACTTGGAAGTGATGCAGAAATCAGAGGCTGCATAAATACCGTAAGCAAGATTGGCACACAAATCGCGATTTGGTTTCATCACGCCTATACTGAACTTCAGGACTGCGGGCTAAAGGGCGAGGAATTTATATCACTGTGTAACGAAAAATGGGGCCGCTATCAACTCGAGTGGTACCCTTGGCCAAAACTCAAGGAGGCAATTACCCTTGAACACAAGTTGCTCCTCCACGAGTTGCAAATGTTAATCTGCGACATGCAATCGCGTCGACTACTGGCGGGAGTACACAGATCAACTGATAACGCAGAAGACCCTTTTGAGAACGGCTGGACGATCGAGGGACGAATTGATCCATCCTCCGGCGACGTGAAGCGAATCGCAAAGCAGGATCTGGCTAGGGATCTAGGCCTGACGGCGAACGCAATTAATCATTGGATGCACCAAGGGTTATTGACCCCAATTAATCCCGGTGGAAAGCCGCTACTCTTCAATCTTGAGGATGCAATTGCAGCAGCGACATCGCAAAAAAAGGACGTCGCCAAACTGATCCGTCGTCGAAATCACCAGCTCCCGCTGCCTCGTTCATGCTCGAGCCCGCCTTAAATATCTTAAGTATCTTCAATCCATCTTAAGTCGCCCCCGGTAAGTCTTTTAGATCCGTCTGAATCCGCATAGCTTTGCTCACTCTTGCGAAAGGAGCTGAGCA
The DNA here is from genome assembly GCA_046306195.1 of Planctomycetota bacterium. GTDB lineage: Bacteria > Planctomycetota > Planctomycetia > Pirellulales > Pirellulaceae > JBKCUI01. The sequence goes on along the minus strand of JBKDXO010000151.1, from coordinate 39,156 downwards.
GATGCAACAAAACGAACCACTTCACCCGCTTTCGTTAGCTGTAGAAAAAGCAACGGGTCGACGTCCGCACATCACGACTTGCCTTCGGTGGGCTACTCGAGGAGTCGCTGGGATTCGGCTCGAAACTTCGATCCTTGGTGGGCGAAGGCTGACGTCGGAGCAAGCCGTCCGACGTTTCATGGATCGAGTGACGGAAGCCAAGGAGCTTTCTCGATCATCGCAGCCCGCACCGCTTTCCATCGTCACACCACGAGCCGCAAAGCGGGCTGCGGAGAAGCTGGCACGCGAGATCTCACCGTCCAAGAACAATCCCCAAATCTCGTAACGAAAATGCCCCAGGAAACCGGGCAGGTGGACCAGGGGCATCTGAAGGACACTTCAAATGTTAGAGCCTAACAAAACAGTGGGCAAGCCGTCCCATCTTCTGCTTGTTTTCCAGGGGATGCACCTGGACGTCTATGCGATGGATCCCGGCCCCCGGATCCAAACTATCCAAGTGCCATGGGCCAATCTCGCTCGATACGAACTTCTCATGGAGCGATTTATCGAGGCACAGCTAAGAGATCCCTATCGAAGGATTTTTCGGGAAGGCAGGTTGATTTTTCGCGACACGATCCAGCCGCGAACGACCCAACAGTTCATCGATGCGATTCAGCTTCGCGAAGTGCTGGCGGAAATAGATGCGCTCAAGCGTACCCTCGTAGTTGGAGACTCGAGCAAGTGATCCTTGAAGAGCTTTCCAAGTCCGAGCAGGCAAGCCTCGATGCACATCTCGCACAGCGGCGACGGCAGTCGGAGTGGCTGGAGAACGATACGGCTCGCAACGAAAACTTCGTCGCAACCCAATTTGTTGACGCGAACCACGAACGGATTCGGTACATTCTCGACTGGGATGCCTGGACCGTCTGGGATGGTACGCGCTGGGTCCTAGATGCCAATTCGGCCCGCATCGCAGGGTTGGCGCGTAACTTCGCGAAAGAGTTGTGGAGCAAATTCCACATCGTGGCTGAGAATTGCGAGCTGCGAAAATTATCTAAGATCTGCATGTTCCTCAAAGGCTGTAACGGTGCTGTCGGAATCCAAAACCTTGTCCGGCTTTCGCGGTCGGACCCGCGAGTGATGATTGGTCTATCCTCGTTGGATGCTGTGCCCCACTTGCTCAACCTGCTCAACGGGACCGTCGACTTGCTTGAAGGTACCATACGGCCCCACAGTCACACCGATCTCATAACGCAGCGTGCTGAAGTGCGATTCGATCCTTCCGCAACATGCCCACGTTGGGAAGCCGCCCTGAGTCTCATCTTCAGTGGAGACCAGGAGCTGATCCGTTACGTGCGACAAATTTTCGGATATTCCATATCGGCGGAATGTGGCAAGCACATCCTACCGATCGGTTACGGCTCGGGGTTCAACGGCAAAAGTTTCGTTTGGAATACACTGCTCAGGATCTTCGGCGACTACGGTGGACTCGCGAACGAGACACTCCTCCTCGGGTTCAAGGATTCCCATCCCACGGAGAAAGCGTTTCTTTATGGGAAGCGATTCGTTCCAATCTCGGAGCCGGAGCAAAATGCACGCTTGCGGGAGGCAAGGGTCAAGGAGCTGACGGGCGACTCGACAATCACCGCGCGACGTATGCATGAGAATTTCTGGTCCTTCCGGCGCACGCACACCTTCTTTCTCGCGACGAACCACAAGCCGAAGATTTCCGGCAATGACGAGGGGATCTGGCGTCGTGTCAAGCTGATCCCGTTTACTGTCGATCTTCGCACGGTTACCGATCCGATCGACAACTTCGATGAAATCCTCGCGAACGAAGAGGGACCCGGAATCCTGAATTGGCTGATCGCCGGTTGCCATGACTTCCGAGAGAACGGCTTCATCGAACCAGAATGCGTGCGAGTCGCTACGGCAGATTACCGCCAGGAAGAAGACGAGCTCACCCAGTTCGTGACGGACTGCTGCATTACCGGGAGTGCCTATCAGGTTCCCGCGAACACGGTTTTCAAAGCGTATCAAGGCTGGGGTGGCAAGCTCACGGCGACCGCGTTCGGAAAGGCATTGGGCGCACGTTTTGAAAGGCTACGCCCGACGTCCGGCAGCTTCCGCAAGACGACTCTCTATCTGGGACTCGACCTTGCAGGAGATGAGGCGGTGGATGACTTCTGAAACTGGATTGCCCATGGTCGACCACGGTTTAGCGGTTTTCTCCTAAGAAAGTGCAACTCTTAGGGGGTTTACTCCAAACCATGAGCAACCGTGGGCAGGTAACAAAAACAAAGAAAGTCGGCAGAAAGTGCGCCAACAACGGAGGTGGAGAAATGGATGGAAACCCGAAGGTGCTTCGACCGGAATGGGTGACCGTGGTGGTGGATACCCGCGAGCAGCGTCCTCTGGACCTGACGCCGCTCCAAATCGCGCAGGATGCCTTGGAAACGGGCGACTACGCGATTCGTGGTTTGGAACACGTCGCGCGGATCGAACGCAAGAGCCTCGAGGATTTGGTGGCCTGCGTCGGTCGCGAACGGGATCGTTTCGAGCGAGAGGTGGAGCGGCTCCTCGCGTTTCCCGTTCGGGTGCTGGTCGTGGAGTCGACATGGTCGGAGGTCGAGCGCGGGGGCTGGCGCGGCAAGATCGTCCCGGAGCAGGTGGTCGGCTCGCTACTCGGGTGGCAAGCTCAGGGACTGAGCATTCATCTCGCAGGTTCCCATGAGCGCGCCGGTCGGCATGTCGCTCGATTGCTCTTCACGATCGCCAGAAGACGGTTCCGGGAGTGGAGTGCCTTTGACCATAAAATTTACACATAAGATCGTCCGGTAGAAATCCGAAGCGGATATGCTGCGTGAGACTGTTCTTACGTTCCGTTACGAATTAGGCAGCATTTTCAAGGGTCTTTGGAAGGAAACTATTCTCGCTTTGGAGGTTCTTGCCAGCTACCCTCGATTGAAGCAGCGAGCTCTTTGGCGATAGCCATTTGATCCTCCTTGGCCGGAGGGTAGCCAACGATGTTCGCATGGTTTGGATTTTTTGGAAGCTGCGGGGCGGGTTGCACATCTAAGCGGTTCGCCCGACAGCTACTCGCTCTAATGTTCGCGAGTCCATAGAGTGGTCGCTGGCGTGCTTCGGCGACTTCGTAGCCAACTCGCCAAGTTTCCTCTATGCTTGCTTCACGGTGTCGATTCACCGAAAGCTCAACAAGCTTGTAGGGCAGAAACAGCTTGTGCCTCACCGTCCCGTCGGCACGCATTTCGTCGCTGTAGACAATAAAGCGAGCCAGTAACTCATTATCCGCGACGGATGGGACATCGGTGGGATCAATCATCCCTCGAATACCCTCGCAATCTGATCAAGGATAATGGTGGGGATTCGTTCCAGGAACCGTACCGTTCCACGAGGAGACTCTGTTCCGATTAGTGCAGCCCAATAAAGACGATTGTCTGGACCAATGCTGACTGAGAAAACTCGGCGAGTAGAACGATACCACTCAAGGTTGATATGCCCATCGGGTTCGTTACTGACTTCTGGTTGCGGAAACCCGAGCGGCAGATTCTGGATGAAACGGATCGCGCAATCCCTAACCTCTTCGGTCACTCTAGATTCCCCGGCATCGTTTGACCAATTCTCAATCGCGGATTGCCAAGCTTCGTTCACCGCTTCGATCGCTTCGTGCTGCGATAGGGTTACCGAATGATTGAATCTCTCCCAAATCCGATTCCGAGTATTGGCTAGCAAACGAGCCGCATCGCTTTCACCTTGGTACATCGTTACCATGTTGACCTCGAATTATCTGAAACGATCTTCCGCATCCTTCATATACGTGAAAAACAATTTGTTTTTGATGTATCTCATTTCAGCAAGGGATCTTTCCAGTTGATCAAATGCCACAGCCACCGTAGTCGATACATCAATGTCAACAATCAAAACGCGTTTGCTACCGGTCGCTTCAGCGGCGGGCTGCATGGCACGGATCAACCGTACCTCATAAGGATAGCCTCTTAATGGGATTGTGTCTTGATGAAAAAAAGAAGCGGATCGCAATCCAAGTCCTTTGAGGGGTGGGGGGACTTGCTTAACGTACATTGACGGTTTTTCGTTTTCCTTCAAGGGAATCTGAGAAATGAACCTCACGCCCAACCCTTCGATAATTGGGGGCTCGCCAATTTCACGGTATTTGGCCCAGAAAGGGCTTGCGGCGTCTAGGAACTCCGACCAGTTTACGTAGGGTTGCAGGCGGCTGAAGATAAGGCTACTCCGCTTCCATTGACAAATATGCTTGCCGTCCTCGGAATGCAGACGAAAGCCATCCCAATGGGCGCGATGGTGCATCGCAACATCACCATTGAATGAGTCTTGAATCCGTGCCTCATACTGCATCAGATCGAGGATTGTGCAGGTAGTGAATGACTTAGCGAGCGTTTCCTTGAGATCGGGCTGCGAAAAAGGGATGGACGGCGGTGCATTGAATTGAATCACCGCTTCCACGATCGGTGCGTTCTTCAGGGTCTGGAAGGTTTTGTCGAGATCGATTTGGAATCTTGGATTTTTCATGGCTGCTTTGATCGCTGTGCTGTTTTTCGCTTCGCAATTTTCGGTCTTGATGGGGTCGTTCGTTCTCGTTCGGATTGAATCCGTTCTAGGAGTTTGCTGGCGGGTTCGTAGTCGCGGCCTTCGCGGCGGGCGAGTTCGGCCTCCGTGGGAACCAACTCTCCTCGGAAAGCTTTGGCAAGGATCGATTGCGTCAATCGGTCAACTTGAGCTTGGGACTTCGTCAATCGTGCCTCGATCTGATCTGCGAACGCGAACAGCTGCTCGACACGGCGGACGATTTCGTACTGCTCGGAAAGCGGGGGAATCAGCATTGTTAGTTGCTTTAGCCTTGATGCCTTAATGCCGCTCACCGTCGTTCCAGTTGCTTGCTCAATTAGCATCGCCTGGAACATCGGCGACATGATGTATAGCAACGCGAATTCTTGATTTCTTGGTTCGGAGAACTGTAAGCAAATTACTCGTTGAGCCAATGCGAATCGGCCTTCAAGATCCACTGAGGCGGCATATCCCAATGGCGCTTCCGTGGTAACCAACACGTCCCCAATGCGGGGAATACCACGGGTCATCCATCTTTCATATTCCTCCGACTTGATGAACTCACGGGGCTCCCTGTCGATGTACCCAGGACGGATGTTCTTTGCGGTTATCAGCGGAATTCCTGCATCTACTTTCTGCGGGGTTCTGCCACGATAATCGATGAATCTGGCTACATTCCCCAGGAAATCTGATTTCCAATTACTTGGCACCCTAGAGCCGGTTTCAGCGTGATCGACGATGCCGCTTTCCAGCTCATTTTCTTCCCGCCAGTGGGCGGTGAGTTTGCCGGAGCAGGCGGCGGCGAGGACGGACTGGCGAAATCGCTTCAGCAACGCCGGTATCCGATCCAACCGAGCTTTGGCTCTCGATACCCTCCCCAATAACTCCTCCAACTTGGCAACGATGCGACGCTGCTCTGCGAGGGGGGGGACTGCAATTCCGTGTTCGAGAAGATGATCTCGAGTAAGTCCTGGTATCAGGCCCGAAGCTTGACGGACGACCAAGTCAATTGTGCGTTGGAGAGCGTATTGCGTAAATTCTCTCGAAATCGGGGGAGTTGGGTGAAATGCGTATACATCCCGTCCGATGGCACACGCATCACCGGGAAATAGAGTCCCCACTCCAGCTCCTTTCACAGTGATGAAAATGCAGCCATCTGGTACAACGCGTCGTGGGTCTGTTGTCCATTTATTCGCGCGGATTGATTGCCCGTCCCATTGCTCTGGCCCAGTGACATACGGAGTTCCTTCCCCATTGGAGTTTACATCTCCTGTCGCCGGTGATTGCCCGCAGTAAATGGTCCCGATCGTATCGAGGCTTGTTCGGCACCAACCCTCCGGCAACTCGCTTGATTCGTCATCGGGCTGATCAGAAAGATCTACCTTTGGCAGTGTCTTCATCCTTGCTGTCATGCCTCGACTCCTTCCTCTTGCTCGATGAGGCTGACGATTTCGCGCAGGTCTCCGACGATTGCCTCTAACTCCGTAATCGCCTCGGAGGCGAGGTCCTGCGGATCGGGTAGGTCGTCGCTCGACTCCTGAGACTCATCTTTCAGCCAAGTGATGTCGAGCTTGTAGGCACGCTCCTTGATCTCGGTGATGTGGAACTTGCGGAATCGCCCGGTTTCGCCCAAGTCCTTCCGCTTTGGCTTGCACTGACCGTTGGGATCGGAGCCGTAGCACTTCTCGAACTCGGCGAAGTGCTGTGCGCTAAGCGGTCGATCCTTCTTGGTGATGCCTGGGACATTGCTCCGCCCATCGAAGATCCAAACGTCCTCGGTCGGTATCCCCTTTTGGAAAAAGATGACGTTCGCCTTTACTCCTTGCGAGTACGGTGTGAACGTCCCTCGGGGTAGTCGAAGAATCGTGTGCAGATTGCAGTCCTGCATCAGGATTTCAAAAACCTCGCCTGCCTTGCCCTCGAAGAGACAGTTGTCGGGCAATACCATCGCAGCGCGTCCTCCAGGTTTGAGGACCTTCATGACGTGTTGCACAAAGTTGAGTTGCTTGTTGGAGGTCTCGATCGTGAAATCGTCGCGGGTTGGCGCTTGGTTCGCTCCCTTGGTTCCGAACGGCGGATTCGTCAAGATGCAATCGAATCGTTCGCTGGATGGTGGATCGTAGATCGTGTCGCCAAGAGTGATGTGAGGTTCGACGCCATGCAGATAGAGATTCATGAGCGCCATACGACGCGGACGTGCGACCAATTCCTGAGCGTAGTACGTCGATTTCTTGATTCGCTTGGCGACATCGCGGTCCATGGCTCCCTTGGTTTGGTCCACGAACCATTCGTACGCAGACACCAAGAAGCCGCCTGTGCCGCAGGCAGGATCGGAGATCGTGAATTCCTTGTGAGTCCTCGGATCGGGCTTCATGACGCGAACAATGGATTGGATGAGCACGCGAGGTGTGAAGTACTGGCCCGCTCCTTTCTTGCCTTCGTTGGCGGCTTTTTCGAGGAGCCCTTCGTAGGCTTGTGCTTTGACATCCACCCCGAGCGAGGTCCATTCGGTCTCGTCGATCAGGTTGATCAGTTTCTTGAGACTGACCGGATTGTTGAACCGCGATTGAGAGTCCGCGAAGATGTCACCGAGGATCCCCGGCTGCTTCGCAAGCTTCCTCAGGAGATCAACGTAGGAGTCGGTGAGGTCCGAGCCGGATTTGTCTCGGAGGGTCGGCCAATCGCATCCCTTGGGAACGTCAACGCCTTTCTCGTCCGCCATCTTGAGGAATAGCAAGAACGTGATCTGCTCGATGTAGTCGCCGTAATCGATTCCATCGTGACGCAGGGTGTGACAGAAGCCCCAAAGCTTGTTGACGATATCGGACATGGGTTAGGAGTTGTCTTCGAGGAGTTTGACGAACTGGGTCATCGACCATTTCTTGGAGGATCGCTGATTACGTCCCTTGAATTGAACGCTGGCAGCCAGGATCGTCAATTCTCCGATCTTTTCACCATCGGCGCGAAGGACAAACTTGACCTTTTCGCTGGCTTTTTGAAGCTCGATGCTCCCATGCTCGATCGTCATCGTGGTTTTGTGCAGTGGCATGATACCGTTCTCTTTCTAGGCCGCGAGGGCTTGGTTCAATTGGTGAAGAAGTTCGTCGAGTTTGCCATCGAATACTTTGTTTGCCTTTCCCCAACCTCCGGCTCCCTCCAGGGCAGGGATCACCTCAAAGTCCTCCTGATCGATGGAAAGATTCTCGGCCAAGTGGCGCTGAATTCGATCGAGCCATTTCCGCTGATCGTCGGTGAGGGATCGTCCGGAGCATACGGTCTCGATGGCGCGTGCGGCGCGTTCGTCGGCGGTTAGGAGTGGATTCTGCTCGAAAGCGGCATGTTTGACCATCGAGATGATGTCCACGAGCGCCTTGTCGTAGCGCAGTTGGTGAGCCTTTTGCAGGTTCTCGATGGAAAACCGCTGGGAGCCCGTTAGAAGCGTTTGGCGCAGTTCCTTGAGTGCATCGGTGCTCCAGCCCTCGGGGCGTTCTAGAAGGATGCGAATGGCCTCTATGTGGGCTGCATTCTCGCGGACGAATCGGGAGAAGAGTTCCAGGTAGTCCTCGGGCTTGAATTCCTGATTGCGTTCTCGGATGAGGTAGGTCGATGAAACGGTGTCGGAGTACTCGATCGCACGAACGAAGACTCGCTCGCGCCGCTTGTAATCGGTGAGAAGCTCTTGGAATGCAGGGTTGCGAAGGAGCTTCATGGTTTCCGTGAAGTCCTTCCGAAGTTGCGTCGGCAGGGAGCTGGCGTATTTGGAGACGTCGCCGTTCGGGATCCCAAAAGCCTCGAAGTCGGTGCGTGCCTCGCCCGCCATCTCCTTGTCGATGCGTTGGAGTCGCTTGACGAGGCAGCGAACGTTGTAGTCTCGGTCCCGATTGTCCCAAATATCATCGATGATCTCTGCGATCTCTCGGGTGGGCTTGGCGGGGGGCTCCGAGGTCATCGAGGTAGTTTTCTTGAAATACTCGACCAACGTACCATCGAAGCAATCGAAGACCGTAAAGTGGGATTTGTCGGGGTGCTGCTCGCCCCGGCGGGTGCCCCGACCGAGCATCTGCTCGAAGAGGATGCGGGATTTCACCGGGCGCAAGAAGACGATGAACTCGATGTCCGGAACATCGACGCCAGTGGAAAGCAGGTCGACCGTGACAACGATTCCCGGGTTGGGACGGTTTCGAAACTCGCGAATGCGTTGCAGGGGACGATCGACGCGTCCAGTGATCTTGCGGACGAAGCTCTCGCCCCGACCAAAGATCTCGACGGCAAGCTCTGTCAGTTCGTCGGCATGGGACGTGTGGGGGAGGTCATTGGCAGCGAAGATGAGGGTCTTGGGGAACCGCCCATAGCGTTCCTCGTGCTCGTCGGTGTACTTCTTCAACTCCCTCAGGATCTTGCGATTCGAATCGGGGGAAGTGACGCGCCGCTCAACGTCGGTGCTGGCAAACTCGCGCTCGTCCTCCAGGGTGTCCAACTGCTCCATTCCGGAGATTGGATCGACGCGCTCCACAGTCTCTCCCTCCTTGAGGAAGATGCCTTGGATCCGAACGTCGGATTTGACCTTCACGAGATCCCAGTCGACGAGATACCCCTCGCTGACCGCTTTCTCGTAGGTGTAGCGATAGACGACCTCCTTGAAGTAGCTTGTCGTATGGCTGGCGGGGGTAGCCGTCAGACCGATGCGAACCGCGTCAAAGTGATCGAGCACGGCGCGCCAGACCGATTGCTCGCTGGCAGTGTACCCCCGGTGGCATTCATCGGCGATGATCGTATCGAATGCGTGGATCGGGATCGGGAGTTGGTCCGCGTCGGCGTCGATGTCGTCGCCATCGCCCTCGAAGACGGCACTGCGCCCTAGGATCGAGATGGCCATGCGTTGGATAGTGCATACGTAGACGAAGACGTGCTTGGCTTGTGGGTCGAGCAGGTAATCGTTTGGCATCACCTTGGAATCGAATGCATCCTCCTCGCCAAAGTCCTCTTTCTGGAATCGGTTGCTGTAGACCTCGTAGATCTTGTCGAACTTCAGGTTGGGCTCCGGTTCGAACGATGCGAATGCTCTGACCGCCTGGGCAGCGAGCGCACGACGATCGACGAGAAACAGGATCCGCCGCGATGCTCCGGATTTGAGCAGACGATAGGCTTGGTTGACGACCGTGAACGTTTTACCGGTCCCGGTGGCCATGGCGACGAGCATCTCCCGTTTGCCCTCGGTGATGGCTCCCTCGACGGCTTCGTTGGCGAGTTTTTGGTAGTCTCGCAGCTTGGGGTGATCGTTGGGATTTTCCGAGAACCAGTCGCGCGATTGGTTGAGACTTTTTCCAAGCATTTCACGAATCGCTTCGGGCGTGTGAAATCGGGCTAATCGCCTCGAGATACCTTGCGAATCGCGAACGTCGTGGAAGTAGATCACCTCGCCATTGGTTGAATACAAAAACGGCACGCGAAAGCCGTCGAAATTGAGGGGGCTGGCGGTGGCACCTTTGGAGTATCGCTCGGCTTGGGTTAGCGCTACTTTGGGTCCCACGGTGAGTTTCTTGGCTTCCACCACTCCAAGCAGTTGCCCCTTGGAGACCAAGGCATAATCGGCGGGGCCATACTCGGTGGGGTACTCCTCGATCGCATGATGCGCAAGAGCCCCCATGTCGAGGTCTGCATGGAATGGAACGATCGTCCATCCTGCGTCCTTCAAGCGATTGTCGATGCGGAGTTTACGGGTTCGGGCTTCGGACTCCATCGCGTTACCTCGGTTTCACTGGCTTTGCGATACTCGTAAGGAATCGTTGAAGGTCGGATTTCTTGAACAGTCGATACCCGTTGACCGGATTTCGCTGCATGGGGACAGCCCCCTGGGCCGCCCATTTGCGCAGCGTGTTTTGGGAGACGCCGAGATAGTCCGCAGCTTCGGCGGTTTTCAGGTAGTCAGTCAGTTTCGATGTTTTCATGGCATAGCTCATCGACTCGGGGATCTCAGATCAAGCAGAAGGCTCCGAGTATACAAAACCCTGCATCAGCGGGGGATTGGAAGAGTTTGTAGAATTCCATCCCTCCAGAAATTCCTTCACGGTTTACCCGGAGACCCCATGCAAACGAACGGTCGATAGAGCGTGTTCGGATTGATACAACGACTGGTATCGGTGTAATTCACGAATTACGCCTGCGCTGACGCTAAAGTCACCCAAACGCCGCAGTGGTCACTTGAACGCTTGCCGTCGATGAGTGGGGCATCCCAGCCTCCTACTGCTGAAATTTTTGAGGCAACACGGTCATCGACACATATGTGATCAACAGTGGACATTGTCGTTATTTTGCCCATCTTGACGAAATCAACTTCCGTAACGCATCTCAGTCCTGAAGCATCGAGGCACTCAGTCAATTGGCTTCGACCCTGTTGAGTCCCGTACCATTGGCGAGCAGAGTTCCACCAAGTTCTACCGTCGCGGCTTTGGTTGAAATCGCCCGCGAAAAAAATACGATGTTTTGGAAACTGCTGCTTCAGTCGCAACAAGTCTTTCTGATGCAACGCAATCGACTCGTAGTGCAAATTCCAGCCTTTCTCGCCGACTCGGTTTTTTCCCGCATATTGGTAATGATAGCGGCTCCCTGCTCCACAATAGGGGATGATCGTGCCATAGATCATGCAAGGGCCGATCGGCGTACCTTTTAGCTCGGCGCAAACCGCAGTCGCGGAGCAATGCGTTTTGATTCTCTTCACGATGTGATAGCGGGACCAGATGGTAGTCCGGTGTTCTCCGGGGCGATGCATCGACTCTATCGTTTCCGACGCGGCAACCTGATAACCATGGTTACTCAAGTCGATGTTGTCTCGAGTTTCGGTCAGGATCCAGACTTCCGCCTTTATTTTGCTCATCGTCTGTTTTAACGATTCAACCCGAGCACCTGACATCGCTGGCCGTTGCAGATTCCATGTCGCGATTTTCATTACCGATTTGTTCCTTTCCATAGTTGCCTAGCGCGTAGAGATGCGGCCGTTGGGCCAAAGACTAGAATCCATTGCGAGTTTGTACCAGGAACCCATGTACCGGTGTTGTTTTAGCGTAGGTTCTCGCTGAACTTGGTCCATAAACCATCCGATCAAACCATCCCATTCCTTCAAACAACCCGTCGGCCCTAATTCCCAGCGCAGTTCCTCCAAGGTCCAATTGGACTTGATGCTGTTCGTCATCAGGGAACAGCACACCCAGTTAGCCTCTTCATCCGCACCGCCTTTCGCCACAGGTTCTTTGTGGTCGATGGTAGGAAACAGTTCCCAATAAGCGATGTGCCCTTTTTTCATGTCGCCATTCTTGTTGTAGGGAAAATCATCCGTCAAGTATGTCGACAATAGTCGAAGCGCTGGTGGAAACACTAATCGATTGCCTCGGTAACGATCGATGAACCCATCGCGGAGGAACACTTTAAGCGTTTCGCGTTTCTTGTACTTGCGAACAGATTTTGAAAGTGGGACGAATGGGTATTCGCTGCGGATGATTTTCGATGCCTCGAGCTTATCTCCCTTGGCAATGCGTTCGCATGCTCGCTCGATGATTTCACTACGATCTTTATGCATCTTTGTCCACTTTCGATTGGGAATTCGGGTTGCTCACGGAAGGCTGGTTAAGTTGATTTGGCCACGGCCTTCGGACACGTTTGGTCACAGGCAGTCGTTTTTCGTCGGATTTTGGAAAATCGATGCGAAGATGGTCAACTCGCAGCCAACCGCTCCATTTCAGAAACGGCCCGATCGAGTTCCTCGACCAACTCATGGGAACCACTCTGCGAGAAGGCTTGGACCAGGGAACGGTAGTACCAGAGTGTCCCATCCTTGCCACCATTGAAGCGGGGCCAAAGCCCGTCGCCGAGCCGTCTCAAGTCTCGCAGGATCGCCCGTGCGTTGTGCAGTTTGTCGGCTGCGGATACCAAGCGGACCGATGCAGAGGCGTGGCGTGCGTGGGCGATGTACGCTTCTTTGCGTTCCTTCCAGGGGGGCTTGGGCAATACCACTGCATCGGTGCAACCCACAACGATGTCCGCCACTGCAGCGCCGAACCGGTGACGAATGTCCTCGATCCGTTCCTCGCCTCCAGCATCCTCACCCGCATCGTGTAGCAATGCGCCGATCGCTTCGTCCTCATTGGCACCATATTCGAGAGCGATGCTCACGACCCCGAGCAGATGCGCTAGGTAAGGAATCTCGGTTCCCTTACGTTTCTGACCGGCGTGAACAATGGTGGCATACCGCAGAGCCTCGTCGAATCGGGGCGATAAATGCATGAAGCGTCCTTCCTAGGAAAATTGGTGGGTTAGCAAAAGTGTAATAGAATAGCGATCGGCACGCGCTGCGATCCGAAAAGTAGAGAAAGTGGATACCCCAATGAAAATCAGCCGCCCCCAACTTTTGAGGGAGATCCGAGAGCGGGATGGGAACCTGTCCGAGATCGCCCGTGCGTACGGGTTGACCTACAACGCCGTCCACAAACGCGTACGAGCCGATCCAGTGCTATCCGCCGCGATGCAGGAGTCTCGGGAGGCTCTCGTGGATCAGGCGCAAGCGAAGCTCGGAGAGGCCGTACGAGCAGGATCGGCCTGGGCCGTGAAGTTCGTGCTCGAAACCTGGGGGAAGGGACGCGGGTTTACCAAGCAGTTCGAAGTCGTCGAGCAGCCAACGGCCAAGCCACAAGTGGTCCTCTATCTACCCGACAACGGGCGACGACGAATTTTGTAGGCGCTTTGCACCTAGCATATCTCCTCGGAGCCATTGCCAGCGGTCATCCATTTGTGGTGGATCTCGCTACATGAATCGTGAGGACTACACACTTGAAGTGCGTAGTACCGAGGAAACCTTGATTTTCTAGCTAACGTCTGCTACTGTTTGCATGAGCGAGAAACAAGAAAACCCCTGGGAATTCGGCGTTTTCCTCGCCGATCCGTCTTGCCTCCGAAGCCGAAGGTTGTGAGTTCGACCCTCGCCGAGGATTTTGCTAAAAAGCCCGTTTTCTAACTGGGTGTGATGCAAAAACACGACAGCATGTCATCGCGGAAATCGTCCGCGATTTTCCAACGGGTGCTGCCGAGCTGTTTTTGCTGGGCTTCGGTCATCATGGGATGGCGGGCAATGTTCCTCCCGAGGCTGAAAGCCCGAAATGAGATAGCCCGGGCCGGAGGCAGGCGGCCCTGCTGACTATTGGGGCTGTTTGGGACGGACGTACACGCGAAGTCGCTTGTTGGTGTAGCTTCCCGCGTTCCCGGAGAACGTCCAGTCGCGCTGCTGCCCCTCGCAGTTTCCGATCCCAATGTCCGCGCCGTTCCCGGCACGCCAATGGTTGATCGCAAAGATCGTCTGACCCGCCGCTGTGTCGTGGATCTGCATCGAACCATATCCCTCCACCGGAGCCACAGGCTCGTCGCCGAAATCGTAGACCGCGTCCGATGCGCCCTCCACCTTTCCTCCGTTCTTGGCTGCATAATTGTCTGGCCAGAACTCAATGGTGCCGGTCTTTAGCCCTGTCCTGGTCGTGATTCCTGTCGCGTTGCTGAAGACGTTCATATCCTCAATCGCCATCTGAAATCGAGCTTGAGACGCTGCCGTCGGGATGCCGATCTTTTTCGCGTCGCTCGTAAATGCGCGCACGGAGACGAATATCCCGGTCTCTTCACCCTTGGGGCCTGTCACTTCGACAAGGTAACCAATGCGGTCAAACGCAGGGATGCTGTCGCTCCGATCGACGTCGTACTTGATGTTGGCCCCGAGTTTGGCCAAGTCCAGGTCGTATACCAAGACGTAATCTTTCGACTCAGGAACCGAATCGAAGAAGTTCGGAATGTTTCCACCTCGGCATGCACCGACGGGCAAGCCGCTACTGCCGGCCAGGTTCGGTTCGGCGATCATGTTCCACGCGTACCGGAAGGCAACCGGCGCCGCGACTCGCTCCGAAGCGAGAATCACCGAGTCCCCTTCGATCGTGGCGGTCGCTGCTTGAAATCCACCTGATCCCGTACCGATGATTTCGAAATGCGAGGGCGATTTGCCATCGCGCGTCTTGAGAGATCCTCCCGTATTCTTGAAGCGGACCTGCAATCGATCTCCCTTCGGTTCGACCGAGTCGACCTCGGGACTATGGGCGACCAAATCCTTGCGCCCATAATCGTTCTTCAGAGCGAGAAGGGCTAGTCGATAACCGACATCTTGTTTGTTGGGCGGGTGGATGTCGTCGATGGTGGCGATGTCGTTGATGACAACCATGCCGGTCTTGGGAATCGATTGCGCGGCGGCCTGGGCTTCCCAAAATCGAGCCAGCATCGCGGGGTCTCGATCCCCATATCGAAACGGCGCGATCTGCACATAGTAGAAAGGGAAATCCCCTTGGCCCCAAAGCGTGCGCCAACCTTGCGTGAGCGCTTTCATTTTTTCGAAGTAAAGCATCCCTTCTTCGTGATTGGACTCCCCCTGGTACCAGATCGCGCCGCGGATCGGGAATCCGACCAGCGCATGGATCATGCCGTTGTAGAGCATCGTCGGATCTTGATTGCTGCCGTAGGGAGTCAACTCTGACGGGTAGCTTGGGCTCGGCGCAACGATCTCGTTCTTATCAACGCTCGCTTTGGCTTTCGCGGTCCATTCTTCGATGGCTTGCAGGTAAGCGGACAATCGTTCGCGGTAGGACGGGGTGCCGGGTGTACGGCCGATCACCGATTGATAAATCCACTGGAGACTTTCGACCCGTTCAAATCCGACCGGCGGCGTCCACGGTTCGATGCGAGTGCCGCCCCATGAGGAATTGACGAGTCCGACTGGGACGTCGAGTTCTTTCTGCAAATGCCTCGCCATGTAGTAACCGCACGCAGTGAAGTTGGCCGCGGTATCGGGCGAACAGACTTGCCATGTCGAAGCGAAGTGATCGAGCGGGACATTCGATGGCACCAGTGGGATTTTGATGTGCCGAATGAGGGGATGTTTGGCAGCGGCAATTTCTTCCTTCGGGTTGCTACTCATAGCAACCGTCCACTCCATGTTGGATTGACCGGAGCAGAGCCAGACCTCGCCGACGAGAATATCATCGATTTCGATGGTGTTGGAACCGCGAATCGTCATCTTGGTGGGCGACTTGCTCGCCGCCATCGGTGGCAGTTCGACGAGCCAGCGGCCTGAGGAATCGCTTTGGGCGGTCGCCCGGTTGCTGCCGATTGAGACGGTCACCGATTCCTTGGGATCGGCCCATCCCCACACCCGCACCTTTTGGTTTTGCTGCAGCACCATATGATCGCCGAAGATGTCGGCGACGCGGACCTCTGCACGGAGTGGATTATGAACTCCGATTGCAAGTAGGACAAAGAAGATCGACGCGAGTCGTGGGATCATCATGGAATCCGGGGTTGGATGGAGATTCAAGTTGGAAATCAGATCCTAATCTGGCTCGGGAGCCAGTGAAACGCTCGCGAGCGCCCCAGCAAGCGTCGATTTGCAGGGATTTTTGCGACTCGACGGGTGAGCGAGGGACAAACGTGGGAAGACCTGAAAAGTAACGTAACTTCCTCCCTCGCGTACGCTTCGGGTTGGGAACGGGGCTAGGGATTGATTCCAAACGAAAAAACCCTTGGTTTTCGTTGGAAAACCAAGGGTTTTGACTAGCGAGGTCGACGGGTCTCGAACCCGCAACCTCCGGATCGACAGTCCGGTGCTCTAACCAATTGAGCTACGACCCCTCGCAATCGGGACTCAGAAGTATAGCTACCGATAAGGGACCTGCAAGGTCTTGAAAAACCACTTTTTCACGGGTGGATCGAAGGTCCGTATTGGCTCCGGGGGGCCGTCAGTAGCGATCGCGCCGGCGAGCGACGCCCGCCTGGCACCCGATCTTCGCTCAACCACGCCCAACAAAGCACCTTCCGGTCTTGGGCGCACTAGGGTTGAGTGTTTCGAAATCCACAGGGTACAACCAGCGAGGGCCAGGGGGATGCGACACGCCGATTATCACATCGCTAAATTCTTGAACGAACTCCGACTCAGTATCGAAGGGATACCCGGGATTTACTGGGTCGCTTTCGGGGTAGCCACTTGTCTCTTCGGGATCCTTTTCCTGCGAAGCAACAAGAACGTCTACAAGTAGGGCGAACGGAAAGGTGACTGCGGCTATCTCAACGAGCCGAAGTCTTCTTGGGTGTGCTAGCCGCTTTGGAGGGAGTGGGCTTCGTCTCCTCTCGCAGTTCCTCCGGGTTGAGTTTGCTCGGCCACGCAAGTAGCTCGATCGTTCCCGCCAACTGCTGGTCCTGATCCCCAAAGGTTTCCTGCGAGGATTCATCCAGCGTGAACGTCATGCTCAGTCGACGGCCTTCGTCATTGGAGACGTGGTAGTAGATCCAACGGATCGGAACTCCCTCGGTGGTGCCCCCCACGACGACGCGCAGCAACCGATGTTTGGTGCTGGAAAGCCGTTCGGAAGCTTCGAGGATCTCATGTCCAGCTGTATCGATCCATCGCTGCACGTCGGCTTGAAAGCCCTCCAAGCTCAATTGACGGCCCGGCTCATAATCGATCAGATTCGCGATATTGCACTGCGCGACGCGTCGGTTCCCGACGATGAATCGGAGTGTAGCTTCCTCGCCATTGTCTCGATAGGTGGTCCATCGGCGGTCGGCCAGGAATCGATAGAACCCTCGATCGGATTGAAATTGCAACATCGCAGCGGACTCCCAACTCGGGATATCCCGCATCGCGTCGTCGACTGTTCGACCATGGCTCATCGCATCGGCGGCAGCCCGAATGATTCGGAGTTTGGCTGTGATCTCGAATCCTGGCTCGGCTTCGCCAATCTCGCGGGTTTCCTGAGTTTGTAGCGCTAGCCACGAGACGAATCCTCCTCGACGATCCAAAACGGCTTTGCCTTCGACGACCATTTCCGTGGCAACGTTTCTGACCGAACCAGTGACCCGGCCATCGATGGTCAGCTGAGCCTGCTCCTTGTTGCTTTCGACGAGACACACCGTCAGATTGCCATCATGAACCGCATCCAGGTTCAACAACCTGGCAACGGCCGCGGAATCGACGTTCCATTTGTCGCCGATCCCGACCTGATCATCCGTCAGCAATTCATCGAGATACATCGTGTTAAGCGAGCCCTCGACCAGATCCCGTTCGGCAGCGAACAGCGGTTGTGCAGGGGATGCGGAGATCATGCCAGTTGGAGCTGAATGCTTGACAATCTCGCGACAGGAGTCTCGCAACTGGGTCTTGGTCACGTGGGTATCGACCTTGATTTCGGTGCTGGCTTCGTGGAAGTACTGCACGCAGGTATCCCCGAGGATCGGGTCGCGTTGTACCTGCTCGTCGTAGTCGAGCGTTGCGGTGGATTGGACCCCCGCCGTCCTGGCGACGAGTTGCTTGCCGTTTCGTCGCTCCACTCCAGGTCCTTGATTCTTCAGTCGGACCTCCCCTTGCAACTCGAGAACACTTCGAATTCGGAAGGTGGGACGATTGCCGGTGGCCTTGGCGGGTTCGCCCGCGCTCGCGTATCGGTGAGCAGTTCCCAGGGTTCGTTCCAACGCGAACGCTCCCATCAGCGACGCAATCCACGCCCGTCGATTCCAGGGGTATGGTTGTGAACCCAAGGGATTCGGTGCAGTGATTTGTTTCGGTTTCATGCTAGCAATTCCCCCCATCGTACGGGCTTGGACTGTTTTGGGTTGAGATCGGCAGTCCCATGGGGCCAGGTGAGGCGAATCGCGTTAATCGATAAATTCGTTACAATCTTCAGGCAGTCTCAGATTTGATGGCCATCTCGATTTCGGTCGCCACGGAATTCTGGGGCGAGTATCCCATATTCGGATGGATCATGATTACGGGAATCCAATCGCAAATTCTGACCGAACAACTTGGCGGCGAGGTCGCTCTCTGGGACAGCGCGCACTGGCGGGCGGCTTATGCAAGCCATCGGAATCCCTGGAAGGAGAGTCCGAACGAAGACGCGGTCGCCATCTTTCAATGTGACGAGACGTCGGGTGTTTTCGCGGTTGCTGACGGTTGTGGTGGCATGCGAGGGGGTGAGACGGCGGCCAGGATTGCCCTGGAGTGTCTCGAAGAAGCCCTGGCCAACAACACTTCCGCCCGATTGAGGCCGGCGATTCTCGATGGCATGGAACAGGCCGATGAAGCGATTCGCAACCTGAGGATCGGGGCGGCGTGCACGTTGGCGATTGTGGAGTGGCAAAACGGCGTCGTGCGTCCGTACCACGTGGGTGATGCCAAGATCGTGATCATGGGGGGGATGGGACGCATTCGCTATCAATCGATTTGCCATTCGCCGGTCGGGTTTGCGGTCGAGTCGGGGTGGTTGCAGGAGGAGGATGCGATGCATCACGCGGATCGGCATTTGGTTTCCAACGTGGTGGGTTGTTCGAGGATGAGGATCGAGATTGGGCCGGCGATTCGGCTTGGGATGCGCGACACGGTTCTGATCGCAAGCGACGGATTGTTCGACAATGTCTCGATCGAAGAGGGAGTGGGTTTGCTTCGCAAAGGGTCGCTTGAGGAATCCACAACGCGACTGATACAACTCGTGAGCGAGCGAATGTCGGGCGATTTCGAGGGAGCGTGCAAGCCGGACGATCTGAGTTTGATCGCCATGCGTCCGAAGAGTTCGGCTCACGTCCCTTTGGATGCGATTCGGCCTCGGTAGAACTCCAGCGCGTGGCGATTGGAGACAAAGGCCAACTGATCGAGGATCTCGTCGGACAGATCGGTCCAAATCCAATCGGAGATTTCTCCATCGATGGTGCGGATATCCCGATGTTCGACTTCGACGACGTAGAACATGTCGAGGACGGGGAGTTCGATCCCTCGATAGACGTACTGGTTGGGGGCGGAGGTGAGGTAGTGCATGGAGTGGATCGTGAGCCCGACCTCTTCGAGCATTTCGCGCCGCAGGGCTTCTTCGGAGGACTCGTTCGGATCGATGAACCCGCCGGGCATCCCGAGTTTTCCTTTGGCGGGATCGTTGGCGCGGCGGACTAGAAGGACCTTTCCGTTTTCATCGGTAACGATCGCGCCGACGGCGGCAACGGGTCCAAAGAAGGAGGTATGACCGCACGCGTGGCAGCGGTAGGGGCGAGAGGGAACGAAGCTGTTTCGTTGGGTTCCGCAGACCGGGCAGTACCGATAAACGGCTTCGAGTTTCATGATCGCATGTTGGCTAAGGCTTGAGTCGCGGGAGGAGTACCCGTTCGACCCACTTGGTGTCGACCGAACCGACAACGAACTCCGGTTGCTTGAGGACCATCTTATGAAAGTTCGCCGTTGTTTTGATGCCGGAGATTCGCATTTCGTCGAGGGCTCGCAACATGGTCTCGATCGCTTCGTCGCGCGTTGGCTGGTGAACGATGAGTTTCGCGATCATCGAATCGTAGTGGGGAGGAACGACGTATCCCGGATGGGCATGCGAATCGACTCGGACGCCGAGTCCGCCTGGGATGTACATCGTGTCGATGCGTCCCGGGCAAGGTTGAAAATTGCGGTCGGGATCTTCCGCGTTGATACGGCATTCGATGGCGGCGCCGCGCGGCTTGATATCTTCTTGGGTGAATGGCAATGTCTCACCGGCAGCGACACGGATCTGGGTCTTGATCAAGTCCACTCCCGAAATCATTTCGCTGACCGGATGCTCGACCTGGATGCGAGCATTGACTTCGATGAAGTAGAAGTTGTCGTTTTGATCGACGATGAACTCGACGGTGGCTGCGTTGTAGTAGTTGGCTTGTCTGACCATACGAACCGCAGCAGCGCACATGGCGGTTCGGGTCGCATCGGGAAGCCGCGGCGAGGGGCTTTCCTCGATCAATTTCTGATGGCGACGTTGCACGGAGCAGTCCCGTTCGTGGAGGTGAACGACTTGGCCGTGCTGGTCGGCGATGACTTGGACTTCGACGTGGCGGGGCCGGTCGATGTAGCGCTCGAGATACACGCCGGGGTTCCCGAACGCGGCTTTGGCCTCGGTCTGGGCTTGGACCACCGCGGATTGCAGGGACGACTCGTCGGTCGCGACCCGCATCCCTTTGCCCCCACCGCCGGCAGTCGCTTTGATCAAAACCGGGAATCCGATTTTCCGCGCTGCGGCGATCGCATCGGCATTGCTTTCGATCAAGCCATCGCTGCCGGGAACGACGGGGACTCCTGCGGCGACCGCCATCTCGCGAGCGGTGTTTTTGTCGCCGAGTTTCTCCATGGCTTCGGGGGAAGGCCCGATGAATTCAAAATTGCATGACCGACAGACTTCATTGAAGTGCGCATTTTCCGCGAGGAAGCCGTATCCCGGATGAATGGCATCGGCTTTGCCAAGCTCTGCTGCAGCGATGACGCGATCGATGCGCAAGTAGCTGTCGATCGACTTGGCGGTTCCGACGCAAATCGCTTGGTCGGCCAACTGCAGATACTGGGCATTCCGATCCGCCTCCGAGAAGATCGCAACGGTTTCGATGCCGAGTTCCTTGCACGCCCGAATGACTCGCAGCGCGATTTCCCCTCGGTTCGCGATCAAGACGCGACTAAACATGGTGCGCCTTAGCCCCGTGTATCGACTTTGAAGAGCGGTTTTCCAAAATCGACCGCCTCTTCGTTTCGGACCAAGACTTGGACAATCTTGCCTCGCAGTTCGGCATTGATCTCATTGAAGACTTTCATGGCTTCGATGATGCATATCACGGTGTCATTCTGGACCGCCGAACCAACTTCGACGAAGTCTTTGGAGTTCGGGTTGGGCTTGGAGTAGAAGGTTCCGACCATAGGCGACTTGATGATCGCGATATGCGGGCCGTCGAGAGGATCGATTCCTGCGGAAGGGGGCAAAGCGTTCGATGCAGCCGGGGCCGGGGTTGCCGCCGGGGCTGGTGCCGCAGAGATTACCGGAGGAGCCAGGTACGCGTGACCATGCCCGGCACCGCAGAGCCGGATCCGCTGATCCTCTTGACGAAGATCGATTTCCCCCAAATCGTGCTCTTTCATCAATTCGATCAGTTTGCGAATGCGATCGATGTCGAACACATCGCCCGATTTTTTATCCGACTCCGCCATGACGCAGCCTTATCCTCGAAAATTCAGAAGGTAAGTTGTACTATTAGGCAAAGTTTATACCCGGACGGACGAGGTTCGCCAAGAACGGCACCGCGAATGATCGCGGGATCTCATGAGGATCGATGGGGCTGGAGCGGGATTCTATCGCGTGTGGCGAGCGGTCCCTATCGGAGCGACCGGGACAGAGGTGGGAAGCGACGCGGTGCCTGGGATGCGTTGACGCAAGGCTTGGGCGGCGACTTCCGGAAGCACGGTATTGATGAAGCAGTCCGAGCTCCATTCGAAGCCTGCGATCTTGCTGAGCCTGGGAATGATCTTCAATCGCCAGTGAAATGCGTCCGGAGACTCTTGATCGAATGGGCTGGTTTGAAGAACGAAGTTGTAGGCGCAATGCGGATGCTCGGTTTCGACGGCCTTGAGAACCGATTGAGCGATCCGAGAAAGGTCTTGGATTTCCTCGGCAGCGCACTCGTCGAAATGGGGGCGATGATGTCTTGGAATCACGGACACCGAGTATGGGAACCGAGATGCGAAGGGACAGAGCGCGACGAAGTGGCTTGACTGGGCAACAATTCGCGAGCCCTCGTGGAGTTCCTGGTCCAGGATCGAACAGACGTAGCAATTTTGATTGGTTTCGCGAAAGGCCAGCAGCCTTTTCTGGATGCGGAGCACATCGCTCGGAACAAAGCTGGTGCAGATCAGTTGGCTATGGGAATGGACAATGGTCGCTCCGGCGTCGGCGCCGTAGTTTTTGAAGACGACGGCGTACTTGATCTCCGGACGAGCTCGCCAGAATGCGAGTCGTTGCTGATATGCCTCAAACACCAACTGGGTGTGTTCGTGGCTCAGGCTGGTGATGCTGGTTACGTGCTGGGGGGATTCGATGATCACTTCGTGGGCGCCGGCGGTCGATTGCCGAACAAACAACGATCCGGTGTCGTGGATGGGATTGTTAGCGGACCCATCTTCGCGAGATGCCGACGGAGAGACCGCGGGAAACTTGTTGGGGACGACGCGAACGAGCCAGTCGGTCGGCGGTTGCGAGCGACCACGTCGACGGGCAGCCCGTGTCGATTCCCAATCGGTACCGGGCAGGGTCAAGGAGGCTTGGGGAGTCTCGCTTTCGGAGCCGCGACAGAAGGGGCAGCGGAGATGGGATTCGGGTTCGATGTGCGAGGTGCGATCGTAGTCGTCGGGACGCGTTGTTCGATTGGGAGCGAAGATCACCCACCGGTCGCTCAACCAATCATGACGCATCTCGTTCATCGTTCACAATCGCCCTTCGATCGCAGCCAATTCGCGGGCTCGCTGATAGGCGGCAAGGTAGCTCTCGGCGCTCTTGGACCACGACCAGTCTTGCGTCATTCCCGCATGCACGAGTTTACTCCATACCTCGGGGCTTCGAGAATAGACATCGATCGCTTTCAAGAGACAATTTTCCAGGGATTCAATGTCGTACTGAGTGAAGGCGAATCCGGTTGCGGTACCGGCCCCAACGGTCTCCTCCGTCGCGTTGCGGACCGTGTCGATCAAGCCGCCGATGGCGTGAACGACGGGAACGGAGCCATAGCGCAGGGAGTAAAGTTGGTTTAAACCGCATGGCTCGTATCGGCTCGGCATGAGGAACAGATCGCAACCCGCTTCGATCTGGTGTGCGAGCGGGTCCGAGAACTCCAATCGGGCAGCGACGCGATCGGGTCGTCGACGCGCGATTTCTTCGAGCGCGCGGGCATACCGAGGTTCCCCGTTCCCGAGAATCACCCATTGGACGTCGTGCTGGTCGATCCATCGTTCCAACATCGGAATCACCAATCCCCATCCTTTCTGGTCGGCCAGTCGCCCGATCAAACCGATCAGCGGAACATCGGAACGCACTGGCAAATGCATCATCTCTTGAAGGTAGCGTTTGCACGCAGGTTTTCCCGATTTCCAGTCGACGACGGAATAACGCTGCGCGATGTGGGGATCGTGCGCGGGGTCCCAGATCGCATAATCCACTCCATTGACGATTCCCACCAATCGATTCGCCTTGGCTCGCAGGACTCCATCCAGTCCGCAACCCTCAGCAGGTTGCTGGATTTCGCATGCATAGGAGGGACTGACCGTCGTGATCAGGTCGGCAAACGATATCCCCGTCTTGAGGAGATTGAGATCGCCAAAGAACTCCATCTGTTGCCAATTGAAGTATCTCCAGTCGAGCCCGGTCAAAGGCATGTCCGCTCCCCAGAAGCGGCCTTGATACGCCAGATTGTGGATGGTCATGAGCGAAGCTGTTTGGCGATACCAAGGAAAATCGCGATAGCCGACACGCTGGTAGGCTGGGATCAATCCGGTCTGCCAATCGTGGCAATGGAGGATATCGACGGGCAGCTGAAGTCGGTGAATCGCCTCCACGACCCCTTTGGCAAAGAACGCAAAACGCTCGCAATTGTCGCGAAAGTCCCCGCCGGCATCTCCGTAAAGGTTGTCGCGATCGAAATAGAGCGGCTGGTCGATCAAGTAAACATCGACGTGGCTGTTGGGCAAGCGGGTTTTCAGCACGTGCGCGGTCATCGACTTGCCGGCCATGTCGACAACGAATGAGATATGCGTGTCGGTCCACGGAGAGGCAATCTGTTTCGCGCTGCGGTAGGCTGGCAGGAACAAGCTGCACGAATGTCCGTTTCGAGACAGTTGAATGGGAAGGGTGCCGCATACATCGGCCAAGCCACCCGTTTTGGCAAACGGGATCGCTTCACTTGCGGCCATCGCAATATGCATGGTGGGAGGGCTCACGTGCAATGGTGTGGATCGCTACTGGTTTCGGGCGACGACGAATAGAGCGTGAGTCGCTGTGTAAGAATGTCAACACCAGAAGAGA
This sequence comes from Planctomycetota bacterium, assembly GCA_046306195.1. Lineage (GTDB taxonomy): Bacteria > Planctomycetota > Planctomycetia > Pirellulales > Pirellulaceae > JBKCUI01. The sequence continues at coordinate 14,650 of JBKDXO010000151.1, read as the reverse complement.
AGAAATTTTGCTTTTCCGAAAGAGTTTCGCGACTCGGAAACTTGATCGTGGTAACCAGCAAAAGAGTTCGCTATACTCGCGACCCGAAGCTGAGTCTTGTCCTTTTCCACCAGCGAGAACCAACGAATCGTGCTTTCTATCCGCCCTTCCGTAACAAAACACGCGCTGAGCGTTTTCGGCCGATCAATCCATCCTGAACTTTTCAACAACCATCGCACCCGTTTGATTTCCCGAACCCACTACCGCGCTCGCGTCGACATCACCAGCGATGGGCACGTGATCGCCTTTACCGGCAGCCGCGGTACCACCATGACCGAGGTCGTCGGATCCATCCAGCAATCGCTGCCGCAGCAACGCAAACTGTTCGAAATGAGTTTGCGAGGCAAATACACCGAAGAGATTCAAGGCAAACGAGGCTTGAGATACTCCTCGCAGTTCGAACTGGATCGTGTCGCAGCCGATATGTTTTGGATGTTGCAGACGCAACTTCGCCAATGTCCTTCGCCCGAGGGCATGATCTATTCGTTCGACTCCAGCGGACGCATCCCCTACGGCGCGATCAGCTACGTGCATCTCGAGGAGAAAGAGCGAAAGCTGCTCATCCAAGCCTTCCACACCTTCCCGGACGATCACGCCATCGTGAAATCGACTTCGACGTTCTGGGTCGAGGAGTAAGCGAAAGGGCGACTGGTCATTTCACCCGATGCCGCAGCAATCCCGGCTGGGCGTCGAGCTCGAGTGTATCGGTATCCCCCACGGAATAACGCTCCCAAGCCAAAGCGCCCATGACGGCGTTGTCAGTGCACAAACTCGGGTCGGCGATATGCAACTCCGTGCCGCGCCGATCACACGCTCGCTGCAATTGCTCCCGAAATCGCCGATTGGCTGCAACGCCTCCACCCACGCACAATCGATTCAACTTCGTGCGCTCGACCGCCAGCATCGACTTGACCACCAAACAATCGATCACCGCTTGCTCGAACGAGGCAGCAACGTCGGCTCGCTGACGATCGGACATGATCGCACTCGTCCAGTCCCGGTTGCCGGCTCCCGCGATATGGTAACGGACCGCCGTCTTCAAACCAGAGAAACTAAAGTCCAAGCGACTCGGATCGTCCAGCAGCGGACGGGGAAACGCAATGGACTCTGGATCCCCTTGAACCGCCAACTTCGACAAATAAGGCCCTCCCGGAAACGGCAGCCCCAACATGACGGCCACTTTATCGAACGCTTCCCCCGCTGCATCGTCGATGGTGCCGCCGAGGTAAACCCAGTCGATGGGCGAGTTGCAGCGATAGAGATTGGTGTGCCCGCCACTGACCACCAAACCGACACACGGAAAAATGCTCTCCGGTTTGCCGATACCGCACGCATAGATGTGCGCCTGGACATGGTTGATCCCGATCAACGGTTTCGACCACGCCAATGCAAGCGCTTTGGCGGCGGAGAGCCCGACCAGCAGCGAACCCGGCAGCCCGGGATGCGTCGCCACGGCGATGGCACAAATGTTCGACGAGTCGACGCAGGCTTGACGCATCGATGTATCGATCACCGGCAAGATTCGCTCCAAGTGGGCGCGAGCCGCAATTTCAGGGACCACTCCCGCAAACCGCTCGTGAAGCGATTCCTGGGTCGCGATGCATTCTCCCAGGACCCGACCGTCGCGCGCGAGAACCGCCGCAGCGGTCTCATCGCACGTCGATTCGATGGCCAATAAATACTGGGATCCCGAAGGATCGGATGAAGATCGCTCGCTCATGTGGTCGGGTGGGGAAGGTCGATCTGCGATCCAACGCGCGACTGGATCAAGTGTCGGATGCGTGCCCACTCCGTCGGAGTTCTCTCGAGCGCTAACGGATAAGCGATCGGCAACGCGTATACCGTCCGCTTGAGCGAAGCATCATCCGCCAACAGGAACGCTTCGAGCCATTCCTCCAGAGCCTCGAAATCGAACAGCAGCACTTCTGCAATTCGGATCGCATCCTGAACGAGAAATTCCCGACCCAGCGGCAACAAGTAATGGAGCAGATTCGACGAGCGATCCAACCGCGTTCGGCGGATGATGTCGATGCTCCGCAATTGACCCGCCCGTCCCATTCCAACAAACTGATCGGCGATCAAGGTCAGGGTTCGAGGGGATCGGCATCGAACCAACGCGATCGATGCTTGATCCGCGACGGAAGCAAGATCGGATTGCGACAAACTGAGCAATTGCGATTCAAACCCTTCGATCGGGTGCCGCGACGCCAACTCGAGCACCGCTCTCGCCAAAGGAGTCGGCTCGCTCTCGTCGGCCCACGCGTCAAATCCGCGCTCGATCCATCGCTTGGCTTCGCCCCGCTGCAACAGCACCTCGAGCGCGATCGCGATGTCGCTCGGCTGGCCATCCTCGAAATCGAGACTCAACGAGGAACTGGTCCGTTGATAGGCCGCCACCCGCTCCCGCATCGCACCGATCGGAACCCGAAAGAAGACTTTCGATGTCTGCTTCAACCGCTCCATCGACTCCAGGTGCGATTCATACACCCTCGCATCGCATACCGAGAGGGCCTCGATCAACTTGCCAGCACAGCGGCAAACGCGATCGGTCAGCTTGCGCCCCTGAGACATCGACTCGGCTCGCGCCAAGCACTCGTCGACCATCTCCCTTCGAATCGGCAAGTGCGATACCAACGGAAAATCCGGAAAAGCCTCCTCCGAGCCCCAACGGTCCCATGCGGCAAAAATCGCAGGGAGAATCCCGGGATGGGAAACGTAGGAACTGGTCAGCAATTCCAGGGATGCCGATCGGACCAGACGATCCGGATGGACCAACCAACCAATCAGCTGTTCATCAGTGACTGCCATTTCGATTGCAACAAGGCCTTCCAACGAAAACTCGATGTGCGAGCACCCCAACGCCGCTGAAAAGAATGACCCACACCCTGGCGATGGACAACCGCAAACTGACCACCTCCATCCCTCACCAAAGGTCCCCGGGGACGCCAAACAGAGATTTCTGGATTGTAATCCAGTTGCCGCTCGACATGGTACGCGCTATGCTTCTACTGTTGAGTTGTGTCGGTTCGAGTGCCGAACTGACAGGTGGTCACTTTTTTGGGGGGTCCAGACGTTGTCCGGTTTCATGCTGTATGTGATTTTGGTTGCGCCTGCAATTTTGTTGGCTTTCTATGCTCAATGGCGCGTCAGCGCAGCATACAGCCAAATGAGCCAGGTTCCCGCTCGGATGACGGGTGCCGAGGCGGCCCGGCGGATCCTGGATTCGGCAGGTTTGCACGAGGTCCCGATTGAACCCGTGTCCGGGCATCTGTCGGACCATTACGACCCCTCCTCCAAGGTGGTCCGCTTGAGCCACGATGTCTATAGCGGCCATTCGATGGCCTCTGTTGGCATCGCTGCCCACGAAGTCGGTCACGCGATCCAGGACGCAAGAAACTATTCGCCGCTGGTGATCCGAAACCTGGCCGTTCCAGCCGCAGGCTTTGGCGGTTCTCTGGCTTCGGTGTTGCTCACGGTCGCGTTCGTTATGCTTTTCTCGGGCCTCATGGTTCTGGGCAAGTGGGTACTGCTTCTCGCCATCATCGGGTTCAGCCTGGTTGTTTTCTTCCAGCTGATCAATTTGCCGGTGGAGTTCGACGCCAGTTCGCGAGCCAAAGACGAATTGATCTCGCACGGGATTATCTCGTCGGGGGAACTGCCTTATGTCAGCCGCGTACTCAACGCAGCGGCGTTGACGTATGTCGCGGGCACGCTCAGTTCGGTCATGACCTTGGCCTACTACATGCTCCAATACGCTGGGCTATCGCAGAGCGACAGCTAGGTACCTCGCCGAGCGCAAAGCCCGAGTTCGATGCCCACCATCCTCCAACTCCCTGCGACGAAATTCCATGTTCATCGCCATGAGCCTGAGGCGTTAGCCGATTTTCTGAGCCTGGGGCGCTAGCAGATTTTTGTACGTCGAACGAACTCGGCTAGCGCCTCAGGCTCATTTTTGTCGGCTGTGCCAGACGCTGACGGCGAAGGGGGGGATGGCGGTGGTCACGTTGGTAGCCGCCAATCTTCAGCACCCGTGGCACAAGGCACAGGGGAGGCAAGACACTCTACCCGTTGTACAGCGCCATTCGGTGGGTGGTGCCATTCGTGGGTGGCACACGAATCGGGTACTCTGGGTTTTTCGCATTTTTGGCCCATTGCTTTGGCTTTCCTGCACGGTTTAGAACCAGCCGGCTGAAGCCGGGACACCAGCGCTGGTGCCTAGCCTTTAGGCGATTTTTTTGGGGGACACCGGCGCGCCACGGGCCCAACCCGAAACGCGGGCGCGTCGTAAGAGTCGCGTCATTTCGGTGCGTAGGTTCGAGTTCTTCCAACCCATCGCCGTTTGGCGACAGTTCGGTACTGCGGAGCAGCGACCACGTACTGGCTCTTGTCGCCGAAGATCTCGAACGCCTCGTCGAGGATGGGTCGCAGATCAGGAAAGTTGTAGGTGAAAAAGGTACCTGACACCTTTTCTGCGCTCCGGGTTATCAACAAACGATTCTCGAGGTTACGAAGAACGCAGCCGGGCAAGCAACCAGGCGGATTAGCTGCACTTTCGGTACCGACGCTCACCGCTTATCACTCAAAGCTCAACGCTTACTTTCGCCCACGACGGCCACGGCAGCGATCGGGTTGCTTTACTCGGCTAGCGCCTCAGGCTCATTTTTATCGGCTGTGCCAGGCGCTGCATGGTTGCCTCGAATTGGCGGCAACAACCGTCTTTGCAACACGGACTGCCTTCTTCATCGGCTGACAGTATCCCGGCTTGGATGATCATCCAACCGGGAGGCGAACGGGACCGGGTGCTACCGGGCGGGCGCGGACGTGTAACGCTCGCTCTTGGGGTTCCCGCCGGATTGCAGATAGACCAACAGGTCGATCACTTCATCGGCGGTGAGCGTATCGAGCAATCCGCTGGGCATCATGGAGACCTTGCTGGGCTTGGTGTCGACGATCTCGCTTCGATCCAGATTTACAAAGTTTCCTGGATCGAGCATGTTGGTGGAAACCATCAACATATTTCCGTTGAGGTTGGCAACGCGACCGATGACGGTTTGTTCCTCGGTCTGGAAGATGGTCGCTTCGTACTGATCGCTGATTTCCTTGCTCGGCTCGACGATGGCCGCGAGCATGTCCTTGGGACTGAACCGTTGGCTGGAGGCGGTCAGGTCCGGCCCTTGGATCCCACCCTGGCCACCGAAGCGGTGGCATTTGTAGCACTGGGCGACGGCGAACATCTTCTTGCCTCGCTCGTAGTCAAAGCCGGATTTTTTCGCATTGTACTTGGCGAGCAACTCGTCGACTGTCCACTGCTGGACCAGCGACCGAGGCTCCAACTCCGCCATGGGATCCTTGAGGGCCGGCGGTGGTCCCACCAATTCACCGAGAGCGGATTTCTCTTCATCTGACAGCCAACCGATCGCTACCTGGCGAATGTTCTCGATGAATCCGCCGAAGGAAGCTCCGCCGCGAGCCGATGCGACTTGATAGAACCATTCGAAGTAGGCTTTGCGGGTTTGCTCGGTCCAACCTTGCTGGGCATCGCGCAAGCAGAAGGCGTAGTGGATCTGCTGCTCGGCCGAGCCTGCGGAGTGCATTTCCTTGACACATCGTTCGATAATGTTTGGGGCTTGCAGATAGATCAAGACGCGAGCCAACTCGCGATCGACCAGCGAATCCCCGTCGCTGGTTGGGAAATGGGGATCGAGTTGTGCGATGATCTGTGCCCGCACTGCTGGATCTCCCTCGCCGAGGCGAAGGAAGCTGAGTTGGTACGCGCGGAGCAGTTCGAGTTTCTGGCTAGCGCTGAGTTTGTCCCATTGCAGCCTCAGGAGCGCATGATGAATGTCAGCCTGATCGGCCGGCGTACCGCGGCGGCTCAAAGCGACAGCCAATGTGATCGTTGCTTGAGGCGGCAGGGTCTGGGCGATTGGATCTCGCCATGTAGAGATATTCGGTTGATGTTCCAGGGCAAGACGTGCGGCTGTGCGCAAGGCGCGGTCGCTGCTACCGATGTGACGCATTGCCAAGTCGACATCGAACTTCGCGCCAGGCTGATGCATGGCTTCCAGCGAGCGGCGAATCTCCCTCGCGGCGGTGGCGGCGGGATTGTCTGGACACTTGACGGCTTGCGTCGATTCCTTGCCGACATACCGGATGCGATAGAGGGCCGACTGCACCTTCCGGCCACCGATGGTCATGTACATGGAGCCTTCGCTCGGATGCACGACCATATCGGTGATCGGCATCGGCGAAGCGCTCAAAAACGGTTCAAAGGTAGAACGATAACTGGCGCCGTCCGGTTCCAGGTTCACAGCATAGATGACGCCATAGCTCCAATCGCCGATGAACAAGGCATTTTGGTATTTGGCAGGGAACTTGGTCCCCGTCCCGAAAACGATTCCGGTCGGCGAACCGTAGCCAATGTTGGCAACGGCTCCAAAACTGTCCGCGAAATACTCGGGCCACTTGCCGGTCCCGTTTCGCCAACCGAACTCCGCACCGCTGATGACGTGATTGACACGCGTCGGGCGATACCATGGTGTGCCGATATCCCATTCCATGTCGGCGTCATACGTAAAGAGATCTCCGAGCGGATTGAAGGCGATGTCGTACTCGTTCCGGAACCCGGTCGCGACCAATTCGACGTCGCTGCCATCGGGCTTCATGCTGAGGATGAAACCGCCCGGCGCCAAGCGCGTGGCCATGAAGCCTCTCGCATCGGGCATGCGTCCGAGCATGTGGTCTTCCCCCCAAATTCTGGGGACTCGCGATCGGTCGATCTTCGCGGGGAGATCGGTCTGGTTTCCCGCGCACATATACAGTCGGCCATCCGGTCCCTGGATAATTGCGTGCGGTCCGTGCTCGCCTCCGCCCTCGAGAGGTACAATCCGCTCGATCGTCTCGAACGAATCATCGCCGTCCTTGTCCTGCAAACGATACAGCCCCGGTCCCGACGGCAACTTCGGTGCATCGTCTTGTTCAGGTTTTGCATCCCCTGAGGCTTCCTCCTTGGCGGGCTTCTCCTTCGGAGGTTCGGGGAGCAAGCCTGCGCCGTTGACATCGATGTAGAGGCCGTCCTTGGTATGGAGCAGCCCTTGGGCCATGCCGATCTTGATTTGCATATCCTCGACCCGCGTGGACGAGGAGTCCTGACCTGGTTGTGCGGGAGTGACACGATAGAGTTTGCCGTATTGATCGGAGACGATGAGCCGACCCTTGAGATCCACGCACATGGCGACCCACGAGCCTTGATCGCTCAACGGGACTTCGTAGAGCAACTCAACTTCGAATCCCTCGGGGGCGCGAAATGCTTTGGCGGGAGTGGCGCCGAGCCCCTGGGCTCGTGCTGCCCCGTGCAGCGAGCAAGCAATCAAAGCAGCGAAGAGGATCGTTCGCATGATGGATCTTTCGTTCGAAGGAGTAGTGAGTGAACCGTTAAGCAAATAGTTCGGTGACTGCTTGGCCTTTGACGAGTTCGCGCGGCTGATTCAAGTGGTTGTAGACGATGGTTTCGGGATCGATGCCGAAAGCGTGGTAAATCGTTGCAAGGAGTTGGGATGGGTGGACGGGCGAGTCCACCGGAGCGCTTGCGGTCTTATCGCTCTTGCCATGAACGTATCCCCGTTTGATGCCCGCGCCGGCGATGACCGAGGTGTAGCAGTAAGGCCAGTGGTCCCGACCGTCGTCGCTGTTGCCGTTGCCGCTGGTGCTGACACCGCGCTCGGGGGAACGTCCAAATTCACCCACCGCAACGACCAGCGTGTCTTCGAGCATCCCGCGTTGATCGAGGTCTTCGATCAAGGTCGAAAGCCCGGCATCCAGCATTGGTCCAGACTGGTTCTTCATCCGCTTGGAGAGATCGACGTGATGGTCCCAGGAGTGGTTGTCGCTGTTGGCGATCTTTGGCCAAACGACTTCGACGACGCGAGTCCCGGCCTCGACCAACCGTCGAGCGAGCAAGCAACTCTGGCCAAAGGTGTTTCGGCCGTAGGCATCGCGCAGCACTTCGGACTCTTGGCTCAGATCAAACGCTTCGCGGGCTTTGCCGGAGACGAAGAGCGACAAGGCTTGCGAGAAGTATTCATCCAGCTGTTGATTTTCGACAGCCGCATTGATGGTCGGCATCTGCTTGTTGATCAGATCCCGCAATGCCGCGCGACGCTGCAGTCGCACCGAGAAGACCTCGGGGCGCAATTGCAAGTCGCTGACGTTGATGCGATCCATCTTGTTCAGATCCATATCGTCCCCTTCCGGAAACAGCGTGTACGGATCGTACTCTTTGCCGAGAAAGCCCGCTGATCCCCCTTTGCCGACGACATTGGACTCCTGAAGCGGTCTCGGCAGCATGACGAACGGGAGCATCGGTTCGTCGACAGGGCGAAGCCGGATGATGTTCGAGCCGAAATTGGGGAAGTCCTTGGGGCTCGGGGGCTCGAGTTGGCCGGATGGACTGACTTTGTCGGTGGTGTATCCGGTCATCATCTGATAGATGGCGGCGGTGTGATTGAACAACCCGTTGGGCGTGTGGCTCATCGATCGGATCATGGTGAAGCGATCGTTGACCTGACTGAGTTTGGGTAGGTTTTCGGTGAAGTGCACTCCGGGCAGTTTCGTAGCGATGGGCTTGAAGACGCTTTTGACCTTGTCCGGCACATTGTCCTTTGGATCCCACAGATCGAGGTGGCTGGGTCCACCTTGGAGGTAAACCAAGATCATCCGTTTGGCTCGATTCCAGCCAGGAGAGCCCGAGCCTTCGCTGGCCTGCGCTTGTTGCAATCGCAGCAAGTTGGCCAGACTGAAACCGAACAATCCGGAAGTGCCGACGCGAAGGACATCGCGGCGTGTGACGCCGAGCTGTGAATCGCACAAATCCTTGCCTGCCGATCCGATGATTCGCCACATGGTCGATGATCCTCTCGCGTTAAAAAAACTGGGAACGTGTACGGTTTACAATCAATGGTTGAACAAAAAGGCAGGGCTGTTGATCAATGCCCACGCCAGGTCTTGGGCGGCCGTGAGCCGCGCATTGCCGAGTTGCGATTCGCTCTCCTTAGCGTCGGCGCGCATGCGTACCAACCGCGAGTCGTCGGGCAGAGGTTGCGACAGTCGCTCGATCCGTTTGCGGAGCAAGACGATCTGCTCGTCCTCGGGCAACGGCTGGCTCTCGCGCTGGACCGCTGCTCGCAATCCCATCAGTTCGCTGGAAGAAGCGCGGAAGTAATCGAGTCCCTCCTTCGCGATCTGGGGATTCCATTTGTCCTTTGGCACCGCCGCGATGGCGGTGAGAGATTCGGGCAATCCCAACGCCAATTCCCCATCGTGTTTGCCCACACTGAGACGGAATCGACCGAGCCGATGGTTCTCAGCATCATGGAATTGATGAATGCGCCATTGAAGGACTTCGCCGGGTTGCAGAGCCAGGGGCTCGGCGAGGGCGAATACGGCCCAGTGCTCGGCGCCGGTGGCGCCAAAGATCGCCCAGCCCCCTTGATCGTTGAGTTTGTCATCGATCAGGGCTGCCGCTGAAAAACCTGCTTGATCGAAATCGGTCAGTCCCTTGACCATTTTGATCTTTCGCAGCGACTCCGGACGTTCGGGGGCTCCCGCAAACAGTTCGACTTCGGTGACGACAAAGTTCCCGGTCCCGGCCGACAGACCGGGTCCTTGGTTGGGGAGATCCGGCGCGGTCAAGACTTCCAGCCGAATGCTGGTGATCGGTCCGGGCGGGGCGGGAGTCTCGACGGTGTAGACACCTTTGTTGGCGGCTCCCACCGCGCGGATCGACCGATCGCTTTGCGGGACGAGTTGGGCACCGGTGCTCGACTCGGTTTTTCGTGCGGCGAGGGTTTGCCAAACCGAACCGTTGCGGCGTGCATCGATGAATTCCTGCAGCTTGGGTTCGAGGCCCGCTTCGTACGCAGCCACCGCCGCGTTGGCAGCGGCCAGCCGCTCTTGTCTCGCCTTTTCCGCCGCTTCGCGATCGGCCGCGATCGCTTGCTGGCGTTCCTCGAGGGTTTTTTGAGCCGAGGCGCGTTCGGCTTCCAGGGCTTGCACTCGCTTGGGTCGTTCCTCGACCCACCATGCTTCGCGTTGGGCCAATTGCTGCGTGAGGGACTCATGGTCGCGTTGGATGAGAGTCAATGTCGAGAGGGCCGCGGTGATTTCGTCCGCCGTCGGTCGCCGATTGAGCACGCGGACAAACAACTCATCGACGAGGGCCGCGTCGTCGGGAGTGCTCTCGACGAGTTTCCGGATCGCGTTTTCGGGATCCGCGATCGCGCTTCCCAGAGTCGGACCACTGACGAGCGCCATGATCGAGCCGAGGCGCAGATCATTGGACCGCTCGCACTCGCAAGCGCTCTCGCGCGGCGGGCGTCCCAAGTTATTCAAGAATCCATCCGGCAGGCCCGCATCGGCATCCGCGAGGGCGGCCGCCCGTGTTCCGGGAGGGAGCCCTGGTAGCTTGGAAGCAGCGCCGGTGACTTGATGGATGGCATCGTAGAGAACTTCCGCCGGCAACCGTCGCGGCAAAGCTCGGGAGTAATTGCGATCGTCGTCGGCATTCCAGCGATTGGGTTCGATCGACAGTTGATACACCTCCGACGTGCAGATGGTCCGAATGAGATGTCGGACGTCGAACGCATGCTCCTTGAAGTCCTTTTCCAGGAAATCGAGGAGTTCGGGGATGCTCGGCGGATTCCCGGCACGGATGTCATCGATGGGCTCGATGAGCCCTTTGCCGAGCAAGTAACCCCACATGCGATTGACCATACTCTTGGCAAAGTACGGGTTGCTCGGCGCGGTGACCCAAGCGGCGAACTGCGTTCGGCGGGGGGCCCCTTCGGGGACCGTGTACTGGCAATCGAATGGCAACTTCGGTGCAACGACTTGTTGTGTCCGCTGGTGCTTGATATCACCCGAACCGGTGTCGAAGACCTCTTCCCAGAGAGGCTTGGCTCCTTCGACGGCGGTGCCGCCGATGGTTGCGTTGCCCGACGCTTCATCTTTCTTGAGTCCGACCTGGGCAAAGTACGCGGCGGTTTGATAGTACTGGTCCTGGGTCCACCGTTCGAAAGGGTGATCGTGGCACTTGTTGCAGTTGAATCGAACGGCGAGGAACAGGTGGGTCGAGTTCTCGACCGTTTCCTCGGGCGTGCGCAGGATCTTGTAGTACGACGCAGCGGGCTGTTCGCGATTGGATCCGCTGGCGGTCAGGATCTCGTAGACGAAGCGATCGTAGGGTTTGTTCTCGGCGATGCTCGCGCGGATCCAATCCTTGAATTTGCCCGCTCCTTCCTTGCCGAGGAACTTCGAATTGACTTGCAACAAATCGGACCATTTGTTGGTCCAGTGATCGGTGAATGCGTCGCTGGCCAGCAGCGCATCGATCTCGCGCTGGCGTTTGGTTTTCGAATCGGTTTCATCGGCCAGGAAAGCTCGCACTCGCTCGGGCGAGGGTGGCAGACCGGTGAGATCGAGGTGGATGCGGCGGAGGAATTCCGAATCGCTGCACAACCCCGAGGGCTGGATCTTCATCCGTTCCCACTTGGCTGCCACAAACTGGTCGACTGGATGAGCTGCGACAGCGGTCTTGGCTTCGAAACCGTTTCGATCCCCCATGACGGTCAGCGTGGTTGCGGCGTAGGCGCCTTCGAACCGGGCGAGGACGGGGACTTCGCCGCGCCGCAGGGCTTGGACGCGAGCTCCTTCGAGAACCGCTCCCACTTCCGTATTCCCCGATTCGAGGAATGCGTCGCGCGTCACATCGCGCGATGCGCCGTCGGTATAGGTCGCGACGACGCGCAACTGCTGAATGCCACCAGGCAGGGGAATGACCGGATTGCTTGGTGAGACCTCGATTTTCGCGACACGAGGAACATCGAGATTCAATTTCGCGCCGGACGCGATCCACTGATAGAGTACCAAGGCTTGCGTGTCACCCGGCTCGATCAACTTGCCTCCCGTGTGCGGTACCTGGCCCAGGGGTTTGGTGAGCATCAGCGAATCGGATGGCGAGGCCGCATTGATGCGCCGCCCGGCCAAATCATCCGCCAACGAACGGACATCGTAGATCGGATCATAACCTCGTAGCGAGAGCTTGAATCCGTTCTTGCCAGCTTGGGCGCCATGGCATGTGCCTGCGTTGCAGCCGAGGCGGGACAGGGTCGGGTTAACGTCCCGCACGAAATCGACGGTGTACTCGCCCTTGCTATGCGAAGCCACGGCGACGTTCTTTTGGTGGGCTCCTAAAGCGACCGTGATCTGCGATTCGCCGGCCTCAACGGCCTGGACCCATCCTCGATCCGATACCCAAACTTTTTGCGGGTCGGCAGAAAAACTGACTTGCGATGTCACGTCGACGCGATCGCCATTGTCGAGCTGGGCCATGACGATGAGCTGTGCCGAGTCGTTCCACGAAGCCAGCGATACCGATTCGGGATAAACCGAAATGCCTGCGATGCGATCGAGGGGGACCGATTGGTGTTGCAATTCCTCGTTGCCGGGGGCTTTGCGAGGTGAGGCACGCTCGTCGCGGTGGGCTTGGGCGATTTTTGACAAGCGATCGATGCGCGAGGTGATCAGCGATTGCGAGGTGACTTGGGTCGCATCGCGCTGCGGAGTCGCATCGAAATCGGCGACGGATGCGTTGTCCGCGATGTTCCATACCCGAATGCGGCCATCGGACCCGCCAGCAGCCAACCTCCCGTTCGCATCCAAAGCGATCGAGTAGACCGCAGCGTTGTTGACAGTCCATGTTCCGAGAAGTTGCGGCTGGGCAGTGATGTAGGTTTCGAGCTTCTTTCGTTCCTCGGGAGTGATCGAGAAGACGAGCTTGCCTTGGATGGCTCGAATCTCGTCGGGCACCTGGCCATCGACATCGTAGGACCAGACCTTGACGACGCTCTGGTTGTCGAGGGTCGAGGCTGCGGCGAGGTATTTGCCATCGGGGCTGACCGCGACGTCGAAGATCCGTCCGGGCATTGGCTCAAGTTTGCGAATCAAGTTGGCATCGTCGCCGATGACGCGAGCAGTTTGCCGAAAGACGCGATAGATTTTCGGTACGCCATCCGCGCCGCCGACCAAGATTTCATTGCGTTGCGGATGCCGCGCGATGGCCTGGGTTCCCCCTCGCAATGCACCGGGCGTGATCGAAGTTACGTTGTCGATGAAGCGTTCGGTTTCAACCTCCGTCAACTTGACCGTCATATCGCGGCTGACCGACAGCAAGTGCTTGCTGTCGACGGTGAATACCGTCGCGCGAGGCCAATCGTCGTGAGCGCGCTGGAATAGACGTTGCTTTCCTTCGAGATCGACCGCGCGGATCGAATTGTCGGTCATGCCGAAAGCGATCAAGGCGGAATCGTGAGACCATGAGAGACCGAAAAGGGTGTCTCCCCCAAAAGCGACACTCCGCTCGAGAGCGTTGCTTTGCGTATTCCAAATCTGAAGCTCACCCGAGACCCCTGGCTCGCCAGCCGCTACCGCCAACCACTTGCCGTCGGGCGAGAAACGGACCGACTCGAGCCGTGGATTCAACCCGATGAGGCGATTCGCGCGGCTCCAATCCTGCGTGTTGAAGACAAGCACTTCGTGAAAGCCGGTGACGGCTAGTTTGGTGCCGTCCGCAGAGAAATTCATGCCGACAATATTGGGTGGGCCGGAGTATTGCGGGGGCTGCTCGTTACTGTATCGCGGCCCGGCATCCACCCCATCCATCACCGCTCCGGCAGCAATCCAGCGCCGAATGACATCAATCTCTTCGGGTTTCAGCGGGGGAAGGTTCTTGGGCATCTCTGCCTTGCCATCCACCAACGCGATCTCCTTCATCAAGTAGCTGGCATCAGGATTCCCCGGGACGATCGCGGCGTCACCCGACTCTCCCCCTTGCATCATTCTCTTGGGGTCAGTCATCAGGTAGCTGCCTTGCGTCTTCGCTTCCTGATGGCAAGCAAAGCAGTTGGCTCGCAAGATCGGCATCACGTCGCGAGACCAGGATGGGCTTGCGGGATCGGCCGCGAGGGCGGAGCCTGCGCAAGCGAAAACCAAGGCGAGGCCGAAGCCTTTTTCGAATCGAACTGGCAACCGACGGAACATAGAGAAAACCTGTTCGAGAGAGACGTGCTCGGGTTCGGAGCGTGCCCGAGTGATGGGGAGGGGAGGGCTTTGGAAGGATTGTTGAGGCAGGACGGGGTATTCCCCAGCAATTCTCATCGAATCCAACGGTTCGAATATAGCTCAACGCGGTTCTGGGGTCAACTTTTGCCCCCCATTGGGGTTGCCGGGGGCGGGGGGGAGAGGGATTTCGATTTGGGGCGTGCGATCGCTCGCGGCAAATGCTAGCCGAGATGCGCGAGCATCCGGGTCGAAGTGCACTTTACCTCGCGATGTTTGCCACAGTTCCACCCGGGAGCTTGCTTTTATTGCGGGCCGCCGATCAAGGCATGCCAACGAAGAATCGCTTCGCCAGTGATGAGTGTGTTCGGTGCGGGGCACGCAACACCCAACCCTTTCCATGAGCCTGTGGCGCTAGCCGTTTTTTATACATCGAACGAACTCGGCTAGCGCCTCTGGCTCACTTTTGTGGGATGTGTCTAGCATCAACCAAGAGTCC
>JBKDXO010000150.1:0-17890 GCA_046306195.1 Planctomycetota bacterium | reverse complement strand
TATCCCAACAGTCTGTTCGCTAGCAAAACAGTGCGTGGGTGGCACGCATTTAGCTTCATCGTTTCGGACAATCCCATCAGGGGCACTACTGACCGGAGAGCCGTATGCGGGAACACCGCCCGTACGGTTCGGAGGGAGGGGAGTCCGGTTCAACCGGACTTCCCTACCCCTATCGGCGGACGGCGAGCCGCGGACCAAGTCTATACGGCCCCGATGACTTCGGTGCATCGACTTGTTAAACAAATGACGGCCGTTTGCGTTAGATCGCTGCTTCGGCCATGTCGCGAGCGTGGTAGGAGCTGCGAACGAACGGGCCTGAGGCGACTCGCACGAATCCCATCGAGCGGGCAAGTTCGCCGAGTTCCTCGAACTCTTCGGGCGGAACGTAGCGAACGACCGGTAGATACTTGGGGCCCGGTTGCAGGTATTGCCCGAGGGTCAAGAAGTCGCAGTCGAACCGCCGGAGGTCGGACAGGCACTGGAGGAGTTCGTCGCGTGACTCGCCCAGTCCCAGCATCAATCCGCTCTTGGTTCGGATCGACGGATTGGCTCGCTTGACGTACTGGAGGAGTTCCAGCGTCCATTGATAATCGCTTTTGGGACCACGTACTCGGCGGTAGAGTCGAGGGACCGTTTCCATGTTGTGATTGAAAACTTCCGGCACGGATTCGATGACGCGGTCGAGGCCTTGGCGGTGCTGGACGAAATCGGGGGTGAGGACCTCAATCGTGGCTCCGGTTCGCTCGCGGACCGCGAGCACGCATTGGTAGAAGTGTTCGCCGCCACCATCGGGGAGGTCATCGCGGGTCACGGAGGTGATGACCACATGTTTGAGACCGAGCCGTGCAGCGGCTTCGGCAACGCGCTGTGGTTCATCTAGCTCCAGCGAATCGGGGCGTCCTCGCGAGACTGCGCAGAATCCGCAGGGACGAGTGCACACATTCCCCATGATCATGAAGGTCGCCGTCTTTTGCGAGTAGCACTCCATGCGGTTGGGGCACTTGGCGTTCTCGCACACCGTCTCCAGTTTCAGGTCTCGAAGGGTGTCCCAGGTGAAATGGTTGCCGTTCCCCTTGGGCACTTCGCGACGAAGCCAGGGGGGGAGTCGGCGGCTTGGGGGGAAGACCGTGGTGGTCGGACCGCATGCTGCGGGAGTCGATCCATCTCCCGCAGGATCACCGCCCGCAGGATTACCGCCCGCAGGATCGATGACGGAAAGGGGTTGGGAGGGAGCCTGAGTGTCCTGGAGGGGGATGACAGGAAGTCGCATGAGCGAAAATTGGTGCGGTGGGGACAAAGAAACGTGGCGGAGGATCACCTAAGCCTGGGTAGCACTGTATCCTAGCCCCTTCGTTTTGCCAGCCGCAGAATCGGTAAAACCGGTCTCTTCCGCAACCTTTTTCGTACACCGTCCCTGGTCATTCCACCTGTTCCTGACTTACATTTAGTGGCTGGGAAATCGCGTTGGGTGATTTCGAAGCGACAGGAAACCTCTGCGTTCGGTATCGATGGTGAGGCCTATGGGTTGGAATTCCGTACTTTCCGGATCGTGCTGGTTCATGGCATTGGCGTGCCTCTTTCCCGCGTCTGGGGTTGGTTTGGTGGGAGCGGAGGCATGTCCGTTTTGTTCGGCTGCGTCGCAGACGTTGCGTCAGGAAAGTCTCTCGATGGATGCCGTCGCGATCGCCCAACTGGTGTCGGATGGTCGCGTCGACATCGACGGGAATGCAACGTTCAAGATCGAGAGCATTCTGCGAGGCAGTTCCCTCCTCGAAGTTGGGCAAACCGTTGAAGCCGTTTATTTCGGGCCGGGCAAGAGCGACAAGAAGTTTCTCCTCCTCGGAGTCGATCCTCGCAATTTGGTATGGTCATCGCCGCTTCCTCTTTCGGTCGAAGCCGTTCGCTACGTCGAAGCCATCCAATCCCTTCCCGAAGATCCAATCACGCGATTGGATTTTTACCAGAAGCATTTCGAGCACCCCGATTCCCTCTTGGCTCGTGACAGTTACGACGAGTTCGCGCTGGCTCCGTACGAGGATGTGAAGCGACTGAAGGACAAGATGAATCGCGAGCAGTTGCTGGAGTGGATCCGGGACCCGTCGAAATCTCCCGATCGCAAGCGGCTTTACTACACCATGCTCGGGATCTGCGGAACCCCCGAAGATGCCGAGGAGTTTGAGGGGATGATCGAAAGCTCGGATCCCGAAAAAAGGGCTGGATTGGATGCGTTGATCGCCTCCTATCTCATGCTGAAGGGTTCGGACGGTTTGAAGCTGATCAATGAGCAGTTCTTGGCCAATCGCAAGGCGAGCTATCCCGACGTTTACTCTGCGGTGATGGCTTTGCGGTTTCACGGCACCGAGGTCAGTGTTCTCCCCAAGGAGGAGATTCTCAAGTCGATGAGCCACTTGCTGGAAGCTCCCGATCTGGCGGACCTCGTCATTCCCGATTTGGCCCGCTGGGGGGATTGGAGCCAGATCGATCGTTTGACCGATTTGTTCAAAAACGCCAATGAGGACAACTCGTGGGTGAGAGTCCCGGTCGTCAATTATCTGCGCGCCTGTCCTCTTCCCGAAGCGAAAGCCAAGCTCGAGGAACTGGAAAAGATCGACCCCAAGGCGGTCAAGCGGGCCGCAACCTTCTTTCCCATCCCGGCACCCGTTCAAAACCCCAACCCGAACGACAATTCGTCTTGGTCCCCCGTGATGCCCTTTGGGCTTCCGTCGCGTGGGCAGCTGGCCCAGTCGTCGGAGCGGAGGCCGGCGATCACCAATCAAGTGATCTGGGGATGGCGATTGAGCGACTCGTCGATGGCTGAGCCGATCGCGGTTTCCCCTGGAATTGATACAGGAAATACTTCGTCCCAGGATCGAATGAACTCTTTCCTCTGGGGCTCCGTACTCCTTCTGGCGAGCATGATGTTAGGCTCGCTCATGTGGATGGTAGCGGCTGGAATGTTCAGCCGAGAGCTCGCTTTTCTGCAGTGTTGGACCTATGGCAACGTCAATTTCCGACGAGGTTAATCCTTCGATTCCCGCGAGCCCGCACCTCGACGGCCTGGAAGATGAGTACGGCTATCGGGCGGTCAGTCGTGCCGCTGTATTAAGCTTGGTATTTGCCCTGTTGGGCTTGATTTCCTGGTTTACTCCCGAGTTGGTCATTCTGTCTGCGGTAGCCCTTGGGTTCGCTGTCGTGGCTCTTCGGAACTTCAAGCGATTTCCGACCGAGCTGAGCGGCAAGCCGATCGCGATCGTTGGGGCGGCCCTTGCCCTCCTGACCTTGGTCGTGACACCCAGTCACCACGCGTATGTTTATATGACGGAGCTTCCCGAAGGATACGAGCGCATCTCCTTCTCGGAATTGAAGAGTCCCCTCGGTGCACCGGATGTACCCCCCCCAACCGCGATGGGATTGGATGGCAAAAAAGTATTCTTGAAGGGGTATATTCACCCGACGTCGCTTTCGAGCAACGCGGCCAAGACCTTCATCTTGGTTCCCGACTGGGCAACGTGTTGCTTCGGGCAGCAACCTCCGCTAACGCATATGATCGAAGTGCGTTTGACCGGGGATCAATTCGCACACAAGTCGTTTCGCCGACATTCCCTGGCAGGCACGTTGCAGGTGCGGCCCTACATCAAGCCGGTGGACGGACTTCAGGGCGTTTTCTATGAATTGGACGCAGACCAGTTCCAATAACCCATAAAAAAACCGAGGAGAGGGATCCCTTTATGGTTTCCCTCTCCTCGGCAGCCTCTCCCTGAATCGGCCCCACACACACAACCTAACAAGCCGACCCAGGAATATCTCTTTCAATTTCGGTTCGCAGTCCGCCGAGTTTTCCACCCCTAGGGCTGGAAACCTCGCTCACCGCGATGATGAAACTCTCACACGCATAAAGCGTGCCGAACTGGGTGGAATTTTTTCTTTGCCCGTTCGCCACGGGTTTGCAACGAAATGCGCGTGCCGCTACAACGGTAGGAGCCGGGATGGAGGTCGCGACGGTCGTCAGTTTGCTCAAAGTGGGACGATGTTATCTCAAAATGCGAAAAGCCAGGTCGGAGTGTTCGACTGCTTGCCGTGGTTGGGGATCATTCCAGTCATTCACGGGAGTGGCTCATACGCACTGGCATTGAGGCGTTGGTTGCTCGACTGCGACTTTGACGCCTTGGCGGTCCCGTTACCTCCCTCGTTTGCCCTTCCGGTCGAGGCGGGAGTCATGCGTTTGCCGGTGGTATCGGCGGTTGTGCAGAGGGTTGGCGATTCGGAGGGAACCACATACGGAACGATGGTTCCTATCGATCCGTGCCAAGGTGTGATCGCGGCCCTTCGTTTTGCCTGGAGCGAGCGCAAGAATGTTGAGTGGGTCGATCGGGAAGCCGACCGGTTTGAGATCGAGTCCTTGGTCTTGCCCGATCCGTTTGCCGTCGAGATGACGAGCCTCGAGCGGTTCTGTTGTGCGATGCTTCCCGCGATCCCCGCGCCGAATGCGGAATCGGACTGGGGTCGAATTCGTCATATGGCAAGTCGGCTTTTGGGAATGCGAGGGCGATACTCGAAGGTTTTGGCTCTGTGTCACTTGAACGATTGGCCTTGGCTGCGAGAAGCGGTCCGGTCCGGAGACGCGAGGGAGCATACAGACTCGATGGGCGAAGGCGTGTCGGTCGCGAGCGAGCCGACCAACTACGCCATCGATTCCCGTACGCACATTTTTCTGCACGGTGAGTTGCCGTTTGTGACCGCGCTGTACGAGCGAGCGCGTGCGAATCTGGACGACGATGCCAGGTTGGCGGTGGAGGGGCTCAAGGAACTTTTCCTTTCCGCGAGGGCCAGTTACCGCGCGGATCTCGGCCAGCGGGCGAGGCAGATCACCCCGCTGCTGATTTCGCAATGCCTAAAATACATTCGGAATCAGACACTTCTGGAGCGGCGACTGACCCCCAGTCTGTACACGATCGTCCGATCCGCACAGCAGATGATGGGAGACATGTTCGCGATCCACCTTGTACATGCGGTTCGCGAGTATGCCTTCGATGAACCGGTGCCCTGGCAGACCATGAAAATGGGAATTGAACAGGGGGAGTTTCCTGATGCGGGGATCATCCCGCTGCAATCCCGGTTGCCTGGGCCAGAGATGGAATGGAAAAATCTCGAGCTCAATCGTCCCCCGCTCAAGCAGGACAAACGCAAATGGGCGAGCCGATGGAATCCCTATCAACACTGTTCTTGGCCGGAAGAAGATACTCGCATCGAGAGCTTTCGCAATCGCATTGTCGAACGAGCTCGCGGGATGATTGGCGCGGATTTGGCAAGATCCGAAAAATTCTCGACGAGCCTGATGGATGGTCTGGACCTGCGAGAGACGTTGAGGCATTGGTACGATGGGTCCCTCTACGTGAAGATCTTGCCTCCATCGATCGGGCATCTCGACGCGACGGTAATGCTCTTTGAGCACGAACCCGACCCGCGCCAATACGCGTGGCGGGCAACCTGGTATGCGGAGCATGGCGAGGAATCCACGTTGGCTTTCTTTGCGATCCCATTCGCGCAAGAAATTCTTGGACCGGGCGTCGCAGTATCGACGTATGGAGGCGCGATGTTTTTGTATCCGCCGCGACCGATCGAGGATATCTGGAGCGACCCTCGGCTCGACTTTGCGGACACGCTAGAGCAACGGTTGGTAGCCGCCGCGTGCCTGCATGCCGAAGCTAGGCATGTCGCACTGTTGAGTCCCGCAGCCCCGGGGCTTGCGCTCCGTCAAATTGCCAAGCGGTTTCGCCGCAAGCTGGTGCATGTTCCGCTGAGCCATTTCGCGGACTCGGTCGTCCAGCAACTGAGACTGTTCCATGTTCTCAATGGCAAGCATGTGCGGAGCTATGCCGCACATTTTATTCGCAAGGTCTAGGGGAGTCCGGCGAGTCGAATTTGCTACAATCGCGGCCATCACTCCCAATAAAAGTCAGGTCAGGGACTCCCATCGTGCAAACTACATATGAACTCGACCATCCCCTCGCGGCGCACCACCTTTCGATCCTTCGCGATGTGACCACGCCACCGCCGTTGTTTCGAACACAAGTGCGACTCCTTGCGATGCTTTTGGCGGTGAAAGCCACCGAGGACCTCGATTTGGAGAGCGTCACGGTGACCACTCCGCTGACACGAATGGAAGGCAGGAGATTGACTGGAAAGATCGCGATCGTTCCAATTCTTCGAGCAGGGTTGGGGTTGGTCGAACCGGTGTTGGAACTGTTGCCCGAAGCCCAGGTTTGGCATTTGGGTATGTATCGAGACGAGGCGACGGCGATGCCCGTTGAATACTATTCCAAGCTTCCGAAGGACAATCCCGCACGTGTGGGTTTCGTGCTCGATCCGATGCTGGCGACAGGCGGATCGGTGCGGGCCGCCGTGTCGGCGCTCAAGCGATGGGGAGTGGGCGATGTGCGGGTGCTGAGCGTGATCGCATCGCGCGAAGGGATCGAACGATTCCATGCCGAGCATCCCGATGCCCGCGTCTACGTCGCTGCTGTCGATGAAGAACTCAATCCCCACAAGTACATCGTCCCGGGCTTGGGCGATGCCGGGGATCGGATATTCAATACGTTGCCTTAACATTCGTCGATCCCGATCCATTCGAATCCTTCATGAAGCAAGCACCCAACGATCGCGATCCATCCACCCTTCGTTCCGCGCGCTGGTTTCGCCCGGATGATCTCCGAAGTTTCGGCCACCGGTCGCGGCTGAAGGGGACGGGGATTGATGACCAGGATTATCGCGATCGACCGATTGTCGCGCTTCTTAATACCTGGAGCGATTTGAACACCTGCCACTCCCATTTCCGGGAGCGGGCGGAGGTGATCAAACGAGGCATTCTGCAGGAGGGAGGGTTTCCTGTAGAGGTACCGGTCTTGAGTTTGAGCGAGATGCTCATGAAACCGACCGCGATGCTGTACCGAAACCTGCTCGCAATGGAGACCGAAGAGGTTCTGCGAGCGCATCCAATCGATGCGGCGGTGTTGATGGGAGGTTGCGACAAGACCGTGCCCGGGTTGTTGATGGGCGCAATCTCTGCGGATATTCCGTGCATCTTTTTTCCCGCGGGGCCAATGCTTAACGCCCGCTGGCGCAACACCACCTTGGGCAGCGGCACCGATGCCTGGAAGTACTGGTATGAACGGTGCGCAGGAAACCTGTGCGATGGAGAGTGGCTCGAGATCGAGAACTGCATCGCTCGGTCAGCTGGCACCTGCATGACCATGGGTACCGCATCGACCATGGCGTGTATCGCAGAATCGCTAGGATTCACCCTGCCTCGCGCTTCGAGCATCCCGGCCGTGGTGTCCGAGCACGATCGCTTGGCGGTTGCAACCGGGCGAGCTGCGGTGGGACTGGCATGGAATAGGCGCTCGCCGAGTTCCTTTCTGACCCAAGCGAGTTTTCGCAATGCGATGACGGTCCAGTTGGCGATCGGCGGTTCGACCAACGCAATCGTCCACATGATCGCGATGTCGCGGCGGGCAGGGTTGCCGATCACCCTTAACGACTACGATTCCCTCTCGCAGCGAGTCCC
Source organism: Planctomycetota bacterium (assembly GCA_046306195.1). GTDB lineage: Bacteria > Planctomycetota > Planctomycetia > Pirellulales > Pirellulaceae > JBKCUI01. The sequence continues at coordinate 10,326 of JBKDXO010000150.1, read as the reverse complement.
GGTCGTGGCCAACATTCGACCGAGCGGCCAGTATTTGATGGAGGAGTTTGATCGAGCGGGTGGGCTGCCCGGCCTGATCCAACAACTCGGCGATTTGTTCGATACCACCTGCCAACGGATGGATGGAACTCGGTTCTGCGACACGATAGCCAATGTCGAGATCCTGGACGAGGATGTCTTGCGTCCGCTGCACAACCCAATTTATCCCAATGGAGGTACGTGCGTGCTGTTTGGGAATCTCGCACCGCACGGGTGCGTGATCAAGTCGTCGGCGGCCAGCCAGGAACTGCTCAAGCATCGGGGCCGGGCCCTCGTATTCCGAGGCTACGCCGACCTGAAAAACCGAATCCACAGCGAGGATCTCGCTGTTGACGCCGACTCCGTCCTGATCCTTCAAAATGCGGGGCCGGTCGGAGCGCCTGGGATGCCTGAGTGGGGGATGTTGCCGATTCCGAACAAGTTGCTGCGCCGGGGGATCCGGGACATGGTTCGTATTTCCGACGCTCGCATGAGCGGAACGAGCTACGGTACATGCGTCCTGCATGTCTCTCCGGAGTCCGGCGCGGGTGGACCGTTGGGACTGGTCCAGGATGGCGATTGGATCGAACTCGATGTGCCCGCCCGGCGAATTGAGTGGATGGTCTCCGACGAAGAAGTCGCGAAGCGAAGGGCCTCGCAACCCGCCCCCCCTGAGATCGCGTCGCGCGGTTACACTCACCTTTACACCAAGCATGTGACGCAAGCCCACGAAGGATGCGACTTCGATTTTCTCGAAGGCCGCGATCGCGGACGCGAACCAGATATTTTTTGATAGCCAGACAGATCGTCAGGAAACCAAATATCATGATCGATTTTCAGCAGCTCATCCGGGGAAGCGTGATCGCCGTTCCCCCGTTGGCGCGGCGCGAGGACTTGTCGTTCGATCCCGTCGAAAACGGCCGCTTGATCCGGCATATCGAACAGGGAGGCGTGTCCACCTTGCTCTATGGCGGGAACGCCTTATTTTACCATATCCTCTTATCCGAATATGCGGATGTCCTGCGGCAGCTTCGCGAGCGCGCCGCACAAAGCACTTGGATCATTCCATCGATCGGTCCTGCTTTCGGGATGATGATGGATCAAGCCGAGATACTTCGGGACCTGCAGTTCGATACCGCGATGGTTTTGCCCCAACGCGAGATCGCTGACGAAGCAGGTATCATGAAAGGATTGACAAGGGTCGTCGATCGGCTTGGAAAACCGATCGTGCTGTATCTGAAGTTTGATCGATGGCTATCGCCAGAGTCGGTCGCCAAACTCTACTCAGACGGGTGTCTGTCCTGGATCAAGTATGCGGTTGTGCGGGAGAACGCGGCCGACGATGCTTATCTGCGAGAGTTGCTCGAGGTTGTGCCCAAGGAGATGGTGGTCAGCGGCATGGGGGAGCAACCTGCGATTGTGCACATGCGAGACTTTGGTTTAGCCGGCTTCACCAGCGGTTGCGTCTGCGTTCGGCCAGATCTGTCGGCACGGATGCTGCAAGCGATCCACGAACATCGATGGAACGAGGCCGAGATTTGTCGCGAGCTGTTCCGCGAGTTGGAAGAACTTCGCAACGCCCATTCCCCGATCCGCGTCTTGCATGCGGCCGTGCAAGCATCCGAATTAGCGAACGTTGGGCCGATCCTGCCCCTGGCAGGGGAGATCGGGGCCCAACTCAGAACATCGATTGCAACCGCTGTTCAACACCTTCGCGAATGTGTCGCTACGGTCTAGGCGACGAAGCCAGGAAGAGCCGCTTGCTGAATACGCGAGTGAAACCGATGTTGTTGTCCGTGGAATTCGCCGTCAGGTTGATGGCGGTCAACTGATTGGTTCCCGGTGTTCCACCGGTTGTTCCCGGCGTGGCGGAACGGAAAACGAAATCGGTGGGAGTCCCGGTGCTGACCGCGTACGTTCCTGGGTTCACATTCGTAAAGGTGTAATTGCCATTGGCATCGGTGGTGGTTGTCTGCGTTACCGACGTGGTGGATCCCACCGGTGTTCCGGTCAGCGTCACCGTTGCGCCGACGATCGGACCGTCGCCGGTGTTGCTGTTACCGCTTCGGTTTGCGTCGTTGTAGATTCGACCGGCAAAACTAACGACGGGAGGGGCGGTCACGTTGGTCGATGCGGCGGCACTCGTGTTGTTCGCCGTGTTACTATCGTTGGCTGCTGTCACCGAAGCGGTGTTGGAAATCGTTCCCGTTACGGAAACCCCGACTGTCGCTCGAATCGTAACCACTGCGGTTTCGCTTGGATTCAACACAGGAATCGTTACTGAGGCCGTGTTGCCGGTTGCGGTGACCGTTCCGGCTTGGCTTCCATTGATGGTCGACGTTCCCGAGACAAACGTCAGTCCTGTGGGGAGTGCATCGCTCACCGCAACTGCGGTCGCCGTCGATGGCCCCGAGTTGGTTACGTTCAGCGTGTAGGTCAGTTCTGTACCTGCGGGAATTGTCGCCGGTCCGGACTTCGTAATCGCCACATCGTTTTGCAAGGTGACGGTCGTGGTTGCCGACGTGCTATTGTTCGTGTTCGGCGTTTCCACCGTGTTGACGTCGGTGGTGCTGATGACCGCGGAATTGATCAAGGATCCGGCAGCGGTTGCGGGGAGGATAGCGGCAACGATCTGAAGCGTATTGACACTCGCTCCAGAAGCCAAGTTGCCGACCGTGAAGATGATGTCATCCGGGTTCGCTGCATTGGTGTCTGATGCTGTCGGCGGAACTGTTACCGCAGTTCCGTTGAGAGTTGCGCTGATGACCCGAATGCCATCGGGGATGTTGTCGGCAACTTGCACATTGATTGCATCGGACGGCCCGTTGTTCGTCGCAGTCATCGTGTAGGTGATGGTATTTCCAGCGATGGCTGTCGCGGGTGCGGTTTTGGTGACCGCTAAATCGACCGTGCGAGGAGCATTGGCTGCTACGGAGCTGCTGTTGTTGGCCGCATTGGTTTCGTTGTTGGCCGTCGTGTCCGTCGTTGTGATCGATGCGACGTTGGTGAAGTTCCCCAGCGTGCTCGGCAGCACCACGCCGACGATCGTGATCGTCGTTTGAGCGCCTGCACCCACCGCCAGGTTCCCTAGGTTGACGATGATGTCATCCGGATTGGCTGGGGTCGTGTCTTGCGCAGTCGCAGGAATGGTGATCGTGTCGGTCGCATCGCTCGAGGTGACGCTGGTTATTCGGATGCCATCCGGAATATTGTCCGTAACCCGAACGGTGGTGGCATCATTAGGCCCATCGTTTCGAGCGACGAGCGTGTAGGTGAAGGTCGAATTCGGTGCGGCATTCGGTGGTGTCGCTCCAGACGGTGGGGTGGTCGCTACGGTCTTGGTGATAACGAGATCAACATCGCGCGTGATGTTGTTGGTGGCACTGCCACTGACCGGCGCCGAATCATCGGAATCGCCGTTCGCGGTGTTGGTGAACGAACTGCCGGTAATGCCTGCCAACACTTGAGCGACCACCGTGACCACGACATCGGTGTCGACGGTCGGGCTGTCGACATTCAGCTCCGGTACCGTTACGGTGAAGCTGTCAGGGTTGCTCCCGACCCCTTGCGTTGGTGTGGCAGTACCCACGTTGGAGGTCACCGTGATCAGATTCAGCCCGGCGGGCAAGGTGTCGTTGATGACGGTGTTTCGCGCGGTGGCAGGACCCGTGTTGCGCAGTGTGACCGTGTAGGTCACATTGCTGCCGACCGGTACTGCGGCCGGGAGTCCCGTTTTGGTGATGGCGAGAACCGCATTGCGTGTTACGGGCAATGTATTCGAGGAACTATTGGTCAGAGCGCCCGTCTCGGTCCCGAGCGCGCTGATGGTGGCTGTGTTGACAATCGAAGCCGGAATCCCGGAGCCGACCGTATTGGGCAGAACCTCTGCAACAATCGTAATCGTACGCTGGGTCGTCGCGCTTGCGGCCAAAGTACCGATGGTCACTGTGATGTCGTCGGGATTGGCGATGGTGGTGTCTTGGGCCGTCGCGGGAATCGTGACCACATCGCCGACGTTGCTCGATGTCGCGCTGATCACGCGGAGACCGTCTGGAATGTTATCTGTCAAGGTCACGCCGGTTGCAGGTCCCGGGCCGTTGTTCCGCAGCGTTACGGAGTAGGTGATGGTCGAACCTGCGGCTGCTTCTGTAGCCGTGCTGGTTTTGTTGACCGTCACGTCGAATTGAGAGAACAAACCGAAATCGATGGAGTTGTTCGTGTTGGCATCGCTATCGCCATCGTTGATGGGTGCGGAGTTCGCGACCAGAGTGACAAGCGTCGAAACGACCGCCCCGCCGGCAATTGCGGTGCCGACATTGGCATTGTTCGTTTGCCCTGGCGGTACCGTGGAACTGACGACATGCCCAACCGCAGCTCCTCCCGCCGCAAAGTTCGTCGCTGGAATCACGACGAAATAGGCACCGGGAAGCAAGTTGGTGAAGTTGTAGATGCCGGACGAGTTACTTGTTGTAACGATCGCATTCCCAGAACCGTCGAGCGCGGCGGTATCGGTTCCTGGATCAAACGTACCGTTGCTATTGGAGTCCAGGAACAATTGCAATTGAACCGATCCGACTCCGACTTCCGGAGGCGTGGCGCCGGTATCAAACAAGCCGTTGTTGTTCCGATCCGCAAAAATCTGGTTGCCGATACTCATCGGAGCCAGATTCGCGAAATTGCGTGTGAAGACCGTGGGTGCGACGGTGCTGAAGCTGTCGATGATGGAATCGGCGGAGTTCGAGCCAGAGACTTCGATCTGGATGGCACCTACCGCCGCGAAGTTCGCACCGGTACCGGAGTTGACCGTGAAATCGGCAAACGGGATGTCTACGTTCTGAGTTGTCGGGCCACCTCCCGGGATGGTGGTGGGAATCGCAATCGTGCGAATCGAGGAATTTGCGCCACTGAAGACGCGAACCGTCAACTGCGTTCCAGCTTCCCCACCCATCACGAAACGGAATGCGCTGGCACCGCCAGTCGTCAAATTCAAGTTGGATAGGCCGACGTTGTCCAAGACCTGGGCATTTCCATCGGGTCCGTCGTAGGTGATGATTCGGGAACCGTTGGCCAAAGCTCCAACGTCGAATATGAGCAAGCCTGGATTCGCCGGCGCGTTCGCGGCCACACTGACATTGCCAGCGGTTGCGTCAACGAAGATGTCTCGCTCTCCACCGGTAGCCTCCGGGGCGGCAAGGGAGGAACTGGCTGGAGTCGAGCCAGGGAAGTTGGCTGTGACGACTTGCTGCGTGGTGTTGAACGAATCGAGCGTGGTAGCCACACTACCCGTGATATCACCCGATGTCACCGTGACGGTTTGGACCCGTTGGCTGGACCTCTGTATCAAGCCCGGTGCAACCGTTGACTGGACGACAAAGTAGGTACCTGCGGTATTGACCGAGAAGGAATAGGCACCCGTCGTCGCGGCTGATGTTGCCGTTCCGGAGGCGATGTCATCTCCACCACCGTTATCGAAGGTGCCGTTGCCCCCATCGCGGAACAACGAAATGGTGACTCCGGAAATCAGGGGATCGCTGCCGGTCAGTCCGTTTTCCGTCACGTCTTGGAAGACGACCCCTTGAATGTTGGCCGCCATCAACTGCCTCTGTTCGAGCATTTCCATCCGCAGTCTGCGCCGCGCATCCTGACGCCGCTTGGTCGCGGTCGTGCTCCCGTTCGAATCGGTTGAACGGCGAATCAAAGAAATCAAATGCTTCCACAGTTGTGCCATCGTCGAATCCCTCCGAAAACATCCTTGACGGACATCGCTTGATTGCTTGCATTGCGAGGCAAGGCTTGAGCGCTGAAGAACGCACAAGCCTGTTGCCGTTGAGGTACGGTTCTTGGGTCGGTTGAATTTACCAGCGGTATTCGCCACCGACGCTGAGACCCTGCACCCAGTAGTCTGTTTCTCGGATTTCAAAGGCAGGTCCAAGAAACGTATTTCCGGCGATCGCAGGAGGGAGCAAGTTCGGATTAACGGTTGTATCGATTTGGTCCCCTGGGCGAATCAGATTGCTCCAGTAAAGGAAGGTGTATCCTACGTTGAGTTTGAGACGCTCGGTCAATTGATAGCCTACGGTCGCTCCCAACTCAGGAATCACGGCAAACTCCTCTTGTTCGAAAATGCCGATGTTGCGTCCAGGTTGGGCTAGCAATCCACCCTGGCTGGTTGCGCCACACTTGGGGCTTTGAGTGGTGCCTCGAACTTCCAGGCGTTGCAGCGAGTTGCCCAGGCTCAGACGCATGATGGTCTCCAGGCTCCAGAAGCCGCGGCGGCCAAGCCATTGAACGCCGACTTCGGCTCCATTGAACTGGTTGAATGTCTTGAAGGAGTCCTGAATCAGGAAGGAGCCGGGGTTGTTTGCATCCAGCGAGGTCAGGTCCTCGGTGATGAGGAGGCCTTCGCGAAGCTGCATGTAGCGCCAGCCGATGGTCGCATCGATGCGAGACTGCGCTTGGATCGGGGCACACGCCAAGGCGGAGTATCCACAACCGTTGCTGCAGCAGAGCATGTGACGAAACCGAACCGCAGCGGATGCAAGTTGCGAATCGGTCTGCACTTGGACCCGGCCGCTGAGCAGGCTTGGAAATGCAACGAGTTCGGAATCCTGCAAGCCGGTCACATTGTTGTAGAAGGGGCGTGCCAGGATCGGGCTGCCGGTGGAATTGCGGTCGAACGTGGCGGTCTGTTGGCTGAAGCCGAAATACTCACCTTCTGCACCGGCGTTGGGACGCGTTGCGGACCAAACACCCACGCGGACGCGAACACCGTTCATGGTATCGGACAGAATGTCGTCATTGCCCCCGTAGAGTGTTTGGGCATTGGGAAGGACTCCCGCCGCAGCTTGCGAAGTACCGACGGGGGATGTCGTCACCAATGCGGGCGTCTGCATTCCGGACTGGTACCAACCCAAGTAATCGACACTCGCCCAGCCGTGGCTAGGGAGGCAAATGCACAAGCGTCGCCCCCCCAATCCCGTTGGGTTGCAGATATCGATGCCGGACGGGCCGATGGCTGAGTAAGGATGATCCCCGCAGCTGGAGCAACCCGCGTCACCGCAGGAAGCGCACCCGGGGGAGCCCTCGTAGACGACGCCGCTGTCCTCGACCAGGACTTCATCATCTTCCATGATGATTTCCGAGCTAGCAGGCGGTGGTCCGTTCCGCGATGGTGAGGGGATAACGGTTTCTGCCTCTTGCAGCAAACTCGTAGGACTTTGGCGGCTCGAAGCCAGGCGACCGGCAGGACGGGTCGGACGAGGGACCGCTGCGGCTCTCGTCCCTTGGGAGCTCGTGCTTGCAGGTCGGACCTTCGACGTGGTGCGACGTGGCTCCTGGCCGCGGCTGATCGAAGGAAATGCAATGAGGATCGCGACGCAGATCGTGGCTAGGCGGATCACGAGAACACCTTCCGTGGACTGAACTAGGAAAACTTCGCCGAGCTGGAAAACTCGACGTAGCCTGAAACCGTCGCCCGACCGTTAAACTCCGGTCAAGCTCTCTTGTTATCGAACCGTCTCCCGGCAACCTTGACTTTTTCCGAAAATTTCTCCTGATCGATAAAGCCAGCGCATTTTTCCCAGACGCCCGGTGTTGTGCGGTCGGCAGGTGGGGCATTTCCCCGCTAACAAAAAGGACTCGATCTGCGCGACAATTTCACGTTATCCGCTACAAATCGCCATTATCGTGCCCCTTCCCGCTAGCTATAATCCGATCTGAACCCGACCTGATTGCATTTGGACCTGCTCGGCGTACCCTTCAAAGGCAGTTTGATTGCCGCTAGCATTGGCTTAGCGACGATCACCCGAACCTTGGGGTTGCCCGCGGGATGTGGTCGCAGTTATCTCTTCCCGGGAGATTAATGCTCGGTCCAGGCACAGTGGCGAGTGGGTGACAAGTTTTCTTGAAAGAATCGATCATTCATGAATACCTACAGTCTCGATTACATCGACGACTTATACGTCCGATACATTCACGACCCGAACAGCGTTTCGGAGGTTTGGCGGAAGTACTTCGAGGAGTTTTCGCTTTCCGCCCAGTCTGAAGGGTTCTTGTCGGACGCCGGATCGATGGACCAGGGAGCGGAGGGAATTCCTGATGCGCTCTGGTTGGCTCGGATGCAGGAGCGGGTGGATCAGTTGGTGCGCGAGTACCGCGTGCGCGGTCACTTGATGGCTAAAATTGATCCGCTGGGATTGACTCGCAAAGGTCCTCCGGAGTTGGATCCTGCGTCGTATGGTTTGACCGAGGAGGATCTCCGTCGTCCGTTCACGGCGCCGAACATTCAGTACACCAACGGCCGCACGTTAGCGGACATCATCGAAAAGTTGCGCAATACCTACTGTCGCAGCATCGGTGCCCAGTTCATGCATATCGACAATCGCAACATTCGCGATTGGCTTCAGCGTCGGATGGAGTCGACGGAGAATCGGCTTCAGTTATCGCGCGACGTTCAGATGCGCATTTACACGAAGCTCGCCGATGCTTCGATCTTCGAAGAGTTCATCCGCAAAAAGTACACGGGTTCGAAGACTTTTTCGCTCGAGGGATCCGAAAGTTTGATTCCCCTTCTCGATCGTGCGTTGGAGAAGGCGGGTCAGCACGGGGCTCGAAACGTGGTCATGGCGATGGCTCATCGCGGCCGTTTGAATGTTCTCGCGAACATCATGGGCAAGCGTGCTCAAAGCATTTTCTGGTCCTTTGACGATCCCAATCCCGAATTGTTTCGAGGCGGCGGGGATGTCAAGTACCATATGGGATACAGCAGCGACTGGACCACCAGTACCGGCCAGAAAGTCCATATCAGCCTCTGTTTTAACCCCAGTCACTTGGAGTTTGTCAATCCGGTTGCTCTCGGCCGTTGTCGCGCAAAGCAAGATCGCGATGGCGACATCCATCGCACCGACAACATGACTATCCTGATCCACGGCGATGCTGCCTTCATCGGAGAAGGGGTTGTTCAGGAGACGTTGAATTTGAGCGAACTGCCCGGTTACCGGACCGGCGGAACTCTCCATATCGTCCTGAACAACCAAGTCGGCTTTACGACGGAACCGGATCAAGGGCGGAGTTGCACGTATGCAACCGACATTGCCAAGATGCTTCAGATCCCGATTTTCCATGTCAACGGCGAGGATCCCGAAGCGGTCGCGCAGGTCGTGAATTTGGCCATGGACTTCCGCAAGGAATTCGAGAAGGACGTGGTCATCGACATGTACGCATATCGCAAACTCGGACACAACGAGGCGGACGAACCTCGATATACTCAGCCCATCATGTACGCGGCAATCGACAAGAAGAAAGGGGTGCGGGAGAGTTACCTCGAGCATCTTCTGAGTATGAATGGCATGACGCGTCAAGAAGCCGACGCGGTCGACGAGGCGAGGCATGCCAAGCTGACCCGCGAGTTTGAATTGGCCAAGAGCGAGCCATTCGTGTATGACTTGCAAAGCATGACGGGATACTGGTCTGGCTTCTTCGGCGGTCCCGAACCTGCCCTGGAAAACGTCACGACTTCAATTTCCAAATCCCACGCGACTGGCATTCTATCCAAGTTGTCGCAATACCCGACGGGATTCACTCCTCACAAGAAAATCGTTCGCTTGCTAGACGAGCGGCGTGAGATGGCTGACGGGAAGCATCGGCTCGATTGGTCTGCCGCAGAGGCGCTGGCTTTTGGATCGCTGCTGCTCGAAGGTCACCCGGTACGATTGACCGGCCAGGACTCGCAACGGGGCACCTTCTCGCAACGCCATGCGGTTCTGCACGACACCGAGAACAACGCTCGTTATCTATCGCTCGCCACTCTGGATCCCAATCAAGGGCGGATCGAAATCATCAACAGCCCCCTTTCGGAAGCGGCTGTATTAGGATTCGAGTACGGGTACAGCCTCGATTGCCCCGAGGGTCTCGTTCTGTGGGAAGCGCAGTTCGGTGACTTCTGGAACGTTGCCCAGTGCATCGTCGACCAGTTCATTACCAGCGCGGAAGACAAGTGGAAGCGACTGAGCCGATTGGTGATGCTCTTGCCTCACGGGTTCGAGGGCCAAGGTCCTGAGCATTGCAGCGCTCGCCTGGAGCGGTTCCTGCTCCTTACCGCCGAGCACAACGTCATTGTCACCCAACCGTCGACACCAGCCCAGTACTTCCACTTGTTGCGCCGTCAAGTGAAGTCCAAGTGGAGCAAGCCGCTGATTGTCTTGACTCCAAAGAGCCTGCTGCGAAACGCCACGTGCACATCCACCCTCGAAGATATCGAACACGGTTCCTTCCAAAAGGTTTTGCCGGACGATCGACCGAATGGTACGC
>JBKDXO010000149.1:0-3385 GCA_046306195.1 Planctomycetota bacterium | reverse complement strand
TGTTTGCCTCAGTTCAGACCGGACGGCTTGCGCCGTTCCGCTAGTATTCATCGCCTACGGCGATGCCCAGTTCGGGGGGCAAGCCCAAGGGCATGGGGACCGCGTCGCTATCGCTTGCTGGTTGCGATTGCCGTCCGATGGGGGCAAGCCCCATCGAAACGAAGATCGCTCCGCGTTTGTTTGGTTACTGCGTTTCGAAGCGTCGACAGGAAATGACCGAACTTGATAGCCGAGATGCGTCGAAAATCCCCGCGTGGCGATGACGAGCATCCGGGTTGAAGCGCGCAAGACGTTGCCATGTTTGCCTCAGTTCAAACCGGACGGCTTGCGCCGTTCCGCTAGTATTGATCGCCTACGGCGATACTCAGTTGGGGTGGCACGCCCATCGGCTTTGCGATGGGCGTGGAGGCGGTTCAAAGCTTGCCCCCATCGGATCATCATCCGACGGGGGCAAGCCCCGCCGTGATGGAGACCGCGTCGCTATCGCTTGCTGGTTGCGATTGCCGTCCGATGGGGACAAGCCCCATCGAAACGAAGAGCGCTCCGCGTGTGTTTGGTTACCGCATTTCGAAGCGTGCTCGCGCATGGACCGGACTTATTAGCCAAGGTGCGCGAGCATCCGGGTTGAGGTGTCAGCAACATGGCCATGTTTACTCCACTTCAAACCGGACGGCTTGCGCCGTTCCGCTGTTATTGAGCAGCCTGCTTGACGTGTGGCAAGCCTGAGATGCGATCCTTGGGGTAGTTCTTCCAAGAGGCTTCGCGAGGGGCAAGGAGTTTCCGCGGCGCCCCGATGATCTGATCGGGCAGGAAAGGATCGAAGAACCACCGTCTGGCAACGGTAGCTACGAACAGTCGACAGATGCATGACTGGTTCGGTTGTCACGCCCAGAGGCTTTGCGATGGGCGTGGAGGCGGTTCAAAGCGTGCCACCATCGGATCATCATCCGACGGGGGCAAGCCCCGCCGTGATGGAGACCGCGTCGCTATCGCTTGCTGGTTGCGATTGCCGTCCGATGGGGACAAGCCCCATCGAAACGAGGAGAGCTCCGCGTGTGTTTGCTTAGCGCATTTCGAAGCGTGCTCGCGCACGGATCGGGCTTATTAGCCGAGATGCGTCGAAGATCCCCGCGCGGCGATGACGAGCATCCGGGTTGAGGGGTCAGCAACTTGGCCATGTTCATTACGATTCCAACCGGGGGCTAGCGCCCATGCGGCTGATCGGACAACAGCCCAAGCAGTTGAGACAACTGTTCTACATTATGTCCGGGCTAACGCACATGCGGCTGGTGGGATAACAGCCGAAGCAGTTGAGACAACTGCTCTACATTATGTTCGGGCGGACGACCAAACGGCTGATGGGATTCCGCAGCGATTCACTGGACGGCTCGCGCCGTTCGGCTAATAAACACTGACGATTTGCGTCTTATTCCTTCGCCAGCGGTTCCAAATTTAGAAAGTCAAGTCCGACCATGTAGCCTGGTACGGCGTCAGGATGCTTGCCGAGGATCTTCACCTTGAGAACGTGCTTCCCTTGCGTCACTTCTCTCGCCGCGAATTTCAACACCCCGGTGGTGATTACCTCTGGCGTGTTGAACCCATCGATCGGTTCCCCGAGCGGAGTGTCATCGAGGAAGAGTTGGACGATCGCGTAGTCACGGGCCTTCGTGAGCGCGATTCGCGGCTCGTAACGCCCCGCGTCGGACACCTCAAATTCCAAGCGGAGGATGTCGTTGGGCTGAGCACCGGTCCACCACAATTGATTGCCGCCACTCCATTTGTCCGCTGCAAAGCCGCGCATGTCCTGTCCCTGTACAACTCCGCGACTTTTCTCGACCACCTTCAACGCTTCCCCTTCGATTGCACCAGGAACCTTCCCCTTGGCATCAAAATCCGGACGCGGGCCACGAATCGGAACCTGCGAGGGGCTGGCGAGATATCCAACCAAGTCCCGAACCTCTTCGGGCGATAGCGGATCGAGCAGACCGTTGGGCATGAGGGACAACTCAGACAGCTTGCGCTCGGCGATCTCTTCCTTGGCGACGACGACCAAGTCGTTGATCGTCTTCAGAGTGACCGCGCTGTCGGTCTCCTTGGTTATCAACCCGGACAGGACGCGACCGTCATCGAGCTGCAACAGAGTCATCTGATAATCCTTGCCGACTACCGCATTGGGAGCGCAGAGGTTTTCCAGAATGTAGTTCAAATCGGCTCGGTTCGAACCGGTCAGGTCCGGTCCTACTTTTTCTCCGGCACCGAAGAGTTGATGGCACGCCATGCAGTGCTTGTTGAATAATTGTCGTCCTTGGCTGACGTCTGCTTTGGCTAGGACTTTCTTGGTCAATTGCGATTTATATTTCTCGATCGCCTGCTTCTGCTCCTCCGACGAAGTGCCGACTTTGCCCCACGAGCGATTGATCCGATCGACGAGAGGCGTGTCGTTGAGGCTGACCATTTGCCGGACATGGTATGCATGAACATCCGAGCGAGCGATGCTCCCTGCGTCCACCGCATCAAGCAGCTTCTCGGCGAACGAGGCACGAGACACCAGCGTGGCGATCGCATCCTCGCGTGCGGACTTGCCCAGTTTCGGATAAATCCGCAAGAGTTTGTCCGGCGTCTGTGTATCCGCAACGGCAGCCAGCGCTCGGATGGCCGGAGACTGCAACTCCTCGGTATCGAGAACCGCGAGCAAACTGGATCCAAGATCTTTGTCGCGGCCTTTCACGAGAATGTCGAGTGCGTTTCGTCGTTCGGCGATCGGCCGGCTCGTGTCGACCAACCGCTCCCGAAGTTGCGGAAAGGCTCGCTGGTCGCCAAACGCGACCGCAGTTCGGAGGGCGAGATCGCGAATCTCCATCGCATCGCTCTTGGCGAGTTGCTCGTAAACGTTTGTCCACGGCTTGGGTTGCGGCACATTGACCCGCCCCTCCATCGATTGCAGGATCTGTTCAAGGGTCGATTTCTGCTGGTTTGCTGGCCATTGAGTCATTTCCGCAACCAAGGCGTCGAGCCCTTCGGTATCCGACGCAGCGCGGCGTACGATGTATTGGCTGACCAGCGGAATCCGGCTCGCGCTCGCGAGCGCAATCGCCCGTTTGGGATCTTTGGCGACCAAAGGCTCGATTCCATACCAAGCCAAGAGCGGAATGTTACGGTCCATGGCGTCCGCATCGTGGCTGATGAGGGCCTGCGCAATTCCCCAACGATCCTCGAGGGCGAGCCGATTCATCGCCGCAGCCAGGTACAACCGGACGATGGCATCGGATTGCTTGCCTGCAGCCAACTCCTTGAATCGCTTGATCGCGGACTCGGGAACTTGTTTGTCCTCGCAAAGCAGTTGGATCGCCCAGGCGGTTACGTAACTCGACGCATGGCCGAGGAG
>JBKDXO010000148.1:0-1375 GCA_046306195.1 Planctomycetota bacterium | reverse complement strand
CCCTCCTCGACGGGATCTCCAAACCTTTTCAGATGGATTTCGATGGCGGTAATAAACGGGATGTGTCCGGAGGCGGGACGGGGTTTAGCTATGGCTACAGCGCGTCGCCCGATGGCTCGCGCATCAGTTACCACGAAGACTACCAAGTCTTTATCGCGAATTCCGACGGGAGCAACAAGCGACGCATCGAGACCGGCAACCCCTTCAACTTTGTTCCGCAATGGTCTCCCGACGGACAGTGGTTGATGTTTCTCTCGGGCGAGCACTACAACTGCCATCCGCATATCGTCAGGAACGATGGCAGCGGTCTTCGCAAGCTGGCTGATCGCGGCGGTTATTCAGGTGTAGTCGAAGTGTTGAAGCATCCCGATTTCCACAGCTCCAGCAGCGACATACCGGTCTGGTCCCCCGACAGCAAAAGCATCTACTACACGTCCAAGATTGGAGACAGTATTGAATTGATGCGAGCGGATCTTGAGGGCAAGACCAAGCAATTAACCCAATCGAAGCCTGGAGCCAGGCACTATCACCCCGCCGTATCACCCAACGGAAAGTGGATCCTGTTCGGTTCCGATCGCAGCGGCACAATGCAACTCTATGTGGCTGACCTCGACAGCAACAGGTTCGAGAACGAATCGCTATGGCCGATCACCGATGTGCCGGAAGGGCACTGTGCAATGCACGGTTCGTGGCAAACGCTCCGTCTACCAAGCGCAGAACCACTGGCTCCGAAAGCCGTGACTGTCGCAAAGAGCGCATCGGACTACACTCGCAAAAGCGAAGGGGATGTGATCGAGCTCGCCGATGGCCGATTGCTGCTGGTCTACATGGAGTTCGCTGGGGATGGAAGCGATTTCGCGAAGACCCGACTGGTCGCTCAGGAATCGTCCGATCAAGGCCGGAGTTGGGGAAAGCACCGGGTCATCACCGAGACCGCGCCTGGTGATCTCAATGTGTACTCGCCGAACCTGATCCGCGCCCGCGATGGCGGCATCCTGTTGATTTTCATGCGCCAGCACCGACCCGGTTCGCTCACGAACCTTGTTTGGAAGTCGAACGATGAAGGCCAATCCTTCGCAGCCCTCTCGGAATTTGTGCCTAAGCAGAATTTTTCGCTGTGCAACGGTACGATCAAGCGACTGTCGTCGGGCCGGTTGCTGTTGCCTGCCAGCCCGCCCGCCCCAGGCAAATCGGCGGAGACCGGCCCGTATTCCGCGACGACGTTGTACAGCGACGACGATGGAATCACTTGGCAGGTATCGCCCTCACGCATTGCACTTCCAAAACGCGGTGCCATGGAACCGCATGTCGAAGAAACAGGAGATGGGCGTGTCTTGATGGTCATGCGAAATCAGCTTGGGAAACTCTACTTTTC
>JBKDXO010000147.1:0-50102 GCA_046306195.1 Planctomycetota bacterium | reverse complement strand
GGTCGGTACCTATGGTTCAATCCAGATCGCTGCCGATGGCAGCTACACCTACACCGTCGACAACTCCAATGCCGCGGTTCAAGCCCTGCGATTGACTAGCCAAACACTGAGCGAGACCTTCACCTACCGCATGGCCGATACGGCAGGGCTCACGTCGCTCGCGACGGTGACGATCACCATCCAAGGTGCGAACGACACGCCGGTGGGAGTCAATGATACGAACATCGCTATCGAAGCGGGTGGGGTATCTAACGGTACTGCGGGCACCAATCCAACCGGCAATGTATTGATCAACGACACCGATGTCGATGCGGGAGATACCAAGACCGTGACCGATGTCGCTGCCGGGTCGATCTTCAATCCGACAGGATCGGTAGGCTCGAGTGTGGTCGGTACCTATGGTTCGATCCAGATCGCTGCCGATGGCAGCTACACCTACACCGTCGACAACACCAATGCCACAGTTCAAGCCCTGCGACTCTCCAGCCAGACGCTCAGCGAGACCTTCACCTATCGCATGGCCGATACGGAAGGGTTGACCTCACTGGCTACCATCACCATCACCATCCAAGGATCGAACGATAACCCCGTCGCAGTAGCGGATACCGGAATCGCCGTTGAAGCCGGTGGCTATGCCAATGCCACCCCAGGCTCGGATGCTACAGGCAATGTCCTTGCCAACGATACCGACGTCGACAGCGTCGGCAACGGCGAAACCAAGACGGTCAGCGGGGTCGCAGCCGGAGCGGTCGGCAGTGCCTTGGGTTCGGTAGGAACGAGCGTTACGGGCGCTTACGGTGCGATCACCATTGGTTCCAATGGAGCGTTTACTTACGTCGTTGATGATGCCAACACTGCGGTCCAAGCCCTGCGATTGACCGGCCAAACATTGACGGACGTATTCAGCTATACGGTTACCGATACGAGTGGATTGACATCGACGGCTCACGTCACGATTACCATCCAGGGGGCCAATGATGCTCCGAACGACATCCAGGCAGGAGTTCTTGAGATTCTCGAAAACAGCGTCAACGGATCGGTTGTTGGTACCGTCGTCGGCATCGATGTCGATTCGACTGGAAATGGAGAGGTTCTTACCTACAGCCTTCTCGACAATGCAAATGGAAGATTCCAAATCGATAGTTCGACCGGAATCATCACGGTTGCGAACAGTTCGCTGCTCGATCGCGAAATGAATGCCTCGCACACGATTCAAGTGCGAGTTGCTGACGCGTCCGGATTGATACGTGACAAGGCTTTCACTATCCAAGTGATCGACCAAGATGAGTTTGACGTTGGTACAGTTACCGACACAGATACCGCCACCAATGGAGTCTTCGAAAACTCCGAAATAGGGACTATCGTTGGAATCACCGCGAATGCCTTTGATGCAGACGCCACCAACAATACGATTCAGTATTCGTTGGTCGACAATGACGGGGGCAGATTCGGTATCGACAGCGTTACCGGCGTCATGACCGTCGCCGGTGCAATAGACCGTGAGGCAGACGGCGACAGCCGAAACATCACGGTCCGCGCAACTTCCAGCGACGGATCCTACACCGATCAAACCTACGCGATCGCGATTTACGATATCGATGAATTCGCCTTGATCTACCTGACCGACATCGATACAGCCTCGAATGCGGTATTTGAAAATACTCCCGGAGTGTTTGCCGCTGGAATTACTGCATACACGTTTGACAGTGACGCGACCAACAACACGATTACTTACACGTTGGATGACAGTGCAGGCGGAAGGTTTATTATCGACGCTGTGACTGGAGTCGTTTACCAAACCGGAGCCCTCGACCATGAGGTAGCATCGTCGTACAGCATCACCATCCGGGCGACTTCGGAAGACATGAAATTCCAATTGGTAAGTTACACCATTCAAGTCTTGAATGTGAACGAAACGCCCTACGCCAACAATGAAATTGAAGTGATTACGGAAAACCAGATCAAGACGATTTCCGTGCTCGATAACGATTACGACCTGGATCCCGGCGATTCGATCCACATATCGACCGTCCAGATCTCGCAAGGATTGGGCCAGGTTCAGATTGTAGGTGGGGTGCTAAGCTACAATCCCGGAACTTCCTATGATTACTTGTCGGTGGGCGAGACCGCCGAAGTCGTGCTCGCTTACCAAGTCGAGGATTTGTTCGGTCTCACGGCGAATGCAACGGTAACCATCACGATCGAAGGCCAGCGAGACCAGTTGGCCGTTCAAGTTGGAAATGTGTCGACTTTTGAAGATACCGTGACCGATTGGCCGATCTCGGTGGTCATGGTAGATATCAATGGCGAGACATGTACCGATGTGGTTATCCGTGGCGTACCTGCGGGCACCATCGTTACCGATGCACTTGGAGCGACTCGCGTGGCGGACCAAACTGGAACGATCAATGTATTTGGCATGTCGTTGACAACGCTCGAGTTTCGATTGCCCGTCAATTACTCCGGGACGATTTTTGCTGAAGTCGACGTCTTTACCTCCTACGGTCCCTCCTACACCCAGACATTCCATCGGACCCTGGAGATCGCAGCGGTTGCAGATCCAGGCGTGTTGATCGCGCAGGGTGGCAAAGTCGACCTGAGCAAGCAGTTGGTCCTTCCTCTGGGGTATGAGTACTTTGACCTCGATGGCAGTGAAACCGTCGTGCTCGAAGTTCAAGGAATCCCGAGAGGGATGATGATTACCGATGGGGTCAATTCCTATGTCTCTGCAAATCCCGCGACTTGGGTCAACTTGAACACTTGGAATGTTTCGGGACTGAAACTGATTACGGCTGGCGGAATGCCGGGCGATTACTCGCTCAATTACCGCTTGACCACCACGGAAACGAGCAACGATTCGACGGCTCAGGTCGAAAACCGAATTGGCATCCGCGTGCATGAACTCCTGCCGCAGATCATGGTTGAGTTGGCGGAGCCGAAGGTCGAAATGCCGAAAATGTCGGATTCCTCGAATCCTGCCCCCAAAGAGACCATCGCAATTGCGGATGTTGCGTCCGAGGGAAGCAGTTCATCGCAACCTGCCGCCATGGTATCGGAAACGAATCCGACCGGGGGCAGTAGTACTGCAGGTGTAGTGATGATGTCCCCTGTCACGGTGGAATATGATCAAGACTACGATTTGCTGAATGAATTCGAGTCTCCTTCGGATGTTCCCGAGAGACTGTTCGCGACGCTCGCAACGATGAATGCGGTGACTGAGTCGATGGACAACCAACCGTTGGAATCGCGTGACTCGTTTGTCTCCAGTCCAGCGATCAAGGTTGCTTCCGCTGGCGATTCGGAGATCGACTCGTCTCAAAACACGAAGTCAACCAGCGAGGAAAGACTTCAGGAGCAGTCGGAGATGGCGCGCGAAGTCCAACGCAATTTTACCTTGCAGGGGCGTATCGTTGCCTTCTGGAATATGCTTCGCGGTGGCGTGAATCTTGACGACACGTCGATCTTGAAGGATTACCGCCAGGACGTTCGTCCGAACCAGCGATCGAACAAGGGGCGATAAGCCGAGCCAGGCTCTGAAAAGTCCGTCTCGCGCTTCCCGGAGCCGTCGGTACAGCCGGCACGACCCGATTGTTCCTCAAAGGCGATGCGCAAACCTGGCGGGACCGAGTCGCTTTTCAGCCTACTGCTGAGGTTTGACCTACATTTTCTCGGAAAAACCTTTTCCTTTCCGTAACGGCTTGCTGGAGGTACGGCCTCATGAATTCCTGGATTAGCAACATGTTTCTCGCACTTTTGGGTACCGGCTTTTTAGGGCTGGCGGGCGATCCATTGATCGAATCGAGCCCGGAAGACGTAGGGTTGCCAGGAATTACCAAACCATCGCTTCAGGCAGTCATCCATCCCAATATTGCCGGAGTGGTGCAAGAGATTCTGGTGCAGGAAGGGGAGTTTGTTCGAGCGGATACACCCCTGATACGCATGGACGATCGGGTTGCCTTGGCGAATCTCGCAGCGGCCGAAGTTGCTGCGGCCCAACTCGGTCCCCTCGACTTGGCGAGAGCGGAATTAAAAGCTGCCCAGCAGCATCTTCAGCGACTCGAGTCGGTTACCGACGTCCGCGCTGTCGCCGGCCAGGATTTTGAAATCGCTCACGCCGCAGTCGGCAAGGCCCGGGCCAATCTGTCGACTGCGGAGGGAACCCTTCGCTTGGCGAAAGAGCGGCTTGCCATTGAGCAAGAGCAAGTCAGCCAACTGACACTCCGTGCGCCCTTTGATGGAATCGTCCATCACATCAAGGCGAATATCGGGGAACGACTGCAGGAGAACCAAAATCTCCTGGAGATCGTCAACACGACGACCTTGAAAGTGGAATTGTACGTCCCGAGCGCGATGTTGGAAAAACTGCAGATCGGGAAAGTATACCCGTTGCAAACGGCCTTTCGCGGTCTCCAAGTGGTTGACGCAAAGTTAACGGCAATTGCGCCTGTGATCGATCCGAGTACGGATACGATTCGCTGCGTGTTTGAAATCGAGAATGCCGGCAACAAGCTTCCCGCTGGATTCCTTGTTCACTTCCGCGATAACTGAGTTCATCACTGCCAGCCATGAGTAGCAAAGTACCGCAAATGCAAACTGGATCACTCGCGACCACGGAGAGCTCCGTTCGCAGTGTTTCGAGTACACCTCGCCCCACGCTGGAGCAATGCCTGCGGTTGATCCAGACGCTCGCCGAAGAGCCGATGTGCGCGCGGGAATGTCTCGTGATGGGAGTCGATGCGATCGCGGCCTTTTTCGAGGCATGCTTCGTATCTATCCAGGTGAATATCGGCGGCACCCCGGTTGAATACCGCTCTCACCGCGAGGACAAGCCAGCCGATATTTTGCAGCAATTGTGCTCGGTTCCTATGCTGGAGTGCTTGTCATCGCAAACCAAGCAAGCCAGTTTTTTCGTGGAGCGCGCGACAGGAACCAGGACCTCGGTATTCGTCGTACCAACGAGTTCAGAAACTTCGGAAACGGTAGGGGCAGCATGCTTGGTCGTCTATGCAGAGAATGCAGAGGTCGCCAAGAAACTGCTCGCTGAGTTTGAAACGTTGATCGCAGCCTTGATGCTCGCGGCTAACAAAGTAGCCGATCGTGGAAATCCTGAATCAACCCATACTGTGCCTGCCACGATCACCACGTCGAAATCCGTTCAGCGATTGGATTTCCTCACCCAATTGTGCCAGGGAAAGATTTGGGACAATCCGACGCAGTTCGCGTTCCACCTAGTCAACGGATTGTGCAATCAATGGAAATGCTTGGACGTCTCGTTCGGGATCGTCCGTCAAAACCGCATTCAGTTGCTCGCGATTTCCGGACAGGAGTCGGTGTATCGCCGATCTCACGGTTGTCTTGCAATCGAACAGGCGATGACCGAAGCGCTCGACGCTGGTCATGCGATTCTCTCGCAGCGGGAGTCCGCATCGGAGCCTGTTGGCGAGCAGCTCAACTCCACCCTGCACCAGGCGTTGCGTTCCAAGAGCGGAAACAGTTCCTGTTTCTCGTTCCCGCTTCGCCACAACGGGACCATCGTCGCTGTCTGCACGTTTCGTCGCGATGAATACCAGCCATTCACCTCCGAGGAGGTCGCGCTGCTGGAATCGCATCAAGATCGATTGGCGGAATTCGCTTCGATCTCCGACCGACTGGGGCAGTCTGTCATTTCCCGGTTTCGCGAGCGAGCCAAGCAATGGACAAATCAAGAGTTTCGCTCCTGGCCCGGCCGTAAACTCGTTGCGATGACCATCGCTGGAGCTGTTGGTTTGTATCTGGTCTTGCCGTGGCCTCATTTCATCAGTGTTCCCTGCAGGCTCGTCAGCGCCGATCAGCGCACGTACTCGGCCCCTTATTCGGGGAAACTGAGCAAAGTCCATTTCCGAAGCGGAGACTGGGTACAACAAGGGTCGGTGCTGTTCGAAATGGATACCGAAGAACTTCGGAATCAGAAGATGAAACTGGAGGCGGAACTCAAGTCCCGAACCCAAGCCATGATTCGGTTCCTTCAATCGGACGATACCGCGAAGGCGGGCGAGGAAAAATCCTCGATCACCGCGATCCGCAATGAACTGGCAATCATCGATTCGAAACTCGATCGAGCCGTCGTGCGAGCCCAAGAGAGTGGAACCTTGATCGAAAGCGACCTGCATCAACGCGTCGGCGAAACCGTCGCTATCGGCGATCGAATGTTCGAATTCGCACCCAGCTTCACGCAGCGCGTCGAATTAAAGATCCCCGACTACCTTGGCATGGAATTTCGGGTCGGCCAAAACGGACGTTTCGCGACTTCCGCCGAGCCAGGCGTATGGCGAGACATCGTGCTCGAGCGGGTGGAGATGGCGAGCACCTCGGAAAACGGAGAAAACTTTATCAAGGCGGTTGGGACAGGCTCCCAATTCGACCGAGAGGCTCGATTCGGACTGAGCGGATTTGCACGCATCTCCGTCGGGAACCAACCTGGTTGGTGGATCCTGCTGCAGCAACCGATTCGTTACGTCCAACGAAAGGTTTCCCAGCTTTGATCCCTGCGACTGCTCCCCAAGAATCGCCAAGGAACGAGAGCCAGCCGAGTGTGGATGGAGAACCTCGTGCGAACAAAGATGCGATCTACGAGGTCATCTCGCGGTTGCCCATCGGACTGCGCGGCGATCTGGAAGTCTCCCGTCAGATCACCAACGGCGGAGTCCAGTACGTATTGCGGGATCCTTTGACCTTCGCAAGCTGCGCGTTGTCGAAAGAGGATTACCAGGTTTTCCTGCATTTGGAACCCAAGCAAACGGTTTCCGATGCATACCAAAAATTGTCCGATGCAGGTATCATCGCCGCCGACCAGCGCGAAGAATTTTATCAATTCATGATCGACTTGCATCGGCGCAATTTGATCCGATTGCCTATCCTCGACGGCAGTTTGTTGTACCGCGCCTACGCCGAACGACGGACACGGGAATTCGCGAGTCTTCCCCTCCGTCTGCTGTCCTACCAGTTTCCGCTGCTCAATCCGGATCGATTCCTTCGAGAGACGCAGCGATTCGCACGCCCTTTGTTTCTGAGATGGTTCCTCTTGGTGTGGATCGCCTTGGCAGGAATCGCGTCGTACGTTGTCGCCGTGCATTGGAGGGAATTCACCGACAGCACAGCTTCGCTTCTTGCGTTGCGAAGTTTTCCAGTGTTGGTGTTGCTCTTGTGCGTGCTCAAGGTCATTCATGAGTTGGGCCATGCCTATGCATGCAAGTTGTACGGAGGGAATGTCCCCGAGATGGGACTCATTTTTATCCTCGGCACACCGTGCGCTTATGTCGACACATCCGCCGCTTGGGGATTCCGGGATCGATGGCAACGCATCGTCGTCAACCTGGCAGGAATGTACTTCGAGTCCTTGATCGCGATCCTGGCGGTATTCGTCTGGGTGTCTACTCCTCCTGGGCTGCTCCATTCGATCGCGCATTACACCATCGTCCTATCCACCGCGGTAACCATCGTCTTCAACGCCAATCCGCTGCTGAAATTCGACGGCTACTACGTTCTGAGCGATTACCTTGGGATACCGAACCTCAAGCGTATCGCATCGACATGTTTCATGCATTCTCTCAAGCGGCATTGCCTGGGTATGGAATTGCCTCGTATCGGCAGCACCGTCTGGCACGATCGATTTCTCAGTCTTTTCGGCGCTGCGTCCGAGGCATACCGATTCCTGATTGTCCTGGGCATCGTCACCTTCCTGGTCCTTCAGATCCCCGCGATCGGATTGACCCTCGGGTTGATGTACCTGTTGGCCACCATGCTCCCTGGGGCCGACCGATTGACGCGATACCTTTTTTGGCATCCGGACACTGTTGCCCGCCGACCTCGCGTTCTCTCGGTGATCGCAATTGGGGCGATCGTCCTCGGAGTCCTCCTCTTCACTCCAATCGCCACCACGATTTCCGTCCTGGGAATTGTCGGTCGCGAGAACGAAACCTTCATTCGAGCGACGGAATCGGGATTGGTGTCCAAAGTTGGGTTCAAACCTTCCGAGCGAGTGGAGTCTGGGGAGTTGCTGTTCGAACTGAGCAACGAGGAGTTGCAAAGCCGATTCATCGCCGCGCGGACCGACGCGATCAAACTCCGCACCCAGTGGGTCGAAGCATTGCAGAAGAATCCAGTTGAGGCCGCAATGCTGATGCAGAAACTGCGACAGGCCGAATTGAATCTCGATACCGTGGAAAAGGCCGTCGACCGATTGACCATCCGAGCACCCGAGGATGGGGTGCTCACCGAATGGCAAACGCAAGACTTCGTCGGGCGATTTCTGAAACCGGGTGACCCGCTGGTGAAACTGGCATCTGGAAAATGGATCGTTCGCGCTCTGGCGACCGACGAAGAGATCCTCGATTCGCAACTCGTGGAAGGGGATCCCATCGACGCCGAAATCATCGGACAACCCGGCAAACGGTTGCATGGAAGGGTCGTCAGCGTTTCCCAAGCCAGCCAAGAACGCATTGAAGAGTCCGCACTTACCCAATTCGGGGGGGGAGACATCAGTATCGATCCGCAATCGCAAAAAGCTGCGCAAAGTTACTTCGTGATCACCATGGAACTCGACGCGACCGGAAATCTCGCCATGCGATCCGGGATTCGCGTTCAAGCGATGGTCCCCAATCGCAAATGGTCGCTAGGACGTAGCCTTTCTCGGAAGTTTTGGCAGTTCTACCACCGATATCTGCTCGGATAATTCTGAATTCGTCTTGCCTCGCCCGCCGATCGCGGCTAATCTTCGATTGGAAGATGAAGCGAAGTTAGATCAGTGCTTTGGTTTTTGCCTGCTGCTGCTTGGTTCGTGTGTCCTCTAGGCGAACCCTCCTTGTTGGGTTCCTTTCCATCTGGCCCGGAAAGTGATGATTGAGGGTTAGGCAGCATTTCGATGCAGGAGTTGATAGGTATGGCTACGAAGTTGTATGTTGGGAATTTGACCTACGGGGTTACTGATGAAGCGCTCCAGCAGCTCTTCTCCCAGTTTGGGGCGGTGCGCAGTGCCCAGGTCATCAAAGACCGCGACACTGGCCGCAGCAAAGGGTTCGGATTCGTCGAAATGGAGAACGCACAAGACGCGCAAAACGCGATCGACAATCTCCACGACACCAAACATGATGGACGTCCCCTGACGGTCAACGAGGCTCGTCCTCGTGAAAATTCCGGCGGTGGCGGCAAGGGTGGTGGCGGCGGTGGTGGTGGCGGCGGCGGATATCGTCGTCGCTTCTAATCGCGCGGAAAATTTCCTCGCTTGAAAAAACATCTATCCAGGTCGCAGACACTCTCTCGACCTGGATTTTTCTTTTCCCAATTCTGGAACGAGTGTTCAATGAACACTCTCTCGATTTCGCATCTGACACACCAACTGTCCATGGACTTTGTTGGGATTTCTTGATCCACAGCAATACGCTTACGACGCACGTTCTCGGGGTGAGGATGGTTGGCTCGCGTCGATGAAATGCTATCATGGATCTTCAGACACACCGCGAAGGTTGAGGTGGTTCCTGCGCGGATGCAGCAAAGGTGTGGGTATGGAGCACGATGACATGAAGTCCGAGATGTTGGTCATCAAGTCTGCCGAACTCTTCCAGCGGATCATGGCTGATCATGAATCGCTTCGAGAATTCCAGCGCAAGCTGCGAGGCGTCGTTTCCTTGAGCACGTTGTCGAATTGGATTCAGGAGCGGCCGTCGGATGATCCTTGGGAAGCGGTGACTTCGAAGGTGGAGGAGGTCGCAAAAGTTTTGCGATGCTCGGTGGAGGATATCGCTCGTCGTCCGACTCCCAAGCCCCCGCCGATGAACAGTCGGTATCTCCTGCGAGTCGCTTTGGGCGAGGAGAGCGAGCAGTTGATGGACCTCGATGTGTGCGGGGAAGAGCTGTCGTTGCAGGAGCGACGCACGGGAGCTCACACGCTCAAGGGGAGTGTTCTCACGGCGAGTGAAGATGGTTTGACGGGTCACCTTCGTATCTATGCGCCGAACGTTTCCGGAACCGAAGGGGAACTGGCTCTGCTTCCTAAGGAAATGACGCTGCATGCCAAATGCATCGGGGATAAGATCAGTGGAGAGATGGTTGTTCGGGATCGAAAAGGAGACATCCGTTCCGCCTCGTTTGAGGGGATTCGCAAGGGAAATTCGAGACGGAGGCCGAAACGGGCGGCGCACTGCTGACCTGGGTATCTGGTATCATGGGTGACTGCATCATTTGTGGAGCGCATCATGATTTCAGGCAACGGGGGTCCAAATTCGATTGGGACCGACCCTCAGTACGAGTATTCGGCCCGCATTCTGCAACTCGCAGCAGATCGATGGCTCGCGCGGACGACCCTTGCGCACCAACCTGGCGGCGCGATCGCCAGGGAGATTCACGCCTATGCCGCGCGGGTAGGATTGGATTTCCCATCACTCCTGCACCAGAGTGACGACGCGGACTTCGAAGCGTTGCGATGGTTGCTTCCCAATCTAGCATCAATGGCCCAACCGATTGTTGAAGCTGCCGTGGGACGGGCGATCCAGCTTCTGAGCACCGAAGCCTCCTTCCATTCCGCGGTGGAAAAATCATCGCGCCGCCAGGTGTACAATTTGGCGTATGGGTTGACGCATGAGATCAACAATCCTCTCGGAAATATTGTCGCCCGAGCGCAGAGGTTGATGAGTGATGTCGCCGATCCCGTGGCTCGCAAAAGTCTAGCGACCATGATGGATCAAGCGATGCGTGCTCATGAGATGCTCGCCGAGGCGATGCGAGCCGTGCAGCCACCCTCGCACCCACTCGTCGCAACAGAGATAGGGGCCATCGTTCAACAGGTGTGGACATCTCTTCAGGACCGTGCACGCGAGGCCGGAGTCCGATGGGATTGCGACTCCATCACCGATCGCATCTTCGCCGATGCGCACGCTCCTTCGCTGCTGGACGCCCTTCGTATGCTCGGGCTCAATTCGATTGAGGCGTGCGGCCCGAACGATGCGGCAACCTGGGCTTGTGAGTCGGTGGACTGCGGGTCCGAGGAGCGTATCCGTATCACCCTCAGCGACACGGGGCCGGGTTTATCGCCACAAGCCCAAAGATCGGCAACCGATCTCTATTACAGCGGACGGGAACACGGCCGCGGTTTGGGCTGTTCCCTGGCGATCGTACTTCGGATCGTGGAGATGCATCGCGGAACGTTTGCCATGCGTTCCGAAGAGGGAGCGGGTTGTCGCGTGGAAATCGACTTGCCGATCGTTCAGGCTCCCAAGAACACGCGGCCTACGCTTCGGCTGTAGCAGGACCTTTGCGTTCGATCGCTTGCCGGCATGCTTCTAGCAAATCGATGATCTGCTCGACAGTCAGTTGCTCCGCGCGCAGATTGGGTGCTAAACGGAGTCCCTCCAGAATGGCATCGACTTCGGTTTTGTCGAGCTCTTCTTGGACAGCGGTCGCGAGCTGGCTTCGCAGAAATTTCCGGCGATGGAAAAAAAGGGCTCGCAGCTTGGTGTGGAAAAAAGACAAGTCCCGAATTCGATTCCGCTTTTCTTCGCGAGGACGAATACGAAGGATGGCGGAATCCACTTTGGGTCGTGGCCAAAAGACCGAGGGGGGCAGAACCCTCAAGATTTCGCAATCGCACAGGGCCTGCATCCATACGCTCAGGGCACTGTAGTCTTTGCAACTCGGCGGAGCAATGATTCGGTCTCCCAATTCCTTTTGGATGGTGATGACCATGCGTTCCACCAAGGGCGATTCGGTCAGCAGATTGCTGATGATGGGCGTGGCGACGTTGTACGGCAAGTTCGCGACCAGCTTGAACCGAGCGCCGTCGATCTTCGCCATCGCGGATGCGACCGCGTCGAGGATTTCGCGTCGCAAATGGTTTTTGTTTCGCAGAGCGTCGCACGTGTGAAGTTCGACGTTGGGTAGCGAATTCAACTCTCTGGACGCCAAGGCCTGAAGATCGCGATCGACCTCAACGGTGATCACATGCCCAGCTCGATGCGCAAGAGACTTCGTCAGTGAGCCGAGCCCAGTGCCTATCTCCAAAACGACGTCGTTGCGAGCAAGCTCAGCTCCTTCGATCAGGATATTGAGCAGGTTCAAATCGATCAGGAAGTTCTGACCGTACCGCGTTTTGGGTTGCAGGCCGGCACGCTCGAGCGTTTTGGCAAGGAACGATAACGTTTGCCGCTCGCTCATCGAACTTCGAAGATCCCCTCGACCTCAACCGCCATGCCGCCTGGGAGGGAATTGGTTCCCAACGCGCTGCGGACGCCGATCCCCAGGTCATCGCCCCAAAGATCGACGAAGACCTGGCTGCAACCGTTCATCACCGCGGGGCTTTGCCCGAACTCATCCGTGCAACGCACCAGTCCCAAAAGCTTGACCACGCGCACGACTCGATCGAGATCCCCAAGCCCGGCTTGGAGTGTCGCCAGGATTGCCAGCGCTGTTTGCTTGGCCGCCGCTTTGCCTCCTTCGATATCCATATCGCCGCCCAGCCGTCCCAGGATGATCGTGCCATCCTCTTTGAGGGGGCCATGCCCCGACACGTAGGCTAGATTGCCGACGATCAGCATCGGTTTGTAAAGACCGACTGGCTTCGGAGCAGGCGGGAGCTTCAACCCCAGCGATTCTAGTTTCTTTCCGATTTGCGACATAGCTGCATTCCTCTTGTGGGTGCGTGGCGAGAAAGGTAAAGCATAAATGGAATCTGTCCAAGCCGCAAACCCGCGGCCGTTCGACGAATCGTCCAAGAAAACTCATTCCACGGGAGCCATGCGTTCCAAAAACTCATCTCGCGCGATTTTCCCTGTCAGGAAATCATGCGACAGGATGTACCTGGCGATCCGACGACCATCCTCGTCGGCATGATCCCTTCGGTAGGCAACTCGATCGAGTCGATAATTGTCCTGGAGATCCGCGACTTTGACCTGCCTGGCAAGCTCATGGTGCGACAAGCGAACGACATATTCGGCGTAGCTCATGGCATTTTGCCGGGTCAAAAGGTTGATCGCTTCCACCACCTCGGAAGTCATTCCGCCGCGGCGCAAATCATCGGGTGTGGCGGATGTGTCCTCGAGAACATCATGAAGCGCGGCAACCTGCATGGCCTCCGGCGTGTCGCACGAGAGCATCACCCGCATCAAATGAAGCATGTAGCAGTCTCCCGCTTTGTCCCGTTGGCCCGCATGGTAATGGATCGCCAATCGCAACGCTTGCTCGATTCTCTCTTGATTTTCGGGGGTGGATTTTGGCATGAAAATGACCTGCTAGGCTCCCAGCGAGTGGGGGCGATTGAGAAAGAAGTGAAAGCTGTGTCGATTGATCGAGTCGGCTGAGCGATGCCCAGGGTCCAACCCGGGAAAGGACGACCGTTCGAAGAACTCCCAGCCTTCGAGCGAGAAGGGTGGAAACGGTGCGTGGGGAGGCAAGTCGTTCCAACCAAAGATGAAAAGTCCACCACCGCGCAGCGCATGATGTACGCCGCGCAGGGTTCGATTCAGCGCCTCGGGGGAGTTGAGCCCAAATCCAAACACACCATTGAGCACTAAGCAATCGAGTTCGTTAAGGGCGAAATGGGAATCGAGCGATTCGCAGGAGCCGACAATATGCTTGGTAGCGCCGTAGCGTGCCTCGTCCGGGTCGATTTCCATGGTCCGGAAATCTTTTTCGCGAAACATCGATGGATAATGGAGCGTGTACCAGGCGCAACCGACAAACAAGATTTTCTGGTACTGGGGATCGCGCTGCAGCGCGGGGAAGATGGTCTGCTCCAACACCACCCGATCCGATCGCTTCTTGCGGGTATCGATCCCGAATCGGATCAAGAATCGATGCAACTCGGCGCGAATCTTCGCTCGGAGGATTGATTTTTTCATGCGGAAGGAAGCTTTCCCCGTTCACGAAGCCAGGCGATGGTGTCATCCAGGGATTGGGCGGCAGGTCGAGACTCGTAGCCCAGCCCATCGCGAGCCCGCTGGCTCGAGTACCAGTGGAACTGAGATCCCATGCGAAGTGCCGCCGAGTTGAAAACCGGTTCGTTCGCCGAAACCGCCCCGAGCAGATCGCCGATGGCACCGATGAGCCATCGGCCCGGAGGACGCATCGCGATCCATGGTTTCGGACGATTCAGACGGGCAGCGATTTGAGACCATAATTCAAAATACGTCCAGTTTTCGCCCGCCAAGATAAATCGACTGCCGGCAGGGGCCCTTTGCAAGGCTGCCAGGATCGCGTTGGCGACATCCCTCGCGTCACAGATCGAACAACCACCAGCCGGAGCCATCGGCGGAGCACCGCGACGCAGGTCGAGAATCATTCGAGCGCTGCTCGGCTTCCAGTCCCAAGGTCCCAGCAAGAAGCCGGGGTAGACGATGACGATGTCTTGACCTCGATCCATCGCGGACGAAACGTCTCTCTCGGCTTGTTTCTTGGTCAACACATAGGTGCATGGTACCTGGGAAAGTCCAGGGGATTGCTCGTCGACGAGATTTTTCTGGTCGGGGACGGGAAGTACGTTGACCGTCGAAACGTGAACGCAACGCGCCCCACGTTCCGAAGCCAGAGCAAGGACCTGACGGGTTCCTAAGACGTTAACCCTCTCGGACTGCTCGCGGTCCTTCCAGCCCAAATGGATGTGTGCCGCCGTGTGGACGACGGCGTCGACGTGGCCCTCGACGGCAGACCGGAGCGATTCCATGTCCGTGATGTCAGCATTCCGAACCGTGACGGGAAGGCCTTGCAAGGCCTCGGAGCGATCGGCGTTGCGAGCCAATGCGATGACTTCATCCCCTCGTTGGCACGCTGCGCGAACCACATTGTTTCCCAGCAGGCCGGTCGCTCCCGTGACGACGATCCGCATGTTCCTTCAATTCTCCAAGGTTTCTTTGAAAAAAGCTCCTGAGAGGCCTCCGGATCTCCGGAGGCCTTGCGGTCAGTTGGTGGTCCGCAAACGGAACGAAGCGTTTATAATCTTCGATCCGATTAGGTCCGGCAATGGGCTTATCCCCGCCTCCACCCAGGAACGACTGATGCCCATCATCGAAACTCGCAACCTGACGAAACAATTTGGAACCGGCGATTTGGCGGTCGAGGCGCTCAAGGGGGTCAATCTGTCGATCGAGCCGGGGGAATTCGTCGCGTTGATGGGGCCCAGCGGATCGGGCAAAAGCACCCTGATGAGCATCATCGGAGGCATTGAACCTCCCAGTAGCGGCCAGGTCTTTCTCGATGGTGTGGATATCTCGACCTTGGACGACGACCAACGAACGCTGTTGCGTCGTCGAAAAATCGGCTTTGTTTTTCAAGCATTCAATTTGATTCCCACCCTGTCAGCTCTCGAAAACGTCGCGTTGCCGATGGAACTCGACGGCATACCCCGCGTTCAGGCGAATGGGCGAGCGGTTCAGGCTCTGGAGCGGGTCGAGATGCAGCATCGCAAGGACCATATTCCCTCAAAATTGTCCGGCGGCGAGCAGCAGCGGGTAGCCATCGCTCGAGCGTTGGCGATCGAGCCACGGATCCTCCTTGCCGATGAACCGACCGGGAATCTCGATTCTCGCCAAAGCGGGAGGGTAACCGACCTTCTTCGTTCGCTGGCGTTGGATTCTCAGCAAACGATCATCATGGTCACCCACGATGCCCAAGTCGCGCAGGCTGCCTTTCGGCTGGTTAAGTTCCGAGACGGGAATATCGAGGCAGACCTCACCCAAGGAGACTTTTCCGTCAAAGCCGCCTTTCTTCCCGTCTCCTCGGGAGGAGCTCCGACCGATGCTGCGTAAGCCGTTCCGGAGACTGCGATGCCACTGAGTCGGCTCTCCCTTCGCGAGATGCAGCAGCGTCCGGTGCGAACGCTGCTGACGTTGCTGAGCATCTTGATCGGGTCTGCTGCGATCGTCGCAACGGCCGTCTCTTCCCGTTCAGCGCAGCGGGCTCAAATGGCGATGGTCGAGGCCGTGACGGGGAAAACATCGCTGGAGATCAGCGCCGCCGCGGGCGCCTCGTTGGATGCCAAGGCCCTCAGGTTCCTGCGAGATATTCCCGGCATCGACGTCGTTTCGCCGCAGATTCGCCGCTTCTCCATGATGACTGTCCCAAGGGGGGATGGCTCGACGGAAAATCGCCAGGAATCCCGCAGCTACCGCATGCAACTCTTGGGAGTGAACTGGAAACAGGACCAAAAGGTACGAGGGACCCGTGTTATCGAGGGAACCGATTTCGACGCGGTGTCCGAGGAGGATGCCAAGGATGGGCCAACACAGGTATGGATCGATGCCGGGTTCGCGACGTCGACCGGCGTCTCGGTTGGGGACGAAGTCAAGCTTCTCACCAAAAGCGGTCTTCAAACGGCGCGGATCGCCGGTGTCGTTGAGTCCAAGGATGCTTCGAGCGCCCTTCAATCCGCCGTCATCATCGCGCCGATGCTAACCGTGCAGCGTTGGACGCGGTCGCAAGGTAAGGTGGATATTGTTCAACTGGTCGTGGAACAGGAAGAGCGAATCGAAGAGGTTCGGCAAGCGGTCGCAGCCCAATTGCCGGAAGGAACGTTCGTCCGAGCGCCGACCCTTCGAAGCCAGGTCGCTGGCGAGAGCACAACCGCGATTCAGCGAGGATTGTTGCTCGCCACTCTTTTCTCGCTGATCCTAGCGACATTCATCATCTTCAACACGTTTCAAATGAACGTCGGCGAACGCCGCCGACAACTCGGTATCCTGCGAGCCTTGGGAACAACCCGCCGCCAAATCCTGCGGATGATTCTTCGAGAAGCCGCCATGCTGGGCACGGTCGGGAGCGTGATCGGTTGCTTTGCCGGTTACTGGGGCGCCGCGATCCTCAATCGATCGACATCGGCCCTGCTCCAGATCGAGATTCCCGAGAGCAGCCTGACTTGGCTACCCATTGCATCTGCTCTGCTGTGCGGTCTGTGCGTATCCCTGCTGGGTGCGTTGATCCCCGCGATCGTGGCGACCTATGCTTCCCCCTCGGACGCCATGAAACCGATTTCATCGCAGCCTCCTCGCATCTCGGCCCGTTGGTATTTCGTGTGCGGCCTGTTGATGTTTTTTGTCGGCGGCGCCATCCAATACATCGCCGCCATCGAGCTGTTCTCCTTGCGCGATGGCACGGCGGGGATCGTCACGATGATTCTGGGTGTCGTCCTCATGCTCCCCGCCTCGCTTGAACTGCTGACCGCGATCGCTGCGGCTCCGCTCATGCGCATCATCCCGACGGAGACGAAACTGGCCAGGAAGCAGATCTTGCGCAATCCAGGACGCTCGTCGATGACGATTGGTATCCTGCTGGTCGCGATGGCCATGGGGCTGGGAATGGCCAGCACGATTCTGGACAATATTCGGGATGTTCAGCGTTGGTACCGTCGAAGTATCGTGGGGGATTTTTTCATACGGGCCGCGATGCCGGACATGAGCAGCGGACACGCCGCCGACATGCCGGACGATTTCCCCGAGCGTGTTGAGCAAGTCCCGGGGTTGGCGATGGTCGACACCCTCCGCTTCGTCAGCGCCCGCTCTGGGGAAAACTCCGTAATCGTTGTTGCTCGCAAATTCAACTCCGATACCAATGACTTTTTCGATTTGATCGAAGGAGACGAAATCCAGGTCACCCAGGACATCCGCCGCGGAGGCGTGGTCATCGGATCGGTCCTCTCGGAGCGGACCAAACTCCATCGAGGAGACCATATCGATCTCGAAACCAAGGAAGGGAAAACTTCGTTGGAGATTCTTGGGGTGACCAACGAGTATTTGGCGGGAGGATTGACGGTCTACCTGGAAGCCGGGAAAGCCAAAGAGTTGCTCGATATCGAAGGGACCGACGCGGTGATTGTGAAAGCCAAGCCGGAAGCCATCAAGCAAGTGGAAGCCGACTTGAGAAAGCTCGCCGACTCCGAAGGTCTGATGTTTCAGTCCCATGCCGACGTCGTCCAGTGGATCGAAGGGATGATCAACAATGTGGTCGGAGGACTGTGGGTGGTGCTGTCCCTCAGCACCCTGATCGCGACGTTCGGACTGATCAACACCCTGGCGATGAATATCCTCGAACAAACCCGCGAGATCGGCATGCTCCGCGTGATCGCGATGACTCGATCCCAGGTTCGTCGGATGATCATCGCACAAGCCATCATCATGTCCCTCATCGGAATCATCCCAGGGCTTCTCATGGGGCTCGGAATCGCATCCGTCATCAACCTGACAACCATGATCGTCACCGGCCATCTCGTTCAGTACCATTTCTACCCATGGCTGATTGTCTCCGCGGTGGCGATTGAATTGGCAGCGGTCCTCTTGGCTGCATTTCTCCCCGCCGAACGAGCGGCTCGTTTGAACCTCGCAACCGCGCTCCAGTACGAGTAATCGATGGACCGGATCGAGCTCGTAACAAATCGATGCGCCGAAGTTAGCCACCTGCGGCTTTGGAATTGACAAACCAGATCGCGATCCAAAAACTCGCGATCAACGCGACCCATACCAAATCGAGAAAGTGCCAGTAGAGGGTGCAAAAACGCAAGCCGATGCTGCGTTCATGGTCGTAGGCATTGCGCATCGCGTTGCGTGCGGTGATCCAAAGGCCGACCATCCCTCCCGCCACATGAGCCGCGTGCAGGAAAACGAGAATGAACGTGTAACCGTAGGCGCTCTCATTGCGCGTCGTCGCTTCCGCAAGACCATCGAGCAAGCGTTTCATTCCATCGGATTGAATCGCCAAAAAGCCCAGTCCCATCGCGCAGGCTGCCACCATGTAGCCCCGGACCTGCTTGTGTCGATCCCGCTTCGCGCCCCGGTATGCCATCTCCAGACAGAACGATACACCGACCAAAAGCACCGTTGAGGGAATGAAACTCCATGGCAACGCCAGAGGCTGTGCAAACGGAGTGTCCCCTTGCACACGCATCGCGATGTACACCACGTACAGCAAGATGCTGGCCAGAAAAAAAATCGCCAACGAAGCCAAAAAAAGCCAAATCCCTTGCGATGTCCGCGCCTCGACCGGAAGAAGTTGGGGTTTGCTAGCACTCATAGGGTGGCACGCGGGGGGGAACGATGGCGGAAGCGAGACATCGAGAAGCTTTGTACGCGAAATGGGCCACAGATGCCAGCAAGCCCTAGCCGCCTGAACGTTCCATCTCGCCCAGAATTCGCGAAGATCCCGAAAAGGATCGTTGACGGACGCGTGGCAGGCTTTACATTGAGTGACTCGAGTCGCGACGTGGTACACGTCCGCAAAACGCACTATCGCATGGAGCAGTCGGATGATGGCGAGCAGTCCTCGGCAGTCGGTGGCGTTGATTGATCTGGGAATGGAGTCGGACGCGAGTCGATCCCGATGGGAAATGGCCATGCGTCGCCTCGACGGATTGACCACGTTAGAATGGAGCATTCGCCGGTTGGCGGAAGCGACCTTGGTCGATTCGATCGTGATCACCGGATTCTCAGAACGCCACACTTCGTTGGCCCGTGCGTGCTTGTGTCATGCCAAGTCGGTTCCGAGTTCGCTGGCTACCCCGTCCCAACGGGCGGCTGAGATTGCCCATACGATGAACGCCGACTGGATTTTGCACGTTCAGCCGAGTTGTCCGTTTTTGGATCCGGCCTTGATCGATGGATTGATTTCTCGAGGACTGGCGGAGCCTCAGGTGGACTTTGTCGGATTCTCGGTGCCGACAGTACCCAATTTCTCGCTCCAGCGTTTAGGATTGGTTGCCGAGATGAGTTCCGCTCGTGGGCTGGCGAGAATCCTAGAAGAAGGCCTTTCGGACGATGCGCTCGACGTTCCGCAACTGGTGCGGCTCCACCAAAATACTTTCCGATGCTTGTGGATCCCTCTACCGCACCAACTCCGCAACGATTCGCTTCGTTTCTCTCTCGAGACCGAAGAGGACTGGGAGCGAGCAGACTCCTACATGGAAATGATCGGCGACGATGTTTCCTGGCAGCGGCTGGCTGCGGTCGCGGATCGCCGTACCTTGCAGGCAGCGCGGGACTGAGCGTCCCGCTTCATGCAGACAGCGCGGGACTGAGCGTCCCGCTAGCTTTGGACTGCTGGCGGCTCGGTTCGAGGCATGGAATCGATCACCTTGTCGATCAATCCGTACGCGCACGCTTCTTCGGGGTCCATGAAGCGGTCGCGATCGGTGTCCTTTTCGATTTTCTCGAGGCTTTGGCCGCAGTGGCGAATCAGGATCTCGTTGAGCCGTCGCTTGGTTCTCTGAAACTCGCGGACGTGGATGGAGATCTCTTCCGCGGTTCCTTGCATGCCAGCCAACGGTTGGTGAATCATGATCCGCGAGTTGGGGAGCGAGTAGCGTTTTCCTTTGGCGCCTGCCGTCAACAGCACGGCCCCCATCGATGCGGCTTGTCCAATGCAGTAGGTGGCGACATCGCACGATACGAACTGCATCGTGTCGTAGATAGCCATGCCCGCGCTGACGCTTCCGCCCGGGGAGTTGATGTACATGTGGATATCCGCTTTCGGATCGTCCATTTGGAGGAACAGCATCTGGGCAACGAGTGCGTTGGC
The DNA here is from genome assembly GCA_046306195.1 of Planctomycetota bacterium. Taxonomy (GTDB): domain Bacteria; phylum Planctomycetota; class Planctomycetia; order Pirellulales; family Pirellulaceae; genus JBKCUI01. The sequence continues at coordinate 29,582 of JBKDXO010000147.1, read as the reverse complement.
GATCTCGTCATTGACGTCGGTCCCGAGGAAAATCACTCGATCTTTGAGCAGGCGACTGTAGATATCGTACACGCGCTCTTCGCGACCGCTCTTCTCAATAACATAGGGAATCAGGGGCATAGCGAACCTCGTCTCCTGGAGGATTGGATAATCGATCGGGTTACTTGTCTTCCTCAACCGCTTGCTTGGCCAAGATCTCATCGACCAGACCGTACGCTTTGGCATCCTGGGCAGTCAGGAAGTAGTCTCGCTCGGTGTCGGCGGCGATTTGCTCGGCCGGTTTCCCGGTGTGCTTGGCGAGAATGTCGTTGAGTTGGGCTCGCAGACGCAAGATTTCCTTCGCCTGGATTTCGATGTCGGACACTTGTCCTCGAACCCCGCCATGTGGCTGGTGGACCATGACCGTGCTGTTGGGCAGGCAGAACCGTTTGCCTGCCGTCCCGCCCGCCAGCAAGACCGCAGCACCACTGGCCGCCTCTCCGACGCAGTAGGTCGCGATCGGACACGAGAGCATCTGCATGGTGTCGTAGATGGCCAGTGTCGCGCGCACTTCGCCACCGGGCGAATTGATGTAGAAGTGGATATCTTTGCGTCGGTTCTCGCTTTGGAGATACAGCAACTTCATCACCACTTCGTTGGCATTCCCGGTGTAGATCTCTCCCTGGAGAAAAACGATTCGGTTCTCCAGCAACAGATCACCGAGCGTCATCTGACGCTGGCGTTGATAGCTTTGGTAAGCGTGGCTCACGTGTCCGTTCCTTTCGCGAAGGGAATAAGCTCAAGAACCGTACATCATTCGCATTGGCCTGCGTTTGACAAGGGTACTCCCGGCATACCGATGGTTTCACCCGGCGAAAAATAGCCTGGAATTCTTTTTCAATCCTTGGCATCGAGCGCTGCGAGCACTCGTTGCAAGTCTTCTGGGATCGGTGCCTCGATCGTTAGGGCCACTCCGGTTTTGGGATGGCTGAACTCGATCTTCGCAGCATGCAGGGCTTGGCGATCCAACAAAATCTGGGCGTCGTCCTCGCGCGGGGGCAAGCCCCGTGCGGAGCGACGCTGCAACTGGCCGCGCGTGATCTGCCCGTGCCCGGCATACAAACGATCGCACAGGACCGGGCAACCGACGTGGGCGAGATGGACCCGAATTTGATGGGTTCGTCCGGTTTTCGGAAAGACATTCAGCAGACAGTACCCGGGGAAACGCTTCACCACTTCGAACAAGGTTTCCGCGGGTTTGGCGCTCGGGTGATGGCTTCGAATGGCCATCTTTTCCCGTTGGTACGGATGATGGCCGATCGGATACATGATGCGGTCCCGGTCCCGATCGAGTGTTCCGGTAACGATGGTGAGGTAGGTCTTTTGCACGGTGCGAGCTTCGAACTGCGCGCACAATTTGAAGTGCACTTCGTTCGTTTTCGCGATGAGAATCACCCCGCTGGTTTCTCGATCGAGGCGATGAACGATTCCGGGTCGCGTCGGCCCTCCCGCATCGCTCAGCTGCTGAAAATGATGGGCCAGGGCGCTGGTCAAGGTGCCTGACCAGTGCCCCTTGGCAGGATGCACCACCATGCCCGGCGGTTTATTGATCGCCACCAGGAACTCGTCTTCGTACAAGACATCCAGGGGAATCGCCTCGGGAATCGGGCCATCGCTCGGGGGTGGGGGCAAGTCCACGATTTCCACCCGTTGGCCAGGGTAGACTCGGAATGCGGGCTTGATGGGCCGCCCGTCGACGAGAACCTTTTCCTCGAGAATCAATCGACGAAGAAAGACGCGGCTGTAACCATCGACTTTAAGGGTCAGAAACAGGTCGACGCGAAACTCGCGATGCTCTTCCTCGACCACGAAACTCGCGGGCCCAGGTCGCTCGTGGACGGAGACTGCAATCGGTGCGGACTCTTGGGAAACCAAGTCCGCCACGGCATCGGGAGCGATCCACTCATCGAGCGGAAGCGCACTGCGTACCTCGGGGGTAGGTTCGGTTCGCTTTCGCTTGTGAGACATTTTTTCGCGACAAGCGGCTAGGGCTTGTCTTGGGAGGTCGGAGGCGCGTCGCCTGATGCCCCGGGGAGAGGCTGCAGTGGTGGGAATTCGATATCAGGAAGCGAGGGCAAACCTTGAGGAAGCGATCCCTCGCCGGTCGCGGGAGCCGTTGTCCGCCGCTCATTATACCATGCGTAGAAACTCTCGCCCTCCTTTCCCTCCAGCCATTTGATCCGCGCGCTGACTTCTGCCAGATACTCGGTCGGCAAACCGGTCAGTCCCAGGATATCGCGATAGGCTTCGACCGCTTCAGCACGTTTTCCCAACCCCTCGAGAGCCTGGGCTAAACCAAAAAGGGCTCTGCTTTTGACAAACGGATCGGCCCCTCGCGCGGCCACCAACCGATAGTCGTCGGCGGCTTCCTGAAATCGCTGGTCCGCAATCGAACGATCGACATTCCACTTTTCCATCGCTTGGGCCATGCTTCGATCGCCGATTGTCATCCGTGCCCAAAGGCCTGCGGAGGTGTCCTCGTAATCCTTGGATATTGGTTCGAGATCCTGGACCTGGGTGTCGGAGAAATAAAGCTCGGACCATCCCCGGGCCGCCCGCGATTCTCGTTGGGCGGCGTAGACACCATAACCGATCAATGCGAGGACCCCAGCCAAGATCAGTCCCGCAACCGCGGGCAAGAAAGGTCGAATCTGAACGAGCTTTTGTTCGATTTTGTCAGCCAAGAGATTGGATTCTTGAACCTGACCGCGTTCGCTTTTCATGGCACTGACTTGATTGGTATCCCCGAAATTCAAAGGGGTCCAGTATAGGTCGGCCAAGCCAATCCCTCAATACGATCTAGGCTGCCAATCCTTTGGGAACATGAGCTTCGGAGCATAACGTCACCGATTTGACGCACTGTTCCTTGAGCCAACGGGCCATGGTGGCGAAGACCCGTTCCCGCTGGGGTTCGTCATGCAAATCGTGCCGACAACCTTCCCACCGGCGATGCGTAACGATTTCCCCGGCCCGTTCCGCGAACTCGCGTGTCCCCTCGGGGCACGTGAGGCTGTCCTCGCTTCCGTGCATCAAAAGCGCGGGAATCCGTATCTCCGATGCGTGCTCAATCGCCCACAAACCACTATCGATCAGACTGGCCGCCAATCGAAGGGACATCGAGCGATGCACCCAGGGATCTCGCAAGTACGCATCCTGAGCCCGCCTGTTCTGACTGAGCTTCGCAACCTGGACAGGGGTCGGGATCCGCAAATTGGGAAGCCGTTGGGCCAGCCAACGACCTGCATTCATGATCGTTTCCTTAGGCATATTGGGACTTCGCAACATCGGCGAACCCGCCACCAATCCATGCAACGACGAGTCCGGTTCCTGCCGGCGGATGGCCCAATTGAGGACGAGATTTCCACCCATGCTCTGCCCAAACAGGAAATGGGGTATCCGAGGCCAACATTCCCGAGCGTGCGCCAGCGTTCGATCCACCTCGTCGAGCAACTGGTCGTACGAGTCTATCACTCCACGCTTGCCAGGACTCCGGCCATGGCCGATCAAATCGCATGCCACGACGCTCAAACCCATGCTGGCCAGACTTGTTGCCATGCCTGCAAACCGCCCTCCATGGTCACCGAATCCGTGAATGATGCTAACACACCCCCAAGGCCCCTGCGATCGAGGCGCCCAACGATGCACAAACCGCGTTTGGCCCATGCCGAAATCGACCGACTCCGAGTCGAATGTAACCGGCGACAAGAATGCATGCATTCCTTGATACTCCGTTCCGCAGACGAATGAGGAGGAAAACTCACCCCATCAGGATCGGTCAACACAACCGCGCAAACTTAACCAAATCCCCGAAAGTTCGAGGTACGACCATGCGGATTAGAAGACATAAGCTGTAACGTCCGATCGATCTTGGCGAATTTTGCTTACCTTTTCGGTCGATACCGGAACCTATGAGTTTAACGCAAGCAGAATCTGTTCGCCGATCGTTCCGGGAATTTGTATGCCGTCATTGCGGCACCGACCCCGCGTCGGTCATCCTGGAAACTACCCTGATCCGAAACGGGTCGTATTGCGGTCGTCGGTTCTCGCTCTCGGGCTATTCGATCATCTGGTTCATCGACGAGCAGCAGGTCAAGCTATTCGGGCGGGATGGCGGATTGATTCGTAGCATGTCGACGGCCGAGTTCTGCGACGTTGCCCCGACAATTTCGATCGCTTCGCCGATCCGGCGAGCTGCTTAGTTGCGAGCGTCGCGAGTCGGCGTCGCTTGGGTTCGTTCAGTACCGGAAGGCTTGCAGCAAGCTTCCGTACGAGTCGGTCCACGCCCGCGCGCTGTCCAACCCTTTGGTTTGCGTTCCTGGCCAGGCGGGGATCGCGAGCCCCTTGGGTACGAAAATCAACCAGCGTATCTCGGTGCGGGTCGCCGGTAAGAAATCGGTGGAGCCAGGCCGATCGATGGGGTTTTCGATCAGTACCGCTTGATAACCCGACAGGGTTGCAGCGGCGTTCAGAATGGGTGCCAAGTTGAGGTTTCGGTTGGTGATGTTGAAAGCGATCAGGCCTTCGGAGGTCAATCGCTTGGAATACGTTTGGATGGCTTCGAGCGTCAGCAGGTGCATGGGGAGCGAGTCATTGGTGAAGGCATCCACCAGGAGGAGATCCATCGGTTCATCTTGGGCCTTGCCGCTCGCTACCTCGGACGCGATCAGCGTTCGTCCATCCCCCATTCGGATATCGGTCGACCCTTGATGCGCAGCCAAGTAGTGAAAATGCTTTTGAGCTAGCTCTCGCACTGCGGGGCTGATTTCGTAGTACACGAGTTGATCCTCGCGCGATGCGTACAGGGACATCGTGCCGGTCCCAAGCCCGATTGCCCCGACCCGCAAGGGCCGCTTGCATCGGTCGCGAGTCCATCCCCAGGCCAAAGCAACCCCGGATCGGGTTCCGTAATACATGCTCTGGTCGACATCGAGCGGTCCATCGAGAGGTTCAACACCGTGGATGGTCTGCCCGAGCACCATCGCGCGGTATCCGAGTTTTCTGTTCTCCACGACCTGGACGACGCCATAGAAATCCCGCTGCTGCTCTACCAGAAGTTCGATGCTCGGGGTCGCCGATTGGGTCCAAAGGCTCCCGATCAGGACGCAAGGAAGAACGAGGTTCATCGGCCACTTCCAGCGTCGGACCCATAATTCGTCGCCAAGTTTCGCAGTCAACTGCGGCAAGAAGAAACTCGAAATCGCGACGGCAGCAATGGCCAAACCGATATGCAATTCGTAGTAATCGGTGAACCATACCGGACCGACCAACAGTGTCGCGGCAGTCCCCATCGCTCCGCCGACGGAAATCGCGAAGTAATATCCGGTCAGTCGTTCCGCAGCGGGTCGCACTTCGTAAAGCAAACTGTGGCAAGCGATCCCTGTACAAAATACGACCACGAAATACCCAGCGATGATCGCGACCCATGGCAACCACAGCTTGAAGATAATCAGCGAGAGCGCCAGGAACGCACCCAGATAAAACATCGCCGTGATTCCACCCCATCGCTTCGGCCCTCTCCCGCGAAAGGCCAGCCACCACGTGGCGAGGTAGATCGCCAAGGGGATCACCCAAAGACCGGGGACGACTACCCCTGCTTGAGACAGATGATGGGTGGATGCCGCGAGGATGATCGCCGTGCTGAAAGGCAATGCCAACCAAAGAGTCCGCCTCCCTTCCTGCGAGGAACTAGCCTGCGCGCGTTGCTGCAGCCCTGGCTGAGCCGCGCGATACGATGCCGCGCAAGCAAACAGCCAACCCAACGCCAAGCCCCCATAGATCGCTCGCCACCCCCATTGCTGTTGCTGCAGTCCGAGCCACGGTTCAATGGCAAACGGATAGGCGAGGCATCCGAGGAGGGAACCCGCGTTGGATATGGAGTACAAATAGTACGGTTCTCGCCCCTGCGTCGATGTGCTGATCCAGTGCGAGGCGATCGGGCTAGCGCTCGACAGCGCGATCGTAGGCAACGCGAGGGAAATCGCCAAGCTAGCCAGAACCGAGATCGCAGGACTGCCGATTTCCAGTCGCATCGTCCAAGGCATCAGCAACCATACCATCGCAGAGAGCATGAGCACCCCCTGCGCGATGGCTTGTCCTTTGCTCGACAGAACGCGGACGGAAACATATGCGTAGGCGTAGCCGAGCAGCAGGCTGACTTGAAAGAAGAGCAAGCAGGCGGTCCAGACGTTGGCAGCTCCACCCCAGCGAGGAAGAAGTTCTTTGCCCGCCATCGGCTGAACGACGAAAAGCAGAAATGCGCTTACAAAAACCAGCAACGATTTGACGATGCCCGAATCTCCTCGAGTTCCCATGCAGGATTAACGGGTGGATTCGACAGGCAGATAGACGCGGACATCATCGTAGGCATTCCGGTCGTCAAACGATCCGATCCCGAGGCGTCCTGTCTGGAATGTACGATCCTCGATGGTCATCAACGGTGCGCTCATATCGTCAAAAAAAATTTCGATCCGTCCCGAGCGGGTATCGCGGACCAATTTGACTTGGTGCCAATCGTCGTCCCATGGCACGGGGCGCTCGTTCTTGGTCAATGGTCGGCGCGGCGCGCCATCGACAATCATGATTTGCCCGCTCGCCGGATCTGGTTTGGCACCCAGATGCACGTAATAAAAGTGCTCAGGATCCTGATGTCCAAAAAAGACGCAACAGTCGCGATGATTCCCTCGATCTTCGAGGCTTCGCACTCGAAACGTCATCACGAAATCGCTGGCTTGGAGGTTGCGAATCAGGGCGATGTTGTGCGGGGATCGGACTTTGGGTGCATAAGCGCTGATCGACTTGCTCAACTCCAGCGATGGATTCTTGCCGACGGATACGATACCCCAAGACGCATCGTCGGTGGTTTCCCACCGATCGAGCCCTTGGTCGAACCGGTCCTCGAAAACCAACTTCAACCCGTCGGGTGTTTGGACGCTCGGTTGTCCCCAGGAGACCGCCGATGCGAAAGCCAGGAAAATCAAGGCGACCACGCCGCGTTCGACCGGTCGGGCGATACGTAGCCTTCGGTACATAGGGAGAACCTCGGAAGTTGGAAAGAATAGACAAAACCAGCCATCGGCCATTGTAACGTGGTATCCCCGCCGCGTGGGAACGGCCTACCGCGACCCGATTTGCTACAATGCCTGCTCGAATTATGTTTTCCCGCGACGAGAGAGTGAAAATGAAGGCTCCCTACTCCGGTGTGATACCTCCGATGGTCACCCCGATGATCGCCCGCGACCAGTTGGATTATGCGGGGCTGGAACGATTGATCGAGCATCTCCTCTTGGGGGAGGTCCACGGGATCTTTGTGCTGGGAACAACCGGCGAAGCACCGAGTCTCAGCTATGCCCTTCGCCGGGAATTGATCGCTGAGACCATTCGTATCGTCCGAAGCCGAGTTCCGGTCTTGGTCGGGATCACGGACACCGCCTTTGTCGAGACGGTTCGGCTGGCCAAGCACGCTGCGAATTGCGGTGCCGATGCTTTGGTGCTGTCGACTCCGTATTACTTTCCAGCAGGACAAACCGAACTGAAGTTCTACGTCGACGAGCTGATGATGCAGCTTCCCTTGCCAGTCATGCTCTACAACATCCCCAGCCTGACCAAGGTGACCTTCGAGATCGATACACTCGAGTACCTATGTCGCCACGAAAAGATCGTCGGTGTGAAGGACAGCGGCGGCGATCTCGATTACTTCTCCCGCGTGCTGGAGCTCAAGAAACGGCGCCCCGACTGGTCGATTCTGATCGGTCCAGAAGCTTTGTTGGCGGAAGCCTTGCAGCGCGGTGGCGATGGCGGAGTGGCCGGCGGCGCCAACCTATGCCCGAAATGGTTCGTCGAATTGTACCGCACCGTTTCCCAGAATAGCGGCCCATGGCAGGAACTTCAGGACCGTATCGAGCGACTCCAAGCGATCTACACGATCGGCAAGTATGCTTCGCGATTCATCAAGGGAACCAAATGCGGATTGTCCCTGATGGGAATCTGCGATGACTTCATGGCCGATCCATTCCATCGCTTTCGGCCCGACGATCGCGCCCGCGTCTCGGCGATTCTCCGTGAACTTGGCGTTATCTAAATTTTCCACCGCGCATGGCAACATCTCGTACTTCCCAGGAACGCATCGCAATCGTCGGCGCGGGAATCGTCGGATTGGCCCACGCTTGGTCCGCGGCCCAGCGTGGGCATGCGGTGACCCTGTTCGAACGCTCCGCGAAAGCCTCAGGAGCATCGATTCGCAACTTCGGGATGATTTGGGTAGTCGGCCAGCGGGACGATGCCCAGGAATTGGCCATGACCGCTCGCGCTCGCTGGTTGCAGGTCGGGCAGGATGCCGGCATCTGGATCTCCCAATGCGGCTCCATCCATGCGGCCCATCGACCCGACGAATGGGAAGTCCTTTGCGAATTCTACGAAACCCAGCGAGCCGCGCCGCGCGGCGAGAACTTGTCGCTCCTGAGCCGCGACGAAGTACTGCAACGCACCCCCGCTGCCAACCCGGAGGGACTGCTCGGAGGGTTGTGGAGCAGCACCGAATGCTGCGTCGATCCTACGAGTGCGACGCGCGCTCTACCCGGCTGGTTGCGCGACCGATTCGGAGTTGACGTGCAGTACGCCACCTCCGTGACCCACGTGGAAACGGGCTCGCTCACCACCAGTTGCGGCGCGACCCACTCGTTCGATCGAATCGTGATCTGCTCCGGCGACGACCTGGCGACTCTGAAGCCCGAGGTTTATCGCGAACAACGCATCCGGCGATGCAAGCTCCACATGATGCGAACGGTTCCCCAGCCTGACGGCTGGCGCATCGGCCCCCACGTCGCAAGCGGACTGACGATCCGGCACTATCCAAATTTTCAGCGATGTTCCTCCCTCGATGCCTTGGCAGAGCGAATCGCCTCCGAGACTCCCGAACTGGATCGCTTTGGGATTCATGTCATGGCGTCGCAAAATCATCTCGGGCAAGTCGTCTTGGGGGATTCGCATCAGTACGACGATGACGTGGAACCCTTTGACGAATCGGAAATCGATCGTCTGATCGAGCGAGAACTCCGAAAGATTTTGAAACTTCCTACCTGGGAAATCCAGTCCCGGTGGCATGGCATCTATGCCAAATTCATGGGGGACATCGCTTTCGAACGGGAACCCGAACCCCGCGTGCATGTGTGCACCGGCTTGGGAGGAAATGGCATGACCCTGTCGATGGGTGTTGCCGAACGAGCGTGGAATCGTTGGGAACCGAATGAACCATGATTTACCTGCATCCAGAAAAAAAGATTTTTCTCGGTGAGATCCGAGGCATCCTCTTCGATTGGGCGGGTACCATCATCGACTTCGGTTGCATGGCCCCCGCGCAGGTCTTTGCGGAAATCTTCCGCTCCGTTGGAATCGACGTCACGGAAGCGGAAGCTCGCGGCCCCATGGGTCAAGCCAAAATCGATCACATCCGTTCAATGCTTGCGTATCCTCGCATTCAAGAACTTTGGGTCGCTCGCTTTGGACGCGCCTCGACAGAGCTGGATGTCGAAGACCTTTACGAAACGTTCCTGCCACTGCAGAAAAAAATCCTCGGCGAACATTCCGATGTCATCCCTGGCGTAATCGACGCCATCGCATGGTGTCGCTCCCGCGGTATCGCAATCGGTTCGACAACGGGGTATACCCGATCGCTGATGGATGTTGTGCAACCGATCGTCGAACAAGCAGGCCTTGGGACCGATTGCATTGTTTGTTCCGACGAGGTGGTAGCTGGACGTCCAGCTCCCTGGCAGATTTTTCGTGCGGCGGAATCGCTGGGCATCTATCCTCTGCAGGAATTGCTTGTGATCGACGATTCGATCGCAGGTATTCAGGCGGGACAACATGCGGGATGCTGGACGGCTGCTGTTGCTGCAACTGGAAACGCGATGGGACTAACGCGTCGCGACTACGACGCCCTCTCGCCCTCGGAACGACGCGCCCGCTGCGATCGGATCGCGCACGCGTTTCTCGATGCGGGGGCCGATGTCGTTCTCGATTCGGTCGCGGATCTCCCGGACCTGATATACGGATCGGGGGCCCCCGATCTTGCATCGACCTAAACAGAGCGAGACCCTTGCGTGAATGCCGATTCGGTACCATTGCACCCACAGCCTAAACCCTTGTGGTCGATACACCTGTGGGCTGTGACCGCAGCCTTCGGCACTTATTTTTGCATGTACATGTATCGCAAGCCGTTCACCGCCGCTTCGTTCTCCGAAGACGGTGGGCAGGATTGGGATCAAAAGGCAGTGCTGGTCTCCGCGCAAGTCATCGGGTACTTGATCTCCAAGATTATCGGCATCCGAGTTGTCTCGGAGGTTCGGCAGGATCAGCGAGCGTGGCTGCTTCTGACCCTCATCCTTCTCGCCCACGTATCGCTCCTGTTGTTCGCCATCGCACCCGCTCCGTGGCATATCGTTTGCCTCTTTCTCAACGGTTTGCCTCTCGGCATCGTCTTTGGATTGGTCCTGGGATTTCTCGAAGGCCGCCGCATGACCGAAGCTTTGACGGCGGGTCTCTGCGCGAGCTTTATCCTCGCGGGTGGCGTATCAAAAACTGTTGGTCAAACAGTCCTCGAATTCACCCAGCGATCCTGGCAATGGACAGTGCCTCAGTCGGAACGATGGATGCCATTTCTCGCTGGTTGTTTGTTTCTGATACCGATTGCATGCTTCATCTGGATGCTGAGCCGCATCCCGCCTCCCAACGAGCAGGACGAATCGGCGCGGAGCAAACGAGAGCCGATGACCAGCGAAGACAGGAAGCGGATCGTGCGGACTTACGCCGGAGGCCTGGCAGCCCTTTCGTTGATGTACCTCCTGGTGACGATCCTGCGAAGCCTTCGCGATGACTTCGCTCCCGAGATCTTGGCTGGCCTCGGAGCGACGGTGAAACCGAGCGCGTATGCGACCATCGACTTCTGGGTCGCATTGATCGCGATGGTCGCCAACGGTTCGTCGGTTTTCATCGCGAACAATCGCCGCGCGCTGCAAGCATCCCTCGGCGTTTGTTGCCTCGGATTCGCGGTAACGCTCGCGGCTGTACTTTTGCAATGGACCTCCCCCGTGTCTCCGGAGGGGATGATGATCATGGTGGGAGCCGGACTCTATCTGCCCTACGTAGCCGTTCACACCACCCTCTTTGAACGGATCATCGCCCTGACTCGCGACCGCGCCAACGTAGGGTTTTTGATGTACATGGCCGATGCCCTCGGCTACTGCGGCTATGTGGCTTTGATGCTGGGGAAGAATTTCTTTTTCAAATCCTCCGAGAAGGCAGGCAACATCGTGTCCTGGTTTCTGACCTCCTGCGCGATCGCTTCCGCGATTTGCGTGATTCTGATTGTCATCGCGATGGTACGTTTTTCTCGGTTCGGATCAACCGAAACCGAACCTACGCTATAATCATGGCTCTTCGTTTTCATTCTCAACCATGAGTTTTCTTCATTATGACTACCTGCCATTCCCGAATTTCCCGATCGTTTTCTTTGTTGGTGGTCGCAGGATCGTTTGCGGCCTGTGCGATACTGTTTGGACAAACTGCCGTCGCGCAGGATCCCAAGGTGGTATCAGAACTCGTCTTCCCGTTGAATGCGGAACACAACCATGCACCGGGCATTGTCGAACTCGAAGATGGCTCGTTGCTGGTTTCCTGGTATCGCGGATCGGGGGAACGCAAAGCGGACGATGTGCGAGTTCTCGGGTCGCGAAAGAAACCCGGTGAGACCACGTGGAGCGAACCGTTCTTGATGGTCGACACCCCGGGATTCCCGGATGGAAATACATGCATGCATGTGGATCGCGAAGGGCGATTGATGCTCTTCTGGCCGTTGATCTTGGCCAACACGTGGGAATCCTGCATCACCCAGCAATTGGTCTCCGACAATCCACTTGGAACCGGGTGCCCGACCTGGACGCGACGGGAAAGCTTGTGGCTAAAGCCTGAGGATTTCAGCCCACCCGCGCTGGCGATGCTGGACGAGTTGGTCCGCACGTCCAAGCAGCAGATCCCTGAGAAACTACTTGTGGAAATCGAGGATATCCGACAGCACTTGCGGGATAAACTTTCGCAGCGTCTGGGCTGGCAACCGCGTTGCAAACCGGTCGTCCTCTCGTCGGGTCGAATGCTGCTCCCTCTCTACACCGACACTTACTCCATTTCCATCATGGCGATCAGCGATGATGAGGGAAACTCTTGGCGAGCCAGCAAACCGATCCTCGGGCTAGGAAATATCCAACCCAGCGTGGCCGAACGCAAGGATGGTAGCCTGGTAGCCTACATGCGCGAGAACGGATTCACCGACCGGATCCGAGTCAGCGAATCGACCGATGGTGGAGAATCATGGGGCCCTGTCTATTCTTCCGAGCTTCCTAATCCAGGCTCCGGGCTTGACGTGGTGCGTCTCGCTCAAGGGCCCTGGGTGCTCATCTACAACGACACTACGCAGGGCCGCAATCGGCTGGCCGTCTCGGTCTCCACCGACGAAGGCCGAACATGGCCTCACACTCGCCACCTGGAGGATCAGCCAAGCGGCTCGTTCCATTATCCCGCGATCATTCAGACTCGCGATGGAAAGCTGCACGCAATCTACAGCTACTTCGTCGAAGGTGGAAAAAGCATGAAACATGCCCAATTCGATCTGGAATGGATCACAGGAAAGCGTTAGGAGCAAAATCCAACGTCGATCGTTTCACCCGCAGGCTAGGGACACCAATGCGCGGTCGAGAGGGCAAAAGATGGAGGGCAAAAAGCAGAGGCCGTTGAAGGTTGATGGTTTTTGTTAGCCGAGATGCGCGAGCATCATGGTGGAAGCGAACTGAACAATGCGATGTTTACCACAGCTCAACCCGGCAGCTTGCGCTGCTCGGCTCTCATTGCGTTGAGCCCGCAACCGCGGCGGCAAGATTTGAAGAATCTGGATAACTATTGCGCTGGCTTGACGATCAGCCACAAGTGCGGTTGCCGATGCAGTCCGCTGGTCGCATAGTCCGCCTCCGTACGGCCCGCTTGTTCGATACGCACTCGGACAGGGATCGAACATGGTTGATTGGCGGTCACCTTCAGAACCACCTTCTTCGCCGAATCATCTCCGCCGCGCGAGATCGCCGGCTCACTGACGACTCCCTCGGGAAGCCCCTCCCAACGAAAAGTCGCTTCGTCCGCGCAATCGAATGTTCGTTCGAGAGCGATCTCCAGCTCGATCGGTTTGCCGACCTCGCCGACGAAAACATCCTTGGCAGTCGTTCCCAGGACGCTCGGTCGCTCATCGACCAGCTCGATCCGATAGCGATGATGTTCGCCAAAGGCGCGATGCAGATCGCGAACAACGATCGTGTACTTTCCTGCCGCCTTCATCTGATCCCGAAGGACCGGATCCCGGATCTCGCCTGACTCTCCCTGCTTGGCCAGACTCTTTCCGTTGGCGTCGAGGATCTCCAGAACCAGATCGGCATCCGAACCCAGCTCGAGAGACCGCGCGGCCACGCGCCAATGCCCCGCCTGGACGGTCTCCAAGACGATCGCATCCTCGTCTCCCCTGGTTTCCAAAGTACCGAAATAAGCAAGCTTGGATGGCGTGGGGGTTGGTACCGCGATCGCTGGGGCATTGCGGTCGTTGGGTTCGGTGATGGCTACCGCATCGCGCTGCAACTCCTCCCACACGGAATCCACCCCCTGCTTTCCATACAACAGGTAACGAAACGCATCGCCACCGGCATAGCCAATCGTGCTATCGGGCGTTTCGGGAAACGCAAAGACTCGAACCGAGACGTTGCCATCCGCGGGGCAAACCCATTCGATCGCTGGATCCAATCCAAATCGATCCAAGTTCTGCGCAAGGATATTCCCCCTGGCATCGAGGATTTGCAAACTGCTATCCATCGGCGAATGCAGCGAACGGCTGGCGTCCAACGAGAACCACCATCGCTCCCCTTTGCGCATCGGGACTCCAATGTGGTCGACGTCCCCCGACTTGTCCAAGATTCCATGGAAGCCCCAGTCCGCTCCCGTGGTCATTTGCGGCTGACCGTAGGCATCGTTCGGTTCGGCCTCGACTAAAATCGAGGATCTGCTCACGACGACAGGCAGGAGAGAAGACGCGCTGTGCGAATCAAAAAAGCGAACGAAGGCTAAACCGGTCGGTGTGTCCGAAGCGATGGCGACGAGCATCTTGCCTTTTTCTTCCCGTGCCTTCCACGCAATCCCGGGATGGCTGGACCAAACACCGGGAGGCCATGATTCGTTCTTACCCTGCAGTTCCACGCTGGCCTCAGAGCCGCGTTCCCCTCCCATCGGAAAGATCTTTGCTCCCTCAAGCCCTTGGCCAACACACTGGCCGAGCATGCTGCCCAGGACTCCCAACGCGAATATCAGCGATCTCATCAAACGTGTTGCTCTACATCAATTCGCTGATCGGAGTCGGATCGCTCACCAGATGGGTCGGGCGACCGGCGGGCGTGTAATAGATTTTGTTTGGATCGATTCCCAGCTTGAGATAGACCGTCGATACGAAATTCTCCGGAGACAGGATCCGTTCGACCGCCGAATGCCCTTGACGATCGGTAGCACCGACCACTTGCCCGCCCGGTGTGCCCCCTCCTGCGAAAAGGATCGACATGGCGCTGGCCCAGTGGTCGCGGCCAGGCTTGCTCTGACCGGGCAACGTGCTGATGGTCGGCGTTCTTCCGAATTCTCCCAGCGCGATCACCATGGTGGTTTCGAGCAACCCGCGCGCATCGAGATCGTTGATCAACGTAGCCACGGTTTGATCCCACGAAGGCAATCTTTTTTCCAATGCACCGAAGAGGTCCGAATGATGGTCCCATCCGCCGTCGTAGAGCGTCACGAAGGGAACCCCCGCTTCGACAAGTCGTCGAGCCAGCAAGGCACGTTGTCCAAAACTGTTCCTCCCGTAGGCCTCGCGCACTGCGTCCGGTTCGGAGCCCAAATCCAACGCCTTCTGCGCTTCGGGGGTCGTCACCAACTCGATGGCTTGCGTGTAGAACTCATCCACGGCCACCGCTGGATCCGCAGTCGCAGGATCGTTGAAGCGAGGCAATCGATCGACGAGATGCCGCAGGTCGCGGCGCGAGCGAAAACGATCTTCGCCGATCCCCTGCGGCAGTTCCACATCGCGCACTTGAAAGCTTGGCTTGTTCGGGTCGCCGCCGACAACAAAGGGAGCATACTTGGCTCCTAGAAAATTCGGGCCGCCGGAACGAGACATGCTCGGCATCGAGAAATACGCGGGCAATCCATGCGGTGCCGATCGTTCCTTGGCAGCCACCGAACCCATGCTCGGATGGAAGCTAACGAAGGCACCGCAACCAACGGGAATCCTCGGAGGGGCACCGGTCATCATATAGTGGTTGCCTGCCCCGTGGTTCCCTTGATTGTGTCGAACGGATCGAACGATCGCATACTTGTGCGCGATCTGGGCCAGTTGAGGCAGATGCTCGCAAATGATTGTCCCGGGGACACTGGTGGAAATCGGACGGAAATCGCCGCGGATCTCGACCGGTGCATCGGGTTTGGGATCGAAGGTTTCAAAATGGGTTGGCCCACCGTCCATCCAAATCAGGATGCAACTGCTCGGTTTCTTGAGGGGGGATTCTCCGGCGCTGGCGGCTCGGAGTCGCAGCAGCCCGCTCAGACCGCCCCCGGCGAGTCCCGCAATTCCCAACTGCAAGCAATGGCGTCTGAGCATGATTCAATCCTTGTGCGTAAACTCGGGGGAATTCAACATCGACCACAAGATATCCTGGATCAACACCCCGCGGTTTTGATCGGGTTTCGCGAACTCCGCCTCGAGCGATTTTAATTCCTCCGGCGTCGGAAATCGGCTGAAGGTGGCCAAATAGAGTTCTTCCACAATTTGTGCGGGGGTACGATCGCTCTTCGCAAGCCGCTGGCAACGCCCGTCCTCCGACGCAATCTTGCTCGCAATCGCCGGGGCATTCATCAAGTGAAGTGCCTGGACGACAGTCGATTCGGGAAGCCGCTCACAGGGAGGGTCTTGATTGGGATCGGGTCGGCCAAAGGCATCGAGCAATTCCGACTCCGTGCGATGGGTCCACAACTGCATCGCACGTGTGCCGGGGGGCAATCGCGAGAAGGCATGCGCTGTCTCCGTGACCTGGGCAATCGAATCGGCCAGCACCTCCGCGCGCATCCGTTGACGATAATGGCGAGAAAAATTGCGGTTGTCCGCAGCGTTTGTCGCGTTGGGAGTGCTGTCCAGGGAGTAAACCTGCGAAAGGAGCATACTTCGGAGCATCTTCTTGTTATCAAAACCCAGTTCGCGGAAATGGGATGCGAGCGCGTCGAGCAACGCGGGATTGCTCGGGGGATTTGTCGCGCGGAAATCATCGACTGGATCGACGATGCCGACTCCAAACAAGTCAGCCCACATACGATTGACGGCGACATGCGCAAAGGTCGGGTGCGATGGACTGGTCAGCCAGTCGACCAACGCGCCGCGCGGGTCCTCCCCTTCGGCGATCTCGACCGCGTTGCCCCGGAGCGTGGTTGGGGGCAGAACCTGACCGGTGAGCGGATGCTTGACGGCGCCCCCACCGCGCACCAGGATCACTTCTTCGCCCCCGGAGATCGGAGGAGAGAGTCCGACACCCTTGTATCCGATCTTGGCAAAGAACGCAGCCAGCGAGTAGAAGTCCTTTTGGCCATAGACTTCGAAGGGATGCTGATGGCATTTGGCGCACTCCAATCGCACCCCCATGAACAGTTGGCTCGCCATGGTGACGATTTCATCCGGCTCGCGCCTATCCCGAAACACAGTAACCGCCCCATTGCGCCACGTGCTCCCTGTGGCAGTGAGCAACTCCCGGACGAACTGATCATGCGGCACGTTTCTTCGAAACGCGTCTCGGATCCAGCCATCGAGGCTGAGGACCGCCTTGATGCCAACGCGATAGGGATTGGGCCGCAGCAAATCCGCCCACTTGTTGGCCCAGTAGTCCGCATACTCAGGCATTTCGAGCAATCGATCGACCAGCGTCTCCCGTTTGTTAGGGTCATCGCTTCGAAGGAATGCGGCGGCTTCATCCATCGTGGGAAGCCGGCCGAGGACGTCCAGCGTCGCTCGTCGCAGGAATTGCGCATCGGAAGCGGGACCGCTCGGGATGATTCGCAGTTGCTGCAAGCGGGCATAGACCGATTCATCGATAAAATTCTTTCGCGGCAAATTCGCGTAGACCTCATCGGGCACGACCTCCGGCCGCGGAATCGCGGAACTCCACGTGGCGATGTTTCCCATGTAGCGCGCCATGACGGTTGCTTCGCCGGGGAGTTCGCCCGCTCGAATGCTTCCGTCCTCGCTGACGCGTAGAATCGCTGGTTCGTTCGATTGGAACGCGCTCGAGCGAGTGACATCGCGCACCGAACCGTCCGAATAATGGGCCGCGACGACCAGCTGCAATCCTTCACCGGGCGCAAGCGATCGAGGCTCGGGTTGAATGCTCACCTGCCTCAACACAGGATCCGACGGAAGGGTCCTCGCAAAACCAGCTTGGATCCATCGATACAGAATGTCGTAGTCTTCGCTGTCGCGCTGAAATCGTATGCCGCCACCATGCGGCAAGGCACCGGTTGCTTTCCGCAGCAAGAGGCTGTCGCTCGGCGACGCGGGGGAAACGCGTCGGCCGCGGGCGTCGGTCACAATCGATCGGTAATCCATGTCGGCATCAAAACCGAGCAGGGACAAGGCAAATCCGTTCTGGCCACGGGACTTGCCATGGCACGGCCCGGAGTTGCACCCGCGCGCCGTCAGCACCGGTTGAACATCGAGTTCAAACCGAACCGCGGGCAATGCTTCTGTCGGCGACACCGGTTCAACCGGTTCGGTGGCAGCAATCATGGACGAAAACCAAACCATCCCAACGATCGCGATACACCATCCCCCCGCGCGGGAACCACGCATGCAGGAAAGGGCTGGCAAGGTGATATCAATGTCGGCCATGGCGGGATGGGAAATCGACCGAGGCGAGGGGTAGGAAGGGAGCCTGTATTTTAACTGTCGGGTTTCTTGAAAGATAGAGCAGCGATGGCGGTGCTAGTTGTAGCCATCCACAAAACCGAGCCATCCTTTTCCCAAGGGATGTAGATCCAGATGATGCATCCGCTGGGAATGCCAGGTTGTACCCGACGGTTGCAGTAGCGGCGTTGCTTGCAGAGGCCGTTCCGAAAACCAACCCCGGTCCAGTCGCTCGATCACCATCCCCCGCAACTGTTTGCCATAACATTCGGTGTTGTCTTGTACGGGTCGGATCAAACGGCCGTCCACCGATACAATTCTCCCCCCGGGCCGTACGTTGCGCTTGGAATAGGTCCGCACCACGGGGAGCCAATGCGGTCGATAGGGGCCAAGAGGATGATCCGACCAGAAGGCTCGCAACCAATACGAATGCCAGCACGAGATGAGCCAATAACGACCTCGCCACGGAACCATCGTCGCGTCCATCAGTCGTCCTCGGGCGAGCGTGGCGACTCGCTCCCATCGCATCGGGAAATCGATCGCCCGATACGCATCGACACGCCGTACCGATTTCGACTCGGGAACCATGAAAATGTCCTCCCCGTGTCGGAAGACGAACGGGTAGGACAAGTGATGCGACTCGCGCAAACATGTCCCGTGAACCGTCCACCGATCGAGGTCCTCACTGGAGGCAACTCCGATCACCGCGTTGGCGGAGCGAGTGAACATCTCAAAAAAAACGAACCAGACTCCATCGACTTGGATCGCAAAAGGATCGGCGGCGGCGACACCGCCCCATTCCTCGAGATTGCTGTTTTGAATGATAGGATCGATGTGCAATCCGTGTTGCAGGGTCTCCAGCGACGATGCTTTGGTCAATCCGATAGACCATAAACTTTTCATGCATCGATCCAGGGATAAGAAAGCTTTTCTTCCTTACGGCTCAGCATCGCGAGATCACATCCTCGCCGAAACGTTCCATTTCCTCCAACTGCGGGCTGCACTGCAGGAGAAGCAAGTCAACGCCTGCATCGGAGAACGCACCGACTCGGTCCGACACCTGCTGCGGTGTGCCGATCAATCCTGATCGCAAGCCGCGATTGCTGACCGAATAATCCTCGAGGCTCACTTGCTGCTCGAGTTGGGTCCCTGCCAGCCACTGCTGGTAGTTTTTGTAGCCCGATGCCGATTGCTGCACATCGGTGATCCGCGCTACCTCGGCCTGAGCCTCGGATTCGCTGTCGCGAACGACCGCATAGGCCGCGACCCCGTAGATCATCGGGGGCAAGCCCAATGATTCGCGCCGTCGACGCATGTCTGCGATCTTTTCCGCGATGCGAGTCGGCGGATCGCCGTGCATAACATAGGCATCGCATTTGCGGGCGATCAGTTCTTTGGCAGCCTCGGATTCGCCCCCTGCGTAGATAACAGGCCGCGGACGCGAGAGGGGCTTGGGCTGCATCGTCGAATTCTTGATTTGGTAGAACTCCCCGTCGTAATCGTCGCCATCGCGAGACCAGAGCAAATCGACGACATCGAGCCACTCGGAGGTTCGATCGTAGCGTCGATCGTGCTGTTCAAACGAGACGCCATACTTCTCGGCTTCATCGCGCCACCAACTGGAGACAACGTTCAGCGACAACCGTCCTCCGCCACCGATATGGTCGATGTTCGCCGCTTGTTTCGCAAGAAGAGCGGGGTTGTGAAACGTCGGTCGCACCGCCACCATCATCTCCAGGCGATCGGTGACCGCCGTCAGCGCGGCAGCCGTAGACCATGCATCCAGAGAAGGGGCAGCCTCCCCTTTGATATCGTTGAGGTTGAGTTCGGCGATCAAGCTCAGATCGAACCCGATCTGCTCGCTGCGCTGCGCGAGCTTTTTGACATACTGCCAGCTCGCGTCCATCCCTTCGTCATCGACGTTGCGAAGCCAACCTCCGAACACCGGCATCCAGTACCCGAATCGCATCGCGCTCACCCAGCCCGCTGTTCGAGGTAATCGACCAATTTGACGAACGGATCGAAGCCGACGACATTGGTAGCATCGGCTACAAAATTGGAGAGGGCATTGATGTCGTAGTAGAGGAGTCGCCCGTCGCGATCATCGACCATGTATTCGATACCACCCACATCGATATCGGCGGTTTGCATGATTCGCTCGCACGCATCGATGACGTCGTCGGGGGGCCGATAGCCCTCGACGCGCAGCCCGGTTTTGGGGGCGTCGATCGGGCAGGCCGATCGCTGCAGTTCCACCCCGTCGCTCCGCTGGCAGATATCCGCCGGGCATAGATTGAACGTCTCTCCAGTGACAAAGACCTTGATCGCGTACAGGAATTTACCGCCGAGCAGCTCGACCCGAACGATATGCCGATCTCGGGCGGATACGTATTCCTGAAGCAGGGCGGTATGGTCGACGCCGAAATCAAGGGCACCAGATTCAGCGCCTCGAAGCAATCCGTCACGTGTGTCGAAGCGGACGATGCCTGCACCACTCCCTCCGATATTCGCCTTGAACACCACCGGAAATCGCAACCCTTCCGACGCCATCGGGATTTGAGATGCATGGTTGAGGACGCGCGACGGAGGATAGCCCAATCGCAGCTGCTCCAGAAGCGTCAGTTGCAACGCCTTGCTCGTCTCGACGCGAAAGGCGTTCAAGCCATTGACGACCGGGATTTTCAACCGCTCCAAATGCGATAACCAACTGAGCGTGTAGAACATTCCTGCGAGCCCTCCTCGGAGGTATGCCGACGGGCTCATGCGGTTGAACACCAAGGAGTACGGGGACTCCGGTTCCGACGGATCGTAGGAATGCGACCGCGGATCCAAACGGACGTAGGGAATCGAACGACGTTCCAGTTCCGCAAACAAAGGAAGGAACCAGTGCGGATGTTCGTGATAGATCGCTACGGGCTTTTGGGACACAGAGATCGTCGCTTTGCTACACCGACTTCCACTGGCGATCGCGAGCGCTGGCGATCACCGCGTCGCACACGCGCTGCGTCTCGAGCGCATCTCGGAAGGTCGGGTGCGCGGGGGCCCCGCCACTGAGCGATTGCAAGAAATCGGCTACTTGATGGATGAACGAATGCTCATAACCGATTTGCAGGCCCGGCACCCACCAGTTCCCCATGTAAGGCTGATCTCCATCGGAGACATGGATACTGCGCCAACCCCGCACGGTCGACTCATCGGCGTAATCGAAGAACTTCAGGCGATGCAGGTCGTGCAGATCCCACGCGATACTCGCATGCTCGCCGTTGATTTCCAACGTGTAGAGGGCCTTGTGGCCGCGCGCGTAGCGGGTCGATTCGAAGAGACCCAACGAACCGTTGGTGAAATGGCAGAAGAAGGAACACGCGTCGTCGATCCCGACCGGTTGCTTCTTGCCCGTCTCGGCATGAACCCGCTCCTTGACGAACGTTTCGGTCATGGCGGAAACGTCGTGAATCGAGCCGTTGATCCAGACCGCGGTATCGATGCAGTGGGCGAGCAAGTCGCCGGTCACGCCGCTGCCGGCGGCGTCGACATCCAGACGCCAGGTGGCCGTTCCACCCTGCGGCACATCGGCGTTGATGGTCCAGTCCTGCAGGAAGTTAGCGCGGTAGTGGAAGATCTTTCCAAGCTTGCCCGAAGCCACGATCTGCTTGGCCAAGGTCACCGCCGGGACGCGGCGGTAGTTGTACCAAACCATGTTGGGGACGCCCGCCTTCTCGACGGCCGCGACCATCTCTTCGCCTTCGGCAGCATTCATCGCCAGCGGCTTTTCGCAAAGGATCATCTTCCCCGCTTTGGCCGCCTCGATGGCAATCTCCTTGTGGATGTTGTTCGGCGTGCAGATATCGACCGCGTCGATGTCGGAACGCTGAAGCAGTTTCCGCCAATCGGTTTCGACCGACTCATAGCCCCAGTTGCTGGCGAAGGCTTGCGCCTTGTCCGCGTTGCGAGCACAGAGAGCCTTGAGGACCGGCTTGTAATCACTTTTGAAGAAACGGGGAGCTTGCAGATAGGCGTTCGAATGAGCTTTGCCCATGAACCCGTAACCGATCATTCCAATGCGAAGTTCTTTCATAGTAACTCTTCTTCGTGCCTACCGCTCGGTAGATGGAGGATAGTGGAACGACGCCCCGCGTCGCTTAGTCTTTGCTCTTGATTCCTGCTGGGTTCTTCCTGCTGAGTTCTTCTTGCTGAGTTTACCAACCGTGCGCGTTGCGAACCGCGATCATGGTCGCCAAGATCGTGTTCCATGTCTTGGGATTTTCGAGAGTGGCATTGGGGAACATGCATCCATCCCAGCAGATGTGCTGGATTCCTCGACTTGCAGCATCCTGCAGCCAGTACCCCGCGCACTTGACGATATCGAGCTTGCCGTTCGGATCGTCGGCCGGGCAGTGCTTGCCGGTTTTGTCGTGCGAGCCAGCACCATGGACATGGCCGTCATTTTGCGCGACGTGGAAATCGATCGTCCACGGTCGCAGTTTGTCGGTCATCTTCTTGTACGCATCGTAGAACTCCTCCTGGGAGTAGGTCGATCCAAGCATCGCGTATTCCGGTGCGTTGTACCCGAGCAGATAGAGATAGGTGTGGGCCAAGTCGGCTTGGAACCCGAGTGCCTCGGGCATGCCGACTCCTTCTAGGACATCGAGCATGTCGCGCCAGCTGTGCATCCCCGCCCAGCAGATTTCTCCCTCGGCGGCGAGTCGTTGCCCATGATCCTTGGCGATCTTCGCAGCCTTCTTGAACGTGTCCACGATCTTGGCGGTGTTGGCTTTGGGATTCTCTCGCCATTTGTCGACCCCGAACTCGGCGCTATCGATCCGAATCACTCCGTATTTGCGAACTCCCCGCTGCTCGAACACGTTGGCGATTCGGCAGGCCATCGTGACCGCGGACAGAAATTTTTCTTGCGCGGCAGCGTCGCCCATGGCGGAGTCGCCGACGGTGCCGGGCCAAACCGGCGCAACGAGAGAACCGACGGAAAAACCATAGCTGGCGATTTGGTCCGCGATCTTGCCCAGATCGGAGTCGCTCGCACTGGGGTCGGTGTGGGGCAAGAACAGAAAGTAGTCGATCCCTTCGAACTTTTGTCCATCGACGTTCGCCGCCGCTGTCAGTTCGAGCATCCGCGTCAACGAGATGGGTGGCTCCTGACCAGCCCCATCTCCCTTGCCGACCAACCCGGGCCACATCGCATTGTGCAGTTTCGGATGCTGTTTCATAGTATCACTTCGGTGCAGTTACTTGTTATGAAATGGGAATCGACGGAGTTTGGTTGGTCTACGAGGCGTTGCGCCACGCGCCATTGGCGGGCAGGTTGGGATGGGCATCGGGACCGAAATAGCGTAGGCCGACGAGCGGTTCGCTGCCGGTGTTTTCGACGACCACTCCGCGAGATGCAGCATCGTAGCCGATGAAGACTTCATCCTCGGTGTTCTGGCCGAAGCGGATCATGGCGGGGGTTTGCAGATTCAGCTTGCCGATTCGACCCTTGCCCTGAACCGTGGTCCAACCGCTTGCGGCATGGTCCTGCAGGGTGCAGCGAGCACCCGGCTCGACGGTTAGTTCCTTGGCGCTGAACAATTGCTTGCCGTCGATCGTGCCGTACACGATCCATCGATCGGTGTAACCCGGTCCGCTCTTGGCCTTGTCGATGATCGGCTCGATGTAGTTCGCATCCTTGAAGTGGGTGTCGACGTTCTTTTCCCAATCGAGCTGGCCGATGATGAAATCGAGGTCTTGGTGCTTGTCCTTGGGCATATCCTTGACCAGCAGCGACCAGGGCACATAGCGACCTTCGACGATCGACTGGAACATGCCGAAAACGTCGCTGCCCCATTGGGGCTCATAGGTGCACAGCGAGCCGGGTGCATGGAGCACGCCGGGGGGAATCAGCCATCCGGTTCCTCGCTTGAGTCGATACGCTCGCGACAGATCGAGGATCCCGTTGTCCCCTCGGTTCCAATTCTCTAGGCACTTGCGCAACTGGTCTTTCGAGGTCCCTGGCTCGAGGCCCATGAAGGTGTAAGAGAAGTTGTTGTCGACGTTGTTGTACTGGGGCGGGAAGTAATAGCTCTCGGGTTTTCCTTCCTGGCCGACCAACGCCGCATCCTCTTGCGATTGGTGCATGTGGTGGGGGATGGGGCCCATGTTGTCGAAAAACTTCGAGTAGACCGGCCACCGCTTGTACTTGCCGAAGATTTCCGAGCCGACGAGTTGATTGCCTTGTTCGGCGATCGCATCCTTGAGCAGAAACTTCTTCCCTTCGAACAGGCAGAAGCTGAGCCCTTCGTGCCACACGCGTCCTTCGTTGGCCGCTTCGGTCGTGCTCGCGAACCAGCGTTCGTCGATCCCCCCTCGGTTGGCTCCGAATGCGTAAAGATCATCGGGATGAAGTTTGATGCGGCGGCCAGGATGCAGGAAGCTGCGCGGCACCCAAGTCGGGGTCAAGCGGAGCAAGCCTTCGCCGGCATCGAGAGCCTGTTGCAGAACCCGTGCCACGTTGTCTGAGGAGACCATGCCTTCGTCTAATGCAATGTTGGCCATAAATCGACTCGGAAAGGAGGCTTTCGCGTTGTTGGGGAGAATTCAATCGGTCGCGAAACACGCAAAGCAAAGGAAGCTCGGAGAACCCGCGACACGTCGGAAGGACGAAAAAAACATCCTTGTGCAATCATTTCGTGGAAATGTTTTAAGTTGCTCCAGGCAAGATCGCAAGCCCTGGATCTCGATCTTGCCACCGAGCGTGGCTTGCGGTTTTTCGTTCCTTCGGCGACGATTTGACTCTTCAGCGTCAATTCCTGGCCCGATCCCTCGTAGGACATATCCGCAAAGACTCCCGTGAGCACCCCCGCCCCGATCCGCCGAGCATTGATCAGCGTCAGCGACAAAACCGGTTTGGTTGAATTCGCCAAACGTTTGCGAGCTCATGGCATTGAGATTTACAGCACCGGCGGCACGCGCCGTTTCCTCAACGATCATGGAATTACCCCCCTCGAGGTTGCCGATTACACCGGCTTTCCTGAGATCATGGATGGGCGAGTAAAAACGCTGCATCCGAAGATTTTCGGCGGGATCCTCGCTCGCCGCAATCTCGCGGAGGACCAGAAAGCGCTCCGCGACCACGGGATCGCATGCTTCGACCTGGTCGTCGTGAACCTGTATCCATTCCAAGAGACAATCGCCAAACCGGATGTCCAGCTACCGGAAGCGATCTAACAAATCGATATCGGAGGCCCCAGCTTGATTCGGGCTGCGGCGAAGAATCATGCGTTTGTCACCGTTGCAACGTCCCCAAGCCAATACGAACGGATCGCCGACGAACTCGACGCGCTCTCGGGCACCAGCGACGCTTTGCGGTTGCAACTGGCGGCCGAGTGCTTTGCGAACACCTCGGCGTATGACTCGGCCATCGCTTGTTATCTCATGCAGCATGGTGGGCGGGTTGAAAATGAAACCGCTTCGGACGCAGAGTCGACCCATCCGCCGATGCCCAGCACGATGAATCTCGAGTTGACCAAGGCGTACGACCTGCGGTACGGCGAGAACCCGCACCAACGCGCTGCCTTGTACTCGAGACCGTTCACCGGAGGTTCGCTCGTCAACGCGGAGAAACTGCACGGCAAAGAGTTGTCGTACAACAATCTTCTGGACCTCGACAGCGCCTATGCGATCGTCCGATGCTTTGCCAAGCCTTCTGCTGTCGTCATCAAGCACAACAACCCCTGCGGCGCCGCCTCGGGCCACAAACTCGCGTTCGCATGCCGTAAAGCCCTGAACGGCGATCCCCTCAGCGCCTTCGGGGGAATCCTCGGGTTCAACCAGCACGTGGAAGCCGACACCGCCGAGTTGCTCTGCCAACCAGGACTGTTCATCGAAGCCATCGTCGCTCCCTCGTTCTCGAAGGAAGCGATCGAAATCCTTTCAACCAAGCCAAAGTGGCGGGACAACGTGCGGCTGATGGCGATCGGCAGCGTGCAACCCCCGGCTATGCAACTCGATTTCCGGATCATCCGCGGAGGAGTCTTGGTCCAGGAAGCCGACACGCTTCCCCCTGCAAACCTCGAGTGGAAGACGGTTACCAAAGCCCCGGGCGCGGACGCGTTGTGGGATGACATTGCATTCGCTTGGGAGATGGTTCGGCACGTGAAGAGCAACGCGATCGTGTTAGCCCGCGACGCCGCCTTGGTCGGGGTCGGTGCAGGTCAGATGAGCCGGGTCGACAGCGTCGAAATTGCGATCTCGAAAGCGGGCGACCGATCCAACGGCAGCATTCTCGCGTCCGACGCTTTCTTCCCGTTCCCCGACTCCATTCACCGTGCGGCCAAGGCGGGGGTTATTGCAATTATCCAGCCCGGCGGTTCGCGGAAAGACGACGAAGTCATCGCCGCATGCGATGAACACCGCATCCCGATGATCTTCACCGGCCGCCGGCACTTCCGCCACTAAACCATCGCTGCACGCCAACACTCAGCGATCGCCACGAGAGCCACCTCGGGAGCGTGAATTGCGCCCATGGCCCCGCTCAAGAATTGTTTCTGAACAAGTCACTGCACCGAAGTTGAAGCGTCACGGCGATTGCGACGCTGGATCCCACCACCGTCTGGCGACGGTAGCTACAGCACATGGAATGCGATTGCTCCTTTTGACTTCATTTACGCGCGGACACTTCCTTCAGTCGATTTCGCTGCTCATCCAGCGAGTTCCAGATTCTCTCAAAGTCAACTCTCCTCAGATTTTCGTCGGACATCGATGCCCTCGTAAGCAACGATTTGTCGACCCGATCACCCGAGGTCACTTTGCTGAAAAAGTAATTTATTTCACGAGATTTGCTCAACGCAACGGATGTCATCTGCATGCTGATGAACAACGGGAAATACTCACCATCGTTCTCCTGCCACTTTGTCGATGTCTTTTCGATGACTTCGCACTTTTTGAAGCCTTCAACATCGCTGATCAACTTCTTTCCTGGTGAACTAACGCCCTGAAACTCGGTCGGCATCCATCCAGCCTTTTCCTCAAACGTCATGATGGCTCCGCTGAATCGGCGCGGACTGAGAAGAAAGTAACGCTCCACACCAACGTTCGTATCTTCAACTCCGACCACTTCCCAGTCCAATACCTCGGATGTCTTTTTTTCTACGACCTCCTGCATCACCCATAACGAACCAGATCTCGGGAGCGAGAATGGAGACTGCCGATACAAGCTAACTTTCTCGGGAGCCTTTTCGTTCCGTCGGTATCGCTCGTCGTCAATGGAGCTACAGGTTATCGATCCATCTAAAAGCAACAACTGGTGCTGGCGCCCTTGCTCACTGAGGCTACCGCCCAATCCAACACTTGTACAGTCAACCCGATATGCAGCGGGATTCTCGCAAATCACAACCGAACCGCACCACTCGCCAACCCATGGCTTATCCCCCGAGTACTCGAATGCCTCCTGAAGCACGTCGAACTGATACGTTTTCCCAAGCAGAGATTTCTGAAGGAACATGAAGTCTATGCGAGCATCAAATCTCTGCTTTGGAGATTGAGCGTTTGAAAAATGCCCCATAAACAACACGGCCGCGCACGCCAAACAAAATCGTATTATCACCATCCTACCTCAATGAGCTAAGCTTAGAATTCTCACCGCATCCTCAGTTCCATCAATTGTATTCTCGCCGTGAAGCTACCAAACACGAACCTCCAACGAACCCTAGTCAATTCCCGTTATTGTATCTACCGGTGGAACGACAGCAGGTTTGCATGGCTTATCGGATGGCACAGTACCACGTAATCGGGCTTCCCGCGGAAGTCCTGTAATACAGTGGGCAACTCTAGATTCAAAATCCATCTCGCACTCGCATGGTCGAACCGTTGCGCAAACAATGTGCCCGATCGACACCAGCTTCACATCATTTCCAGAAGGGTACATGAGGATACTACCGTCAACAACCGGGCCATGCTCTTCCGTCATGCGATTTTGACAGTGAAAGGGTCCACTTGGAAAAGAACCATCACACGGAGCTGCCGGGCATGCTGTCGCTGTAATCTCGTCAAAAAAATCGCTGCAAACTACTATCATTCCAGGAGCGTCACTACCAGTGCAATCCGGATCATGGTCATACGGAAATGGCGGAGGACCCGGAAGCGGATCGACGGGTGTCTGACCGAAGAGAGCCAACGGCATGAAAAAAACGAGAGCAAAGAAGACAGGAAACCGCATCATCACTATTTCTCCGTGTTTGGTCCAAGGAACTTACAGGCCGACTCAATGACCGACAAATCGTCGAACTCGATCAGAATATGATTGAACGTCTGTACATTTCTGGTTGCCGGAAGAACTGCCACTCGGATAGGCACTCTCTTACCGTTCGACGCTCCGGTATCTACCACCAGCTCTCGCGCGTTCAGGTAAACCAAAGAGCCTGTATCATCTCGAAATGCAATGCGAAACTTGCGATTAAGTTTCTCGCCAGCGACAAGCACAAAGCTAGACTTCCATCCAGCGAACGAATCTTGATCATCTGACTTTGGAAGGAAGATAATCTCGTTGGGGACAAGCCGATCTCGATGGAGGTCGATTCGCATGTTCACGCCATTGGACCAGGCGAGACCGCTCTTCTTCGACATTCCTGAGCAATCAACCCGGCATGCAAATCCGGAGGGGGGCGACTCGTTCAATAGGAAACTGACAACTAACTGATTGGATCTGTCGCTATACTTCACTTGCTTCTCTCCGCAGTACTCGGGGAGAGAAAGAACACACTTATCGATATCTACCGAAAACCTATCATCAACGACAACAGCGAACTCCACTTTCCTCGGATACGGTTCGTCCCGTAAAGTCACAACCTCTGGGCTGGCAACCAAAATCGGATAACCCTGTCCCCTGATTTTCAGAATCTTGGAGCGGACCGCTCCTCCCTCTTCGATTCCTCTATACCGAATTTCAAGCTTTCTTTCAAAGTCACCAAGCGACGGTACGATATTGACATCGATCGCCAATTGAGCCGTTTCCTCGGAAGCTGGTTCAACACTGGACACCAAGCATCCACAGCTTGATTTGATTTCCAATACCTCCATTCGCCGGCGATCGATGCCTGCGAAGGCTATCGAAAAGCGATGTTTCAATTCGGAAACACGTTCACCGATATCAACCTCGGATTCATCGGAACTGAGTCCATCGCCCAGCACGATGTGTTCCTTGTCCATCGCATGTTCGCTGGTGGCAATCTTTACGGGAGGCGACTGAGCAATCGCGCCGACGGGAAAAAGAGAGCCAGCGATAATGATAGAGCACAACAAGCATGCGATCAAAAAGAATGCTCTTCTGCAAGCAACTTTGTTCGGTCGATTCACTCGGATCGTCATGTCTTTACCCATGTTCGTCGAAACCAACTCCGAAATTTTTACCCCCCCCCTGGAATGTCAAGAAAATTCTGAAGATTTTTTTGATCCTCGAGAGGCCGCCCGCCCGCTTCGGTTTTTCGCGTCCGCAAATCGACAGGGTGCAACTTCCCATCTCCCCCTCGCCCCGCTGCGGGGAGAG
>JBKDXO010000146.1:0-21293 GCA_046306195.1 Planctomycetota bacterium | reverse complement strand
CGGTCGAGTTGATCGCACAAGCCGCCGAGGCGCTTCACTTCGCGCACCAACACGGCATCATCCACCGCGATATCAAACCGTCGAACCTGCTCATCGATCGACACGGAAACCTCTGGATCACCGACTTCGGCTTGGCGATGGTGGTTGGAAACGCCGGCTTGACAGCTCCCGGTGACGTCATGGGAACACCGCGGTATATGAGCCCTGAACAAACATCGGGAAATTCGGAATGGATCGATCATCGAACCGACATCTACTCGTTGGGTGTTACGTTGTACGAACTGCTCACCCTGCATCCAGCAGTCGACGCCGATGACCGTATAGGGATCCTCAAGCAGATCAAGATGCAGGCTCCGCCTTCGGCCCGAGGTCGCAATTCGGCTATTCCCAAAACACTCGAGCATGTTTTGGCAAAGGCGATCTCGAAGTACCCCGAGGAACGTTATTCGTCGGCACTGTTGTTCGCCGAAGACTTGCGGCGATTCCTCGCAAATCGACGCGCGTTAGCGCGAGAGGAGGGGATAAGCCAATCCCTGTCCCGCTTCGTTCGCCGCAACCCCCGATTCGCGCTGTTTGCCTGGACCACACTCCTACTCGCAGTCACCGTTTTGACCCCAAGTGCGTGTTGGTTTGCCTCGCACAATTTGTTCTTGCAAATGCAGATCGCGAACGCGAACCACCAGTTGCGATCCTCCGACAAAGCGCTGGATGAATTGACTTCGCCACTCATGGAGCAACTGCGACTCAGGCCAGGATCGGAACCGCTCCAAAAAGGAATCCAGCAGACCTACGCCACCTTCCTCGAATCGCTCCTCGAGCAGGCACAGCAGAGCGCTGTTTTTCGATCCCAAGCAGGAAGTATTCAGCGAAAAGTTGCCAACCTCAAGGAACCCTCCCTGACCCCTCAAAAGGCCTTGGAGGAATACGAAGTTGCCAAGGAAAAAATCGCTCGATGGGCATCTGAGGGTGACGCGCTTGCCAGTCCAGAGGATCTCTTCCTCGTTCATCACGACATCGCCAGCCTTCGATTGCGACTTGGACTCCTGGAACCTGCGGCGAAGGAACTGAAGTCCTTCCTCGATTCGTCGGCAAGTAGGTTTCCAAAAGGTTCGCTCCGCGATCCTTCCTCGCGAGCGTCGCTCGAAGCCCTCCTACGCTTGGATTTCGCGATCGCTCTCGTACAACTCGGGTCCTACGCTCTCGCCGAGAAAGAATTGCAGAGCGTCTTGCCACTCGTGCAGCCCCCGCCTAAGGATCCTAAATCCGCGCCATCTCCCACTCCCTCGTGGAACCGAAAACTCATCGCGTCTCTCCTGGAAAACGCCAACCTCCAAACCACCCATCCGGAACTCTCTCGCCGCTTGATCGATTCCGCCATCACCATGGCGAAATCGGCCCAAAGCGATTCCAACAATTCGATTGCCGACGAATACCAACTGGCCCAGTGCTTCCTCGCACGAGGCTTCAATGCGAATCGTCTCGGGGAAACCTCAAACTCGGCGATGTGTTTCGCGAAAGCCGCTGAATACACGGAGCAACTCGTCAAACAGGATCCAGGGAATTTTCGGTTCTGGTACGATCTTGCATCCGCTCGAAACAGTCTGGGACACGCTCAGCGAACAGAAGGTCAAAGGGAGCAAGCCCGCGCGTCATTCCAGCAGTCGATCCAGGCGCTTGAGAACATCAGTCGCTTCAATCCCGATCCAGCCTACCAAAGCGGTATCGCGGCCGTGCTGAACGACTTGGCGATGATGTCCATCGAAGATAAGAATGCCCCGGAGGCTCGCAAACTCCTGGAACGTGCGGTCCTCGAGCAGCAGGCCGCCTTGAAAAACGCGCCCGACAACCCGCAAGCTCGGAAACTGCTCGAACAATACCAAGCGATCCTAGCCCAGTTGCCCGCGGCCCGCGGCTAAACTCCCTAATCCCCTCGCACTGCACGTTTGCTAGCAAACATGCAGTGCGAGGGGCACGAGATCTCGGACGCTACAACCGGCAACTGGCAAAGCGGGGTGACCTGCCGCAGCTTCGAAGTCGATACCGATACGAGCACGTCGTGGTGATGCAGGAGAGCGGAGGGAGTCGCGAGATGCGAAACGGAATTCTTGGAGCTGGCTGGATCGGGGTAGGGTTGTTGAGTCTCAGTTTCGGCCCGATGGGTACGGCCCAGGAAATCGAACCGCTCCGCCGCGACGAAGGTTCGGCGTGGTCCACCGAAGAAATTGAAACCGATCGGGATTCTTTCACGCCCGCGACGTCGCTCGTCGGCCAGGGTCGTTGGATTTTTGAGTCCGCCTACACGTTCATCGACAATCGTCGCGTCTACGAAACCCATAGTTTGCCAGAGCTCCTCGTCCGACGGGGGATCACGGAACGTTTGGAATTGCGGTTTGGTACCAACTACGAAATCGGCGGTGCAGGGAATCCCGTTTCCGGAAACATTCCAGATGTTTTGCCCGATGAGCCAAAACTCGAGGAAGAGACGAGCGTCAGTTATGGTCTCAAGTACGGAGTCTCTAACCAATCCGGATGGATCCCGAAAAGCGCAATCATCGTGGCGGGGTTCACCCCGGTCGCTGGTGAATCGAATTCGACGGATCTAGGGGTTACCTACGTGGGCGGCTGGACGTTTGCGAACCGTTGGGTTTTCGATCAAGCGATCCGATACAATACAGGATCTTTTGAGGAAGATGACTTTCGCATTTGGGCGCCGTCGTCGGTGATCAAGTTCCCCGTCGGTGAACGATGGAAAGCCCACATCGAGTATTTTGGAATTTTCAGCGACGGCCGCGAACGGGAAACCGCGCAGCACTTCATCAGTCCCGGCGCTCACTATCTGGTCCATGAAAATCTCGAAGTCGGCTCCCGATTCGGCTGGGGACTCAGCGACGATTCTCCCAACTTCTTTATCAACATCGGTGGCGGTGTTCGGTTTTAGGTCCACCGCCCGTCCGGCGATGGTCTTTATCTACTGAACCACTCTGCGGCGCATCGCCTCAGTCACTTGATCCAGGATAGTCAATCGGCCGCCATACGTCCGTTTTAAATTTTCTGTCGTGAATGTTTCCGCCGTGCGGCCCCACGCGACAGCTCGTACGTTGATCAGCACGACGTAATTGAAGTAAAGGGGTACGGTGTGCAAGTCGTGATGAACGACGAGCACGGTTTTCCCTTCCGACTGCAACTTGCGGAGCAGATCCATGATGGATTGTTCCGTCGCCGCATCGACCGCTGCGAACGGCTCGTCCAGCAGATACAGGTCGGCTTGCTGAACCAAGGCACGAGCCAGAAACGCTCGCTGCTGCTGGCCGCCCGACAGTTGACTGATCTGGCGTGAAGCCAGGTCCGCGATTCCCACCTGCTCCATGGCTTGCAGGGCTCGTTTCCGATGGTCTGCTTTCAGCGGCCAGAACCAGCCTGCCTCCCGATACAATCCCATCATGACCAGATCGAGAACCGATGCGGGAAAATCCCAATCCACGCTCTCTCGCTGTGGCACATAGGCGACCCGGGATCGGCTCTCGGTCACGCCACCGTCAAAAATCCGAATTTGGCCGGAGACTTGCGGGACCAACCCCACCATCGCCTTCATGAGCGTGCTCTTCCCGGCGCCATTTGGTCCAACGATCCCGACCAAAGCTCCTTTTGGGATCGCCAGACTGATCTCCCACAGGACAGGCTTGCGATGGTACGCAACGGTCAGATCAGCGATTTCAATAGCGGTTTCCATGTCGTTTCATCGTGAATCCAACGAATGCGATCACCGATCCGGCAGCTACCCGCGCTGCGGGCCGAACCGATCTGGGTCGGCAGTATACCCCTCTTGTCCGCAGAACTCCAGCAATGCGAGCCAGCAGGCAACCGTCATGCGAGGGGTTCCAAGCACGCTCTCCCAGGTCAAATTGATGCCAATCGCAGTTTCCATTACACTTTCGCTCTTCTCACCGGGGGCTTTTCCCGCAGGTGGAGTGGTGAAACAGCGGAACAGGTTGGAAGTAAATGGGCCAGATGCGATTTCGAATTCCGAATTCCATGGAATACGATCCGCAAATTTGGAGCACGGCCTACGTTTCCGGACTGGAAGGAATTCCATGGTCCGGTCGCAATCGGATCGAGGATGATTGTTTGGTCATCGATCGAGCGGTCAACGAGTCTGGCAAACTGTCGATTGTCTGGCCTACCAAGGAATACGGTCCGTTGCTGTTGACCACCGGATCTCTGCGATGCTCGGACCAACCCTATTGGCTTCAATTGGAACTGGCCCGCGGAACCTTGCATCGCGTGCGAGGGCGAGGACTGGATTGGCAAAAGGTGGCATTGAAACTACCGGACGCCTTCAATTTCCTCATCGATCAATCGATATCGGCCTTTATCCAAGCGGTGCTTTCGACCGAGGCTCCGGACGTTCTCTGCGCCCAAGCTCAGCAGTCGATCGACCTCGCCATCGCTGCTTCCAAGCCACTGGCCCGCGCGTTCATCTCGCAGTCCTTGCAAGCGAGGCATCAATTCGAATCCCGTCTCAGCACGTTGATGGGGGTTCGCGTGAACCCGTCGCCGACGTGGCAGCAGGAAGCCAGCGCCCTCCTGCCGGTAATGAACACCATGAATGTCTCGATGGAGATGGGACAGATCGAAGGGAAGGATTCCGCCGAAGTCCTGGCGAGGATCGATGCCCAAATGCAATGGGCGCGCGAAAATTCACTCCGAATATTCGCGGGCCCGTTGCTGAATCTCCAGCAACATGCGATCCCAAAGTGGTTCTACTTGTTCAGCGACTTTGAATCATTGCATCGAGCCACGTGCGAGCATGCTGCGAAGATGGTGACTCGTTACCGAGGACAAGTCCATCTTTGGTCTGCTGGCGGAGGACTCAACTCTTCCAATTCCCTTGGGCTGACTGACGAACAAACCATCCAACTGGCGGTCGGCTTGATTCAGACGGTGCGAACCCTCGATCCGAAAACACCGGTCATCGTCAACATCGATACCCCGTGGGCAGAGTTTCTGGCCCAGCGCTCCGATGGGATCAGCCCCCTCCACTTTGCCGATGCATTAATCCGACTGGACCTCGGCCTCTCCGGATTGGCCCTTGAATTGAACCTGAACTGCTGGCCGCACGGCTCGCTCCCGCGCGATCTCGTCGATATCTCCGATCTGATCGATCACTGGAACATCCTCGGATTGCCGCTGATGGGGATCTTAACAACCCCTGCCTCTTCGCAACTCGATCCCGAAGCGATTTCGAAGTCGCAAGTCGTCTCCACTTGGAAGCATCCACTGCCGCTCACTTTCCCCGAGCCGCAGCGGGATTCCGAGGAAACGGTGATGGTCCAGGCCGTTGAGCGAATGCCCGCCAACGGGATGGAAATCGTTCAAATGCTCATGGCCAAGGGAACCGTGCATGGGATCATCTGGAATCAAGGGGCCGACGCCTACGAGCACCCTTTCCCCAACGCAGGCTTGATTGCCCCAAACGGAAAGCAACGCCCCCTGCTCGATGGTCTCGCTCGTCTCCGCCAGATGCACGTGCACTAGCTGGGCAGAGTCTGGATCTGGAACTCGTCGTTCGCGAAGTCGACATGGATGCTTCCGCCATGCGTGTCATCCTGCCGCAGCAACTCGGTCGCGATCGGGTTCTGCAGCCGCTTCTGAATCACCCGCTTGAGTGGACGAGCCCCATACACCGGATCGTATCCCTCGGTGCCGATGGCCGCGATCGCCCTCTCGGTAACCGTCAGACGGTAATGGTTCTCTGCCAACTGCTTTTCGAGACGTTTGAGTTGCAGGCTCACAATCTTGTCGATCTGCTCGCGTTGCAGAGGTTCGAACACGATGATATCGTCGATTCGATTCAAGAACTCGGGGAGGAATCTCGCCTTGAGCGAATCTTGGATCGCCTGGTGCATCTCTTCGCTCCCGCCACCTTCGTCCGCCACCCGCTGAATCAATTGGCTGCCGACGTTGCTGGTCATAACCACAATCGTATTGGTAAAGTCGACCGTCCGATTCTGGCCATCGGTCAATCGCCCATCGTCTAGCAGCTGCAAGAGAATGTTGAATACGTCGTTGTGTGCCTTTTCGATTTCATCGAGCAACACGACGCTGTACGGTCGACGGCGCACGGCCTCGGTCAATTGTCCACCTTCCTCGTAGCCGACGTATCCCGGAGGAGCCCCGACCAATCGCGACACGGTGTGCCGTTCCATGAATTCGCTCATATCGATTCGCACCATCGCGTTCTCGTCATCGAACATGACCTCTGCAAGCGCCTTGCACAATTCGGTCTTGCCAACCCCGGTCGGTCCCAGGAACAGGAAGGATCCGATCGGTCGGTTGGGGTCCCCCAGCCCGCTGCGGCTGCGACGCACTGCGTTGCTGATCGCTTCAACCGCATTGTCTTGCCCCACGACTCGCTGATGCAATCGCTCTTCCATGACGAGGAGCTTGTTTCGCTCGGACTCGAGCATCCGCGACACGGGAACTCCGGTCCATGCGCTGACAACCGTAGCGATTTCGTCGGCGGTTACCTCGGTACGCAACAACTTATGATGTTCGGTCTCTTGCTTGCTGTCGCTCTCATCTTCTTGTTCGACTTGCTCGCGCAGCTTGCGTCGCTTTTGGTCCAGCTCGAACAACTTTTGATAGTCGACTTCGTTGACGCCGATGCCTGAGGATTGTTTGTCTTTGATGCTCGTTTCCAAGTTTCGGAAATCCGCCTCGACTTGATCGAGCGATCGCCGAACCGATTTTACATCGGACAGACCGAGTTTTTCGGACTCCCACTGCTCGCGCAAACTGGCCAACTCGCGCTGCACTTGGGCCATTTCGTTCTCGATCCCTTCGAGAGCTTCGTCGATTTCCTCGTCGGTCTCTTCCTTGAGCTGGCGCTGCGCGAGTTCGAGCTGTCGCAATCGCCGTTGCAACGAATCGATTTCGGCGGGAACGCTGTCCCGTTCCATCGCGAGCCGCGCAGCGGCCTCGTCGACTAAGTCGATCGCCTTGTCAGGAAGGAATCGATCGGCGATGTAGCGATGCGACAACTTGGCCGCTTCGACCAATGCGGCATCCCGGATCTTGACCCCATGATGGACCTCGTACCGGGGCTTGAGTCCGCGAAGGATCGTGATCGTATCCTCGACCGAAGGTTCGCCGACGTACACGGGCTGAAACCGTCGTTCCAAGGCAGCGTCTTTCTCGATGTGCTTGCGATACTCATCGAGCGTTGTCGCGCCGATGCATCGCAATTGGCCGCGGGCCAGTTCCGGTTTCAGCAACTGGGCAGCATCGCTCGACCCTTCGGCTGATCCTGCTCCGATCACGGTGTGCAATTCGTCAATGAACAGAATAACCTCACCTTCGGCATCCTTGACTTCGCGGATCACAGCCTTGAGCCGCTCTTCGAACTCCCCTCGGAACTTGGTACCGGCCACTAAGCCACCCATATCGAGCGCGATGACGCGACGATTTTTCAGCGATTGAGGGACGTCTCCTTGCACAATGCGTTGGGCAAGCCCTTCGGCGATCGCGGTCTTCCCAACCCCTGGTTCGCCGATCAAGACAGGATTGTTCTTCGTTCGCCGCGACAGAACTTGAATCACGCGGCGGATTTCACTGTCTCGGCCGATTACCGGGTCGAGTTTGTTTTTGGCCGCTAGGGCAACAAGGTCGACGCCGTATTTTTCGAGGGCTTGAAATTTTCCTTCGGGATTTTGATCGGTCACTCGCGCACTGCCTCGCACCGTTTGCAAGCCTGCGAGGATTTCCTTCTCCGTCACTCCGAGCAACTTGAGCAACTCAGCCACATTCTTGTCGGCTCGGCACAGACCGATCAGCAGATGCTCGGTGCTGACAAATTCGTCTTTCATCCCCTCGGCTGCCGATGCGGCCGCCTCGAGCGACTTCTGCAAATGGGGACTGATGCCCGGTTGCCGGCCTCCACTGGACCGCGGGAATCGCTTGATCTCGCTGTCGGTAGTCGACTGGATTCGGTCGACCGGTGCTCCAATCTTCTTCAGGAGCGGTACGACAACTCCCGATTGATCCTGCAACAACGCTGCCAACAGATGAAACCCCTCGATCTCTGGGTTGCCAAATGTGGTCGCGGCCGTCTGAGCCCCTACCAACGCTTCTTGAGCCTTAATCGTTAATTTGTCCATGCGAAACGCCATGACTCTCTCCTCGGGTGCCAGTATTGGCAGGTCAACTCTGCCGATGCCCTTCATTTAAGCAAATGCCAGGCCAAACGCGGACACGCCAGGGCATACAAATCGGCCTCGTTGATTTACAATTGAAGGAAAACCCTGGAGAATTAGCGCATGAATCCCGAGGCCCCGCTGCCGAAAAAACCTTCCCGTTGGCAGATCGCCTTGCTCGGGCTCTCCCTGGCCGCCTGTCAAGCGACCGTCCATGGCCAAACTGCGTCCCCAACCGGCATCGACTTTGGTCTGCAAATTCGACCTATCCTCTCCGAGCATTGCTTTCACTGCCACGGGCCGGACCCGGCCCACCGACAAGCCGATCTGAGGCTCGATGACGAAACGATCGCCCGCTCCATGATCCAGCCCGGAAACGCTCTGCAAAGCGAGCTCTGGCGACGGATCAACAGCGCCGATCCGGACCAAGTCATGCCCCCCCCGTCGGCCCGCAAAACCGTGACTCCGGCGCAACAGGAATTGCTCAAGCGATGGATTGACGAAGGTGCTGCCTGGGGTCCGCACTGGTCGCTCTCGCCTCCCGCGCGGCGTCCGCTTCCCGATGCGAGCTCGGACCCTTGGTCGCGCACCACCCTCGACGCGTGGGTCCTGGCCTCCCTTCAAGCCCAGAATCTCAAGCCTTCGCCCCCCGCCGATCCCTACACCCTGGTCCGCCGAATCCATCTCGACGTGATCGGCCTGCCACCATCGGCAACTCAGGTGCAACGATTTGTCCAGGAATCCAATATCGATCGGCATCGGGCTGTCGTAAACCTCGTCGATGAATTGCTCCGACGTCCGGAGTTCGGCGAGCACTGGGCGAGGATGTGGCTCGATCTGGCTCGCTATGCGGATACCAAAGGCTACGAAAAAGACCTCAAACGAGACATGTGGCCGTATCGGGATTGGGTGATCGATGCTCTCAACCGAGACATGCCTTTCGATCAATTCACGATCGAACAACTCGCGGGCGATCTATTGGAAAGCCCTTCGCTTGATCAACGGATCGCAACCGCATTCCATCGAGCCACTCTCAGCAACGACGAGGGAGGGACCGACGACGAGGAGTACCGGGTGGCTGCCGTCAAGGATCGGATCGATACCACGATCCAGGTCTGGATGGGATTGACGATGGGCTGCGCCAAGTGCCACTCGCACAAATACGATCCGATCACGATCGAGGACTATTATCGTTTCTATGCGGTCTTCAACCAAACCGAGGATGCCGATCGCTACGATGACGAACCCCGCATTTCTTTGCCAACCTTCGCCCAGCAATCGGAACTGGTGAGGGTCGACGGTCAGCGGCAGCTCGCCAATCAGTTCCTCAGCAGTGCTCGCGAGGCGCACGCGGCCGCCGTCGAGGCCAGGTGGCAACACGCAAAGCCGATCGAAGCGACCGCCGAAAGCCAAGCTGCCATTCAAATCGAGCCCGATCGCTCGTTGGCGGCATCTCCGGATCGCCCCGAGCGCGATACTTACATTGTCGAGGTCGAGCCACCCACGGACACCATGCACCATGTTCGGATCGAGGCCCTTTTGTCCGCTCCGACCACGGACCAACCGAACGGTCTACTTGGTCTAAACCCAGCAGATCCAAACTTCGTGATCAACGAATTTGTCCTCGAACGAGGTCGCCGCAACGACGAGGGTACCTGGGATTGGGCACCTGTCCCTCTCTCCGATCCCAAAGCGAGTTTTGAACAGGCCGGTTGGTCGGTACAGGGTGCGATCGATGGCGATCCGAAAACCGGCTGGGCAATTGCGCCGAAACAACGGCAATCCCACTGGGCCATTTTCGCGATCAAAACTCCGTTGCAATGCTCCCACGGGGAACGGTTGCGAGTTACGCTCGTCCAGCAGTTCGGCGGCCGACTGATGATGCGGCGATTCCGTATCGCGACCAGCAGCGCTCTCGACGGCCCGCTGTGGGTGGATGCCGTTCCCGAAGTGGAGTCCGCTGCAAAAGCCCTCGAGTCTGTCGAGAAACAACTTGCTTCGCTCCGCGATTCAGTCGCAAAGCTACCCGTTATCAAGGAACTGGCTCCCAACGCGAGACGGATGACACGAGTGCATCAACGCGGCAGCTTCCTCGATCCTGGAGCCGAGGTCATGGCATCGATTCTCCCTTTGTATCCGTCGGATCTTCGAATGGAAGCCCCGACTCGGTTGCATGCCGCGATGTGGTTGGTCGATGCCAACAATCCGCTGACCCCGCGCGTCATGGCCAATCGAATCTGGTCGCAGATCTTCGGACGGGGCATCGTAGAAACGGAGGAAGACTTCGGATCCCAAGGCGCCTTGCCATCCCACCCGGAGCTGCTCGATGAGCTGGCGATCCAGTTCCGGGACGAATTCGATTGGTCGATCAAGCGTTTGATCAAGGCGATCGTCCTTTCGAATACCTATCAGCAGAGTTTTGTCTTCGACGATTCGCGGCGCGATCGCGATCCTCAGAACCGCTATTTCAGTCGATCCTCGCGTTTTCGGTTGACGGCTGAAGTGGTCCGTGACCAGGCCTTGGCTGTTGCGGGTTTGCTCTCCAGCAAACGAGGTGGGCCACCGGTCATGCCGCCGCAGCCAGATGGTCTGTGGCGATCGACCTACTCGGGTGCGAAATGGATCACCAGTCCGGGCGAAGATCGATTCCGACGCGGTATCTATACGTTTTGGAAACGGACGACTCCTTATCCTTCGATGGAAACGTTTGATGCGACGACGCGCGAGGTCTGTCAGATTCGTCGCATAGCGACGAACACACCGCTGCAAGCCCTCGTCACCCTCAACGACCCGGTGTATGTCGAAGCTGCTTTGGCGATGGCCCAGCAGTGGCTGCAGTCTTCCAGCAGCGACACGGAACGGCTCGAGCAAGGGTTTCTGCATGCGATGTCCCGTCCCATCTCCGATACCGAACGCAAACGATTGCTGGACTTGCTCGCGCGATCGCGTTTGCATTACGCCATGCGAACAGCCGATGCCGCTCGTTTGCTAGAATCGGCCGCGTTCCCGCTCGACTCCACGATTGCCGCCGACGAGTTGGCTGCCTGGTCGACGTTGACCAGCACGGTCCTCAACCTCGATGAATTCCTGATGCGACCATGAACCCCTACGAACGTTTTGCTCGTCGAACTGTGGATCTCACCCACCAAACGCGCCGGCATTTTTTGGGCCGCAGCGGATTGGGACTCGGCGCGATGGCGTTGGCCGCGATGCACGGGACTCAAGGCGCGGTCGCTGCGGAGACCGATACAAATGGAAAACCGCTTCGTCCGAAAGCGCCACCGCTCCCGGCCCGAGCTCAGCGCGTGATCTATTTGCACATGGCGGGCTCGCCATCACAACTGGAACTGTTCGACTACAAACCGGAACTCAACCAATACTCGGGCAAGGACTGCCCCAAGGAATACCTCGAAGGAAAACGATTCGCCTTCATCAAGGGGATCCCGAAGATGCTCGGTCCCATGTTCCAGTTCCAGCAGCAAGGTCAGAGCGGACAATGGGTCTCCGAACTACTGCCCAATATTGCCAAGTGTATCGATGATCTGGCAGTCATCCGTTCCATGACGACCGATCAATTCAATCATTCTCCGGCGCAGTTGTTGGTTCATACCGGCCAGGCGCGGCTGGGGTATCCCTCGATCGGTTCCTGGACGACATACGGACGAGGGACCGAAAACGAGGATTTGCCAGGCTTCGTCGTCCTGCTGTCGGGAGGCAAAACACCGGATGCCGGAAAAAGTCTGTGGGGAAGCGGGTTCCTGCCTTCGGTGTACCAAGGAGTGCAGTGCCGAACGACCAGCGATCCGGTCTTCTATCTATCCAATCCAGCAGGCGTCGATCGCTCCTTGCGGCGCGACATGCTCAGCACCCTCCGGGACATGAACCAAGAACATTACACGAAGCTCGGCGATCCGGAAACAATGACTCGGATCGAACAGTATGAACTCGCCTACCGCATGCAAATGTCGGTACCGGAGGTGATGGATCTGTCTCGCGAATCCCAGCAGACGCTCGACCTGTATGGTGCGAAGCCTGGCTTTGTGTCGCGCGCGGAATCCGAGGTTGACCCTCGTGTTTTCTATCAAGGGAACGACCCCACGTTTGCGAACAATTGCCTGCTCGCACGGCGACTTGTCGAGTCCGGTGTCCGCTTTGTGCAGATCTATGACTGGGGCTGGGACCATCACGGATCATCCCCAGGCGAATCGATCGATGAAACCTTGCCGATCAAATGCCAACAGATCGACCGGCCGGTGGCGGCCCTGATCACCGACCTGAAACAACGCGGGCTGCTCGAGTCGACCCTGGTGATCTGGGGTGGCGAGTTTGGACGGACTCCCATGTCCCAAAACAATGTGCGCGATACGCCCACCAAAGGATTCTTTGGCCGTGACCACCATCCGTACGCGTACACCATGTTCATGGCCGGCGGGGGCATCCAAGGCGGTGTCGCTTTCGGTCAAACGGACCCGATCGGTTATTACGTCACGGAAAATGCGGTGACACCGAGGGATTTGCAGGCCACGTTGCTCCATCTGCTCGGTTTCGATCCCTACCGATTCGGCCTCGAATACCAAGGATTGTTCAATCGTTTGATCGGACCCACCGAGGAAGGTCGCGTGATCCGAGATATACTGGTGTAAAACGCAAAACCGAGGAACGACCATGATTTCCCATGCTCAACAACTGCATCAAGCCCGAGCGGCACTCCTACGCCGACGCTGGTTCTTTCGCGAATGCGGGGTCGGACTGGCCGGGATCGCGGCCTCCCAACTCCTCGCGAACGATCTGGTTGCCAAGTCGCCCGATGGGGATCGCGATCCGGATTCCTCCAACCGACCGCTCGCTCCGCGGCAACCGCATTTCCCTCCCAAGGTGAAACGTGTGGTTTACATGTTCCAAGCCGGCGCGCCCAGCCAATTGGAACTTTATGATCCGAAACCGGAATTGGCCAAACGGAATGGACAGCTTCCTCCTGCGGAATTGCTCAAGGGCTATCGCGCCGCGTTCATCAATCCTAACTCTGCCCTCCTCGGTCCCAAGTACACGTTTTCTCCGCAAGGCCAATGCGGGATGGAATTGAGCGAGTTGCTGCCGCACACCGGCAGTATCGCGGACGACATCTGCTTGATTCGATCGATGCAGACAACCGCCGTCAATCATGCGCCGGGTCAGATCTTCATGAATACCGGGTCGGAGCAATTCGGTCGCCCCAGTCTCGGATCTTGGACCCTCTATGGACTCGGATCCGAAGCCAGCGACCTTCCTGGTTTTGTCGTGCTGACCAGCGCCAAGGGAACAAGCGGTGGGGCCAGCAACTACGGCTGCGGTTTCCTCCCTACGGCCTATGGCGGGATCCCTTTGCGGAGCGCCGGTGATCCCGTCCTATATTTGTCGAATCCCAAAGGGGTCGACAATCAAGCTCAGAAGGAGTCGATCGATACGCTGACGCGGCTCAACCAACTCTCGCTCGAGCAAGTCGGCGATCCGGAGATTGCGGCCCGTATCTACAGCTACGAGATGGCGTATCGCCTGCAGTCCAGCGCGCCGGAACTGATGGATCTCAGCAAGGAGTCGCCAGAAACTCTGGAACTCTACGGGGTCAAGGATCCCAAGGAAGCCAGCTTTGCCCGCAACTGCTTGCTCGCGAGGCGATTGCTTCAACGCGGTGTGCGGTTCGTGCAGTTGTTCCACGAGGCCTGGGATCAGCACGGCAACTTAGCTGCCGACGTCAAGAACAATGCCAATACCACCGATCGCCCCAGCGCAGCGCTTGTGAAGGATCTCAAGCGGCTCGGGTTGCTCGACGACACGCTCGTCATCTGGGGTGGCGAGTTTGGACGAACGCCAATGGTACAAGGAGGCAACGACGGGCGAGACCACCACAATCGGTCATTCTGCATCTGGATGGCGGGCGGGGGGCTCAAGCATGGTTATGTGCACGGCGGCTCCGATGAACTTGGATTCAATGCGGTCGACAATCCTGTCCAAGTACACGATCTGCAAGCGACGATTCTGCAGCTGCTCGGTTTCGATCACACGCGATTGACCTATCGTTACCAAGGCCGCGATTTCCGTTTGACCGACGTTCACGGCAACGTGATCCAATCGATCCTAAGCTGAGGCCGGTTTGATATCCGTCGAATCGCGCGAGCCGTCCTCGCCGCGATTCCGCCCACGATTGCTTTCGCGTCGTTCTCGGCGTTTCAGGCCTTTCCGAACAAATGGCAATCATACCGTGGCTCTGCTAGCCACGGCATTGATGCTTACTGATGCCGAAGTTCTCGAGACAGTTCCTAGCAATGCAGGGCGCACAATACCACGCATGAAAACGGAGCGGCGCAAGCCGTCTGGCCGGATCGCACCTCTACTGCTGTGATTCCGTCGAGTCGGCTTCACCAAGGCTCGCAATCCACTCGCGAATGAGGGCGTTTCCTTCTTCGAAGGTTCGGTTGCGGGCCAGATTGGGCATCCTCGCTCCGACATCGTCGATTTCCAATCGATACATCAAGATCGATTCGTCCGGCTTGCCCGGAATGATATCGTACTTGCGTCCCCCCGACCCCTTACCGGCCGCCACGGGAGATTTCATCACACCCCACTTGGCAGGATCGCTCTGCGCAAGGCTCAGATCCAAACCGGTGGTTCGAGCGGAACCGGCGGGGTTATGACAGTGGGCGCAATTCACTTCAAGCCATGCGCGAGCGCGCTGGTCGACGGAGCCGGTCGCTGGATCGTTGAACCGAGCGAGCGTGGGATGCTCGGCAGGCTCCGGCGCACCCGCCAAAATCCCATCGCGCATCCAAGCCACAAGCTGCGCGTGCTCTGCGACTGGACTTCCCTTGCGATTCAGATTGCGGGCCGTCGGACCCAGGGGCTCATACTTGTCGTTTTGGCTGTGGCAGGTCAAGCATTGGTTGGCGTTGGGGATCTCGTATCGATTGGTTTGCAACTCCCCTTTTGCATCGGTCCATTGCGCTTCGACACGTCCGCCGCCCAACCGCAACTCTGCATCCGTCTGCTCCTCGTTCCATGCGTAGGAGTAACCGTACCAACCCGAGGGCTCACGGAATTCGATCCGTGTTTCCAAGTAACGCTCGCCGGGCGTCGCGTCGTCGGTCGAATCCGGGTAGGCAAACGTTTTTGCGATCACGGTGCCGACCGGAAAATCAAGCGACCCGTGGTCGGTCCAACCGATGGTCGC
The DNA here is from genome assembly GCA_046306195.1 of Planctomycetota bacterium. Taxonomy (GTDB): domain Bacteria; phylum Planctomycetota; class Planctomycetia; order Pirellulales; family Pirellulaceae; genus JBKCUI01. The sequence goes on along the minus strand of JBKDXO010000146.1, from coordinate 5,897 downwards.
TCCCGCAGGCAATCGGAACCATCGATGCTTGATCGTGTCGTCGGAATAGAGATGGGTGTTCAGATCGTACAGAACCGTATCCGCCGCTCGCACCCACCGCGAATCGTTCTGTTCGAAAAGCTTCCATTCCGAAAGTTTTTTGGGGGCCCTACGATAGATTGCGGCTGCAGATCGGCCATCGGATTCGGAAACCGCATGAGGCTGCAATGCGACCGGCGCGATCGGAGCAGCGACGCCATCGAAGGCATCGGCGGCTCGATCGATCTTGTACTTGCCGTTGAAAAGATTCGCAGGCGAGAAAGTGTCGATGTGGACGTTGGCGAATGTCGTACTCGCGTTTTCGCGAATGCGTCCTCGCAGTTCTGGAGGCAGTTTGCCGTCCACGCATTTCTTCTCGTCGACAATCCCATCGAAAAAGATATCAGGGAACGGTACGCCGACGACTGGCGCGAGCATCTTCCCGATTTTCCCCGAAGGCTTTTTGCCACCGCCCGAAATGCGATTGTCATGAATGGAGAAGGCTTCTGCATAGGGATCGTAAAGCTTGTCATTGAGTTTTCGTTCGGTGATCAGATAGCTGACGATCACAATATTGCTGGTTTGATTATCTACGATATCGTTGTCGAAGATCTCGACGTGATCGGTCGACATCAACATGACTCCGGTCCCTGGCGGAACCTCTCCGACGATGGCGCCGGGTTGCGCGAAGTTCTTGTGGTTGTTTCCTTCGACGCGATTTCGGAAGATTCGAACGAAACCACCGTTCTTCAGAATCAAATCGGGGAGATCAAAGATGAGTAATCCGCCTGTGTTGTTGGTTGCGATATTGTCGTAGACATCCGCGCGCAAACTGTTTTCGATCTCGATCCCTGCGACGTTTCGTTCGGCTCGGCATCCCCGCACGACCACATCCTGCGACTGCCCGACGTAGATTCCAGCATCCGAAGCGCCGATTGCGATGCAATCTTCGATCAGCACATTGCGGCACTCGACCGGGTAGAGACCATACGCTCCATTGGCGGGATCGGGACCGTTGGTCCATTCGACGCGAACACGTTGGAACGTCACGTCACGCGCCCCAAGGACTTTGATCGCATTGCCCGACGTGTCTTCGACCGCCAGGTCCTGGATCACCAATCCATTGCCTGTCCCCAATATTCCTCCGCCACCGGCAACCTGATTTTTGAAAGACAGAATCGTTTTGTCTCTCCCCGCTCCGCGAATGGTGAGGTTGGGGCAAGTGATATTCAGTTCGGTATCGAACCGATAGTTCCCCTCCTCGAGTTGAATGACGTCCCCGGGTGCCGCCAGGATCAACGCCGATTGCAGCCGATGCTGTGCATCGTCACCACACGGGATTGCGACGACTGACGAGCCACTCGCAGGCAGGGCCGCGGACGACGGAGTATCCTGAGCTACGACCATGTCGTTAAACTGCGTGGCAAACAGAGCACCTGCCAAAACAATCGCTAGTCGGAATGTGTGATTCACAGGGAAGGTATCCGCAGAAATGAGGAAGACAAGAAGACCATCAGAGGCCAGCGTGGAATTTCCCCGCCGAACGACGATATCCATTATGAGAGAAACTTCCCCGCAAGCCTATAGCAGAGCAAGCCTATCGCCGACAAAGAAATGTCCCATTTCGGCCATGAAGATCGCGCAGCCCGTTCTGGCAGAGGATTCGCACGTAGCCGACGCGTCGTGATTCCGCTTCAGCGGACCTGGTTTTCACTGACCAAACGAGGTTTTGCGGCCGGTTGTGTCCGGCGCATGCCGTTAAATCGGGCCAGGCACCGCCGAGTGGACGGCACCCCGGGAGTGAAACGTCGCGTACAAAGAGACGTTCGAACAACGAGACATTCGAAAGGAGCCGACGTGGTTTTCCTGGGCTGTCTTCTCCTCGACTTGTAGTCCACCGAACGGACGGTAAACTGGCGAGGTTCGTTTTACAGCGTTCTCATCGGGCAGCACAATGCCTCTCAGTCTTCAAGTCGCAGTATCCAAACACGCCCCTCACCTTCTCCTACCAAACCATGAACGTTGCTCAACTTATTATCGATAGCATCGAACGCTTCGGCGAGTATCCATGTGTCTATCATGACGGGCGATGGCACAGCAATCGGGAACGGTTGCTATCGGCTGAGAAACTGGCGAGCGTCTTGCGCGATCAAGGGGTCCAACCAGGCGATCGAGTGCTCGTCATGATGGCGAACGATCCAACCGTCTTGGACGCTTTCCATGCGATCTGGCGATTGGGGGCAGTCATTATCCCTGTCACTCCTCAATGGGTAGCTCGCGAAGTTCGCTACGTCCTTGAGCATTCCGGAGCGAAGCTCGCGATTACATCGTCTCCGCTCGCCCCCCGAGTCGTCGAGGCTGCGGAGAACCTCTCTAGTCTGCAATCGATCCTCGTTCACGGACCCTGCGAACTGGCATCGACGATTCCACTCGAACCGTTGATGGCCGAAGCCCAGCCTATCACAACGATGCATGACTGCGACCAGGATGACTTGGCAATGCTTATCTACACCTCGGGGACAACCGGATTCCCGAAAGGCGTCATGCAAAGCCACAAAAATCTACTCGTCAATGTTCAAGCCGCCGCTCGCTTGTTGGACATGCCTCCCTACGTGACGACGATGCAAGTATTGCCGCTCAGCCACGTCTTCGGGGTACTGTGCATGAACATTGTGGCGATATGCGGCCAACGATTGGTCATCATGCCGACCTGGGATACTCGTAAAATCTTTGAAACCATTCAGAACTTCAAAGTAGCTCGATTCTCCGTCGTGCCGACCATGTTGACGTATTTGCTCAATTTTCCAGACCGCCAGCAATACGACTGTTCCAGTTTGGAAATGGTGAGTACTGGCGGCGCAGCTACTCCGGACGAAGTCCGGGTCGAATTCGAACGGACGTTCCATTGCCGAATCAAGGATGGCTATGGATGCTCCGAAGCTACCTGCGCGATCAGCAGCTATCATGACAGTCAACCGCATCGCGTCGGGTCCGTAGGGCTACCCTTGCATGAATTCGAACTGATCATTCTCGACGACAAGGACCAGCCGGTTCCGACCGATACGGAGGGAGAGGTCTGTGTTCGCGGCCCGCATGTCATGCGAGGTTATTGGAAGGATCCGGAAACCACGCAAGCCGCCATGCGAAGCGGTTGGTTGCATACCGGTGATCTCGGTCGCGTCGACGCTGACGGCTATCTTTACATCACGGGACGCAAGAAAGACTTAATCATCAAAGGGGGAGAGAACATTTCTCCTCGCGAGATCGAAGATGCGATTTACCAGCATCCAGCGGTGGCCGAAACCGCCGTGATTGGTATCCCGGATGAAACCTTTGGCGAACAGGTCTGCGCCGTGGTCGTGTTGCGACCCGGGCAATCCGCCACCGAGACCGAAATCCAACAGCACGTCGCAGGCTTTGTGAACAAGTTCAAGGTGCCGTCCAAGGTTATCTTCCGCGCCGACCTTCCCAAGAGCCCCGTTGGCAAGATACTCAAGCGGGAACTGCGACAGGAGTATGCAGCGGCTCAGTAACCGTCGTTGAGCAGTCCGCGTTCAGACTAGGGTTGAATCGGCCCGGCGAGCGGTGCAGGCCAACTCAGTGCGGAGTGTTCCACCAGCAATCGGTCGATGCTTTGAGAAATCTCCGGCAAGAATGGGGAACTGCGACGGGTTCGCATGTCGATGTGGGTCAACAGCAGCTCTGACGTCGAGGCGAGGACGTCGGGTCCGTCTTTTACCATAAAGTGCATCAAATGGACTCGTTTCGGCGAACGACCTAAAAGTCGCGTGTATATCGAGACCTGCTCGCCAAATCGGACCTCGACGAGATAGTTGACATACTGTTTCAGGACGAAAGTACCCGCTTGGTTGTTCACGAAATAATCGCGATTCATTCCCAGGTATTTGGAGAGCCCGCCCACTGCATGGGCGAATAGATGCGTATACCACATGACATTCATGTGCCCCATCAAGTCCAAATAGTCTTCAGGTATCTGAGCCTGATGGGTACGCGGCAACTGTCGGACGTCTTCAATATTGACTTGGGCTGGACGTTTGGTTTCAGGGTTATCGGCCATGCTTGTCACATCTGCCCTTTGTCGAGGTCAGCAAAATTCTTTCCGGCTTCCGCGAGTTGCTTCAAGAGAGGGGCGGGAGTCCAGTCCTTCCCGTGTTGTTCCTCAAACTCGCCAATACGCTCATAGACATTTTTGATTCCGACCGTATCGGCATACCACATGGGTCCACCGCGATAGGCCGGAAATCCATAGCCATAGATGTAGATGATATCGATGTCGACCGCCCGCAATGCGATGCCCTCACCCAGAATCTTCGCCCCTTCGTTGATCAGGGCGTAAACGATTCGCTCGACGATTTCGTCGGATGGAATGCTTCGTCTCGCGATCCCCGCGTTCTTCGCAACCTCTTCGATCAGCGTTTGAACTTCAGGGTCGGGCACCGGAGCGCGACTTCCTTCGGGGTAGCGATACCAACCCGCACCGGTCTTCTGTCCATACCGGCCCCGTTCATAAAGGACATCCGCGACCAACGGCTGCCGAATGTCCTCGGGGATGAGATGGCGTATTTCATTTTTGATCCGCCAACCGACGTCCAGCCCGGCCAAATCGGCGACAGCCAACGGTCCAAGCGCCATTCCAAACGACACCATGGCCGCATCGACTTCTTCGACCCGCGCTCCCTCCTCCACCAAAAACTGAGCTTCGCGAAGATAGGGAGCGAACATCCGATTGCCGACAAAACCATGACAGTTACCGACCAGCACTCCGACCTTTGCAATCGTCTTGGCCAAGGCCATCGACGTCGCAATGACTTGCGGGCTCGTTTGCTTGCCCCGGACGATCTCCAGGAGCCGCATGACGTTGGCGGGACTAAAAAAGTGATGGCCGATCACTTGTTGCGGCCGGCTGGTCGCCGCAGCAATCTCGTCGATGTCGAGTGTCGAGGTGTTGGATGCGAGAATAGCATCCGGCCGAGTCACCTTGTCCAGCTCACCAAAAACTTTCTTCTTGAGTTCCATCCCCTCGAAGACAGCTTCGACCACGATATCCGCTTCTCGAAAGCGGTCGTAGGTCAGCGTTGGCTGAATCAACGCCATGCGCTGCTCCATTTGCTCCTGGGTCAAACGACCTTTCTGAACCGTCGCCGCGTAATTCCTCCGAATGATCGCGAGCCCTTTGTCGAGCATTTCCTGGGTTGCTTCCTTGAGCAGGACAGGAATGCCGGCGTTGGCGTAGTTCATGGCGATTCCACCCCCCATCGTGCCCGCGCCGACAACGGCGGCCATGCGAATCGGGAGTTTCGAAGTGTCTTTGTCGATCCCCGGAACCTTGCCGACAATGCGTTCGCCAAAGAAAGCATGGATCAAGGCTTTTGATTGCTCCGAGAACATGCAGTCTCTGAAAATTTGACTTTCGCGTTGCATGCCTTCTGCAAAAGGGAGCGTGGCTGCCTCGACTGCCTCGAGAGCTTTGAGGGGAGCTGTCAGTCCTCGCGATCGCTTCGCAACAGCCCCCTTCAACGCCGCAAACTCTTGGGGATCGTAAGGAGGGATCACCAGCTCACGGGTCTTCCGGTGCGTCCCGCTACCCGCAGCCGCTTCGCGGACGAAAGCGACAGCTCCGTCGAGCAAATCACCTTCGACGATGCGATCGATGATGCCGGCCTGGCTAGCTTCCGTCGCAGAGATCAACTCGCCGCTGGTACACAAATCTGCCGCTTTGATCAAACCAGCCAGTCGAGGCAGGCGTTGCGTGCCGCCTGCACCGGGACTCAATCCGAGCTTTACTGCCGTCCAACCAACTGTGGCAGATTCGCCCGCAACGCGAAATTGACACCACAGCGCAACATCAAATCCTCCCC